>NZ_SZWE01000001.1:2252994-2888489 GCF_009669325.1 Roseovarius bejariae
TCGAGGTGCGGGGGATCGTTTCAAAGATGATCCGACCGGGCACCTTGTAATGCGCCAGATGTTCGCGGCACCAGTTGCGCAGGCCGGCCTCGTCCACCTCTTGGCCGACATTCAATTCGACGAAGGCGCAGGGCGTTTCGCCCCATTTCTCGTGTGGCATGGCCACCACCGCCGCAACCGCGACCGATGGGTGGCGGTACAGGGCCTCTTCCACTTCGATCGACGAGATATTCTCGCCGCCTGAAATGATGATGTCCTTGGAGCGATCCTTGAGCTGGATATAGCCATCAGGATGCACGACGCCCAAGTCGCCCGAGTGGAACCAGCCGCCAGACAGGGCCTTTTGCGTGGCTTCGGCGTTACGGAAGTAACCTTTCATCACGACATTGCCACGGAACATCACCTCGCCCATGGTTTCGCCGTCACGTGGGACGGGCTGCATGGTGTCGGGGTCCAGCACGTCAAGCTGTTCCAGCGGCAAGTAGCGCACGCCTTGGCGGGCTTTCAGGCGGGCCTGTTCGGCGGCGGGCAGGGCGGACCAATCGGCGTGCCATTCGTTGACCACTGCCGGGCCGTAGGTTTCGGTCAACCCGTACAAATGCGTCACGTCAAAGCCCGCCGCATCCATGCTGGCCAAAAGGCTTTCGGGCGGCGGGGCGGCGGCGGTGAAGAACTGCACCCGGCGGTCAAGTTCGCGTTTTTCCTCGGCCGGGGCGCTTTCAATGAGCGACATAACGATCGGCGCGCCGCACAGATGCGTGACTCCTTCTTCGGCGAGGGCCCGCCAGATCGGTTCGGACCGGACCTGCCGCAGGCAGACGTGGGTGCCGATGATGGCAGACAAAGTCCAGGGGAAGCACCAGCCGTTGCAATGAAACATCGGCAGGGTCCAGAGGTAAACGCTGTGCTTGTCCATCGAGGTTGTCAGCGCGTTCCCCTGTGCCAGAAGGTAAGCCCCGCGATGGTGTGAAACCACGCCCTTTGGGTCACCCGTGGTGCCGGAGGTGTAGTTGATCGAGATCGCGTCCCATTCATCCTCGGGCATGAGCCATGCAAAGTCCGGATCGCCCGATGCCACGAAACCCTCGTAATCCTCGGCCCCCTCCATGGCGCCGGGGCCGGTGTATTCGGGGTCATCGTATTGGACCACCAGCGGCGTGACTTTGGCCAGTGTCAAAGCCTCGGCCATCAGGGGGGCGAATTCACGGTCCACGATGACGATTTTCGCCATGGCGTGATCCAGTTGAAAGGCGATGATCGCCGCATCCAACCGGGTGTTGATCGAATGAAGGACCGCACCGCACATCGGTACGCCATAATGGCATTCCAGCATCGCGGGGGTGTTGGCCAGCATGGCCGAGACCGTATCGCCCCGCCCCATGCCGCGCCCCGCTAGGGCCGAGGCCAGTTGCCGCGAGCGGGCATAGAAATCCCTGTAGTTGCGGCGCAAATCCCCGTGGACCATGGCGGTGTGATCGGGAAAGACACTGGCCGCACGTTCCAGAAAGCTGAGCGGTGTCAGCGGTTGATAGTTCGCCGGGGTGCGGTCAAGGCCGGTGTTGTAGGGGTTTTCGGTCATGTCTTTTATCGGTCCTGCCACTGGGGCGCGCGTTTTTCGATGAAGGCACCGATGCCTTCCTCGGCATCATGGGCCAGCATGTTATCAACCATGACTTGGCTCGCATAGTCATAGGCCTCGGCCAAGGGCATTTCGCGTTGGGCGTAAAAGGCGCGCTTGCCGGTGGCCAGTGTCATGCTGGATTTCGAGGCGATCTTGCGGGCCATTTCCATGGTCGTCTCCGTCAACGCATCCTCGGCTACGGCATAGTTCACAAGGCCGATTTCAGCGGCGCGGGGCGCGGGGGTCATATCGCCTGTCAGCAGCATTTCCATGGCGTGCTTGTTGGAGGTATTGCGCGACAGCGCCACCATGGGGGTCGAGCAGAACAGCCCGATATGCACGCCTGGGGTGCTGAACTTGGCGCTTTCCGCAGCCACGGCCAGATCGCAGCTTGCCACCAATTGGCAGCCGGCGGCGGTGGCAATGCCGGTCACTTCGGCAATCACCGGCTTGGGGCAGTTGACGATCCCCTGCATCACGCCGGAACACTGCGCCATGACGCGCGTGAAATACGCGCGGCCCCGATCCCCGGCCTCGCGTCCGGCGGTCATTTCCTTGAGGTCGTGACCGGCGCAGAAGGCCGGGCCATTGGCGGCCAGCACGATCACCCGAACGTCCGGGTTTTCGCCCGCCTCGGCAATGGCCCCGCCCAGTTCGGTCATCATCGCCTCGGACAGGGCGTTGCGACGGCCCGCGTCGTTGAGGGTCAGCCGCAGGATGCCGTCATCTGAAAGATCACGCAGCAGAATATCGGTGTCGGTGGTCATGGCGGCTCCGTTTTGCGGGGGTTAGTTGACGTTGATTTCCACGCTGTCGGCCAGCGTGTTGGCGATGAAGCAATAGCGGTGCGCGCGGTGCTGCATCTCGTCCAGCTTGTCCTGCTCGACCGTGAACCCCGTGTCGAAGCGCACCACCGGGTTCAGGTCGATCCGCGTGACCGACATTTGCCCCTTGGGGTTCTTGCCCAAATGCGCCTCGGCATAGTCGTGGTAGCTGGCCACCGGCCAGCCCGCCTTGGCGCAAAGCGCCAAGAAGGTCATCATGTGGCAGCTTGACAGGGCCGCGGCGAGGGCCTGTTCGGGGTTGGTGTTGTCGGGGTCGCCGCCCCAATCAGGGGCGGAGTCCACTTGTACCTCGTAGGTGCTGTTGTACTGCACCATATGGGCGTTGGAATACTTGCCGGTTTCCAACGCCGGTTCGTCGCGGTGCCAGTGCAGTTCGACCGCGAGATCGGAAAGCATCGCGGCCTTCATGCGGTGGCCTGCGCGTCGATGGCGGCACCCGTGGCGGCAATCTGCTTGCGCGGGTCGAAGAAGGGTTTTTCCACGACGGTCGCGGTGGTCTCGCCGGTGTGGGTGAGGATCTCCAAATCGGTGCCCAGTTCGGCAGCCTCAACCGCCACCATGGCCAGCGCGATGTTTTTCTTCAGGCGCGGGGAGTAGACCGCCGAGGTCACCTTGCCCACGGTTTCGCCTTGGTGGTTGATGGTCCAGAAGGCGGTGTTGGGGCCGCTCATCGGCTCGCCATCAATGATCAGGCCCACCTGCTTGCGGGCGACGCCAATGTCGCGGATGCGTTGCAGGGCGAACTTGCCGATGAAATCGGCCTCCATGTCGAGGTTCACGAGGCGGTCGAAACCCAGCTCGAAGGGGTTGGTGCTGATGTCGGCATCGGCGTGGTACGACAGCATCCCACCTTCGATGCGGCGGATGGTCGAGGTGTGGCCGGGCTTGAGGCCCATGGGCATACCAACGGCCATGATCCGCTCCCACAGGGCATCGCCATAGGTGGAATCGCGCAGGTAGATTTCATAGCCCAACTCGCTGGACCAACCGGTGCGCGAGACAATCAGCGGGATACCGTCCAGCTCGGCCTCGATGAACCAGTAATAGCGCAGGTCCATGATTTCCTCGCCAAAGAGTTCCTGCATGATTTCACCCGATTTCGGGCCTTGCAGTTGCAGCGGCGAGACATCGGGCTCGGTGATGGTCACATCAAGGCCCGAGTGCACGGCCACGCCCTGCGCCCACAGCAGGATGTCGCTATCGGCCAGCGACAGCCAGAAGTGGTTTTCACCCAGCTTGAGCAGGATCGGATCGTTCAGGATACCGCCCTCGGCATTGGTGATCAGGACATATTTGCACTGACCCACCGCCATGGTGGACAGGTCGCGGGGGGTGAGCATCTGGGTGAACTTCGCGGCATCGGGGCCGGTGATTTCGACCTGACGCTCAACCGCCACGTCGCACAGGATCGCATCGTTCACGAGGTTCCAGAAGTTCTGTTCGGGGTCGCCGAAGTCGCGCGGGATATACATGTGGTTATACACCGAGAAACCCTGTGCACCCCAACGCACGGTGGCGTCGAAGTAAGGCGATTTGCGAATTTGAGTACCAAAGCCAAAGTCTTGCAGTTGCATGATGTTCTCCACCCTCATTTGCGCTTCGGGCCCGGCCCTAGGCGGCGTTGTCTCCTGCGGCGGATGTAATCGGTTTCATTTGAAATTCCGGCCTAAAAATCGGGGCTTACGCAGACCGTTCAGGCTTGGATTCAGGGCTTTAAGGACCGATTGGACCAAGTTGCCAAGTAGCGACACGCCGGTGTCGCAAACACTATCGGTTCCGCTCGGCCACCAGTTTGGCAAGGTTGGGCTGCTCGGCCTTGATCAGGCGGGTGGCGAAATAGGTCATGTAACGATCAATCGCCAGATCGGCCGAGAGCAGATCATCCATCAAGGCCTGAAAGGATGACAGGTTGGGGCAGACCACCGTCATGACGTAATCGATCCCGCCACCCGTGGCGACGCAATTGATGATCTCGTCGATCTGCTTGATGTAGGTCTCGAACCGGTCGAAATCGGCCTTGCGGTGATGGGTGAGCGATACCGTCACCACCACCCGTGTCGCATCGATCACCCGCTCAAGCGCTATATCGGCGTGATAGCCGCGGATATAGCCCGCCGCGCGCAGCCGGTTCAGGCGTGCCCAGCAGGGCGTGGCCGACAGGTTCACAAGCTCGGCCAGTTTGGTCTTGCTCAACTGTCCATGCTTTTGGACGGCACTGAGAATGCGAATATCCGTTGGATCGAGACCTTGTCGTTCTCGCATATCTTAACGCCTTTTTGACTGACCGATACGCGGGCCGCTTTGGAAAAGACGAGCTGCGCCGGTCCGTATGTTATGCAACCACGCCCCCCAAACTCTAGATGGTTTTGCGACATATTAAAGGGTGGCAGCGTCAACCGGGCTCAAGCCCCGATCTTTCCGGCGCAAGGGGCCGTGGCTGTGCCGCCCCTGTGAGCGGCCACGCTTTGCCCGTCAAGACAACAACGAGGTTTCGGTGGTTTGCTTGAGAAGGTCCTGAACCAAGGGGTTCGGAAACCGCCGCCGCAGCGTGATGGCGAAAAAGGTTTCCTTGATCCTTGGGTGTTCCTCGGCCTCCTTGAGGCGCCCTGACGTCAATTCGTCTTTCACGACGATCGGTGCGACAAGCGCAAGGCCGATGTCCTCTCGTGCCAAGAGGCGCATCATGGCCATGTCGTCCACCTCGGCGGCGACCTGTGGGCGGACGGACAGACGGCTGGCCATGGCGTCGAATGCCGTGCGTACGCTGCTGTCTGTCGTGGGCAGGATAAAGGGCTGATCAAGGAGCAGATCCCTGATCGGGCGGTTCGGATCAAGCCGTTCGGGGGTGCCCACGATGCTGACGTCCTGTTCCCCGATCTGGTGGGTTTCATAGGGTGTCAGGCTGTCGTTCGGTGGCGGGCGGTTCATCAGAACGAGATCGAGGTTGAGTGTTTCCAAACCTTCCAGCAGTTCGGTGGGGCTACCGGACCGCAGGATCACTTCGACATCCATGCGCGACAGGATCGGCCGTAGAAACCCGACCTGGAAGTTGCGTGACAGGGTCGCGAGTGCCCCCACGCGAAGCGCCTTGCGGGTTTGAACCGTCCCCGTCAGCGTGGCGACAAGTTCCTGCCCGGTCGAGAAAATCGCATCCGCATGGTCCAGGGCAATGCGCCCGGCCTCGGTCAGGTGAAGCTGTCGCCCACGTCTTTCGAAAAGCGTGTGGCCAAGGCGGTCTTCCAATTGCTTGATCTGAACCGACAGGGCCGATTGTGACAGGTTCAGGCGCTGGGCCGTTCGCGTCAGGTTTCCGTCATGCGCAACGGCCCAGAAGTACCGAAGATGGTGATAGTTCAGGGGCATATCGTTCTTATAAATAGAACGATAACTCAAAAACAATGAATTTTTATTGAATTTGGCTTTGGTCTACTGGGGCCGAAGGGCTTTGGCCACGACACAGTGAAGGACCGCGATCATGACCCATCTTTTTCTGCCACTCGTTGGCCCGGCGATATTGCTGCTGGCGGCGTTTCATGCGGCGCGACATCCGGGGAAACGCCCCGGCCGGGTGCCGAACCTGACAGAGATGGCCGCCTTCGCCGCTTTCGCCGTTGCGGTAGGGGTGGCGATTTTGCTTGTGCTCAAGGGGCCGGGGACATCGCCCTTGATCGGGGCATTTGGCATCGGTTTGTCCGTGCGTCTTGATGTGGTGAGCGCGGTGATGCTGGTGCTGGTCAGTTTCATCGGCTGGATTGCGCTTCGGTTTTCCAGAACCTACATGGATGGGGAGGACCGGCAGGGCGCGTTTTCGGGCTGGATGTCGGCAACGCTGGCTGCGGTCCTGATCTTGGTGATGTCCGGCAATCTGGTGCAGCTTTTCGTGGCATGGACACTGACAAGCCAATCACTGAACCGGTTGCTTCTGTTCTATCCCGAACGCGCCACGGCATGGCGTGCGGCCCGCAAGAAAGCCGTTGTCGCGCGGTTGAGCGAAGGCGCCTTGGCTGTTGCCGCGATCCTGCTGATCACGACAGCCGGGACCACCGATATCGAAAGCATTCTGGCGACCGCCGAGGCCGATTGGCTGACCATGGCGGCGGCCCTGTTCATCGCGGTCTCGGCGGTGCTGGCCTCGGCCCAGTTTCCGATGCATGGCTGGCTGACCGAAGTCATGGAAGCCCCGACCCCGGTTTCCGCCCTTCTTCATGCTGGCGTGATCAACGCGGGTGGGTTCCTTTTGATCCGGTTTGCGGATGTGATGCTTGTGGCGCCGGGGGTCATGGCGCTTCTGGTGATGCTTGGCGGGTTCACCGCGTTGTTCGGCGGTTTGGTGATGCTGACGCAACCGGCGGTCAAGACCTCGCTTGCCTGGTCGACCATTGCGCAGATGGCCTTCATGGTCATGCAGTGCGGTTTGGCGCTGTTCCCGCTGGCCTTGCTGCATATCGTGGCGCATTCGCTTTACAAGGCGCATGCCTTCCTGAGCTCGGGTGAGGCGGTGCGCAATGTCTCGGCGATCTCCCGGCCCGGGCCGATCGCCGTCCCGAGTGCCCGGAATGTGCTTTATGCCTTTGCCATCGCCATCGTGATCTATGGTCTGGTGGGGGCCGTCCTTGGGTTTGATGGGAAATCGGTTCAGGCCATAGCCTTGGGTATGATCCTGATCTTCGGGGTTGCCTACCTTCTGGCGCAGGGGTTCGCCGATGCGGCCCCGCGCGCGTTGATGCAGCGCACTGTCGTCTATGCCTTGGTGACGTCGGTAAGTTACTTTGCCCTTCAGGTCGCTGCGAAGTCTCTGGCGGCTGGTAGCTTGCCCGCGACGCCAAGCCCCGGGCCGCTTGAATGGGCCCTGATCATTCTGGCGCTTGTGAGCTTTGGCGTCATCGCCATCGCGCAGGCGACCTTTCCGTTATGGGCATCGCACCCCGCGGCGGCGGGCCTGCGTGTTCACCTGACCAATGGTCTTTATGCCAACGCGATCTTCGACAAGCTTCTGGACGGATGGTCCAAGCGCCCTGCCGCCTGAAAGGAACCCCCATGTTTGCAAAACTTGAATCCTACCCCGCCGCCCTTTTGGAACTTGTTGCCGAGGCCAATACGGCCGCCAAGGCGATCCCGCCGCTGTTCCCGCTGTCTGCCAATGTCGCGGTGAACCCGTTTCTGGGCCAGACCGGGGAGACACTGGCGCAGTCGGCGGCGCGTCTGGCGCGTGTGGGCGGTGCGCGGATCACGCCATCGCGCAGCCATTGGGCCGCGAAGCTGGAGGACGGTGACATCACGGATGTGGACCTGCGGGCGGCATTGGCCGCGGTCGATGGGGCGGATGATGTGCCAAGCCTGCAAGATATAAAGGCCGCGCTGGGCCATGACACCCCCGCGCCCCAAGCCCTTCCCACGGTGGCCGAACTGGCCGCCGATTTGTCCGGGATCGACTGGCCCGGGTTGATCGAAGACCGTATCGGGGCCTGGGCGGCCAGCCATTTCGATCAAGGGCAGGCCCTTTGGCAGCAAGCCAGGACAGGCGGTGCCTTTGTCGCCTGGCGGGAGTTTGCCTCGCGCGATTTGACGCCCGAGATACAAGGACTGAAAGGGTTTTGCGCCTTCGTCTCGGACACGAACCGGCTGCATTGGCGGGCCATTGCCCGGGCGTCCGAACGGCTGGGAGTGACGACCGAAGCCGCGACGACCGCGTTTCACCGATGGCTGATGACGCTGGGCGGGTGGGCGCAGTACGGGCGTTACCTTTTGTGGCAAGCCGACCTGAACGGGGACCGCGACAGCACCGTGACCGAGCTTCTGGCCATTCGCATGGTGTTCGACGAAGCGCTGTTTGACCTGTACGAAGAGCAAATCGCGGCACGCTGGGCCGAGGTGGTCGCGGCCCATGAGGCGCCTGTCACCGCATCACCGGACCACGTTATCGACGCGGTGCTTCAGGATGCAGCCGAGCGGGCAGCGCAACGTGCAATGGCCGACAGCTTGCCGGGGGGCAAGGGGCGCAAGGATCAGGAGCGCCCGGAGATGCAGGCGGCCTTTTGTATCGATGTACGCTCTGAAGTTTTTCGTCGTGCGCTGGAGGCGCAGGACGAAAATATCGAAACGATCGGATTTGCCGGGTTCTTTGGGCTGTCCAGTGCGCACCGGGCCGCCGGTTCGGATGTGACCGAACTGCGGGGGCCGGTGCTTTTGCAGCCCGGTGTGACATCGCAAGCGGTCGAGCCCGAGAACGCCGACCTCAACCGCCGCTACACCGCCCGGGCCAAGCGGGCATGGGGGCGCTTCAAATTGGCTGCGGTCTCGTCATTCGCTTTCGTCGAGGCCACGGGGCCACTTTATGCCGGGAAACTGGTGCGGGATGCCCTGGGCTTGGGCGGTCGCGCGACGGTGGAGCCAGCCCCCCGGATGGACCCGGCCATTGATCTTGAAACGCGTGTGGGAATGGCAAAATCGGTGCTGTCCGCGATGTCGCTGACCGAGACCTTCGCGCCGGTCGTCATGCTGGTGGGGCATGGCGCGGATGTGACCAACAACCCGCATGAAAGCGCGCTGCAATGTGGTGCCTGTGGCGGCTATGCGGGGGATGTGAATGCCCGGCTTCTGGCGGGGCTGTTGAATGATCGTGACGTTCAAACCGGGTTGCGCCAAGATGGGATCGATATCCCGCCCGATACGGTGTTCCTGCCCGCCATGCATCATACGACGACCGATGAGGTGACCCTGTTCGAGCAGGATTTGCCGCATGGGATGCCGGAGGGGAAGCTCGCGCAGCTCAAACAGTGGTTCTCGATGGCCGGGGGCCTTGCCCGCGCCGAGCGCGCAAAGCGCCTGCCGCGTGCGGCAGGAGGTGCCGCCATTTCACACAGGGCCCGGGATTGGGCCGAAACGCGCGCCGAATGGGGGCTGGCCGGATGCCGTGCCTTTATCGCCGCGCCACGCCACCGAACCGATGGCGCGGACCTGTCCGGGCAGTCCTTTCTGCATGACTATGACTGGCGCCGTGATGACGGGTTCGGCGTTCTTGAATTGATCATGACCGCCCCCGTGGTTGTCGCCAGCTGGATCAGTTTGCAATATTACGGTTCGACCGTGGCACCAGCCCTGTTCGGCGGCGGTAACAAGCTGTTGCATAACGTGGTCGGGGGGATCGGCGTTCTGGAAGGAAACAACGGGGCACCACGTCCCGGCTTGCCATGGCAATCGGTTCATGACGGCAATGGCGTTCAACACGATCCTTTGCGCCTGTCGGTGATCATCGAAGCGCCGTGCGATGCGATGTCCGAGATTCTCGACCGTCACCCCGGTGTGCGGGAGCTGTTCGATAACGGGTGGCTTCACCTGATTGCCATGGATGACGATGGCAAGTTGGCCTGGCGCTATCGCGGGAACCTGCAATGGGAGCCTTTCGGCGATCACGCCGAGGCCGCGCGCGCGATGGCCGCTGAATAATCTGTTTGCTTTGGCGTGGCCGGCGCTCAGCCGATCTTGCCCCTTGGGCCTTCGCCCACCTGCGCACGGTGCAGCATCAGGTGATCGAGCAACACGCAGGCCATCATCGCCTCGCCCACCGGCACGGCGCGGATGCCGACGCAGGGATCGTGGCGGCCCTTGGTGACCACTTCGGTCGGGGTGCCGTCCATCTTGATCGAGCGGCGGGGCGTGAGGATGGAGGAGGTGGGTTTGACGGCGAAGCGCACGACCACGTCCTGCCCCGTGGAGATGCCACCAAGGATGCCGCCCGCGTGGTTCGAGGAATACTCGGGGCCATTCTCACCCATGAAAATCTCGTCTGCGTTTTCGGTCCCGGTGAGGCGGGCGGCCTCCATCCCTTCGCCGATTTCCACGCCTTTCACGGCGTTGATCGACATCATGGCGGCGGCCAGATCGGTATCGAGTTTGCCATAGACCGGCGCGCCAAGGCCCACGGGCACACCGCGTGCCACCACTTCGACCTCGGCCCCGACCGAGTTTTTATCCTTGCGGAGTTTTTGCAGGTAAGCTTCCCATTCCGGGGCGGCTTGCGAGTCGGGCAGCCAGAAATCATTGGTCTCGATCGCGGCCCAGTCGATGTTGGCGCGGTCGATGGTCATCTCGCCCATGCGGGTCATGTAGCCCTTGATCTGCAACCCCGGCACCAGTTCGCGAAGGGCCGCGCGGGCGATGCCACCGGCGGCCACGCGGGCCGCGGTTTCGCGGGCCGAACTGCGCCCGCCGCCGCGGTAATCGCGAATCCCGTATTTCTGGTGGTAGGTGATATCGGCGTGGCCGGGGCGGAAGGTCTGGGCAATCTCGCCATAGTCGCGGGAGCGTTGATCGGTGTTTTCGATCATCAGCTGGATCGAGGTGCCGGTGGTCTGGCCGTCGAACACGCCCGAGAGGATTTTCACCGCGTCGGGTTCATCCCTTTGCGTGGTGTTCTTGTTCTGGCCGGGGCGGCGCTTGTCGAGCCATTGCTGCAAGAAGGCCTCGTCCACCGGCACGCCCGGCGGGCAGCCATCGACGGTGGCGCCCAGGGCGGGGCCGTGGCTTTCGCCCCATGTAGTGACACGAAAGAGATGTCCGAATGTATTGAGGCTCATGGCGCGGGCTCCTTTGACGCCCTGAGATAGCGGGGCGGTGGCGGGGCCGCAAGCCCTAGGCGGGGGTCAGGCGGGCCTCGCGCACGGGCAGGTGGACAAGGGCCGAGAAGGCCCCCACGCCTATACCGATCCACCAGACCATGGTGTAGTCACCCGTCAGGTCATACATCCGGCCCCCCAGCCAGACCCCGAGGAAGCTGCCCAACTGGTGGCTGAAGAAGACGATGCCGTAAAGCGTGCCCATGTAGCGCAGCCCGTAGATATGCGCGATCAGGCCCGAGGTCAGCGGCACGGTGGCCAGCCACAGCGCCCCCATGCTGACCGAGAACAGAAGCACGGTGGCAGGGGTCATCGGTGTCATGATGAAGGCAGCGGCAACCAGCGTACGCCCGGCATAGATGCCCGCCAGCAAGTATTTCTTGGAATAGCGATTGCCCAGCCATCCCGCTGTCAGGGTGCCAGCGACATTGGCGAGGCCGATCACGGCGATGGCGATGGCCCCCAGCGCCGAGGTGGTGGTGATGCCGATGCTGTGCAGCACCCCGCCCGCGGCGATGGGGCCGCACATCTCGGTCACGAAGGCGGGGAAATGCGCGGTGATGAAGCCCAGTTGATAGCCGCAGGAGAAAAAGCCGAGGAAGATCAGCGTATAGGACGGATCGCGGAAGGCTTTGCCGAGGATCTGACCCATGGATTCTTCCAGCTCCGCCCTTGTGGCGGGTTCCGGCGCGCGCATCAGGGGCAGGAACATCAGTGTGGCCAGCACGGTTGCGGCAAAGACGATGAAGACCATCTGCCAACTCATCACGCCTAGCAATGCCTCGGCAGCGGGTGGGCCGAAGACTTGCCCGGCGGAGCCTGCGGCGGTGGCGATGGCAAGGCTCATGGAGCGGTTTTCATCGCTGCTGGCGCGGCCCACGACGGCAAGGATCACACCAAAGCCGGTGCCCGCGATGCCGAAGCCGACGAGGATTTCGTAGACCTGATGCGCCTCGGGGGTGACGGCGAAGGACGACAGCACCAGACCGGCCGCATAAGTGAATGCGCCGAGGATGATGGCCTTGCGGTCGCCGATGCGTTCGGCGATGGCGCCGAAGATCGGTTGGCCGATGCCCCATGCGAGGTTCTGAATGGCGATGGCCAGCGAGAACTCGGTGCGGAGCCAGCCGAATTCCGCGGCGATCGGGATCTGGAACACGCCGAAGGAGGCGCGGATCGCGAAGGAGACCAGCATGATGATGCAGCCCGCAATCAGCACGGGCGTAAAGAGGGGAGTGGATTTTTGCATGGTCTGTCCTCGGTTCGCCGCGCGCAGTTTAGGTGTTTTGAGGGAGTGGTCAAATTCACGGTTGTGATGGACGGTATCAGCAATCCTGACGCGGCGGGTTCTTCCCTTGTCATGGGCGGTGCGCTATGGCGGGGAAATGGAACGCGTGAGTGAAAGATATGCCCGGCTGGTGGCCGAGGGCACGTTGGAAGCCGACTCTGCGCAAGAGTCCGTGCTGGCCGAGTTCGAGCGGATTCGCGAAGGTTTGTTGCAGCCGGTGAAGCGTGGCTGGTTCCGGCGCGCCGCGGCCCCCGAGATCAAGGGGCTGTACCTTTGGGGGGGCGTGGGGCGTGGCAAATCCATGTTGATGGATTTGTTCGTGGACGGTTTGGAGGTGCCCAACAGGCGGGTGCATTTCCATGCCTTCATGCAGGAAATCCATTCCGGTATGCACAAGGCGCGCGCCGAGGGGGTGGAAGATGCCCTTGCCCCGGTGGCCAATGCGGTGATCGAGGAGGTTCGTGTGCTGGCCTTCGACGAGATGCAGATCACCGACATCACCGATGCGATGATCGTGGGGCGACTTTTCGAGGCGCTGTTCGAGGCCGGGGTTGTCGTGGTGACGACCAGTAACCGGGTGCCCGATGACCTGTACAAGGACGGGCTGAACCGGCAGTTGTTCCTGCCCTTCATCGACCTTTTGAAAGAACGGATGGTGGTGCACGAGATGGTCAGCCCCACCGATTACCGTCAGGATCGGCTGGCCGGCTCACCCACCTATTTCGCGCCCTTGGGGCCAGAGGCGCGGGCGCAGATCGAAGAGGTCTGGCAAGACCTGACCGATGGGCAGGGCGGGGAGCCACTGACCCTGCATGTGAAAAAGCGCGAGGTGGAGATTCCGGCGTTCCGAAACGGTGTGGCGCGGGCCTCGTTCTATGATCTGTGCGGCAAGCCGCTTGGCCCGGCGGATTACCTTGCCCTGGCGAATGCCGCGCGGGTTCTGGTGCTGGAGAATGTGCCGCGCCTGAGCCGCTCGAATTTCAACGAGGCCAAGCGCTTCGTCACCCTGATTGATGCCCTGTACGAGGCCAAGGTGCGGCTGATCTGCTCGGCGGCGGCGGAACCGGAGTATCTATACGTCGAAGGCGAAGGCAGTTTCGAGTTCGAGCGCACCGCCAGCCGATTGCGCGAGATGCAATCGGAAGGCTGGGGGCGTGAGGAGGGGTAAGCCCTCTGGACTTGGCGGCGGCGTGGTGTCAGGATTTGATCAAATCCGAGACTCAGCCCAAGGAGCGGCCCCATGAAAGACGACAATTTCCTGCGCGAGATGAACGCCCGGCACCTGTGGCACCCCATGGGCCATCCGGGAGATGCCCAGAAGAACGCCCCCAAGATCATCAAGGGCGCCGAAGGTGTCGAGATCATCGACCTTGACGGCCACCGCGCGGTGGATGCCGTCGGCGGCCTGTGGTGTGTGAACCTTGGCTATTCCAATGACGCGGTGAAGCAGGCGATCTCGGACCAGCTTTGGGAGTTGCCCTATTACTCGGCCTTTGCGGGCACCTCGAACCCGGCGGCGATCGAAGCCTCCTACGCGGTGCAGGAGTTCTTTGCCGAGGATGGCATGAGCCGGGTCTTTTTCACCTCGGGCGGGTCGGACAGCGTGGATACGGCCCTGCGCATGGCGCGGCAGTATCACCGCCTGCGCGGGGAGCCGACACGCACCAAGTTCCTGAGCCTCAAGAAGGGCTATCATGGCACCCATTGGGGCGGGGCGAGCGTGAACGGCAACAATCGCTTCCGCATCACCTATGAGCCGCTTTTGCCGGGCTGTTTCCACCTGCCCAGCCCCTATACCTATCGCAACCCGTTCAATGAAACGGACCCTGCCAAGTTGGCCGAAAACATCGCGGCGGCCATGGTGGACGAGATCGAGTTTCAGGATCCCAGCACCATTGCCGCCTTCATCATGGAGCCGATCCAGGGCGCGGGCGGGGTGATCGTGCCCGATGCCTCGTTCATGAAGCACATGCGCGAGGTCTGTGACCGTTACGGTATCCTGTTGATCAGCGACGAGGTGATCTGTGGCTTTGGCCGGACGGGCGATTGGACCGGCGCGCGGCATTGGGGCGTGAAGCCCGATATGATGACCGTCGCCAAGGGGATCACCAGCGGCTATTTCCCGGTAGGCGGAGTCTTGTTGTCCGACAAGGTGGCGGATGTTTTTGAAAGCGCGGGGCCGGAGGGATCAATCTGGACCGGCTATACCTATTCGGCGCATCCCGTGGGGGCGGCGGCTGTGGTGGCTTGTCTGAGCGAAACCCAGCGACTGGACACCAAGAGCAACGCGGCGGCACGCGGGACGCAGCTTTATGACGGTGTGTGCAAGCTGGCCGAGAAATACGACATCATCGGTGATGTGCGGGGTGGTCATGGGTTGATGACCGGGATCGAACTGGTCAGTGACCGCGCGGCCAAGACGCCGATGGATGCCGAGACCATGAAGCGTGTGCACCAGACGGCCTATGAGGCCGGGGCCATGGTGCGTCTGGGGGCGCATAACATCCTGATGTCACCGCCCCTGACCATTACCGAAGCCGAGGTGGACCGGATCATCGCGGCGCTTGATAAAGGGTTCGCCGCGGCGTGATGCGGTCAGGTGCGCAGAGATTGCGCACCTGACGCTCCGTGGTTTTCAGGTGAAACGTTTCCACGCATCCTGCATGGCCTTGGTCATCTCGTCCCAGGCCTTGTCGGCGCCTGCCTTGACGTCGTTCCAAGCCGCGCTTTGGGAGTTCTGAAGCTCTTTGAGCTTTGTTTCCATCTCGTCGCGTTGCTTGCGCAGTTCCTTGATCTGGTCTTGGTACTTCAGTTGCGCGTCGGCATGGGCCTCTTGCGCCTGGGCGCGCATCTTGTCGATGTTGGCCTGCCATTCATCGAGTTGTGCCTTGAGCTTCTTTTCGTATGTGTCTTTGTCCGCCATGGGTAAATCCTTTCGTTCAATTGCAGGTCGGCCGTGTTGCGGCCTGCCTCATAGGGAGAGGTAAGAGCGCGGTTCGCGTTCATCAACCGGCTGCGGCAAAGGCACCATAGCACGAAAAAGGGCCGGCGCATGGCCGGCCCTGTTCAGGTTCTCAGGTGTCGTGCCCTATTTGAACTTCTTGATTTCCCCGGAACGCAAACGCGCCGTGTAGCTTTGCAATTCGCGCTTCACGATGGGCATCAGGAAGTAGAGGCCGAAGACGTTGACCACGGCCATGGCAAAGATCGCGGCATCCGAGAAATCGATGACCGGGCCGAGGTTGGCCGAGGCGCCGATGACAACGAAGATGCAGAAGATGACCTTGAATGCGATCTCTTTGCCCTGACCTTCGCCGAACAGGTAGGTCCAGGCCTTGAGGCCATAGTAGGACCAGCTGATCATTGTCGAGAAGGCGAAAAGAACCACCGCAAGGGCCAGCACGAAGGGGAACCAGGTGAACGCCGTGGCGAAGGCTGCCGAGGTCAGGCTGACGCCGGTGTTGCCATCAACGGTTTGCAGCATCCCGCCTTCGGTGGCGATATAGAGGCCGGTTTCGGCATCCACGACCAGTTGGCCCGAGATGATGATCACGAGCGCGGTCATGGTGCAGATCACGACGGTATCGATGAAAGGTTCAAGCAGAGATACGAAGCCTTCGGTGATCGGCTCCTTGGTGCGCACCGCCGAGTGGGCGATGGCGGCAGACCCGACGCCCGCTTCGTTCGAGAAGGCAGCACGTTTGAAGCCCTGAATCAGCGCGCCGACCATGCCGCCCGCCACGCCGAGCCCGGTGAAGGCCCCTGCAAAGATTTGCCCGAAGGCCCAGCCGATCATGTCGGCATTGGCGATGATGATGACCAGAGCGGCCAGCACGTACATCACCCCCATGAAGGGCACGACCTTTTCGGTCACGCGGGCAATGGATTTGAGCCCGCCGATGATCACGAGGAACACGACAGTGGCAAAGATCACGCCGGTGATCCAGCCCGGGTAGTCGCCCAGGATGCCGCTGATTTGCTGGTGGGCCTGGTTGGCCTGGAACATGTTGCCGCCGCCAAGTGCGCCAAGGATACAGAAGATCGAGAACATCACCGCCAGAATCTTGCCGCCCGGCAGGCCGCGCTCGGCGAAGCCCTTGGTGAGGTAATACATCGGGCCACCCGAAACGGTCCCGTCTTCGTATTCGTTGCGGTATTTCACGCCCAGCGTACATTCGGTGAATTTCGAGGCCATGCCCATGAGGCCCGCAAGGATCATCCAGAAGGTCGCGCCGGGGCCGCCGATACCGATGGCCACGGCCACACCGGCGATGTTGCCAAGGCCGACGGTGCCCGAAAGCGCGGTGGCGAGGGCCTGAAAGTGACTGACCTCACCCGCGTCGTTGGGGTCGGAATAATCACCTTTCACCAGCGAGATCGCGTGGCCGAAGCTACGGAACTGCACGAAGACGAAGTAGAGGGTGAAAACACTGGCGGCGACCACCAGCCATGCCACGATCCACGGGAAAGAGGTGCCGGGAAAGGGGCTGAAGATGAAGCTGACGAACCAGCCGGTGGAGCTTGCGAAAAGGTCATTGACCTTTTCATCGATGGACTGCGCGAAGGCGGGGGCGGACAGAAGGCTGAGGCCCAGACCCGTGGCAGCCGCGCGGTTGAACGTGCGGAACATGATGACTATCCCTGATCTATTTTTTTAAGGAACGATGGTGCAGGGCACCGGTGACGTCTGGACAAGTGCGCTTGCCACCGAGCCGAAAACCCGGGCCCCCATTTGCGAGTGGCCGTTGCGACCGATGAACATCTGTGCTGCGCCATTGTCTTTGGCGATGCTGCACAGGACGTCGGCGATCTTGCCGTATTTGATGACGGTCTCGATCTCGGCACCTTTGCCCGAAACCTCTTTGACGACCGGCGCCATGAGGGCACTTTCCGCGCGCTCAAGTTCTTCTTTGCGGCGCTTGTGGCGCTCTTCAAGTTCCGTCGGTGTCAGGAACGAATAGGGCGACCACTCAAGGACATGGGCGATCACGACAGATCCCCCCTGCGCGGCGGCGCGTTCGATGGCAAAGTCGAGGGCGCGGCGTGCCCCCTCGCTGCCGTCATAACCGACGACGAATTTTCCGGACATGTTTTCACTCCCTCGTTGTGTGAATGTCGCTTGAATGGGGTGCGACATGGTGCCTCATAATATCACCGATTGTGATGCTACATTTCCCGAAATTTGATATTTTACAGGTCGAAACGCGCCATAATTGGGAAGGCTGCGTCACAATCGGCTAAAATTGTGAAAAAATGCAGTATCTTCGAGTCGGAGCGCCCCTTCGAAACGGCCTGTTCTCAGGCGGTGCCTTGGCAAGGCGATTCATGGTGCCGTGCGGTCTGACATTGATCACCGGACGTCCTATGGTTGCGCTGGAGGCATGAATTTGCACAACGTCTTGGAAGAGACGGCGCGCGGTGGCATTGAAATTTGGTCGGTGTTGGGCGCATATGTCAGGAAGTGCCAGAGGAGAACGCCCCATGGATGCCCGCAAGCTATCTGACGAATTTTCGGTTTCACCGCAGGTTGATGCAAGTGAGATGGACGAGATCGTGCAAGCCGGGTTCAAGTCGATCTTGTGCAATCGCCCAGATGGCGAGGAATACGGCCAGCCCGAGTATGATGACGTGGCCAAGGCCGCCGAGGCGGCGGGGCTTGAGGTGCGCAGCGTGCCGATTGTCTCGGGCATGGTCACCCCGCAGGCGGCTCAGGATTTTGCGCAGGCGTTGGAAGACATGCCCAAGCCCATTCTCGCCTATTGCCGGACCGGGACGCGCTGTACCATGTTGTGGAGCCTTGTGAAGTTCGACGATCTGGGCGGTGACGCGATCCTGAAGGCCACGCAAGAGGCGGGCTATGACATGGGCGGGCTTGTGCGGCAGTTGCAGGCGCGCTGAGGTGTCATGAGCGATTGGATTGCCATTGGACGTCGCGCCGGTGCGGGCGTTGTTGCCCACGCCATGCGGGGGGCGACTTGGCTTTCAGCGGCGCAGGCTGCGGACGAGGCCGGGGCCTTGGCGGGATTGGGCCAGGGCGACGGCAAACTTGTGCGCATCGGTGATGGCACGCCCGACGCGCTGCCGGCGCCGGTCTTGCCCAAGGGCGGTGCGACTTGTCCGGCCCTGACACAAGATTCCCCGCCGGATGTTATCGGTGCCTGGGTGCGAATTTGGATTGCCGGGTTTCTGGCCAGCCGGGAAAACTGGGACGGGATCATTTGCGCGCAAGAGGGCGGTATCAGTCATTGGTTGCATATCAGTGCCGATGAGGTGGTGAGCTGTCAGAGCTTCCTGACCCCACGTCTGAACGATGCCTTGGGCGGGGCGGATTGCCCGGACGACACCGCATTGGCCGATAGCCTGAGCCGCCCCGAGCGCTTGGCCGCGCATCTGCGCGCGGCAGAGGTGGCCGGGAACGCCGGGGCGCTGACCGGGCATTTGATCGGCGCCGAACTGGCCGCCGCGCGGGCCTATTGGTTGGGGCAGCAGGTGGCGGTGATCGGTGACAGGTTGGGCTATTCCGGGGCCTTGCGGGCGCAGGGCGTACCCGTCGAGGAGGCCGAGACGGAGGCGCTGGAGCCCTTGGGCTTGCAGGCCTTGGGGACGCGGTTGGGCTTGGCCGGGTAGGGCTTAGCCGAACCTGTCCGTCCACGTGGGAAGCGTATCGTTTTCGGAGACGGTGGCCGCATAGACGCCACGCGCGATCGCCCGCGCCATGCAGGTGGCCGCCGCATGGCCCAGCATGAGGGTCTGGGCCAGTGGGTCGGAAAGGGGGCGTGCGCCGGTGGCGGCGGCAAAGATCAAATCCCCATCCATCGGCGTATGCGAGGGCACCAGCGCGCGGGCATAGCCATCATGCGCGGCGGTGGCCAGCCGGGTGCATTGCGGTTTCGTGAGCGTGGCATCGGTGGCGATGATGCCGATGGTGGTATTGGCGTGCTGGCTCAGCTTGGTGGGCGGTGTTGTGAGGTCGGGGTAGGTTGTGGCCGGGCCGAGGTCGCCGAACTCTTCTCCTATTTCAAACGGCGCGGCCCAGAAGTGTGCCGTGTCGCCAATCGTAGCTGACCCAAGGGCATTGACGACGACGAGCGCGCCGACGGTGTGGCCCGAGGGCAGCATGACAGAGGCCGACCCGATGCCGCCCTTGAGGGTGGCGGTGGTGGCCCCGGTGCCTGCGCCGTGACTGCCAAGGGTGATGTCTTGGGCAGCGTTCTCAAGCGCCTCTTGCCCCAAACCTTTATAGGGGTTCTCGGGCCAGTCCTTATCGCCGCCATTGAGCAGGTCGAAAATGATCGCCCCCGGCACGATCGGCACCCGCTGATCCCCCACGGCAAAGCCGCGCCCCATGGCGCGCAGCCCATCGGCCACGCCCGAGGCGGCATCGAGGCCAAAGGCCGAGCCGCCCGAAAGCACGAGGGCATCCACCTGCTCGACCGTTTTGTCGGGGGCCAGAAGGTCGGTCTCGCGGGTGCCCGGCGCGCCGCCCATCACATGCACCCCGCAGGTAAACGGCACATCGCCCAGTAAAACACTGACCCCGGTCTTGATGGTATCATCCTGCGCCTGCCCCACGCGCAGGCCGGGAACATCGGTGATCAGGTTGCGGGGGCCGGGTTTGGCGGTCATGGCGGTAAAATTCCTATCGTTGACGAGATTCATCTTGCCAGATTGCGTGGGATCGGCAAGGAAAGCCTATGGCCGGGGCGATGGCGTCGCCCGCTTGGGGCCTTTACCCAAACAGTCCTGAACGCCGGGACCTTTCTTTTGAAGGAGGGTCGTTATGACTGCACGTCCTGAAATGTATCGTTTCCACAATGGCGAAAAGGCCCCGCTGCCCTTTGCCGAGATCGAGTATGAGGCACGCCTGAAAGGTCTGCGCGCCCGGATGGATGAGGCCGGTGTGCAAGCGGCGGTCTTCACCTCGATGCACAATATCGCCTATTACAGCGGGTTCTTGTATTGCTCCTTCGGGCGGCCCTATGGGCTTGTGGTGACGGAGAACGAAAGCGTGACGATCAGCGCGGGCATTGACGCGGGCCAACCTTGGCGGCGCTGCCATGGCGACAACATCACCTATACCGACTGGCAGCGCGATAATTTCTGGCGCGCGATCCTGTCGGTCACGGGCGAGGGGTGCGTTGTAGGCTATGAGGGCGATCACCTGACCCTGCAACAGCGCGACAAGCTTGAGGATTTCCTGCTGCCCCTGACCATGGTCGATATTGCCCCCACCACGATGCGCCAGCGGATGCATAAATCCCCAACCGAATTGCAGCTGATCCGCGAAGGGGCGCGGGTGGCCGATGTGGGCGGCTATGCCATCCGCGAGGCCGTCAAGGAAGGCGCGCGCGAGATCGACGTGGCCATGGCCGGGCGCGATGCGATGGAGTTGGAGATTGCCAAATCCTTCCCCGATGCCGAGTACCGCGACACTTGGGTCTGGTTTCAATCGGGGCTGAACACCGATGGCGCGCATAACCCGGTGACCGCGCGCCAGTTGCAGCGCGGTGACATCCTGAGCCTCAATACCTTCCCGATGATCTCGGGCTATTACACCGCTTTGGAACGCACCATGTTCGTGGGTGAGGTGGACGAGGCCAGCCTGAAAATCTGGGAGGCCAATGTGGCCGCCCATGAATACGGGATGAGCCTTCTCAAACCCGGGGCAAACTGTGCCGAGGTGACCCACAAGATCAACGACTTCTTCGCCGAGCGCGAGTTGCTGCAATACCGGACCTTCGGTTATGGCCATTCTTTCGGGGTGCTGTCGCACTACTATGGCCGTGAGGCGGGGCTGGAACTGCGCGAGGATATCGACACGGTGCTGGAGCCGGGTATGGTGATCTCGATGGAACCGATGCTGACCATTGGCGAGGGGCAGCCGGGCGCGGGCGGCTACCGCGAACACGATATCCTGATCATCACCGAAGAGGGCAACGAGAACATCACCGGCTATCCGTATGGGCCGGGGTTCAACGTGGTGGGCTGACCCGGCCACAAGACACGGACCATGAAAGGGCGGAGCATATGCCGCCCTTTTGCGCTTGATGGTCATTGCCCTGCGCGGGACGGCCCCTTATGCAAGGTGGAAACGCAGATGAGAGGCGTAGGCCATGCTGGCATTCCTGCGATTGGTGGTTTTCGGGTTCCTGATCCTGTCGGTGATCTATGTCATCGTCTCGTTCTGGTCGCGCGCGGTTCGGCGGCGCAAGCTGGAACAGGAATGGAACGACACGGGGCGCCCCGGAGACAAGGACACCTATATGACCAAGGGCATGGCGCAATATGACCGGTCCTTGCGCCGCAAGCTGATATTGCTCATCTATGTGGTGCCGGTCGTGGTGATTTCGGTCATCATCTACGTGACCAACTTCATGTGAAAGGGCTTGTGATGGTTTATGTCAAATGGGTGTTCTGGGGGCTGTTCTGGCTCATCGTGGCGGGGTTTTTGCATTATTCCCTACCGCAGCGCGATATCGTGCGGATCGTGAACACCTACGAGGAACGTCAGGACGTCACCGGCTGGACCAAGATGTTCTGGGCGGCCTCGGACCAGTCACAAGAGCGGCTGCAAAGCTGGGACGTGCAGTTCATTCAGGCGATCGACCCGGATGGCGACCCGATGGTCTATCGCAACGAGGATACCGGCTGGGGCTGGCCGCCTTATTTCAAGTTCGACACGGCGAACCTTTATACCGACGCCAGTGACTCGGTTTCGAGCAAGGCAGAGCCAGAATGGTATGCGGTGACGCATTACGGCTGGCGCAACGAATTTCTGTCGATCTTTCCCAATGCCGTTGGCATCAAGCGGGTGGCGGGGCCGGATGTGACCTTGATCCCGTGGTTCAACATCATCGTTCTGACGATTCTGGCGGCGGTCGCATGGGGCATCTGGGCCCGCTGGCGGCGGTTCAGGAAAAACAAGATCGAGCCCAAGATCGACGAATGGACCGACGGCTGGGAGTAAGACCCGAAGGCGCGCCTGCGGCGCACAGGTTGGATTGCGTTCGGGCCACGCAGGCCTTGGGGGCGCTGCCCCCAAACCCCCGGGGTATTTGCACCAAGAAAAAGCCAGTGTCCGAGGACCTGCTAGCGCTTTCCGTAGTACAGGCCCACCACGTGCTCGGCTTCGGCGAAGAATAGCCAGCGCGAGGCGGCGATGCCCGCAAGGTGGCTGAGTACGGCCAGCAGGGCGAAGGCGTGGTTGAAGGGCAAGGCAAGGAAGGCGAAGGGCAGGGCGTAGCCGAGTACGAGGGCGATGACGCGCAGTTTCATCGCGTGCTTGCGGCCCACCACGTGGACGAATTCCCTGAGCAGGTAGTTGGTGCCGGTATGGGGCGGCTCGAAGGCGCGGACCTGTCCGGGTTTGCCAAGGCCGGTGGCCGTCGCAAGGTTTGTGCCGCTTTGGTCCAAGGCGCCATCGCCGCGTTGCCACCAGAGGATTTGCACCACGGCGGCAATCAACAAAAGAACCAGTGCTGCGGTGACTTCGCCCGACAGGATCGCACCGCCGGTGATGGCGAGGGTCAGGAACAAGACTGGAGTCAGCGGGGTTTTCCAGCGGGGCACGGTCTTGAGTTGGCCATAGATCATCGAGGTGGAATAGACCGTCAGCAGCGACAGCGCCGCACCGATCCAGCCCAGCACCGTCCAGCGTTCACCGAAGAACACCAGCCCCGCGCCGTAAAGCCCCATGACGACAAGGGCGGCGACGCTGGCCCATGCTTCGCGGCTGAGCCAGCTTGAGCGCCATTGCGTGAAGGCCTTGATCGCCCGTTCAGGGTGGCCGAGGTGGAAGGTGGAGGCGAGAAGGCCGCCCACCGCCAGCGCATAGGCAAAGGCGAAGAACGCAAAGGCGACCCAGCCGGTGACGGCGGGCAGGCCGATGCCCAGCCAGGCCAGAAGGCCAAAGCCCAGACCGGAGAGCGTCGTGAAGATGATGACGGAAGGTGCGGGATGCATCAGAGCTTCTCCAGTGTCTTGTCGAGCCATCCGAGGAAGCCCTTGGGGCTGTCGGCGACGGGATTGAGGTAGGGGGCCAGAACGTCGATCTCGCCGTCTTCGGGGGCCGCCGTGCGATCCAGTTCATCCTTGGGCCGGGGCGGCAGGTATTGGTTCACCGGCTTGGTGCCCTGTTCCGGCATCAGGTCCATGCCGCCACGCGTCGCGACCAGTTGGCTGACCTCGCTGTCGGGGTCGCCCAGATCGCCGAAGTGGCGTGCGCCGGCGGGGCAGGTACGCACGCAGGCGGGCACGCGGTCAACCTCGGGGAGGTTGTCGTTGTAGATACGGTCGACACAGAGGGTGCATTTCTTCATCACGCCTTCGGCGGCGTCCAGTTCCCGCGCGCCATAGGGGCAGGCCCAGGCGCAGAGGCCGCAGCCGATGCAATCGGTCTCGTTCACCAGAACGATCCCGTCCTCGGTGCGCTTGTAGCTGGCCCCGGTGGGGCAGACGGTGACGCAGGGGGCATCCTCGCAATGCAGGCAGGACTTGGGGAAGTGGATGAGTTGCGCGGTTCCTTCCTCGGGTTGAACCTCATACGAATGCACGCGGTTGAGGAAGGTGCCCGTGGGATCGGCGCCGTAGGGGTCCTGATCGGAGAGCGGCGCACCGTAGTTCTCGGTGTTCCAGCCCTTGCAGGAGACCACGCAGGCGTGACAGCCCACGCAGGTATCAAGGTCGATCACCAGCCCCAGTTTGCGGTCGGTTTTCTCGGGAAGCGTTGTCATGCGCAGCACTCCTCAGTGATGTTGGGTCCGGTCGTGGCGGAGAGTGTTTGGAGGCCGTGGTTCATTTGCCCACCTTCCATTCAAGGTGATCGGGGCCTTGGCCGACGGGGGATTGGACCGGCTCGAACCTTGGTTGAACCTCGTCGGGCGCTTCGGCTTTTTCGATCTTCACCCGCAGGTCGAACCATGCCGCCTGCCCGGTGACCGGGTCGGAGTTGGCCCATCGCAGGCCATCGCCCTTGGGTGGCAAAAGTTCGTGAATGAGGTGGTTGAGCAGGAAACCCTTGGTCGCCTCGGGCGCGTCCTTGTCCAGCGCCCAGGCGCCTTTGCGCTTGCCGATGGCGTTCCATGTCCAGACGGTATTTTCGTTCAGTGCGGCCATGTGGGCCACCGGCACGGTCATCTCGCCATGGGCCGAGGTCACGCGCGCCCAATCGCCTTCGGCGAAGCCGTGCTTCTCCCAGATGTTGGTCGGCAGGTAGAGCGGATTGCGCCCGTGGATTTGCCGCAGCCACGCGTTTTGCGTCCCCCAGGAGTGGTACATCGCCATGGGCCGTTGGGTCAGGGCATGTACGTTGAATTCTTCGGTATCGACGCCGCTATCCTCGAAGGGGGCGTACCATATGGGCAGCGGATCGAGGGTTTCCTTGATCCGGTCGCGCAGGTGGTCGGGCGGTTGCCGGTCGCCATGGCCTTCGGCTGCCAGTTGGAAACGGCGCAGGGGTTCGGCGTAAAGGTCGAAGATATAGTGTTGCGGGCTGTCGAAAATGCCCAGCTCCACGGCCCAATCCTGATAGGCCTTGTTCCATGGTTTGTAGTAACTGGCATTCTCGGGGATATGCTTGACCATGAACCCACCGTTTTCGATGTAGTGGTCAAGCTGCGCCTCGTTCGGGGCGCCGCGTCCGTGGGTCAGGCCATCCTCGCCCTTGCGCCACCCGGCAAGCGGGCCGATGCCCGGCTTGCGTTCGTGGTTGGTGATGTAATCGGCGTAATCGGCGTATTTCTGGCTGCCGTCCTCGTTGACGAAACCGGGCAGGTTGAGGCGCGCGCCCAACTCACACAACACCGACTGGAAGCCGCGCACGTCGCGATCGGGTTCCACGACGGGCCAGCGGATGGCATCCGCCGCCGCGTCGGCCTCGCAAATCGGGCGGTCCAGAAGCGAGATACAGTCGTGCCGTTCCAGATAGGTGGTATCGGGAAAGATCAGGTCGGCATAGGCCACCATCTCCGAGCTATAGGCATCGGAATAGATGATATGCGGGATGACGTAATCGCCGTTCTCGTCTTTGTCGGTCAGCATGTCGATCACGCCGCGCGTGTTCATCGACGAGTTCCACGACATGTTCGCCATGTACATGAAGAGCGTGTCGATCTTGTAGGGGTCGCCCGCGTGGGCGTTGGAAATCACCATATGCATCAAGCCATGGGCCGACATGGGGTTTTCCCATGTGAAGGCCTTGTCGATGCGGGCGGGGCTGCCATCGTCCTTGAGGGCCAGATCGTCGGGGCCCTGAACAAAGCCAAGGTGCGGCCCATCCAGTGGCTTGCCCGGGGTCACGCCGCAATGCGGCTTGGGGTGGGCGCTGACCGGCTTGGGATAGGGCGGTTTGAAGCGGAAGCCGCCCGGCACCTCGACCGTGCCCAGCAGGATTTGCAGCAGGTGCAGCGAACGGCAGGTCTGGAACCCGTTGGAATGGGCGGAAATCCCGCGCATCGAATGGAAGCTGACCGGGCGGCCCGTCATGGTCTTGTGGGTCTCGCCGCGGAAATCCGTCCATTCGTGATCCAGCTCGAAGGCCTCGTCAAAGGCGACGCGGGCCAGTTCTGCGGCAATGGCGCGGATTTTTTCCGGTTTGATGCCGCATTTCTCGGCCACGGCCTCGGGCGCGTATTTATCGTCAAGGTAACGTTCGGCGATCAGGTGCATCACCGGCTTGTGGGTGACGCCCGCCTGCCGGTGGCTGGCCGAAAGGTCGGGCTGCACGCCGGGTTGGTCGAAGGGGGTCAGCTTGCCGGTCTTGCGGTCGATGACCTGTGTTTTGCCGTTCTCATCGCGCAGCAAAAGCCCGTGTTCGGGCGAGTCCGGGTCCATGTTCACAAGGCAGGGCGCATTGGTGAACCGCGCGAGGTAATCAAGGTCAATCCGCCCCGCTTTCAGCAGTTCATGGATCAGCGACAGGATGAACAACCCGTCGGTGCCGGGCGTGATCCCGACCCAATCGTCGGCCACGGCGTTGTAGCCTGAGCGGATCGGGTTCACCCCGATCACCCGCGCGCCGCGTTCCTTGATCTTGCCGATGCCCATCTTGATGGGGTTGGAATCGTGGTCTTCGGCGACGCCGAAGATCATGAACAGCTTGGTATAATCCCAATCGGGCTGGCCAAACTCCCAAAAGGCGCCGCCCATCGTGTAGATACCCGCCGCCGCCATGTTGACCGAGCAGAAACCGCCGTGCGCGGCGTAATTGGGGGTGCCGAAATTCTGCGCCCAGTAGCTGGTGAAGCTTTGCGATTGGTCGCGGCCCGTGAAGAACGCCAGCTTCTCGGGGTTGTCATGACGGATCGGGGCCAGCCAATCGGTCGCAAGGCTCAGCGCCTCATCCCACGAGATTTCCTCGAACTCGCCCGAGCCTCGGGGGCCGACGCGCTTGAGCGGGGCACGCAGGCGCGAGGGGGCGTTGTGTTGCATGATCCCGGCGCTGCCCTTGGCGCACAGGACGCCCTTGTTCACCGGATGGTCGCGGTTGCCTTCGATATAGGCGACCTTGCCATCCTTCATGTGCACGTTGATGCCGCAGCGGCAGGCGCACATATAGCAGGTGGTCTTGCGCACCTCGTCCGAGACCTTGGGCGAGGTGTTGATCTTCGGCTGATGCAGCGTCATGCGCGTATCCCTGTTTTATCCGTGGTCACGTTAGGCGAGATGCCCAATACCCGCGACGGTTTTCTTCTTTTGTCATGTTTCCCGAACATTGCTGCCCGGAAATTCGAAACTGGGCGGACCGTTGTTTCCGGTTTCCCCTGCTTCGCGGAATTTCTTTGGCGTCGCCTAATCCATTGCCTGCAGGACCGTGACGGCGATCATCTGGGTCACATCCTCGGCGCTACAGCCGCGTGACAGGTCATTGGCCGGCTTTGCAAGGCCCTGCAAAATCGGGCCGATGGCGGCGTATCCGCCCAGACGTTGGGTCATCTTGTAGCCGATGTTGCCCGCGTCGAGATTGGGGAAGATCATTACGTTGGCCTGCCCCGCGATATCGGAGTCGGGCGCTTTGCTGGCTCCGACCGAAGGCACGAAGGCCGCGTCGAATTGCAACTCGCCGTCGGCGTGCAGATCGGGGTGCGCGGCTTGCAGCTTGGCAAGGGCCTCGGTGACCTTGGTCACTTTCTCATGCCGGGCGCTGCCTTTGGTCGAGAACGACAGAAAGGCAATCTTGGGCTCGTCACGCATTAGCGTACGGCAAGAGCGGGCAGAGGCGGCGGCAATTTCGGCCAGTTCATCCGCCGAAGGGTAAATCACCAGCCCGCTATCGGAATAAAGCATGGCGCGGGCGTGGGGCGTGGCCTGTTCCGGCGGGTACATCAGGAAAAAGCTTGAGATCATGGCGGCGTCCGGCGCCTTGCCGATGACCTGAATGGCGGTGCGTACCACATCCGAGGTGGTGGCGACGGCCCCGCCAACGGTGCCGGTGGCATGGCCCATCCGCACCAGCATGGCCGCATAAATCAGGGGCGACTGCACGGCGGCCTGCGCGGCCTGCATATCCACGCCCTTGTGCTTGCGCAGATCGAAGAACGCTTCGGCGAAACTGTCTCTCAGGGGGCTTGTCGCGGGGTCGTGGATGGTCAGGTGATCGCTGGCCTCGGCCCCTTGGTCGGCCAGGGCCGCTTGCACGGCCTCGGTGTCGCCAACAAGGATGATATCGGCCAGACCGGCCTGAATTGCGTTCAGACCCCCTTGGACAACACGGGGGTCTGTGCCTTCGCTCAGGGCAATGGTGGCACGATGGGCCGGGGGATCTGACAAAAGCAGATTGATCGGTGTCTTCGTCATCTTCCCCGGCCCTTGTCGTTGCTTATTGCGGGCACATGTCCGAGGCGTCGATACCGGCCACGGCCACGGGTTTCTTCATCGCGTCGCGGCGGAAGGGTTCGCCCAGTTCCTGGTTGATCATCGCCTCGATGAGGGTGGTGGTGCCGTTTTCCATCTGATCCTTGATCGCTTGGTTCAGCGCCTCGGTCAGTTCGTCCATGGTGCGGGCAACCACGCCTTTCAGGCCACAGGCCTTGGCGATACCGGCATAGCTCACATCGTCATCCAACTCGGTGCCGACGAAGTTGTCGTCGAACCACAGGGTCGAGTTGCGCTTTTCCGCACCCCATTGGTAGTTACGAAAGACGATCTGCGTCACCGGGGGCCATTCGCTACGGCCGATGGCCGTCAGTTCGTTGACCGCGATACCGAAAGCACCGTCACCGGCAAAGCCCACAACCGGCACATCCGGGCAACCGATCTTGGCACCGACGATGGCAGGCAGGCCATAACCGCAAGGCCCGAACAGGCCCGGCGCAAGGTATTTGCGGCCTTCCTCGAACGCCGGATAGGCGTTGCCGATGGCGCAGTTGTTGCCGATGTCCGAGCTGATGATCGCCTCGCGCGGCAGGGCGCTCTGGATGGCACGCCATGCCATGCGGGGGCTCATCCATTCGGGCTTGTCGGCGCGGGCGCGCTCGTTCCAGCTTGTGCCGGGATCGTCGTCTTCGTGGTCCATCGACGATAGTTGCTGTGCCCAGCGGGACTTGGTTTCGGCGATCTTGGCCTTGCGGGCCTCGCGACCTTCGTCACCGGCGGTGTCGGAGAGTTGGGCAAGGATGCCGTTTGCCACCTTGGCCGCGTCCCCCACGATACCGACGCTGACCTTCTTGGTCAGGCCGATGCGGTCGGGGTTGATGTCGACCTGAATGATCTTGGCGTCGGCGGGCCAGTATTCCATGCCATAGCCCGGCAAGGTCGAGAACGGGTTGAGGCGGGTGCCGAGGCAAAGCACGACATCGGCCTCCTTGATCAGTTCCATACCCGCCTTGGAGCCGTTGTAGCCCAGCGGACCCGCGAACAGGGGGTGCGACCCGGGGAAGGCATCGTTGTGCTGGTAGCCCACGCACACCGGGGCATCCAGACGTTCGGCCAAGGCTTGGCTGGCTGCGATCCCGCCTTTCGACAGGACCACGCCAGCGCCGTTGAGGATCACCGGGTTCTTGGCTTCCGAGATCAGGCGTGCCGCTTCGGCGACCGAGTTTTCGCCGCCCGAAGAGCGTTCGAATTCAAGGGCTTGCGGAATTTCGATGTCCACCACTTGCGTCCAGTAATCACGCGGGATGTTGATCTGTGCGGGCGCCGAAAGCTGCTTCGCCTTCGAAATCACACGTGCCAGAACCTCGGCCACGCGGGTCGGGTCGCGCACCTCTTCCTGATAGGCGACCATGTCTTCGAACAGTTTCATCTGTTCGACTTCCTGGAACCCACCCTGTCCGATGGTCTTGTTGGCGGCCTGCGGCGTGACCAGCAGAAGCGGCGTGTGGTTCCAATAAGCGGTTTTCACAGCGGTCACGAAGTTGGTGATGCCGGGGCCGTTCTGGGCGATCATCATCGACATCTTGCCGGTCGCGCGGGTATAGCCATCGGACATCATGCCGGCACTTCCTTCGTGGGCACAGTCCCAGAAGGTGATTCCGGCCTTCGGGAACAGGTCGGAGATCGGCATCATGGCTGATCCGATGATCCCGAAGGCATGTTCGATCCCGTGGCGTTGAAGGGTTTTGACGAAGGCTTCTTCGGTGGTCATCTTCATGTCTGGCACTCCCATGAGAAAAATGGCCGGAGGTCCGGCGAGTCGGGCCGAAGGTATGCCGCACCGCCCCTGCGAAGTAGGGCCAGTTATAAAACCATGCTATGTCCAGTGTAAATTAAAAATGAGACTTGACGTCTCATTTGCTGTCAATAAGGGCGGCTTTCCAAAATTCAAAATTATACTGAAAATTAAATTTACAATTATTTTTCAGTATCTTGAAGATTTCGCGCATGGCTCCTCTTAACTTCTGGCCTTGGCCAGCTCCTGTGCCAGAATCGCGATTCCCTCGGGGATGTGCTCGGACGGGATCGAAGAATAGGCCAACCTGTAAAAGTTGCGCGGTGCGCCGGGGCCGCGAAAGAAGGTGCGCCCCGGTTCGATCAAAACGCTGCGCGCACGCAGGGCGTGATCCAGTTCCTCGGTGTCCACGCCTTTGGGCGCGCGCATCCAGATGGACGACCCGCCAAACACCCCGCGCCCCTCTACACCAAGCCCATGATCGGCCAGCGCCTGTTCCATGACCTTGCGACGGCGGGCAAAAACCTGCCCCATGCGCCGTATCAGGCTGTCGTAATGTCCAAGGCTCAGGAAATAGGCCGCCGTGCGCTGAATATGCCCCGGCGGGTGGCGCAGAACCGAGGCGCGCAAGGCGCGGCATTCGCGGATAAACTGTTTCGATCCAACTAGATAACCCAGCCGCAGCCCCGGAAAGATCGACTTGGAGAAACTGCCCACGTAAATCACCCGCCCCTCGGTATCGAGCGATTTCAACGCCGGTGAAGGGCTGCCGAGAAACGAGATTTCAAATTCGTAATCGTCTTCGACAATCAAGGCGTCCATCTCGCGCGCCTTGTCCAACAGGGCCTTGCGCCGGTCCAGCGGCATGGTGGCATTGGTCGGCGATTGGTGGCTGGGCGTGGTAAAGATCACATCGGCATGATCGGGCAGGGCCTCGGGAGGCAGGCCGTTGGGGTCCACCTCCACCGCCGAGAGGTGGCACCGTGACTGCGTGAGAATATCACGCAGCGCGTGGTAACACGGCTCCTCGATCGCGGCGGTGCGCCGTTGGGTCAGCAAGACCTGCGCCGTCAGCCAAAGCGCGTTCTGCGCGCCCATGGTCACGAGGATTTCATCGGGTTGGGCAAGGATGCCGCGCCGGGGCAGGGTGTGGCGCGCGATGAACTCGATCAGCTTGGGGTCGTCTTGGTCGAAGTAATCGGTCGTCAGGGCGGAAAAATCCTTTTGGCCAAGGGCTTGCAATGCGCAATGGCGCCAGTTGGCATGATCGAACAGGCTTGGATCGGTTTGCCCGTAGATGAAAGGATAGCGGTAGCTTGACCAATCAAGCGGTTTGGTCGGGGTGCGCCCACCGGTGAAACGACGGCCAAGCGCGCGGGACCAGTCGATATTGTCTCCGTTGCTGGTGGGGTTCGGGGTGAATTGCGGAGGTTCGGGGGCATTTTCAGACACGAAATACCCCGACCGGTCGCGCGATTCGAGGTAATCATTCGCCAACAGTTCCGTATAAGCCAGCGTTACGGTGATCCGGCTGACCCCCAGATGCTGCGCTAACTTACGGGAACTGGGGAGTTTTTCACCTTTGCGGAACCGCCCCGAGAGGATGCCATGGGCGATCATCTGTTGGATGCGGGCCTGTAGCGTGCCCTCCCCATCGGGGCTGAGAAAGAAGGTTTCGATCGAGATTGCCATGGAGGCGACGTTAGATTGGACTTATCGCGCTGGCAATCTGGTATGGTGCGGGAGTTAGCAAAAATATCCCGCGCACAATGCGTTTGCGCCGGAAGGCATAGTTCTGTTGGGTATGAAGGAACAGGATCTGAAGCAGGCCAAGGGAGAGACAAGCATGATCGCGATCATTTTCGAAGTGATCCCCGGTGAGGGGCAGAAGGCGGACTATCTGGAGATGGCCGCGAAGATGCGCCCTTTGGCCGAAAGCGTCGAGGGGTTCATCAGCGTGGAGCGGTTCCAGAGCCTGACCAACCCCGAAAAACTGCTGTCGCTGAGTTATTGGGAGGATGAGGCGGCGGTAGAGCGCTGGCGCAGGCTGGAGGCGCATCGCGGCGCGCAACGGGCTGGGCGTGAGCGCATGTTCGACGACTATCGTCTGCGGGTGCTCAGCGTGATCCGCGATTACGGGATGCATGACCGGGCCCAAGCGCCGGAGGACAGCAAAGAGGTGCATGGGGTGTAAGGATGCCGAAATCTTGAAAAGATTTCGGTCCGATTTCATTTCAAGAAATCGGTGTCTCGCGGAACAAACCCCGGCGCATCGCGCCGGGGTGCCGTGCGACGGTTAACCGAAGGCGATGGCCGCCCCGGCCAATGCGGTGGCCCCGCCCATTATGCGCAGGACAAGGCCCGAGCCAGCCTGTAGGGCACGGGCGAAGATCAGGGCAATAAGAAGGCCCATGGCATGCAGGCCCGCCGTGGCGATGGCAAAGCCAGTGCCGAATGTCAGCGCCTGCGCACTGCCGAGTTCTCCGCCGTGGGCGTGACCGTGAAAAAGCGCAAAACCCGCGACCAGCGCCATGGCCCATGGGGCGGCGGGGCGCAAGGCCATGGCCACGACGAGGCCCAGAACGATGATTGAGGCAAGGATGGCCGGTTCGACCATCGGCAGCGGTAGGCCAATCAGAGCCAGTGCGAAACCCGCCAGCATCGCCAGTACGAAGGCCGTGGGCACTTGCCAAAGGGCGCGGCCACCGATCTGCGCGGCCCAGAGACCAACGGCGATCATCGCCAGCACGTGATCGAGGCCGAAAAGCGGATGTGTGACCCCGGCAAGGAAAGAGCCGTATTCACCCGGCGGCAGATGCGCGGCGGCAGGAGTGGCGGCCAGTGTGGCCAGTATGGCGAGTGCGGGGGTCTTTTCCATGTGGTCCTCGATTTGGTCTGCCAGCGCCTCGGTATGAGTCGCGCCTTGGGTCAGATGGCCTGCCTTTGGCCGAGGATGCAACCATGCGGACAAAAAACCCCGGCGCGGCGCGCCGGGGAGTAGGGAAGTCGCTAATCATTGGGAGTATGGTTAGCCGAATACCTTGGTCAGGGCCTTGTCGGTGGCCTCGACGATCTGGTCGATGTCGTCCTTGGTCGAGATCAGCGCCGGCGAATAGCACAGGGTATTGTTGAATCCCGGGATCGAGCGGTTGGTGACGCCGATGATCACGCCCTGGGCGTTGCAGTCTCCCACCACGGCCTGCGCCAGCTTCTCGTCCACCGGCTCGCGACTGTCACGGTCGGCCACCAGTTCGGCCCCAAGGAACAGGCCCTTGCCGCGCACTTCGCCGATCACGGCGTGCTTGTCTTGCAGCGCGCTGAGTTGATCCAGCATGTAGTCGCCCATCGCGGTGGTGTTTTCGAGCAGGCCTTCCTCTTCGATGATCGCCATGTTCTCCAGCGCCGCCGCGGGACCGGCCGTACAGCCGCCGAAGGTGGAAATGTCGCGGAAGTAGTCCATCGGGTCTTCGGGCGCTTCCTTGAACATGTCGAAGACCTTTTCATTGGTCACGCAGCAGGCGATCGCGGCATAGCCCGATGCAACACCCTTGGCCATGGTCACGAAATCGGGTTCGATGCCGTAATGCTGATAGCCGAACCATGTGCCGGTGCGGCCCACGCCGCAGACCACTTCGTCGATATGCAGCAGGATGTCGTACTTGCGGCAAATCTCCTGTACGCGGGGCCAGTACCCCGGCGGCGGGGTGATGACGCCACCGCCCGCTGTCACGGGCTCAAGGCACAGCGCGCCGACGGTATCGGGACCTTCGGCAAGGATCACCTCTTCGATGGCATTGGCGGCGGCCACGCCGTATTCCTCGCCCGAAAGATCCCATTGCGCGCGGTATTCCATGCAATGCGGCACGCGCACGAAACCCGGTGCGAAGGGGCCGTATTGCGCGTTGCGCTCATCCTGGCCGCCCGCCGACATGGTGGCGAGGGTGGAGCCGTGATAATCGCGCTCGCGATACAGGATCTTGTGCTTTTTGCCGCCATAGCGCTTGTGCGCGATCTGGCGGACCATCTTGAAGGCTTTCTCGTTCGCTTCCGAGCCCGAGTTGGTGTAGTACACCCGGCTCATGCCCGGCATCTTCTCGATCAGGCGCTCGGAAAACAGCGCACCGGGAATGGAGCCGGTGGTGCCCGCAAAATAATTCAGCTTGATGAGCTGGTCGCGCACGGCGTTGGCGATGCGTTCACGGCCATAGCCGACGTTGACGGTCCAGACTCCGCCCGAGACCGCATCGAGGTGTTCCTTGCCGTGCTGATCCCAGACGCGCATACCCTTGCCCTCGACGATGATACGCGGGGCGCCGGTTTCAAACGGCTTGTGCTGGATCAGATGATGCCAGACATGGGCGCGGTCGGCATCGACGACCTTTTCGATATCGTTGTTCAGGGTGCCATCCATCTTGGGTCTCCATTGGTTGGGCCCGGGTTTCGCATACCGGGGGGCGGGCCATGGCCCGGTGCTGTCATCTGGGCATATCAGCCCCGAATCCGGTGACTTCGATAGGGCCAGATGGGATGTTTGTCTAAGGCCAAATGCCCTGTCTGTGCGAGCTTTGGTTTCCAATGTACCATATTATGCCGTTTCGATTTGCGATTTCCCGAAATTTGCCTTCGCAAAGCGCGAAATGCCGATCCGGATGTCACAAAAGGATTGATCGCAATCGCGAATTGGTCTCGGATGTGCCTGCACCGGATGCCGGCGCCTGCCCCACGGGGCGGGGCCCGTCCGCGCACCCAACAACGAAAGGGTCGGTAACGGCCTGGTCAAAGAACCAACGGGAGAACCAAGATTATGACGCTGAAATCCAAATTGATGTCGGCCGTGGCCGGTGTGGCCATGCTGTCGGGCGCAAGCGCGGCCAGCGCGCAAGAGATCACCGTGGGCTATTTCCTCGAATGGCCGATGCCCTTCCAATACGCCAAGGTCGAAGGCATGTACGACGAGGCGCTGGGCATGACCGTCAACTGGCGCGCCTTCGATACCGGCACGGCGATGAGTGCGGCCATGGCCAGCGGCGACGTGCAGCTTTCGGTCAGCCAAGGGGTGCCGCCCTTCGTGGTCGCCACCAGCGCCGGGCAGGATTTGCAGGCCGTGGATGTGGCCGTGTCCTATGCCGACAATGACAACTGTGTCGTGGCCGAGGCGCTTGAGATCGACAAGACCAACGCCGGGGAACTGGCGGGCAAGAAGGTGGCCGTGCCGCTGGGCACTGCGGCGCACTATGGGTTCCTCAAGCAGATGAACCATTTCGGCGTCGATCTGGCCAGCATGGATGTTGTCAACATGGCCCCGCCCGAGGGGGCAGCGGCCATCGCGCAGGGCGCGGTTGACATGTTCTGCGGCTGGGGCGGCAGCCTGCGCCGCGCGCTGGAGCACGGCAATGTCCTGCTGACCGGTGCGGAAAAGGAAGATCTGGGCATTCTGGTGTTTGACGTGACCAGTGGCCCGGCCGATTACATTGCCGAAAACCCCGAAGTCGTGGCGGCCTTCCTCAAGGTGACGGCGGACGCCAATGCCATGTGGGCTGATCCGGCGAACCGCGACAAGATGCTGCCGGTGATCGCCAAGGACAGCGGCATGGACGTGGAGGCCACAGCGGCCACCATCGACACCTTCGTCTTCCCGCCGGTGGATGAGCAACTGACCGAGAAATGGCTCGGCGGTGGCGCACAGGAGTTCATGAAGGGTGTGGCCGACGTCTTCGTCGAGGCCGGAAGCATCGATGCCGCGCTGGATACCTATGAAAGCAACGTGAACATCGGGCCGCTTGAGCAAGCCCACGGGATGTAATCCCGATTGTCACGTGGCGCGGGCCGGGGCACCCCTTGGCCCGCGCCATACCTGTTTATCAAAAAACAACAACGGGGGGCGGGGATGTCGACGCTATCCATCGAAAATATCTCGATGCGCTTTGACCTGCCGAATGGCGGGCATGTGCAGGCCTTGAAGGACGTCAGTCTTGAAATCAAGACCGGCGAATTGATGAGCGTGCTGGGGCCCTCGGGCTGTGGCAAGACCACGCTTTTGAACATCGTGGCGGGGTTTCTGGCCCCGACCGAAGGCAAGATCATGCTGAACGATCACCTGGTCACCGGGCCTGATGCCGAACGCGGCATGGTCTTTCAGCAAGGCGCGCTGTTCGAATGGATGAGCGTCCGCGACAACGTGAGTTTCGGGCCGCGCATGGCGGGCAAGCGTGAAAAGGAATGGGCCGGGACGGTCGATCACCTGCTGGACGTGGTGGGGTTGCAGGACTTCAAGGAAAAGGCGGTTTATGAACTCTCGGGCGGGATGCAGCAGCGCGTGGCGCTGGCCCGTTGCCTTGCCAATGACCCCGACGTGATCCTGATGGACGAACCCTTGGGCGCGCTGGATGCGCTGACCCGTGAAAAGATGCAGGGGCTTGTCCTGAAGCTGTGGAAGGAAACCGGCAAGACGATCATCCTGATCACCCACTCGGTCGAAGAGGCGCTTTTGCTGGGCGAACGGTTGCTGGTCATGGCCCCGCGCCCGGGACGCATCCACAAGGAATATCGCCTGCCCTTCGCCGATGATGGCGTGGGCAAAGACCTGCGCGAGGTCAAGAAGAACCCCGAGTTCGGGCAAAAGCGCGAGGAGATCCTGTCGATGATCTGGGACATGGAAGAAGAGATCATGGGCCGCACCGAGGAGGCTTCGGCATGATTATCCTGATTATCTACGTCGCGATCTTTACGGCGGCCTTTTTCGTGGTGCGTTTCGGCGTCAGCAAATTCCGCCAGATGCAGGATTTCACCTCTCTCAAGACGGTGACCTTCGGCGACGAAAGCGCGGTAAAACCGGATCGCTGGGCCAGCGTGATTTCCATTGTCACGATCTTTTTGCTCTGGGGGGCCTTTACCGGGTCGAAATGGGTGCCCGTCCATGCCCCCGGCCCCTTCGTGGGCGAGACCCAGTTCACCTATACGCTGGAGGCCCCGGACGGCGCCCGCGACGATGCCACGGTCTATGCCCGTGTTTTCGAGGTGGGCGAAGATGCCGACGAACCCGAGGTCGATCCCGGCGATGGCTTTGCCAAGAACGACGGGATCAAGGTGGGCGCGTGGCGCTCCGAGCTGTTGTTGATGGACAAGAACGACGAGGTGAAGCGCAAGGAAGGCGCCAAGATCGTGGCGATTGACGGTCAGCCCGTCGCGCCCGGTGAGACTGTCCGCGTGGCCGACGGGTCGGTCGCGATCACCTCCAAGGGCTCGATCAACTTCAGCCCCGCCAAGGGCATGCAGATGGAGCCGATCTGGCTGCCTTCGCCCGAGGCCGTGGTGGCCCGCGTGGGCGAAATCGCCAGCGAAGGCTATCAGAACTTTACCCTGTGGCAGCACCTTTTCTGGTCGCTCTTCCGGGTGATCGTGGGCTTTATCATCGGCGCGGCAGTGGGCATTCCGCTGGGCTATGCCATGGGGCTTTCTGACTGGTTCCGCGGTTGGTTCGACCCGATCGTCGAATTCATGCGCCCGGTGCCGCCCTTGGCCCTGATCCCGCTGGTGATCATCTGGGCGGGCATCGGCGAGTCGGGCAAGATCATCCTGCTGTTCCTTGCGGCGCTGTGGATCATGACCATCTCGGCGCGTGCGGGCGTGTCCGGCGTGGCGATCTCCAAGGTGCACGCGGCCTATTCGCTGGGCGCCAGCAAATGGCAACTGATGCGCCACGTGATCGTCCCGAATTCCCTGCCGGAAATATTCACCGGCGCGCGGGTGGCGATGGGGGTTTGCTGGGGCACCGTGGTGGCCGCCGAACTTGTCGCCGCCGAAAAGGGCGCGGGCATGATGGTGATGGTCGCCAGCCGCTTCCAGAACACCGACATCGTGATCATGGGGATCATCCTGATCGGGATCATCGGCTATGGCATCGACATACTGATGCGCAAGGCCGAGGCATGGCTCGTGCCGTGGAAGGGCCGTATCTGACCCCGGCCACATCGGCGAAAAACGGCCCGGTGCGCACGTCGCCCGGGCCGTTTTGCCTTTGGACAAAGCCACGTGTTGTTGCGCTGGTGGCCATGCTGTAATGAAAGCCCCAGTTTGTACGAGAGGATGCCGCGATGAGCGATGAGACGCTGTTTGGAACCGACGGGGTGCGGGGCGAGGCCAATTCATGGCCGATGACCGCGGAGGTGGCGATGAAACTCGCCGCGGCGGCGGGCCGGTATTTCCGGCGCGACCAACAGGAACACCGCGTGGTGATCGGCAAGGACACGCGGCTTTCGGGCTACATGATCGAAAACGCGCTGACGGCGGGGTTCACCTCGACGGGGATGAACGTGTTTCTTCTGGGGCCGGTGCCGACACCGGCCATCGGCTACCTGACGCATTCGATGCGCGCCGACGTGGGCGTGATGATCTCGGCCAGTCATAACCCGGCCACTGACAACGGGATCAAGTTTTTCGGTCCCGATGGGTTCAAGCTCTCGGACGAGGCCGAGGCTGAAATCATGGAGCTTTACCGCGCGGGGGTTTCGCTTGCCAATCCCGAGGCCATCGGGCGCGCCCGGCGGCTTGAGGATGCGCGCGGGCGCTACGTGGAATATGCCAAGACAACCTTCCCCCGACGCCTGCGCCTTGACGGGCTGCGCATCGTTCTGGATTGCGCCAATGGCGCGGCCTATAACGCCGCGCCCAAGGTGCTTTGGGAACTGGGCGCCGAGGTGATCCCCATCGGCGTGTCGCCCGACGGCTTCAACATCAACGAAAAATGCGGCTCCACCCATCCGCAGGTGGCGGCCCAACGGGTGCGCGAGACCCGCGCCGACCTGGGGATTTGCCTTGATGGCGATGCCGACCGGGTGATCCTGATCGATGAGACAGGCCAGATCGCCGATGGTGATCAGATCATGGGCCTGATTGCCACGCGCTGGGCCGAGGAAGGGCGGCTTTCGGGCAATGCCCTTGTGGCGACGGTGATGTCGAACCTCGGGCTGGAACGCTATCTCGAAACCCGTGGTATCGCGCTTGAACGCACCAAGGTTGGTGACCGCTATGTCGTTGAGCGGATGCGCGAAGGCGGGTTCAACCTTGGGGGCGAACAATCCGGCCATATCGTGATGACCGATTATGCCACCACCGGCGATGGGCTGATCGGGGCGCTGCAATTCCTGTCGGCCATGGTGGAAACCGGCGACAAGGCCAGCACCCTGACCCGCGTGTTCGATCCGTTGCCCCAAAAGCTGGTCAACCTGCGCTATGCGCTGGGCAAGGCCCCGTTGGAACAGGACGCCGTGCAGGAGGCCATAACGCAGGCCGAATCGCGCCTCGGCCGGGCCGGGCGTCTCTTGATCCGCAAATCCGGGACCGAGCCGCTGATCCGGGTCATGGGCGAGGCCGAGGACATGGGCCTTCTCGAAGATGTGCTGGAGAAAGTCGTCAGCGAGGTGCGCGCGGCCTGTTGACCGCCTGGTTACGGCGCGCGCCACCCCGCGCGGCGGACCTCACCCACCAAGGATTGCGCCGAAACCTGTGGCAGGGGCACAAGTCCAAGCAGCTTGGATACATCCATTTCGAGGGTCTTCAGGGCATGGGCCGGGGCCGCCCGCGTCTCAAACGGCACCTGTGCCGCGTGCAGGATCGCATCCATACCCACCAATCCCGGGCTTGCCACGTTCAGGATAGGCGGCAGTGTCAGCGCCGGGTCGAGCAGGCGGGTCAACACATGGGCCAGCGTTTCAGGGCCGATATAGCTTCGGCGCGGGCCGTGGCCATCGGGAAAGCGGTCCAACGTCACCGGCCCGTTTTGCGCCGCGCGAAACAGGCTGTCGCAGCCCGCGACATTGCCAAGGCGCAGGCAGGTCACACCGGGCAGCCCGGACAGCGCGATTTCCATGGCGCGTTTGGCCCTGCCATAGGGGGCCGTCGGCTTGCATGGCGTGGCCTCATTCACGCGCGCGCTGTCGGTGCCATAGACCGCTTGGGTCGAGGCCACCAAGACACGTTCGATGCCAGCGGTTTTCGCCGCCTCCACCGCCGCCAGTGCCAGGTCGGTGTTGCGTTCAAGGGCTGTGTCATCGCCGTCCGTCACCCCCGCCAGAACGACCATCCCCGAAATTCCCCGCGGCAAGGGCGGTGGGGCAGACCCCAGAATATCCCACTCCAACGCTTGGCCGGGATACCCCGCGATGACAGGGCGGGCCGTGCCGGGGCGGTGTTGCCAGAGACCTGCCCCATCGGGCCAGACCTTTGCCAAGGCCCGGCCGACCTTGCCGGTCGCGCCCAGAATCAGGGGGCCAGTGGCGTCAGTGTGGGCGGTCACAGGGGGCTCCGGTTGCGGGTTTTGCATTGGCACGGCTTATACCATGCGTTGACTGTGGTCTATCAGGTTACACGCTAAGGCATAGAGTTGACAGCGCGGCGGCAAAGCGGATAGCTGCACCCTTCACAAGGTCGATCCAGTCCCTGCCATCCCCGCAATCGGGATGGCCGCGCCGGTCGGCCTCAAAGACAGGGGCTCATGTGCAGGGGCCTTCAGTGTGGTAAGAGGCGCCCCATATGACGCTGTCAAAGCGTGGTTTCGATCTTGGTTTGTTGATCCTGTTGTCGGTGGTGCTTGTCCCGCTGCTTGCGATCCTCGTGATCCTCATGCTGATCCGGGGGGAGCGTCCGATTTTTTTCGGGGCCGAGCGGATGCATGACCCCACAACGCGTTTTACCCTGTGGAAACTGCGAACCATGACGCCCGACCACAACGACAAGGGGGTATCGGGGGGCGACAAACGTGACCGGATCACGCCCATGGGCCACCGGCTGCGCCGGACGCGGATGGATGAACTGCCGCAGATGTGGAACATCCTGCGCGGCGACATCAGTTTTGTCGGCCCGCGCCCGCCGCTGCCCCGTTATGTGCAGCAGTTTCCCGACGTTTATGGTGAGGTTCTGCGCTCACGCCCCGGTGTGACGGGGCTGGCGACGCTGGTCTTTGCTTCGCATGAGGAGGCGCTTTTGCGCGGTTGCACGACGCCCGAGCAAACCGAACGCGTTTACGTTCGGCGCTGCGTGCCCCGCAAGGCGCGCATCGACCTTCTCTATCAGAAGAATCAGGGGCTTTGTCTGGATGCTTATCTGGTCGCCCTGACGGCGGGGCGGTTCCTTGGGCTGGTGGGCCGCAAGGGGCGCCTTCCCCGTCGCCGGGGAAGGCCGCAATCACCTTGATCAGAAGCTGTAGCTGACGCCGAAGTTGACCGCGTGGGTCACGATGTCGGTGCTCAGTTTGCCCGGGGCGGTGCCGGCCGGGGCGTCGATGGTCAGGTCGTTATCCGACCATGTGACCTGATATTCGCCGAACAGGGCCCAATCCTGGTTCAACTCGTATTTCAGGCCCGCGATCCCGCGTGCGGCAAGGCCGGTGGTTTCATACCCGAAGGTGCGCACCGAGCCAGCCGCCAGGGGCTGAACATCGACGTGCGGCATGGCAATACCAAGGCCCGCCCCCACGTAGGGGGTGAACTTGGGCGTCTTGGCAAAGGCGCCGGGCCAGCGTTTCATCACGTTGGCGGTGATGATGTTGTGACCGTCCGACATCTCAAGCTTGCTGACACCGATCGCCGCCATGGAGGCGGCATCGGCATAGGCTTTGGCGTGGGTCAGTTCCAGGCCGAACCCGAGGTTGTTGGCCGTCCACCAAGTCCCGCGGGCCCCGTAATAAAAGGGATTCTCCAGCGGTTTCCCTTCCCAGTTGACCGACCGGTTGACCGGGGCGCCACCGGGCAGGCTGCCCGAAATCGTGCTGTCCTGCACGCTTTGCACACCCATGTAGAGGCTCAGCTCCATCTCGGCGGCGACGGGCGCGGCGACAAGGCTCGCTGTGGCGGCTGCAATCGCGGTTTTGGTAAGGCGTTTCATGGGCGTGACCCTTCCAGTTTAACGGTTTTTCGAGGATTTCCTTACACCCGCCGAAGGGGCCCGACAAGCGCGACACATGGGCACGCGCATACGGTGTCACAAGCGCGACACATCAGCACCACCTTGAAATCGGCGACATTGCGCACTGGACTGCCCCTCAAAGCCCCGCTAAACAGCGCGCCAGTAGGCTTTTCCAATCGAAAGGCCCGCGAATCCGTATGTGGCCGGTCCCGGCTTTGAGAATGGAGAAAACCTCGTGTCCCACGCAGAAGATCACGAAGGCACCCGTAGGGATTTCCTCTACTACGCCACCGCCGGTGCAGGTGCCGTAACCGCAGGGGCCGCCGTTTGGCCTCTGGTCAATCAGATGAACCCCTCCGCCGATGTTCAGGCGCTCAGCTCGATCCGGGTTGACGTGTCGGGCCTCTCGGAAGGCAGCCAAGTAACGGTGAAATGGCTGGGCAAGCCGGTTTTCATCCGCCGCCGCACCCCCCCCGAGATCGAACAGGCCCGCGCCGTGTCGCTGGATGACCTGCCCGACAAGATCGCGCGGAACAACAACATCGCAGGCGAAGTGCCCGCCACCGACGAAAACCGCGCGCTGGACGAAAGCGGCGAGTGGTTGGTGCAGATGGGCGTTTGCACGCACCTTGGCTGTGTCCCGCTGAACGACGCGGGCGATTATGTCGGCCCCGAAGGCGTCGGCGGCTGGTTCTGCCCCTGCCACGGCTCGCACTACGACAGCGCCGGGCGCATCCGCAAAGGGCCCGCGCCGGAAAACCTGCCGGTGCCGGTGGCCGAATTCGTCGACGAAACGACGATCCAACTGGGATAAGGAAACGCGCACATGTCCGGAATTCCGCACGATCACTACGAGCCCAAGACGGGCGGCGAGAAATGGCTTCATTCGCGCCTGCCCATCGTCGGCCTGCTGTATGACACCATCATGATCCCCACACCCAAGAACCTGAACTGGATGTGGATCTGGGGGATCGTCCTCACGTTCTGCCTTGCCTTGCAGATCATCACCGGCATCATCCTCGTGATGCACTACACGCCGCATGTCGACCTGGCCTTCGCCAGCATCGAACACATCATGCGCAACGTGAACGGCGGCCACATGATCCGCTACCTGCACATGAACGGGGCATCGCTGTTCTTCCTTGCCGTTTACCTGCACATCTTCCGCGGTCTCTACTACGGGTCCTACAAGGCCCCGCGCGAGATCACGTGGATCATCGGCATGTTGATCTATCTGTGCATGATGGGCACCGCCTTCATGGGCTATGTTCTGCCCTGGGGTCAGATGTCGTTCTGGGGGGCAACGGTGATCACCGGCCTCTTCGGCGCCATTCCCTTCATCGGTGAATCGATCCAGACATGGCTTCTGGGCGGACCGGCGGTGGATAATGCCACGCTGAACCGCTTCTTCTCGCTGCACTACCTGCTGCCCTTCGTGATCGCCGCTCTTGTGGCCGTTCACATCTGGGCGTTCCACACCACGGGCAACAACAACCCCACTGGTGTCGAAGTGCGCCGCGGTTCCAAGGCCGAGGCCGAGAAAGACACCGTGCCGTTCTGGCCCTACTTCGTGATCAAGGACCTCTTCGCACTGGCCCTGATCATGGTGATCTTCTTTGCCGTTGTCGGCTTCATGCCCAACTACCTGGGCCACCCCGACAACTACATCGAGGCCAACCCGCTTTCGACGCCTGCCCACATCGTGCCCGAATGGTACTTCCTGCCATTCTACGCGATCCTGCGGGCCTTCACCTCGGATGTCTGGGTGGTGATGTTCGCAAGCTGGATCACCGGCGGTATCGTCGACGCCAAGTTCTTCGGTGTGCTGGCGATGTTCGGCGCGATCATCGTGATGGCCCTGGCGCCTTGGCTCGACACCTCGTCGGTCCGCTCGGGTCGGTATCGTCCGATGTTCAAATGGTGGTTTGCCCTGCTCTGCGTCGATTTCGTGGTGCTGATGTGGGCCGGGGCCATGCCCGCCGAGCCGCCCTATTCGATCATCTCGCTGATCGGTGCGGCCTACTGGTTTGCTTACTTCCTGATCATCCTGCCCCTGCTTGGCGTGATCGAGAAACCGCAATCACAGCCCGAAACGATCGAAGACGACTTCGTTTCGCACTATCCGAAATCCGGCACGCCGGCTGAATAAGAAAGGAAACGGGATAATGTTCAAGAAACTCGCGATTTCCGCAGTTGCCGCCCTGACCCTTTCGACAGGTGTTGCCGTGGCGGCAGGTGGCGAAGGTCACATCGAAGATGTGGACTTCTCCTTCGAAGGGCCCTTCGGCACCTTCGACCAGAACCAGCTGCAACGCGGCCTTCAGGTCTATACCGAGGTCTGCTCGGCCTGCCACGGGATGCAATATGTGCCCCTGCGCACGCTGGCGGACGACGGCGGCCCGAGCCTGCCCGAGGATCAGATGCGCGCCTACGCGGCCCAGTTCGAAGTGTTCGACCCGGAGTTGGACGACTTTCGTGCCGCCAAGCCGACCGATCACTTCCCCGGTTCGAACCTTGAAAACGCCCCCGACCTTAGCCTGATGGCCAAGGCGCGGGCCGGGTTCCACGGGCCTGTTGGCACCGGTCTGAACCAGTTGTTCAAAGGTATGGGCGGCCCGGAATACATCGTGTCGATTCTCACCAGCTACACCGGCGAAACCAAAACCCAGGCGGGCGTGACCCTCTATGAGAACACCGCCTTTCCGGGGGGCTGGATCGCGATGGCCCCGCCGCTTTACGGTGAAGATGTCGAGTATGCCGATGGCCACTCCAACAGCATGCACCACGAGGCCGAAGATGTCGCCGCCTTCCTGATGTGGGCCGCCGAACCCAAGATGATGGCGCGCAAGCAGGCCGGTCTGACCGGGGTGATCTTCCTCACCGTGCTGACCGTGCTGCTCTATCTCACGAACAAGCGGATCTGGGCCCCGATCAAGGGTAAGCGCACCAGCTAAGCGCGGCTCGACCGTCAAAACGGATCAACCCCCGCAGGCCCGCCTGCGGGGGTTTTTCGTGGTGCATTATGAAACTGTCACACTGACGGGTTAGGGCGGCAGGAAAAGGACCACCGCCAATGACCAAGCTTTCCGCCGATACGCCCACCGTTCACCCCGATTGCGACATCACCGAGACGACCTTCGGGGCCTTTACCGAAATCGGGCGCGGCAGCCGCGTGGCGCATTCGGTTGTGGGGGACTATTCCTATTGCGACCGCTATTGCGACATCGCCAACGCCCGGATCGGCAATTTCGCCAATATCGCCAGCTTCACCCGCATCGGCGCCACCGACCATCCGCTGGACCGTGCCAGTCTGCACCACTTCATGTACCGCTCGGCCAGCTATTGGGAGGATGCCCAAGACGATGCGGATTGGTTCGACCACCGTCGCAGTCGTCTGGCCCATATCGGCCATGACACATGGATTGGCCACAACGCGCAAATCAAGCCCGAGGTCACCATAGGCCATGGGGCCGTCGTGGCCTCTGGTGCCGTGGTAACGCGCGATGTGGCGCCTTACACCATCGTTGCGGGCCTTCCCGCCAAACCTGTTCGTGATCGCCTGCCGCCGGCCATCGCCGAGCGCCTTGTCGCGCTTGGCTGGTGGGACTGGAGCCATGACCGCTTGCGCTCTGCCCTGGATGATTTCCGCAGCCTCCCCGCCGAGGCGTTCCTTGAGAAACACGGCGGGTGATGCTTGGGGTCGTGACGCATCGGGTTAAAGCCTTCGTCGCATAAAGCCATCTTGCAATCCATCTCACGCTTGTCGCTGGGGGCACTCTTGCGCGGGTCTCTTAATATCGTCTTAGGCCACCGACCGCTGCACTTCTTTCCGGGGGAGGTCTGTACAGCTTGTACAGACGCCCTTTGTCGCCCCCCGATTTCTGTACAGAAGTGCCGTACAAGGCGTAGAAGTTGTACAGTTTCGTACGACTCGTACGAAAGTCTGACGTGGCCCGCGGTTTTTCGTACGAAACTCGGGCATGGAGCGTACGACTCGTACGAAACCCAAAAGGGGGCGACCTTGAGGCCACCCCCGGATTAGGTGCTCAAAAATGATGGGGATAAGGAATGGCCTTTGTGCTACTCCGACTCTGCAACAGGATCATGACATGTCCGCCTCGTTCAGCGTCAGGGTGACCCGGTCCCCGGCAAACCACGTGCGTCCATACTCGATCGGTCGCCCGTCCTCGTCCACGTTGATGCCCACCGTCCGCAAGATCGGCGCAGCTTCCGGGATGCGCAGGTGCAGGGCCTGCGTCGGGCTGGCCAGCTTTGCCGTGAGTTGTGTCGAGGATCGGGTATAATCCTTTATTCCCAAGTGCTTGAGGGCGGCGGTCACCGATCTTTTTTGTTGCAGGATTTGCGGAAGGCCGGGGAATCTTTCCGCCGGAAAGACGCTTCGAAACAGGGCAATTGGCTGTGCATCGGCCAGCGACAACCCGTCATAGACATGAACCTGATCGCCTTGGTCGAGGGATAGCGCCTCGGCCTCCCGCGCATCGCAGGCGCGGGTTTCAAGCGACAGGATTTCCTTGGCCGGCATCCGCCCCGCGGCCTGTAGATTCCGGTGAAACCGCACCCTGCGCCCAATCGGATACTCCGCCGGCACCATCGCCACGAACACCCCGGCCCCCCGTCTGGCGTGCACAATTCCATCCTCGGCCAACTGCCCCAAGGCCCGCCGGACCGTGTGCCGGTTGACTCCAAAGCGCTTGGACAAGGCAGCCTCGGTCGGAAGCTTGTCACCGGGTTGGTAATGGCCTTCGGCGATATCCGTGCTCAGGCTGCTGTGTATGGATTTCCAGATCGGGGTTGTCTTGGTCATGTCATGAAAACTTCACGCCAGTGGGGATTGCCGGAAAACGGGGAATCGGATAATGATTTGTCTAGTTGTATAGGATATTAGACAAATCCGCAAGGTGTCTAGATGATCGAAGTAAACGCGCGAAAACACTGGATGAGCCTTCTTGCCAAGGCCGACCCACAAGATCTTGCGGCGCTATGGGGCGACCTGTCGCTGGAGACCGCCTTCACCTACCTGCGCGCCCCCGAGGTCGGCGGCGTTATGGTTCGTGGCCGCGCCGGGGCTACGGGCGCGCCCTTCAACCTGGGTGAAATGACCGTGACACGCTGCTCGGTTCAGGTGCAGGGCGGTGAGGTCGGGCACGCCTATGTGCAGGGCCGGGACAAGACCCATGCCACACAGGCGGCGGTGATTGATGCGCTGATGCAAACCGACCTCGCCGACCGTTTGCGCGACAGCGTGCTTGAGCCGTTGAGTGACAAACATGAACAGGCCCGCGCGGCCCGTGCCGCCCGCGCCGCGGCCACGAAGGTGGATTTCTTTACCATGGTTCGGGGGGAAGACTGATGCAGACCGATGCCTTGCAAGGTGGGTTTACCGATGCCCCGGTTCAGGCCGCTCAGGCCTTTCGCGCGGCGATGAATGCAATGGCCCGTCCGGGACGGATCGAGCCTATGGATTCGGCGCAACCGCCTGCGCCGATGTCCCCCGCAGCGGGGACCCTGATCCTGACGTTATGTGACCCGGAGACACCTGTTTTTCTTGGGGATACACATGATACCCCTGCCATTCGCGACTGGATCACCTTCCACACTGGCGCACCGATTGTTTCAGCAGAAAACGCCATGTTCGCCGTGGGAGAGTGGTCCTCGCTTCAACCCTTGGAGCGGTTTGCGATCGGCACGCCGGAGTACCCCGACCGGTCGGCAACCTTGATTGTCGAAACCGAAGGTTTGCGCCCTGAAGGGGCAAGGCTGTCCGGCCCGGGTATCAAAGCGGTTGCGCAGCTTTCCTTGCCCGACCTCGCCCCGTTCCAGCGTAACGCGGCGCTTTTCCCCTTGGGGCTGGATTTCTTTTTCACCTCGGATTGCCAAGTCGCCGCGCTGCCGCGGTCGACAAAAGTGGAGGGGTTCTGATGTATGTTGCAGTCAAAGGTGGTGAACGCGCCATCGACAACGCCCATGCGTGGCTGGCCGAAGAGCGGCGGGGCGATACTTCGGTAGCGGACCTGTCGGTGGCACAAATACGTGAACAGCTTTCGCTGGCGGTCAACCGGGTGATGGCCGAAGGGTCGCTTTACGATCCCGACCTTGCAGCCTTGGCGATCAAGCAGGCGCGCGGCGACCTGATCGAGGCGATTTTCCTGATCCGGGCCTATCGCACCACGCTGCCCCGATTGGGCGCGTCGGAGCCTGTGGAGACCGCCGAGATGGCCTGTGACCGTCGGATTTCGGCCACCTTCAAGGATGCGCCGGGTGGTCAGGTCCTGGGCCCGACGTTTGATTACACGCACCGTTTGCTGGATTTCAAACTGGCCGCCGAAGGCGAGGTGCCGCAAGCGCCCGAGGCTGAACCGGCAGCGGGGCCGACACCGCATATTACCGGGTTCCTGAACCGCGAGGGGCTGATCCAGGCGGAGCCCGATTGCGACGATACCCCGCCTGACCTGACGCGCGAGCCGATGGAGCTTCCGGCGGACCGGGCCCTGCGCCTGCAATCCCTGAGCCGGGGGGATGAAGGGTTCATCCTGTCCATGGCCTATTCCACGCAGCGCGGATATGCCCGCAACCATGCCTTCGTGGGGGAATTGCGGATCGGGGCTGTTGCTGTCGAGATGGAGGTGCCGGAACTGGGCTTTGCCGTCGAGATTGGCGAGATCACCCTGACCGAGTGCGAGACCGTCAATCAGTTCACCGGCTCGAAAACCGAACCGGCGCAGTTCACCCGTGGGTATGGCCTTGTCTTCGGGCAAACCGAGCGCAAGGCGATTTCCATGGCGCTCGTCGATCGCGCGCTCCGTTGGAAGGAGCTGGGCGAGGAAGATCAGGGCGCCCCCGCACAGGACGAGGAATTCGTTCTGATGCATGCCGACAACATTCAGGCGACGGGGTTCCTGGAGCATATCAAGCTGCCGCATTACGTCGATTTCCAGTCCGAGTTGGAACTGGTGCGCAAGCTGCGGCGTGCGGCAGAAGACACATCCATGCCGGAGGCCGCGGAATGACCGAGCACGCCTACAACTTTGCCTATCTGGACGAACAGACCAAGCGAATGATCCGCCGCGCGATCCTCAAGGGGCTGGCCATTCCCGGCTACCAGGTGCCATTTGCCAGCCGCGAGATGCCGATGCCTTATGGCTGGGGCACGGGCGGGGTGCAGGTGAGCGCCGCGACCCTGACGCCCGAAGATACCTTCAAGGTGATCGACCAGGGAGCGGACGACACCACCAATGCGGTGTCGATCCGTAAATTCTTTGAGAAGACGGCGGGGGTCGAAACCACCGAGGAAACCGGAAAAGCCAGCGTGATTCAGACCCGGCACCGCATCCCGGAAACGCCTCTGAGCGAAGATCAGGTGCTTGTCTATCAGGTGCCGATCCCCGAGCCCCTGCGATTTCTGGAACCGCGCGAGACCGAGACGCGCAAGATGCACAGCCTTGAGGAATACGGGCTGATGCATGTGAAGTTGTATGAGGACATCAGCCAGCATGGTGCGATTGCCACTTCTTATGCCTATCCGGTGAAGGTGGAAGGACGTTATGTGATGGACCCGTCGCCCATCCCGAAATTCGACAATCCCAAGATGGCCGATTGCCCGGCGATCCAGTTGTTCGGCGCGGGACGGGAGCAGAGGATTTACGCCCTGCCGCCGTATACGCAGGTGGTCAGCCTTGATTTCGAAGATCATCCTTTTGATCCAAGCAAGGCCGATCATCCCTGTGATCTGTGCGGCTCCGAGGAAAGCTATCTGGACGAGGTCATCACCGACGACGCGGGGGGGCGCATGTTTGTTTGCTCGGATACCGATTATTGCCGCGCACGGCGCGAGGCAGGCCATGTGGGCGCGCAAATGGCCTCCATGGAAGAAGGGGCACAGGCATGAAACCGCTTTTACAGGTCAGCGATATTTCGAAATTCTACGGCACCCGACTTGGCTGCCGTGATGTCAGTTTTGACCTTTTTCCGGGAGAGGTCATGGGGATTGTCGGGGAGAGTGGCTCGGGGAAATCCACTCTTCTCGGCTGCCTCGCCGGTCAGTTAGCTCCTGATACCGGCGAGGTTTTGTTCGACACGCGGGCCGAGGGGCTGCGCGATACGCTGAGAATGTCCGAGCCCGAGCGCCGCATGTTGGCGCGGACCGACTGGGCCTTTGTGCATCAACACGCGCGGGAAGGCCTGCGCATGGGGGTAAGCGCGGGGGGCAACGTGGGCGAGCGCCTGATGGCGGTCGGTGCGCGGCACTACGGCGATATTCGGGACCAGGCCCTTGATTGGCTAGGCCGCGTCGAGATTTCCGAGGATCGGGTCGATGACAAGCCCACGGCGTTTTCCGGGGGGATGCAGCAGCGGTTGCAGATTGCCCGAAATCTGGTGACGGGGCCGCGTCTGGTGTTCATGGACGAGCCGACGGGGGGTCTGGATGTCAGCGTGCAGGCGCGTCTGCTGGACCTTCTGCGGGGGCTGGTGCGCGAAATGGGGCTTTCGGCCATCATCGTGACCCATGACCTCGCCGTGGTGCGCCTTCTGGCCGATAGGCTGATGGTGATGAAGGATGGCCACGTGGTGGAAACCGGCCTGACCGATCAGGTGCTGGATGATCCGCAGCATGGGTACACGCAGCTTCTGGTTTCCAGTGTGTTGCAGGTGTGATGGGGAAAATGAGATGATCGAGATCGAGAGCGTCAGCAAGACCTTTACCCTTCACAATCAGGGCAGCGCCGTGATCCCGGTGATGGCGGGGGCAAACCTGAGTGTCCAGCCGGGGGAATGCGTGGCCCTGATTGGTGCTTCGGGGGCGGGGAAATCTACCCTGATGCGGATGATCTACGGTAATTACCTTGCCGCGTCGGGGCGCATCATGGTGGGCGGTATCGACGTGGCGCAGGCGGCCCCGCGCGATATTCTGGCGTTGCGTCGGCAAACCTTGGGCTATGTCAGCCAGTTCTTGCGCGTGGTGCCGCGTGTTCCGACGCTTGAGGTGGTGGCCGAGCCGCTTTTGATGGTGGGTGAGGAGCGCGAGGTGGCGCTTGCCCGGGCGGGCGATCTTCTGACCCGGCTCAATATCCCCGAGCGTCTGTGGGGGCTTAGCCCGACGACCTTTTCAGGGGGCGAGCAACAGCGCGTTAATATCGCCCGGGGCTTTGCCCATGCCTATCCTGCGCTTTTATTGGACGAGCCGACAGCAAGCCTTGATGCCCGCAATCGCGAAACCGTGCTGTCGCTGGTTGAAGAGGCCAAGGCGCGCGGGGCGGCCATCGTCGGGATTTTCCATGACGAGGCGGCACGCGACCGGGTGTGCGACCATGAAATCGACGTGACCGCTTTCACGCCGGAGGCGGCATGATCCAACGCGGGCGACTTATCGGGGTGGTTGGCCCCTCGGGTGTGGGCAAGGATACCGTCATGCGAGCCCTGTCCGACGCCTGCCCTGAACTGGGGCTTGTCCGGCGCGTCATTACGCGGTCTGGCGGCGCTGTTGGCGAAGATTGCGACGTGGTGAGCCGGGCCGAGTTCGATACGCGGCGTGCAAGGGGGGAGTTTGCCCTGCATTGGCAGGCGCATGGCCTGCATTATGGTGTGCCCGGGAAGGTCGGCAGGCAATTGGCAGGGGGTAAAGACCTTTTGGTGAACCTCTCACGGTCTGTTTTGCTGGAAGCGCAAGATCGATTTCCCGGCTTTCTGACACTTGTGCTGACGGCATCGGAGGAAGTTCTGCGCGAACGGCTTTTGCAGCGGGGACGCGAGAGCCGATCAGAGATTGCCGGACGGCTGGAACGTCGGAACTTTGCCATCCCCGAGGGCCTGAATCGCGTGATTGAAATCCGTAACGAGGGATGCCTTGAAGACACGGTACAGGCGGCGCGTGCCGCGCTTTACCCCGAAAACGATTGCCGGGTGATCTGATGGAACTTGCCGGTCTCATCCTCGCCCATCAGGGCCAGGCCGTCGATCAGAAAGGGTCGGGGCAAAAGTGGCGTCATGATCTCTTCAAGCTGTGTGACAAGCGCCTTGCCCTCGGCCTTGGGCAGTTTTCCGGTCAGGGTGATGTGAAAGCGGAACTCCTCCATCACGTAAGGGTAGCCCCAGGTTTGAAGCAAAGCATCCTGCGCCGGGGTAAGGCCACTGGCGCGGCGTTTGGCAATTTCTCCTTCGGTAAGCGGGGCGCGGAAGCGATCAAAGGCGCGAACGGCCTGCGCGGCCATATCGTTGAGCAGGCTTTCGTCCCCCTCTGGGCGCAGGGCGAGGAACCGGCCAAGCTGCGCCACGTTCAGGCTGTCGTGGCGGATGGTCGGGTGACCCGCGCAAAACGTCTCAAGAGCGGTGCAAAGCGTGCTTTCATCCGTCCCTGCCAGTGGCCGGAAGGGCGGTTTGATGGTCGCGTGCAGGCCATACTTGCGCGGTGTTTCCGTGATCTCGTCGATCGGCCGGGGCAAGCCCGAGATTGTCGGGTGCTGCACCTTGAGGCCTTGAACCGGATCCCAGCCAAGCCATGCCGTGCCGAAATCGGCCAAGGGGCCCGGCGCGGGCGTGTAATAAATCGCGTATCTTTTGAAATCCATGGATGCCTCCGAAACCGCATCTCCGAATGCCAGCACAGTGTGACCTTCCCATGACACAAGAAACCATCCTCGCCAATGCCACCCTTGTTCTGCCGGGGGAAACACGGACCGGATCCATCGTCCTGCAAGGGGGGGTGATCAAGGATATTGCCACCGGGGGCAGTGTGCCGCCCGGTGCGGTCGATTGCGATGGAGACATCGTGGCGCCGGGCCTGATCGAGTTGCACACCGATAACCTTGAACGGCATATTCAACCCCGCCCCAAGGTCGATTGGCCGCATAACGCGGCGATCCTTGCACATGATGCGGAACTGGCCAGTACGGGGATCACGACGGTCTTTGACGCGATGCGCGTGGGGTCAATCCCGTCGGGGAAAGGGCGTTACCTGAAGTACGCGCGGGACCTGTCCAGCGAGCTTTTGGCCCTGCGGGACGAGGATGCACTGAAGATCAGTCACTTTCTGCACTTGCGGGCCGAGGTCTGCTCGGAAACCCTTGTGGAGGAGATGCAGGAATTCGGCCCCGAAGATCGCGTCGGTATCGTCAGCCTGATGGACCACACGCCCGGCCAGCGGCAGTTTCGGGACATTTCGAAACTGGAGGCCTACGTGAAGGGCAAGCTGTCGATGTCGGATGCCGAGTTTGTCGAGCACGTGGCCCAACTCAAGGAGTTGCGCGCGCATTACGGGGATCATCACGAGGCCGAGGCGGTTGCCGCGGCCAAGCGGTATGGCGCGGTATTGGCCAGCCATGACGACACGACCGAAGCGCAGGTCGCGGTTTCGGCCGCTCATGGAATTTCGATGGCGGAATTTCCCACAACGCTTGAGGCTGCGAAAGCCTGCCATGCACACAATATTCCGGTGATCATGGGGGCGCCGAACCTGATCCGGGGCGGATCGCATTCGGGCAATGTCGCGGCGCATGACCTGGCCGAGGCGGGGTATCTGGATATCATGTCGTCGGATTACGTTCCCGCGGCCTTGTTGCTGGCCGCCGCGCGGCTGTCAGAGCAGTGGGGGGATTGGGCGAAAGGATTGGCGACGGTCACGGCCAATCCCGCGCGGGCCGTGGGCCTTGAGGATCGCGGTGAGATAGCCATCGGGAAACGGGCCGATCTGATCCGCTTTGCCATGCGCGGCGGGGCGCCGGCACTGCGTTCGGTTTGGTCCAGAGGGTCACGGGTGGCGTGAGGTTTTGACAGCGGGCGCGCCTGCCCGCATAACCATGGGCATGACACATGATTTGCTGTTTGACGCCCCGATGCCGCCCGCCATTCCCATAGAGGGGGAGGCACAGGAATTCCCTGTGCGCCGGATATTCTGTGTCGGGCGTAACTATGCGGCACACGCCGCCGAAATGGGCAATCAGGTTGATCGCGAGGCGCCGTTTTATTTCACGAAATCCGCCCATGCGCTTTGCCTGTCGGGGATGACAATTCCCTATCCCCTCGGCACAGAAGATTGCCATTACGAGATGGAATTCGTTGTGGCCATTGGGACCGAGGCGTTCCGCGTATCGGAAGATGCCGCATTGGGGGCGGTCTATGGCTATGCCTGCGGAATCGACCTGACCCGCCGGGATTTGCAGGCGGCGGCGAAGGAAAAGCGCAGGCCATGGGACCTTGGCAAGGATTTCGAGAATGCCGCACTGATTGCGCCGATGACCAAGGCCGAAACCTTTGGCCAACCGGGCGCACAACATATTTCCCTGACCCACAATGGCCGGACCGTACAGGAGGCGCGGCTATCTGATATGGTATGGTCGGTGCCTGAGTTGATCGCGCATCTGTCGCGGTTTTACCACCTTTTGCCTGGGGATCTGATCTATACCGGCACGCCTGCGGGGGTCGGGCCAATCGCGCCGGGAAGTGCACTGACCGGGCATATAGACGGGCTACATCCCGTGACGGTTTCCTTCGGCGAGGCAGAATAAGACGCGTCATTTTCGCAGTATGCGGGTTTTTCGTGCTTGGTTGATCTGGATCAACGAGTTCTGCGCAGTCATATGCTGAATATGGAATGTATCTTTTGGGAGACAGTCCATGAATGATGGCGCGCATTCGTCATTAGAGTATTATCCGGTGACCTTGTTTACCATCGTGATGGGCATGGCGGGGCTGACGCTTGCCTTGCGCGCGGGGGAGCAAAGCCTGGGGGTGAGCCACATTGCCTCGGGTGTGGTTTACTTTCTGACACTGGCGCTTTTCGTAGTAATTTCTGCCGGCTATGTCCTGAAAGCCTTTCAGTTTCCAAAGGCCGTGCAGGGCGAATGGACGCATCCTGTCAAATTGGCCTTTTTCCCCGCGATTTCGATTGGTTTGCTTCTTCTGGCGATAGCAACCCTGCCGGTGTCACGTCCGGTTGCGCATGTGATGTGGCTTGCCGGGGCCTTGGGGCAGGGGGTATTGACGCTGGCCGTCGTGTCGGGCTGGATCGGGGCGCGAGCGTTCCTGCATGGGCACCTGTCGCCCGCTTGGTTTATCCCGGCTGTTGGGAATGTCATCGTTCCGATTGCAGGTGTGCCGTTGGGGTATATCGAGCTGAGTTGGTATTTCCTATCCGTTGGGTTGGTCTTTTGGGTTGTTCTGTTGACCTTGGTCATCAACCGGCTGGTTTTCCATGATCCCCTTCCCGAGCGCTTGCAGCCAACACTTGTGATCCTGATCGCTCCGCCCGCTGTGGGATTTCTGGCATGGGTTACCCTGACAGGTGGGGTCGATCACTTTGCCCGTATCCTGCTCAACAGTGCGTATTTGTTCGGTCTGATCGTGGCGATACAAATACCGCGTATCCTGCGCCTGCCATTCGCCATGTCGTTCTGGGCCCTCAGCTTTCCGGTGGCCGCCGTCACGATTGCAAGCTTTCATTATGCCGCGGCGGTCGGATCTGATGTGCATCGCCTGATCGGATTGGCCTTGTTGGTGATCCTGTCGGTAACCCTTGTTGCGCTCCTATTGCGCACGTTCCGTGCTGTGGCCTCAGGCGTGGTTTTCCAACCTGAGTGACCCGAACCCGTTTCTCACTCCAGTCAAGAAAGAGGACTATCAATGCGTAAAACACTAACTGCACTGACACTTGCGGCAAGTGCTGCCTTCGCGGCACCGGTGCAAGCCGAGGATAGCAGGAATCTTGTGACGGTCGTGACCTCGCCAGATGCCCAGACACAGTTGATGTCTATGGTACTGACCATGCAATCGTTACAGCAAGGGGCGAAGGCACAGATCCTGCTGTGTGGCCCTGCCGCCGACATGGCATTGAAAGAGGCACCCGAAAGCGCGACAGCCCCGCAAAAGCCCAAGGGCATGAGCCCGCAGGGCCTGATGCAGATGATCATGGAGAAGACCGATACCAAGGTCGAGGTCTGCGCGATCTACCTTCCGAACAAGGGTGTTGATGCGTCGGCCCTCTTGGATGGTGTAACGGCGGCCAAGCCGCCCGCCATGGCCGCGGCCCTGATTGCGGATGACACAACGGTTCTCAGCTTCTGAGGCGGTGCGGATTCAAAAGAAAAAGGGCCGCCTGAATGGGCGGCCCTTTGTCGGTTGAAAGGTATTGTGATCAGCCAAGAAGGCGGCGCGCGATCACATGCGCCTGAATCTCGGCGGCCCCTTCGAAGATGTTGAGGATACGGGCATCGCACAAGACGCGGCTGATGGCGTATTCGGTGGCAAAGCCATTGCCGCCATGGATTTGCAGCCCGTTGTCCGCCGCGGCCCAAGCCACACGCGCGCCAAGCAATTTCGCCATCCCGGCCTCAAGGTCGCACCGCTGGCCGTTGTCCTTTTCCCATGCACTGAAATAGGTCAGCTGCCGGGCGATCATGATCTCGACCGCCATCATCGCCAGCTTGCCACTGACGCGCGGGAATTCGATCAGGGATTTGCCGAATTGCTTGCGGTCTTGTGCATACTGCATGCCGATATCGAGGGCCGATTGTGCGACGCCAATGGCGCGGGCCGCCGTCTGGATGCGGGCGGATTCGAAGGTTTCCATGAGCTGTTTGAAGCCCTTGCCCTCTTCGCCACCCAGAAGGTTTTCACCCTTCACATGGAAGTTGTCGAAGCCCAGTTCGTATTCCTTCATCCCGCGATAGCCCAGAACCTCGATCTCGCCGCCGGTCATGCCATCGGTGGGGAAGGGGTTTTCATCGGTGCCCGGGGTCTTTTCGGCCAAGAACATTGACAGGCCCCGGTGATCGGTGGTGTCGGGCTTGGTGCGCGCCAGCAGGGTCATCACATGGGTTCGCGCCGCGTGAGTGATCCATGTCTTGTTGCCGGTGACCTTCCAGTCGCCGTTTTCATCCTGTACCGCGCGGGTGCGCAGGCTGCCAAGGTCCGAGCCGGTGTTGGGCTCGGTAAACACGGCCGTCGGCAGGGTTTCGGCGCTTGCCAGACGTGGCAGCCATTTTTGCTTTTGCTCATCCGTGCCGCCCGCGATAATCAGTTCGGCTGCGATTTCCGAACGGGTGCCAAGACTGCCGACACCGATATAGCCACGGCTGAGTTCCTCCGAGACAACGCACATCGACGCTTTCGACAGGCCAAACCCACCGTATTCCTCAGGGATGGTCAGGCCGAAGACCCCCATTTCGGCCAGTTCCTCGATGATTTCCATTGGGATAAGCTCATCCTTGAGGTGCCATTCATGGGCGTGTGGTTCGACCTTTTCGACGGCGAAGCGGCGGAACTGTTCGCGGATCATTTCCAGTTCGTCGTCGAGGCCGGTCTTGCCGACGGTTACCTCGGCGCTGCGTTCCTGCATGAGGTCGACAAGGCGGGTGCGCGCGGCCTGTGTGTTGCCATGGGCAATCAGGGTCTGAACCTCGGGCGCTTGAAACCCATCCAGTGCGTCCCAGCCAAGGCCGAGATCCTGAACGCGTACGATCTCGCCCTGGTTCATCGGGATGCCGCCGGCGATCTGTTGCAGGTATTCGCCAAAGGCGATCTGGTGAATCAGTTGCTCGACCTCGCCGAACTTGCCCTCATCGTTCAGGCGCGTGGCCCAATTGTGCATCTGGCGCAGCGACTCAACGTAGGTGGCCAGCCATGCCAGCCCATGGGCGGCGTTCTGGTTGGCTTCTACAAGGCTACCCGAGACGCGGCCATCGACGACCACCTTCTCTCGAAGTGTTTCGCGGGCCTGATCGAGGACCGACTCCGCAGGCGCAACCGCCTTGCCTGTCAGCTCCAACAAATTGTCCAGAATGATCGACTCTGCCATTGCGATGTCCTGTCCGTCATGTGCCATGAATCATATCCTTTTCCGAGTTGCCCTTACCTAGCTATTTCGCAGGTGCAGCGCAACTATTATGCCAAAACTGCGTCACTATTGTTCAAAAGTTGCGCGTTGAGTTTTGCGGTGCAGCGCAAGCGTAAACTGTTAGAAAGACTTGATGGATTATTTAATGCATATCGCCAGCCCGTCAGCCTGGGGCGTCATCATTTTCGTGTCTTTCTTTGCGGGTATCGTGAAAGGGGTCGTTGGGTTTTCGATGCCCATGGTCATGATTTCCGGTCTTGGCTCTGTCATGCCAGCGGAATTGGCGATTGCCGGGATGATCCTTCCCGCGCTTGTCACCAATCTTTGGCAAGCCCTGCGACAGGGCCCCAAGGCGGCATGGGAAGCAATCCGTCGTTTTCGGGTTTTTCTATTGGCAGGAGTGATCGTGCTTGTTTTCGCGGCACAATTGGTGGCGGTTTTGCCGCAACATATCGTCTTGTTGATGATCGGGGTGCCGATCACGCTTTTTGCGGTTTCGTCGCTTTTGGGAAGGCCGTTACGGTTTCCCCCCAATCCCAGCCCATGGATTGAAGGGGCTATCGGTGGGGTGACCGGGTTCTTCGGGGGAATCTCCGGGGTCTGGGGGGCGACGACTGTTGCGATGCTAACGGCCCAAGACCTAGACAAACATGAGCAGATGCGCATTCAGGGTGTGATCTTTGGCCTTGGCGGCGTGGCCTTGATGTTTGCGCACATGGCTTCGGGGGTGTTTCGACAGGAAACGGCCCCACTATCCGCTTTTCTGGTAGTGCCTGCCGTGATCGGGATTGGCCTTGGGTTTTCTGTGCAGGACCGGATCGATCAGAGTGCCTTTCGCCGTATGACACTAGTGGTTTTGTTGATTGCCGGGGCCAACCTGATTCGTCGAGGCCTTATGGGATGAGCTTGTTTCAGGCGCGCTTGAACACGGTCAGGGTTGATGTGGCCGCGAACAACAGGGCGGCAGTGCAGACAATCGTCGGGCCGGTTGGCGTGTCCATCACGAAAGATACTTCCAGGCCAGCCAAAACAGAGGTTCCGGCGATTGCCACGGCCAATCCGGCCATGCGCTCAGGTGTCGTGGCCAGTGGCCGCGCTGCGGCAGCCGGGATTATGAGCATCGCGGCAATCAAAAGCGCGCCGACAACCTTGATCGCGACGGCCACAACCAAGGCCAAGGCAAGCGTCAGGACCATCTGTTCGCGGCGAGGATCAATCCCGCTGGCCTGCGCCAAATCCGGGCTGATCGTGGTGGTCAAGAGCGCCTGCCATCGCCAGAAAAGCATCGCCACGACCAGTAGTGCCCCGCCCCAGATCACCGCAAGATCGCCCGTGCCGACAGCCAGGATGTCGCCAAAGAGATACCCCATCAGGTCGATGCGCACCCCAGACAGGAAGGACACCGCGACAAGCCCGAAGGCCAGGGCCGAATGGGCCAGAACACCAAGCAGCGTGTCCATGGCATAGCCCCGGCCACTGAGGGTCGAAACCGTTGCCGCCATGAGAAGGGCGACGACAAGCGCGCCGGTGAAAATCGAAATGCCGAACCCAAGGGCAACGGCCACCCCAAGGATCGAGGCATGCGCCGTGGCATCGCCGAAATAGGCCATGCGCCGCCAGACCACGAAACACCCCAAAGGGGCGGCGGCAAGGGCGACACCCAGCCCGGCAAGGGCCGCGCGGATCAGGAAATCATCCAGCATCAGTGGCTATGCTCCTCGGTCGGGTGACTGCAACTGGCGTCATGCTCGTGATCGTGGTCGTGCCGGTAAAGCGCAAGTGCGCCCCCGGTGCCGGTGCCAAAGATGGCACGGTATTCCTCGGCCTGCGCCACGGCTTCGGGCTTGCCCTCGCAGCAGACATGCCCATTGAGGCAGATCACCCTGTCCGAGGCGCTCATGACGACGTGTAATTCGTGGCTGACCATCAGGACGGCACAGCCGGTGGTTTGCCGAACGTCTTCGATTTTCCTGTAAAAGGCAGCCGAGCCGGGTTGATCGAGGCCCTGCGTCGCCTCATCCAGTATCAATAGGTCAGGCGTTTCCATAAGCGCACGCGCCAGAAGGACCCTTTGAAACTGCCCGCCGGAGAGACTTGCCATTTGCTGGGTCGCGAGGTCGGGCAATCCTGCCTCCTCAAGTGCGCGCCGTGTTTCGGCGCGGCCATGGTGTTTGGGCAAGTTGAGAAACCGGCCAACCGTCATGGGTAAGGTCGGGTCAATATGCAGCTTTTGAGGCACGTAACCGATGCGCAGGCCCCGAGCGCGGCTCACCTTGCCGCTTGTCGGTTTGATCGCCCCGACAAGTGCCCGCAATAGCGTGGATTTGCCCGACCCGTTTGGGCCGACGATCGTGACGATCTCGCCGGGGGCGATGCTAAGGTCCACGTGATCGAGGACTTGCCGCCCCCCCAGACGCACGCCGAGGCCGGTCGTTTTCACAAGGCTCATGTCGATGGGCTTTTCTGACAATTGGGGCAAAGGCCCACGGCTTCGATTACGGCGGTTTCCACTTCGAACCCGGTTTGTTGCGCCGCCCCGCCAAGCAAACCCTTGGCCGGATCGGCGTAGGCTTCGGCTACGGCATCGCAGGCGCGGCAAATCAGGAAGGCGGCGGTATGATCCTCGCCGGGGTGCATGCAGGCCGTGAAGGCATTGAGTCGCTCGATACGATGCGCGAAGCCGGAACTCACGAGGAAATCCAGTGCCCGGTATGCGACCGGCGGCTGTGAGCCGAGGCCCTCATCACGAAGCACATCAAGGATTTCATAGGCCCCCATGGCACGATGCCCTTCAAGCAAGAGCTCCATTACGCGCTTGCGGACGGGGGTGAATTGTAGCCCGCGCGTGGAACATGCCTTTTCTACCGCCTTCAGGCCGCCCTGAATGCAATCGGAGTGATCGTGCTGTTCGAATCCAATGGTGCTCATGTCGGATACCTCATTTTGCGCTTGATATGTTATACAATTACATTTAGCAAGCCAAGTGAGATGTAATAATATAACACATAGGTGAGACATGCGAACAACTGTCTTCGGGGTTGCGGCCCTTCTTCTTGCGCAAGCGGCTCAGGCTGAAACGCCCAAAGTTGCGACAGACATTGCGCCGATACAGTCCCTTGTGGCAACGGTGATGGATGGCGTGGACAGCCCTGATGTGGTGGTTCGTGTGGGACAGTCACCGCATGGTTATGCCATGAGGCCATCCGAGGCCAAGGCGCTTGGAGATGCGGATTTGGTTGTCTGGGTCGGTGAAGAACTGACCCCGTGGATGGAGCAGGCCTTGGACAGTCTTGCAGGTGAAGCGAAGGTCATAACCTTGCTGGAGCTGCCGGATACAGTTGTTCTTGAAACGCGGGACAACAATGCCCTGGGGGCTGCCGGACATGATGATTCTGATCATGGGGCGGAGCGCGCCGAGCATGACCATGGGCATGATGAGACTGATCATGATGATCATGGCGCACACGACCACGACGGCACCGACCCGCACGCATGGTTGGATCCGGTCAATGCCACGGCATGGCTTGGTGTGATCGCCGAGGAACTTGCCGCACTCGACCCGGCGAATGCCGCCACCTATCGCGATAATGCCAAGGCGGGGCAGGAAGAGATCGAGGCGTTGCAAGCCGCGATCGAGGCACAGCTTGACAGTCTGCGTGCAAAGGAATTCCTGGTTTTCCACGACGCCTATCAGTATTTCGAACAGCGTTTCGGTTTGACCTCGGCTGGCGCGCTTTCGCTCAGTGATGCAAGTGACCCCGGGCCCAAGCGTCTTGCGGCCTTGCGTGATCTGGTGGCCGAGCACGATATTCAATGCGTTTTCGCAGAACCGCAGTTCAACACGGATGTGATCGGCTCCGTTTTCGGCGACGACATTCGCCTTGGGACACTTGATCCTTTGGGGATGGCGCAGACGGAAGGCCCAGGTCAATACATCGCCACGCTCAAGGCCATAGGGGATGAGGTGGCACAGTGCCTTGCGGGTGAAAGCTGAAAACTCCCGAAACGCAGCGTAAAACTTGCGTGGGCGGTCAAAGCCGCCCATTCTGTCGCGAAGGGAAAAAATCGCGCTGACAGAACTGGCGCGTTTCGGGGAGGATTGCAGATGAGTTTTGCCTCGCGGCAGGATGCGCTTGATATTCAGAATGAAAAGCCGTGGGAGGAGCGTGACCGACCGGAAACGCTTTATGCCATGTTGCGTAACACGGTGGATGTGTTCCCAGACCGACCCGCCATAAGTTACCAGCTGTTGTCTGGAGCGACCGACAAGGCGCAGACCATGACGTGGCAGCAATTCCATGATCAGGTTTGCCGGGCGGCGAATCTGTTTCGCGATCTCAAAATCGGCGAAGACGACGTTGTGGCGCTTGTGCTGCCCAACTCATTGGAAACGGCTGTGGCCACGATTGGCGGTGCGATTGCCGGGATCGTGAACCCCATCAATCCCCTGCTGGAACCCGAACAGATCGGCGCGATCCTGCGGGAAACCAAGGCCAAGGTCGTTGTCACTCTCAAGGCGTTTCCGAAAACGGACATCGCCCAGAAAACCGCCGAGGCGGTGCGCCATGCGTCGTCTGTTCACACGGTTCTTGAAATCGACCTGAATCGTTATCTCACGCCGCCAAAAAGCTGGATCGTGCCTTTGGTCCGCCCGAAGAACACGGGCAACCACCACGCGGATGTGAAATGTTTTTCCAAGGAATTGGCCAAACAGCCTGTCACGCTTCAGTTCAAGGACAGTGGCAAAGACCGGGTGGCGGCCTATTTCCACACCGGGGGCACGACAGGGATGCCCAAGGTTGCACAACACCGCTATTCCGGGATGGTTTACAACGGGTGGCTGGGACATCGCCTGTTATTCACAGAAGACGACAGCGTGATGTGCCCCCTGCCATTGTTCCATGTGTTTGCCTGCCACGTGATCCTCATGGCGATGATCAAATCGGGCGCGCATGTGGTGTTTCCCACGCCTGCGGGCTATCGCGGGGATGGGGTGTTCGACAATTTCTGGAAATTGCTGGAACGCTGGAAAACAACCTTTGTCATTACCGTCCCGACAGCGGTTTCCGCCTTGATGCAAAGGCCCGTGGATGCGGATATTTCCATGGTCAAGAACGCGTTCTCCGGTTCGGCACCGATGCCGCTTGAACTGTTCAAGCGGTTCGAGGGTGCCACGGGTATGACGGTGATCGAAGGATATGGCCTGACGGAGGCGACCTGCCTTGTGTCTTGCAATCCGCCCGCGGGTGAAAAGAAGGTGGGCTCGGTTGGGGTGCCTTTCCCCTATACGGATGTGCGGATCATCAACGTGGGGCCGGATGGCGACCCTGTTGAATGCGCGGCGGACGAGGTGGGGGAAATCTGCATCTCGAACCCGGGGGTTTACGCGGGAAACACATACACCGAGTCCGAGAAGAACCGCGACCTTTACCATTACGGAACGCATCTGCGCACAGGAGATTTGGGGCGGATTGATCCCGATGGGTATCTCTGGATCACCGGACGTGCCAAGGATCTGATCATTCGCGGCGGTCACAACATCGACCCCGCGGATATCGAAGAGGCGCTATTGGCGCATCATGATGTGGCCATGGCGGGTGCGATTGGCCAGCCCGACGCACATGCCGGCGAAATCCCCTGTGCCTATGTCGAGTTGATCGAAGGCGGCACCGTCACGGGTGAGGAGCTGCGCGAGCACTGCAAGGTTCACGTGCATGAGCGTGCCGCCATACCCAAGCACATCGAGGTGCTGGATGAATTGCCCAAGACTGCCGTGGGCAAGGTATTTAAACCCGATCTGCGCAAGCGGGCGATCACGCGGATTTACAATGCGGCGCTTGAAGAGGCCGGGTTGAACGCCCGCGTGGTCAGTGTGGCAGACACCAAGAAACGCGGCCTCGTCGCAGAGGTCGAAAAGTCCGGCGATGTGGATGAAGAGGCCGTATCGCATGTGCTGGGGCAATTCGTGAGGCCATGGGAATGGGTTACCGAGGCGCAGACCGAGGAATAGGTCTGCATCGGTGCCAAAAGACAAGGGCCGGCAAGTGACCGGCCCTTTTTCGTGGTTTTGAACGTGCCCTATTCGCTGGTGGTATCGGTATTGTCACCGTCATCGGCGGGGCTTGTGGCCTCGGTCAGGGCACCATCCTGCCAGCGACCTGAGGCTTCCTCACCCGTGGCATATCGCATTGTGCCTTCGCCCTGACGCTTGCCGTTCAGGAAGGTGCCCTCGTAGACATCGCCGTTGATATAGGTGGCGACGCCTTGGCCGGAAATCTCGCCTTCCTGCCACTCGCCTTCATAGGTGAAGCCATCGGGCATGGTGATCTTGCCCTGTCCATGGCGCTGCCCGTTCGCAAACTGACCTTCATAGATCGTGCCGTCGGGGTAGGTCGCAGTCCCTTGGCCGTGGCGTTGTCCGTCGCGCCATTGCCCTTCATAGCGGTAGCCATCGGCATAGGTCATCACGCCATGGCCGTGGTTCTTGGCGTTCTTGAATTCGCCTTCATAGACAAGCCCATTGGGATAGGTCGCCTTGCCTTGCCCGTCGATGACGCCGCCGCTCCATTCCCCGTCATAGGTTGAGCCATCGGGGTAGACGATCTTGCCCTGTCCATTGGCAAGGTCATCGCGGAACTCGCCCTCGTAGACCGAGCCATCGGGGTAGGTCACCTTGCCTTGCCCCGAGATTTTGCCAGCCACCCATGAGCCTTCGTATCGATAGCCGTCGACCCCGGTGAATACGCCTTGACCATGGCGGCGGTCATCCTGGAAATCGCCTTCGTAGACATCCCCGTTTTCATAGGTGACCTTGCCCTTGCCCTCGCGCCGGCCACTGACAAGCTGACCCTCGTAGATATCGCCATTGGGTTGGATCAGGCGGCCTTCGCCGTCGATCTGACCCTCTTTCCAAAGACCCTCGTAGATAAGGCCATCGGGCATGGTCAGCTTCCCTTCGCCGTGCCGTGCCCCGCGTTGCACGGCGCCTTCGTACACCGCCTCGTCGGGATAGGTGATCGTGGCCTGACCTTCCTTCACGCCATTGACCCACTCGCCCTCGTAGACATAGCCGCCCGGGCTTTCCATCCGGCCCTGCCCGTGGTGCATGGCGTTGCGAAAGCCACCTTCATAACGCGTTCCATTGGCATAGACGGCCACGCCCTGTCCGGTGATCTTGCCATCGGCCCATGTGCCCTCGTAGGTGCCGCCATCGGTAAAGACGATCTTGCCCACCCCGTTGGGTTTGCCTTTTTCGAACTCGCCCTCGTAAACCGAACCATTCGGAAAGCGGGCAACGCCCTTGCCCTTGATCTCACCATCCACCCACTCGCCGACGTATTCATAGCCGTTGGGCAGGGTGTAGGTGCCGGTACCGTGTTGCAGCCCGTTCTTGAAGGTGCCTTCATAGACCCCTCCGTCATCATATTGCTTGGTCCGTACTTCGCCATCTTGCGCTTGTGCAAAGCTGGCGATTGTAACCCCGAGCAAAACGGATGTGATCAGTGATTTTGTCATAAACTGCCCTCAAAGCCCCGACACGCCCCATGTGGCGGATTAACCGAAATTTAGAGGAGGCACGCAGGGCTGACAACGGGTTTTGCCCAAATCGGCTTTCACTTGGGCAACGATCTGCTAAATCTGGCGCAGAATGCAACTCCGGGGGTACGGGCATGTCCGATCGCTTTCGTCTGACATTGGCGCAATTGAACCCGACAGTGGGGGATATCGACGGCAACGCGGCACAGGCGCGAACCGCTTGGGAGGCTGGAAAACAGGCCGGTGCGAACCTTGTGGCGCTGCCCGAGATGTTTATCACCGGGTACAACACCCAGGATCTTGTGATGAAGCCCGCCTTTCACCAAGATGCCATTGCAACGATTGAAACCTTGGCGCGTGAGTGTGCGGATGGTCCTGCAATGGGCATTGGTGGGCCTGCACTTGAGGGGGCAAGCCTATATAACGCCTATTACATTCTCTCCGGCGGCAAGATTTCTGCTTGTATACTCAAGCATCACTTGCCCAATGAAACCGTCTTTGACGAAGAGCGTCTGTATGAATCCGGCCCGGTGACCGGGCCCTACACGGTTGATGGTGTGCGTATCGGCTCGCCCATCTGCGAGGATAGCTGGTTCGAAGATGTCGCGGAAACCTTGGCCGAGACGGGCGCGGAATTCCTTTTGGTTCCAAATGGTTCTCCCTACTACCGCGAAAAATTGGCGGTACGACATCAGCTTATGGTGGCGCGTGTGGTCGAGACCGGATTGCCGCTGATCTACCTCAACCTTCTCGGCGGGCAGGACGATCAAGTATTTGATGGCGGGACCTTCGCGCTCAATCCCGGTGGCGAATTGGCGGTGCAGATGCCGTTGATGAAGGAAGGTATCGCGCATATCGATCTGGAACGCGGGCCGGATGGGTGGCGCATCGAAAAAGGCGATCTTGCACCGATCCCGGACGCGCATGAGCAGGACTATCACGCCATGGTTCTGGCCTTGCGCGATTACATGCGGAAAACCGGATTTTCCAAGGTTTTGTTGGGGTTATCGGGTGGAATCGACTCGGCCCTCGTGGCCACGGTGGCGGTCGATGCGCTTGGCGCGCAGAACGTGCGTTGTGTCATGCTGCCATCGGAGTACACGGCCGATATTTCGCTACAGGATGCGCAAACCCTCGCGGAAAATCTTGGGTGTCGGTATGATTTCGTGCCGATCGCAGAGGGGCGGGAGGCGATCACCAATACGCTTGCGCCGCTATTCGAAGGCACTGAACCCAATGTGACCGAGGAGAATATCCAGTCGCGGTTGCGGGGGCTGTTGCTTATGGCGATCAGCAACAAGTTCGGCGAGATGCTACTGACCACCGGCAACAAATCCGAGGTCGCCGTGGGGTATGCCACCATTTATGGCGATATGTCGGGTGGGTATAACCCGTTGAAAGACATGTATAAAACCCGCGTCTTTGAAACCTGCCGCTGGCGCAATGAACAGCACCGCGACTGGATGCAAGGCCCCGGTGGTGAGGTCATCCCACAACGCATCATCGACCGCCCCCCGAGTGCCGAACTGGCACCGGATCAGAAGGATGAAGACAGTTTGCCGGAATATGCGGTTTTGGACGGTATTCTGGAGATTCTGGTGGATCAGGACGGGAGCATCGCCGATTGCGTGGCGGCGGGATATGATCGGGACGATGCCAAGCGTGTCGAGCATCTGCTTTATATCTCTGAATACAAACGGTTTCAGTCCGCTCCGGGGACACGTTTATCGAAGCGGGCGTTCTGGCTGGACCGGAGATATCCCATCGTCAACCGCTGGCGTGATCCGAGTTGAGCGGCCCGGGACAATTTTCGTACGACTCGTACGATTTTACCGCGATTTTCGTACGAAACTCAGGGCACATTGAACGAGCGTCGTACGAGTCGTACGAAACTTCGCCCGTGATGCGCCGGAGCGTGGTCATAATTTGACCGTCCGGCCCTTGCCAAAGGCGGCGGAAATTCGGACATGTTTACGCGAGTTTAACCTTTAAAGCGGTAGCCTTCCGATATGCCTCTTCTGCGTCGTTGTCTGCGTCCTGTTCTGTGCGTTTGCCTTGTTCTTTTTCCTTCGCTTGTCCTGTCGGAAACCATGCCGCCAGTTTCTAGACTGGGTGGTCATACGCTTATTGCCGCCACGGCCGAAAGCGGGGCGGTCTGGTCGGTTTATCTGGGAAAGAATGGCGAGGCGGAGTTTACCTATGCGAATGGCACCCGAAACAGTGTGCCATGGCGCAGGGCGGATCGGGATGTGCTGTGCTTTCGGTTCGAGGCCGGGGCCAAGGAGGTGTGCAAAGGCGCGAAACAATACGGTATCGGACGTGGTTGGGCGACGGTCGCGCGTGCGGGGGATGGCTGGCGCTTGGTGGGGGATGATCCGCTTGGGTCCTCGCGTCTTTTGACCGCGCGAAAGGGGCGGATGCCGCATGATCCAACCTCGTGGAAAGGGGACCTGCGTGAAAGCCTTCCGGGGCGGCTTTATTTCGACGTGGGCGAGATCACGGCGCTTGAGGTCCGGCCCGATGGTATGGGGGCCTATATCACGACCGGCTCAGATTTCGAGGCTGAGGCCAGCGTTGACTCACATGCTGTTTGCCTTGGGCGCGAGTGTCTTGACGTGTCGATCGAAAAGGGGCGTCTGGTGCTGCGCGAACGCGGCGACCCGGAGCCCGAGGGCGTATTGCTTTATCTTGCGAAGGGACAATTCGAAACGCCGCGCAATCGCGGGGATAACGAGGATAGCCCGGCCCCGCAGGTTTCGCAGGTGCCAGACGAGGCCCCGGAGCCTGACCCGAAACAAGAGATGCCGCGCTTCACGCTTGCGCCATCGGAGGATTACACCCTTGTGCTGAGCGATAGTGTCAACGTTGCAGCCGCCGCGCATTATTCACAGCCCGGCTTTACGATGCCGCTTGCCATCGTGCCGGACCCGCGCGGCGGTGTGCAGCTTCACGTCGACGGGAAACCCCTGACCGATCAGTTCCGGCCCGAGGCGGCGAAGATCGTTATCACCACGGATGGTGGCGCGCTGATCTGGTTCCGGATGGCGCACCCGGAGGGGGAGTGCGATAGCTGGCTGCGTTGGGTCGTGGCAGACAAGGGAGGCAAGGATGCGCGCCTGTCGGATATGTTCAATGTCTGCGGTGAGGCGGTTGATCTTGAGGTCAGGAACGTCCCTTTCGGAATCGCGGTGTTGAATACGGCGCGGTCTGATAGTGATCTCTATACACTGCCCAAGATGCCGACGGCTGCGCTTTGGTCCACGGTGGCCTCGCCGCTGCGTATCAAGGGGGAGAATACCTTTGGCACCTTTCACGGGACCATCGTCACCCGGCCCGAAACCGAATACCGCACCGGCGCGCCGGTGATGCACCAGATGAGTGCCGAAGAGATCGAGGCGGAGCGCAAGAAGAACGCGCCGCCGCCCCCCGAGGTGGACTATCCGTGGGTCGGGTGGTCGGCCGATGTGACCCCGATTAAGCCGCGACTCTGGGAGCGCCTTGAAGACACCGAGGTGGATTTCAAGGATGGCGCGCCACGGATCGGCGGCAAGGTTCTGGTGCCGGGGTTTGCCCCCGACAGTGCCCGTATCGTGGCGGTGACCGAGGCCTATGTCCTGATCCGGTTTTCCGGCCCGATGCTGCCCAAGGGCTGCGAGGAGGCCTATCGCTGGCTTTGGGTGACGGGGCCGAATTATGGGCGTTTGTCGAAGGCTTTCGGCGCCTGTACCGCGACCGATGAGGTCGAGGTGACATGGGACGGCGCGCGGATCGACGCGACGCTCACGCCGGAAAGTGGTGTGCCCTCGACCTTCCGTATTTTCCCGGGTCGCAATGATACGTCCCGCGCGCTGTCGGTGTCGGTGCAATCCGGCCCGTCGGTGGAGATTCCCCTGCCGGAGGAAGAGGATTGGAAGGGGATCGAGCGGCGCGCGGCAGAGGAGCGCCGCCAAGCCGAAGAGGCCGAGGCCAAACGCGCGCGAGAGGAAAAGAAGCGGCAGCGCGCAGAGGCGATTGCCGCCCGTCGCCAACCCGCATCACCGACAGGGGCGCTGGATGGTGGAAATTTCTTTGACATTCTTGCGCTTGAGCCGGTGCAATCGGCCATTCGCGCCGAAGACAACGGGGCGGATATACTTGAGTTGTTCGACAGTTCCTTCGACACGGTGACGCGACTGCCGGAAAATCGGCGGGTGCAGGATGTTTACATCGGCGTCACCTGTGGGCCGGATGGCTGCCGGGAGTTATTGTCGGTTCTGTTCTATGACAGCCGTGCGAAAACCGCTCTGGGCTTTCTTTTCGCGGGCTTTGGCGCGGTGCCGTTTGGCAATGCGCATACCCTCGACAAAGCCCTTCTGGACGCCGAAATTGAAAGGGCCATGGGGTATCTGAAAGAAGAGTGAAACCGCCCGGCGGGCGGGTAAGGCCCCGGGGCAAACCCGGGGCCTTGATGAATGCGCTTAAGCGAGGTGGTCGACCACGGCGAGGTGTTGGGCGAGTTTGCCAACTTCGCCCAGGTACCGTTCCACGAGGGCTGGATCGTTCGGGGCGGGGGACACGCCCGGCTCGATCTCGCCGTTCAGCACGGATTCGATGGCCAGCGACACAGGGATCGAGACAAGCCGCGCCATGGCGGTGCCGTTCTCGTCGCCCCATGCGTCCATGACATAGGTCTTGTGCCAGACGGTTTTGCCGTCGCGCTCGGCCTTGAGCGAGACACAGAGCACGACGCGGTCGGGCTCGCCCTCGTCATAGGCGTTCTCGGCCCAGAACTGATCGGACATTTCCTTGAGCCGCGCCTCGCCTGCCTCGCCTTCCAGCGTTTCGATCTCGCGGAAGACGTCGGCCCAGGCCTCGGTCCAACCGTTGAGGCGCAGGGTGCCGCGGACGAATTGCTTGACCCGCCAGTCGGGGGAGAACTGGTAATCCTCCATGAAGGGGATGGAATCGCGGTTGGGGTAGACCTCGAAGGTCTCGGCCTCGGGTAGGGGGGCGGTGTAGCTGCTGATCGCGTCCCACGGGCGGGCGACGTTGAGTTCCTCGAAGTCGCGGACGGAGCGGGACGGGGAACGCAGGGCCTTGAGCACGCCCAAGGGGGACCAGCTGAACTTGTAGCGGAAGGGGTTGGGGGTTTTGGGAATCCCGCCGCAGTAGGAAATGAAGCTGAGGTCATTGTCGGGCGAGTAGGCATCGGAAGCCTTGTAGTCGGCTACGAGGTGATGCGCCATCAGGTGGTCGATACCCGGATCGAGGCCGATTTCGTTGACGGCACAGATGCCGCGCACGACGGCCTTGGCGTGCAGCGCGCGCATTTCCGGTGCGATGTAGGAGCTTGAGACGAAATGCGCCCCCTTGTTGATGCACATTTCGGCCAGCGGCACGTGCCAGTCGCCGGGCAACATGGAGACCACCAGATCGCCCTCGGAGACCTCGCCCGAGAGGGTGTCGAAATCGAAGGCTTTGATGTTGTCCGTGAGGTCGCCCACGGCGGCCTGGGCCTTGTCGGTCGAGCGGTTCCAGACGCAGATGTCGTGGCCCGCCTTGATCAGGCGGCGAAGCCCGGGGATGGCCGAAAGGCCGGTGCCGCACCAGTGAATTGTCATCGCTCAGATCCCTTTCATGTTGTCATTGAATGTGGTCTCGGCCCGCGCCCAGACATCTTGGTCCAACCTGTCCAAGGTGAGCAGGGAGGGCAAGAGCTGTGCCGCGTAATCTTCGGAGGATTCCAGCGGCAGGAGGGAGGGCAGGTTATCGATCGCCATCACGTCCAGCGGGGGGGCGTCATGCACGCGGGTGGCTGGGGCATCCCATGTGGTGGCCTCGGAGTATACCGGCACGGGGTTGTAATCGCTGTCGGGGTCGCAGGCGACATCGCCGATGACCGAGAGGCTGCGCGGCGCGGTCAGGGCCTCTTGCGGGACGAAGACGGGCGTGCCGGGGCGAGCGAAGATGCAGTTGAGGAAGATGTCGTGTTGCAGGATTTCGGGGAAGGGGCCGCCGTTGGCGGTTTCGGCCATGTCCCAGCGGGTGGGTGCAACACCCATGGCGGTGCAGAGGTCGGCCGCGCCGGTGCCGACTCGGCCCAGTGCGCCGATGACGATGGCCGAGGGGCGGGGTAGGCCGGTGGCGTCGAGCCGTTTGGCAAGGTCGGATTGAAGAGCGTATTTGTCGGGGTAGGCCGAGACCGGGCCGCAGAGCCCGCCTGATTTCTGTGCCGCCCAAGCCATGAGGCTGACCGCCGCGCCGGCGTAGCCCGCCCAGTAACCGAAAGCTGCGACACGGCGACCTTGCGTGTCGACGAGGTATTCGAGGTCATAAAGTGTGCCGCCCCCCGCCTTGAAGCGTTCCAGAAGGCGGCGGCCCGAATGCTGGCCCTTGAAGGCATGGCCGAACATGATGTGGCGATGCGGCAGGGGCGTGTCATCGTCGGGCAGTTCTTTCAGCCCGAAGACGATGGCATCGCGCGGGGCCTCGGGCCATGAATTCTCGGGCGCGATTTCACAGCCTGCGGCGCGGTAGCCTTCAATGGGAATGATGCGGCTGCTGCTTTCTTCGACCGTGACGCGCAGGCCCTTTTCCATGAGTTTGGCCGCGCCTTCGGGGGTGAGGCCGGTGCGGTCTTCGTTGGGGCGTTGCTCGGATCGAACCCAGAGGTGTGTCATGCGTGTTGTCCTTAGTCCAGAATGCCCATTTTGCGCACGGCGGCAACCGAAGGGCGGGCGTTCATCATGTCGAAATGTGCGGCGAGTTTCGGGGTGTTGCGAATGTCCACGCCGTCGCCGTCCAGCCATGTGCAGATGGCGAACAGCCATGGGTCGGCGGGAGTTAGCGCGCCGCCCATGACGAAGGGCGACAGGGCGCAGTTTTCCTCGATAAAGCGGGCGGAGGCGGCCATGGTTTCGGGCACCTTCGCGGCCATGTCGCGGAACGAGCTTTCCTCGTTCGCCCAGCGATGACCGCGGCGCAGGTGGCCGTGGTTCACATGGAAGGTGGAGGCGAGATAGTACATCACGCTGCGCAATTGCGCAGCGGCCCAAGGATCGGTGGGGAGGGTCACCTTGTCGGGGGCTTGGGTGGCGAGATATTCAAGGATCGCGCCGGTTTCGGTCAGGATGCCCGCATCGGTCACGATGGAGGGCACACGGCCCTTTGGATTGATGGCCAGATATTCGGGGCTGGTTTGCTCTTGATTGGCGAAATCCACCTTGATGCCTTCATAAGACAGGCCGGTTTCCTCGAGCATTACGGCAGTCGCGACCGAGATGGTCTTTGGGGCGTAGTAGAATTTCATGGTCTTCTGCCTTTCACACGAATGTCCGGGCGAAGGCCCGGTCGGGGGTGTCGAGATGCGGGGTGGCCCCGTATTGGGTGAGGTAAAGCCCGTCGCGGCGCAACTCGAACTTGTGCATGGAGGTATGCGCCACGGTCAGGAACATCTTGGTCTTGGCCGAGGTGTCCAGCCCAAGGGCGATGGCGGTGAGCGTGGCGATGACCCCGGTGGAAGTGACGACCAGAGCACCGGGACCGTCCTTGGCGATGTCATGCAGGGCATCGGTGATACGGGCGCGAAATGCCTTGTAGCTTTCCAGATCGGGCGACATGCCGTCCGAGCGCCAGACATCCAGAACCTGCGGCACATGGGCGGCAAACCCTTCCGGGGTATCGGGGAAAGGGACGCCGTGACTGTCGCGCAGGGAATGGGCGAGGCCGTAGTAATCAAGCTCGTTCAGCCGGGCATCGGTGCTGTGGGGCAAGCCGGTCGGGTTGGCCCCTTCGGCGGTGCCGAACTGGCGGCGCAGGGTGCCGGATACGACGCGATCGTACTGCCCCAGCGGGGCGATATATTCGCCCAGCCAACGGGCCTGATCGTGGCCGAGGTCGGACAGGATATCGTAACTGTCCGGGTCCTTGGCCGCCGCGTTGGCCTGTCCGTGCCGTACCAGTGTCAATTCGGTCATGCGCATTCTCCCGGCGCCATGCATAGGACAGCGTGAGAGCACTTGGAAGGCGGGGCGAAGGAATTTTCCCAAGTCTCAAGCTGTTGCTGATCGGAAACTTTATGCGCCGTCTACGGCGCAAATTCGCGGCGAGGTGTCGGGATTGTAAGACTCCCAAAATCCGCCACGTGCTTTACCATGCCACAACAAGGAGGCGCGCCATGTCCGAGACCATCAAACTGACCCTCAACGGCAAGGAAGTCGAAGCCGAGAAAGGCATGACCCTTTGGGAGGTGGCCAATGGCCGGGGGTTGAAGATTCCGCACCTCTGCCACAAGCCCGCACCGGGGTATAAGCCGGATGGAAATTGTCGCGCCTGCATGGTCGAGGTGGAGGGCGAGCGGACGCTTGTCGCCTCGTGCATTCGCGAGGCCGCCGATGGCATGGTGGTGACCACGGATTCAGCGCGCGCCGAAACCTCGCGCAAGATGGTGATGGAGCTGTTGCTGGCCGATCAGCCCGAGCGCGATACCTCACATGACCAATCGAGCCACCTTTGGGATATGGCCGAGCTGAACGGCGTCACCGAAAGCCGCTTTCCCAAGTTGGAGCAGGACCGCGTGCCGCTTTTGGATGACAGCCACGTGGCGATGCGTGTCAATCTGGACGCCTGTATTCAGTGTAACCTTTGCGTGCGCGCCTGCCGGGATGTGCAGGTGAATGACGTGATCGGCATGGCGGGCCGGGGGCATGATGCCTATCCGGTATTCGATTTCGACGATCCCATGGGCGCCAGCACCTGTGTCGCCTGTGGTGAATGTGTGCAGGCCTGCCCAACCGGGGCCCTGATGCCCGCAAGCGTGGTGGATGACGCCCAGGTGGGCGACAGCGCCGATTACGACAGCGAGGTCGAAAGCGTCTGCCCGTTCTGCGGGGTGGGGTGCCAGGTCAGCCTGAAGGTCAAGGACGGCAAGGTGAAATACGTCGAGGGCATCAACGGCCCTGCGAACGAAGGCCGCCTTTGTGTGAAGGGGCGCTTTGGCTTTGACTACATCCACCACGATCACCGCCTGACCAAGCCGCTGATCCGGCGCGAGGATGCGCCGGCCAAGGGGCTGAACGTGGACCCGGGCAACTGGCAGCAGTTCTTCCGCGAGGCGGAGTGGGACGAGGCGCTGGACGTGGCCGCCGGTGGGCTGAAGCGCCTGAAAGACGATCACGGTGGCAAATCCGTGGCCGGGTTCGGCAGCGCCAAATGCACCAACGAAGAGGCGTATCTTTTCCAGAAGTTCATCCGGCAGGGCTTTGGCCACAACAACGTGGACCACTGCACGCGGCTGTGTCATGCGTCCTCGGTGGCGGCGCTGATGGAGAATGTTGGTTCGGGGGCCGTGACCGCCACGTTCAACGAGATCGAGAATGCCGATGTGGCGATTGCCATCGGCTGTAACCCGATCGAGAACCATCCCGTCGCCGCGACCTATTTCAAGCAGTTCACCAAGCGCGGTGGAAAGCTGATCGTGATGGACCCGCGCGGCGTGGGCCTGCGCCGGTTCGCGACGCATATGTTGCAGTTCAAGCCCGGCGCGGATGTCTCGATGCTCAACGCGATCATGCATGTGATCGTCGAAGAGGGGCTCTACGACCAGCAGTATATCGAAGCCTTCACCGAGAACTGGGAAGCCGAGAAAGAGCATCTGGCGCAATTCCCGCCCGAGAAGATGCAAGAGCTGTGCGGTATTCCCGCCGAGACCCTGCGCCAGGTGGCGCGCGATTTCGCGGGCGCCAAAGCGGCGATGATCTTCTGGGGGATGGGGGTGAGCCAGCACATCCACGGCACGGATAACTCGCGCTGCCTGATCTCTCTGGCGCTGATGACCGGGCAGGTGGGCCGCCCCGGTGCGGGCCTGCACCCGCTGCGCGGGCAGAACAACGTGCAAGGGGCCTCGGACGCGGGGCTTATCCCGATGTTCCTGCCCGATTACCAGTCGGTCACTGACGATGGCGTGCGCAATGCCTTTACCGAGGTCTGGAAGTCGGGTGACTTCTCGGATGAAAAGGGCCTGACCGTGACCGAGATCATGGATGCGGTGCATGACGATCAGATCAAGGGGATGTATATCCTCGGCGAAAACCCGGCGATGTCGGACCCGGACGTGGAACACGCGCGCGATGCGCTGGCCAAGCTGGAGCATCTGGTGGTGCAGGATATCTTCATCACCGAAACGGCGAACTATGCCGATGTGATCCTGCCCGCCTCGGCCTTCTATGAAAAATCCGGCACGGTGACCAACACCAACCGGCAGGTCCAGATGGGCCGCCCTGCCGTCACGCCCCCGGGCGAGGCGCGCGAGGATTGGGCGATCACGGTGGAACTGGCCAACCGGATGGGGCTGCACTGGTTCTACGACAGCCCGGCGGATGTCTTTGCCGAGATGAAGCTGAACATGAAGTCGCTCAATAACATCTCGTGGGCGCGGCTGGAGCGCGAAAACGCCGTCACCTATCCCTGCAACGATCCGGAAGGGCCGGGCGAGCCGGTGGTCTTCGGCGATGGCTTCCCGCGGCCCGAAGGGCGCGCGCGCTTTACCCCGGCCAGTGTCATTCCGCCCGACGACCTGCCCGATTCCGATTACCCCATGGTCCTGACCACGGGGCGGCAGTTGGAGCATTGGCACACCGGGTCGATGACCCGCCGCGCCAGCGTGCTGGACGCGGTGGAGCCCGAGGCGAACTGTTCGCTGCACCCCTCCACCCTGCGCAAGCTGGGGGTGGAACCGGGCGGCATGGTGCGCCTGACCACCAAGCGCGGGAGTGTCAACGTCATGGCCCGTGCCGATCGCGCCGTGGCGCCCGATATGGTCTTCCTGCCCTTCGCCTATGTCGAAGCGGCCGCCAATATCCTGACCAACCCGGCGCTCGATCCCTACGGCAAGATTCCCGAGTTCAAATACTCGGCCGTGCGTGTCGAAGCGGCAGATGGACAGGTGGCGGCGGAATAACCTGCCGCCTGCGCTTGTGGCTGATGTCGGATGCCTCCGGCGGGAGTATTTGGGGAAAGATGAAGAGGGTCTTCCTCAAATTTCATCTTTCAAGAAATACTCCGGGGGAGGCGCCCGCAGGGCGACGGGGGCAGCGCCCCCCACACCGCGCGCCGCAAGGCGCGCAAAACCTGTCAGGTCCAGTTCACATCGCCCAGGAAAATATACCCCGCGCCATAGATCGTCTTGATCAGGCGCGGGTTTTTCGGGTCTTCGCGCAGCTTGGTGCGCAGGCGCGAGATGCGTACGTCCATCGCGCGGTCAAAGCTTTCGCCTGCCGCGCCGCCCAGTGCTTCTTGCATGGCATTGCGTGAGATCAGGCGCTTGGGGCGTTCGAGAAACAGGCGCAGGACCTCGCCTTCGGCGTGGGAGAAGGGGGTTTCCGTGCCGGTTTCGTCTTCCAGAACGTAGCGGTCGAAATGCGCGGTCCAGCCGTTGAAGCGGGCGGTTTCGCCGGTTTGTGGCGCGGTGCTGTCGCGGCGCAGGCGGGCGCGGATGCGGGCCACCACCTCGGCGGGGTCAAAGGGTTTGATGATGTAGTCATCGGCCCCCAATTCCAGCCCGGTGATCTTGTCCTGCACTTCGGCGCGCCCCGAGATGATGATCACGGCGGCCCCCTGTTCCAAGGCCAGCCGGTGCACCAGTGTCAGCCCGTCGCGGTCCGGTAGCGACAGGTCGACAAGGCAGACATCGGGGGTGGTACTGCGCAGGGCTGCTTCGAATTCGGTGGCACGGCCAAAGGCCATGGTCTGGAAACCGGCCTCTTCCAGTGCATCGGCCAGCATGGAGCGAATGGCGGGTTCGTCATCGAGGATGGTGACAAGCGGCTGTGTCATGGCATGGCATCCGGGTTCAGGAAAGCATCAAGCTGTGCGGCGTCGAAGGGTTTGCGCAATACGGGGGCCACTTGGCGTGCCGCATCGTGAAGCGGATCCTGACGTGGCAGGGAGGTCATCAAATAGGCGGGGCAATGGCCTTCGGGCAGGGACTGGATCAGGTCGAGGCCGGTCTTGTCGCCCTCCAGCGAGATGTCCGAGAGCAGCGCGGAAATCTCGGGCAATTCGTTCAGGAGCGCCAGTGCCTCGTCCACCGAGCTGGCCTCGATCACAGTGTGGCCGCGATTGCGGAGCATATCGCGGATGGTGTCCCGCAGATCGGGGCTGTCTTCGACCAAGAGTACCATGCCGGTGGTGTCCACCGCCCCGGCGCGGCGCATCGGCAGGCGAAGCGAGACCCGCCCGCCGGTGTCGGTGTTCGACAGTTTCACACGTCCGCCGGCGAGTTTGGTCATGTCATAGACCATCGACAGGCCAAGCCCGGAGCCTTCGCCGCCCTTGGTGGTGAAGAACGGATCGAGCGCATGGGTCAGAGCCGCTTTGGAAAAGCCGGGGCCTGTGTCGGCGATGGTGAATTCCAGCCAGGTGTCTTGCAGGCAGGCGGTGGTGAGCGTGATGGCGCCATGGGTCTCCACGGCATCGCGGGCGTTGATCACGAGGTTCAGCAGCGAATCCTGCAACATGCCCGGATCGAGCAGGTAGCGTCCGGGGTGGGCGAGGTTATTGATGGTGAAGCTGACGTTATCGGGCAGGGTGGAGCGGGCGAGGGTTTCGAGGTCGGCCAGAAAGGCGGCAAGGTCGGTGGGGGCGGGGGTATGTTCACGCGGGCCGGTCATATCCGCGATCCGGTTGAGCAACCCGCCACCGCGCCGGGCCGCGCCGATCGTGGCGGAGATGAGGGTTTCGGCGTCGTCCCCCAAATCCATGCGTTGCAGCTTGGATTGCATCCCGAGGATGATGGTCAGCAGGTTCGAAAAGTCATGCGCCAGCCCGCTGGTCAATTGCGCGGCCATTTCCCGGCGGCGGGTTTGTTGCAGGACCGAGCGGGTTTGCGCCTCTTCGGTGATGTCCATCGACAGGATATACACGCCGCCTTGGGTGTCTTCGGGGGTGAAGGCCACGCGGATGCGGCGCGAACTTGGTTCATGGGTGAACTCGAAGACCGAGGCTTTGCCACGGAAGGCATCGTCGAGGTAGGGTCTGATCGCCCTATAGGGTTGCGGGCCCAAGGCCTCGTCGATGGGCAGGCCGATTATCTCGGAGTTGCTGCCGGGCATCACCGCGCTGAGCCGCCGGTTCGAATAGGTATAGCGGCGGTCGGCGCCGACGTGGGCGATATGGGCGGGCATCATCTCGGTCGTCAGGCGTGTGCGGGCCTCGGAGGCCGTAAGCTGGCGCTTTGTTTCTTCCAGTGCCGTGATGGTGGCCGAAAGCTCGCGGTTGGTGGCGGCGAGTTCTTCTGAGTAGGTGAGGAGTTGGCCCGAGAGTTCCTCGGAGCGGGTGCGCAGCAGGCTTTCCTGCCGTTTGGTGCGTGTGATGTCTGTATAAACGGTAACCCAGCCGCCTTGGGGCAGGGGGGTGCCTTCGACGCTGATGATCCGGCCATTGGCGCGGGTGCGTTCCATGTAATGCGGCTCGAACGCGCGGGCCTGTTCGACGCGGGTGCGCACGAATTCGTCAAAGTCTGTGACCTCGCCATAATCGCCACGCATGGCCAGGAACCGGATGGTATCGGCAAAGGAGGCCCCCGGTGTCACAAGGTGGTCGGGCAGGTCGAACATTTCCTGGAAGCGGTGGTTGCAGACGGCCAGGTGCAGGTCGGCATCGTAGATCGACATGGCCTGCTGGATCAGGTTCAGGCCCGCCATGGTCATGGCATCGGTATCGGTTTTGCTGGCGGTCATCAGGTTTTCCTTCGACGTCTGGCTAGCACCATAAACCGGGCGGGCAAAGCTGTTTCCGGGGCTGTTACAATTCGTAAGGATTGCGAAAACATCAGGAAAAAGTTGACGGCGAGGTTTTGGTCCGCACCCTTAAGGGACAGAAGAATCGCCCTGGGAGAGGGCGCGCGGTTCGCTAGGCGGACAATGGGAGGAGAAAACTTGGTACAGTCGTCTCAGGCGGCGGAAGGGCTTCAGTCCATTCCGGCGCTATTGCAACGCAACGCCACGCAATACGCGTCGAAGATGGCGTATCGCGAGAAAGAATACGGCATCTGGCAGTGCTGGACCTGGGCGGAAACCGGGAAAGAGATCGAAGCGCTTGCGCTTGGCTTTATCAATCTTGGGATCAAGGAAGGCGATTTCGTCGCGGTGATCGGGCGGAACCGTCCGCATTTCTATTGGTCCATGGTGGCCGCGCAATCGGTGGGGGCGATCCCGGTGCCATTGTATCAGGATTCGGCCGCCGAGGAGATGGCCTATGTCATGGATCATTGTGGCGCGCGGTTTGCGATTGTCGAGGACCAGGAGCAGGTCGATAAGCTGATCGACATTCAGGACGAGCTGCACCAGTTCGAGCATATGATTTACGTCGATCCGCGTGGCTTGCGGAAGTACGATCATCACAAGCTGCACACCTTCACAGGGATTCAGGAGCAGGGCCGCGCCGCCTATTGGGAGTTCATCGAGGATCTCAAGGCGCGGCGTGAAAAGCTGACGTACGACAGCGTTTGCGTGATGCTTTATACCTCGGGGACGACGGGCAAACCCAAGGGGGTTGTCCTGTCGAACCGCAATATCATCGAGGCGTCGAAGTCTTCCGCCGAGTTCGATAACCTGAACAAGGATGACGAGGTTCTGGCCTATCTGCCGATGGCATGGGTGGGCGATTTCATCTTTTCCATCGGGCAGGCCTATTGGACGGGGTTCTGCGTGAACTGCCCTGAAAGCGCCGACACGATGCAGACCGACCTGCGCGAGATCGGGCCGACGTATTATTTCGCCCCGCCGCGGGTGTTCGAGACGCAGCTGACCAACGTGATGATCCGGATGGAGGATGCGGGCCGCTTCAAGAAGTGGCTGTTCGATACCTTCATGGAACATGCCCGCAAGGTTGGGCCGTCTATTCTGGATGGCAAGCCCGTGGGCGCTTGGGACCGATTCAAATATGCCTTGGGCAATATGTTCGTCTATGGGCCGCTCAAGGATACGCTGGGCTTTGGCAATGTGCGGGTTGGCTATACCGCCGGTGAGGCCATCGGGCCGGAGATTTTCGAATTCTACCGGTCGCTCGGTATCAACCTGAAGCAGCTTTACGGCCAGACCGAGGCCAGCGTGTTCATCACGGTGCAGCCCGATGGCGAGGTGCGCAACGATACCGTGGGTGTGCCGGCCCCCGGCGTGGAGATCAAGATCGACGAGTCGGGCGAGGTCTTCTATCGCAGTGCGGGGACGTTCGAGTATTACTACAAGAACGAGGAAAGCACGAAAAAGACCAAGGACCCGGAAGGCTGGGTCGCGACGGGCGATGCGGGGTTCTTCGAAGAAGGCAGCGGGCATTTGCGGATCATCGACCGCGCCAAGGACGTGGGCAAGATGGCCGATGGCCGGATGTTTGCGCCCAAGTACGTGGAAAACAAGCTCAAGTTCTTCCCCAACATCCTGGAAGCCGTGGTTTTCGGCAACGGTCGAGAGGAATGCACGGCCTTCATCAACATCGACCTGACGGCGGTGGGCAACTGGGCCGAACGCAACAACATTGGCTATGCTTCGTATCAGGAACTGGCCGGGCATCCGCAGGTGCTTGAGACGATCCAAGAGCATGTCGAAGAGGTCAATCGCAGTCTCGCCGACGATCCGATGCTGGCGCATTGCCAAGTGCATCGGTTCCTTGTGCTGCACAAGGAACTGGATGCCGACGATGGCGAGATGACCCGCACCCGCAAGGTGCGTCGTGGTGTGATTGCCGAGAAGTTCGAGGACCTTCTGAACGCGCTTTACGACGGGTCTGACGAGGTCTTTACCACAACCGAAGTGACCTATGAGGATGGCCGCAAGGGCAGCATCAGCGCGACGTTGAAAATTGTCGATGCGGAGGTCTCACCGGTGGCGGCGCCGGGGAAAGTGGCGGCGGAATGAGTGCTGTATCCGCCTGCCGAACAATCCCGGCCCAAGCCGCGAAGGAGTTGAAAAATGCTTGATGCATCAGAAGGTTACACCACCGAGGATGGCCGCAAGATCGGCGGTGTGGTGATGGAGATGAAACACATCACGCTGCGCTTTGGCGGGGTGGTGGCGATCAAGGATATCAGCTTTGATATCCGCGAGGGCGAGATCCGCGCCATCATCGGGCCGAACGGGGCCGGGAAATCCTCGATGCTGAACGTGATCAGCGGGTTCTATAACCCTCAAGAGGGGCAGGTTTTCTATAAAGGGGAACTGCGCCCGCCGATGAAACCCTATCAGGTGGCACGTCAGGGGATCGCCCGGACCTTCCAGAACATTGCCTTGTTCGACGGGATGTCTGTGCTGGACAACATCATGACGGGTCGCATCCGGCAGATGGACGCCGGGCTTTTCGCGCAGGCGCTTTGGAAGGGGAAGGCCGAGAAGGAAGAGGTCGTCAACCGCGAAGCCGTTGAAAAGATTATCGACTTTCTGGAAATCCAGCACATCCGCAAGACCCCGGTGGGCCGTCTGCCTTATGGTTTGAAGAAGCGGGTGGAGCTGGCCCGGGCGCTGGCCGCCGAGCCTTCGATCCTGCTTTTGGACGAGCCGATGGCGGGCATGAACGTCGAGGAAAAAGAGGACATGAGCCGCTTTATCCTGGACGTGAACGACGAGTTCGGCACCACCATTGCCCTGATCGAACACGACATGGGCGTGGTCATGGACCTTAGCGATCGGGTGGTCGTGATGGATTACGGCAAGAAGATCGGAGACGGCACGCCCGACGATGTGCGCAACAACCAGGCGGTGATCGACGCCTATCTGGGGGTGGCGCATGACTGATTTTTCAACGTCGGCAACAGGTCGGTACTGCGTCGGTAAAACGTCGGTGCCGCAGGGGAATTCGAAAAACGGAGGCTTGAACCATGCCTGAACAGTTCATCTGGGGAATGGAGGTCTTCCTGAACGGCCTGATGTCGGGCGTTCTTTATGCCCTCGTCGCACTGGGCTTTGTCCTGATCTACAAGGCCTCGGGCATTTTCAACTATGCCCAGGGGGTCATGGCGTTGTTCGCGGCGCTGACACTTGTGGGGATCATGCAGGGGCAGGTGCCCTTCAGCCATTTGATCAACGCGGTGCTGGGGACCGAGATTCACCATTTCGGATGGCATGTGCCGGCGATCCTGGCGATCCTTCTGACCATGGTGGTGATGGTCCTGCTGGCCTGGGCGGTGAACACCTTCGTGTTCCGGCATCTGGTCAACCAGGAGCCGATCATCCTGTTCATGGCGACCATCGGCCTTGCCTATTTCCTTGAAGGTTTTGGCGACATCATGTGGGGCAGCGACATCAAGAAGCTGGATGTCGGTCTTCCGCAGGGGATCAACGCGACGATCGACGAAGTTACCTACAACATCTTCGACTACGGGTTCTTCATCGACAATCTTGACCTGTTCGCGACGGCGATTGCGGCGGCACTGGTGTTCACGCTGGTTGTCTTTGCCCAATACAGCAAGCAGGGCCGTGCCATGCGCGCCGTGGCCGATGATCACCAGGCGGCCCTGTCGGTGGGTATCAGCCTGAATTTCATCTGGGTGATGGTCTGGTCGCTGGCCGGGTTCGTGGCCTTGGTCGCCGGTATCATGTGGGGCACCAAATCGGGCGTGCAGTTCAGTCTGTCGTTGATCGCGCTGAAGGCCCTGCCGGTTCTGATGCTGGGTGGGTTCACCTCGATCCCGGGGGCCATCGTGGGTGGCCTGATCATCGGGGTTGGTGAGAAGCTGTTCGAGTTTTCCTTTGGCGCGATGATGGGCGGGGCGACCGAGAACTGGTTCGCCTATGTTCTCGCGCTGATCTTCCTCGTGTTCCGGCCACAGGGCCTGTTCGGTGAGAAGATCATCGAGAGGGTGTAGCGATGAGGAAGCTGATTGCCATTGCCAATGTCATCGCATGGTCGGGCTTCTGGGCCTTCGGGTATCTCGCCTTCACGGCGGATGTTGACCAGACCGGGCAGATGGTGACGGCCGCAATTCTGGCCGCGATTGGCGGCGGGGTGGGAATGCTGGCCTATTTCTGGCTGGTGCGCCACTCGGAGGAGACTGGGTATGCCAAGCCCGCAAACCGCGCGGAAAAGCGTGAGGACGACGAAATTCATGGGGAGGTTCTGTAATGTTCTATCGTGAGGCGGGGGATTTCAAGACCTCCTATGTCGAGGACGGCCAGACCTTCCCGATCAAGTTCGACCGTTACCGGTACTATGCGGTTCTGATCGCGGCCTTTGCCGTGGTGCCCTTTATCATCAACGATTACTGGGTGAACGCGGTTTTCCTGCCGTTCCTGATTTACTCGATCGCGGCGATTGGCCTGAATATCCTTGTGGGCTATTGCGGGCAAGTGAGCCTTGGGACCGGGGGCTTCATGGCCGTGGGGGCCTATGCCTGTTACAAGCTGATGACGGCCTTTCCCGAGGTGAACATCCTGTTCCACGTGATCCTGTCGGGGGGGGTGACGGCGGCGGTCTGTGTGCTGTTCGGCCTGCCCAGTTTGCGGATCAAGGGCTTTTACCTTGCCGTGGCCACGCTGGCGGCGCAGTTCTTTCTGGTCTGGCTGTTCAACCGGGTGCCGTGGTTCTACAACTATTCGGCCTCGGGGCAGATCAGCGCACCGGAGCGGACGGTTTTCGGCGTGCCGGTGACCGGCGCCGAGACAGCGCCTTGGGCGGCCTACCTGTTCTGTCTGGTCTTTACCGTGCTTTGCGCGATCCTTGCGCGGAACCTGACGCGGGGCATGGCGGGGCGCAAATGGATGGCCATTCGTGACATGGACATCGCCGCCGAGATCATCGGGGTGAACCCGCTGCGCGCGAAGCTGACCGCCTTCATGATTTCGGGCTTTTTCGTGGGGATCGCGGGGGCGTTGTTCTTCGCGGTCTACCTCGGCGCGGTCGAGGTGGGCGAGGCCTTTGGCATCACCAAGTCGTTCCTTGTCCTGTTCATGGTGATCATCGGCGGGCTTGGGTCGATCTTTGGCAGCTTTGCCGGGGCGGCCTTCCTCGTGCTGTTGCCGGTACTTCTGAAGAACGTCTTGGTGGGCACGCTTGGCTGGCCAACCGACCTCGCGGCGCATCTGGAATTCATGATCGTGGGGGGCCTCATCGTGGTCTTCCTGATCGCCGAACCCCACGGCCTTGCGCAGCTTTGGCGCGTGGCGAAAGAGAAACTGAGGCTTTGGCCCTTCCCGCACTAGGGGCGGGCCCGAGAGGAGAGAATGGATCGGGGGCGGATAACCCCCGGCGCATCGCAACATCGGAACAACACCAAGGGAGGAAATGAACCGATGAAAAAGACAATCTTTAGCGCAGCCGTGGCGGCCGTGATGGCCGCAGCCCCGGCGCTGGCGGATCTGACGATCGTCGATACCAGCTATCGCACGGGGCCTTATGCCGCGAACGGGATTCCGTTCTCGGACGGGTATCAGGACTATTTTACCCTGCTCAACCAGCGGGACGGTGGCATCGGCGGGGAGAAGATCAACCTCATCGAATGCGAGACCGGCTATAACACCGAGAAGGGTGTGGAATGCTATGAATCGACCAAGGGGGAAGGCGCGCTTGTCTATCAACCGCTGTCGACCGGCATCACCTATCAGCTGATCCCGAAAGTGTCGGCGGATGGTATCCCGCTTCACACCATGGGCTATGGCCGGACCTCGGCCAAGAACGGCAAGGTGTTCGAATGGGTCTTTAACTACCCGGCCAACTACTGGGATGGTGCAAGCCATGCCGTGACCCACATTCTGGACCAGAACGATGGCGACATCAGCGGCAAGACCATTGCGCTTGTCTATCACAACTCGGCCTACGGCAAGGAGCCGATCCGGACCCTGGAAGGTCTGGCCGAGAAGCATGGTTTCAACCTGACCCTTCTGCCGGTGGATCACCCCGGTCAGGAGCAGAAATCGCAGTGGCTGCAAATCCGCCGCGAGAAGCCTGATTACGTTGTGATGTGGGGCTGGGGCGTGATGAACCAAGTCGCGATTCAGGAAGCCGTGAACATCCGCTTCCCGATGGAAAATTTCATCGGCGTCTGGTGGTCCGGTTCGGAAAACGACGTGAAAGCGGCAGGCGAGCGTGCCGATGGCTACAAGGCGCTGACCTTCCACAACATCGGCAGCGATTACCCGGTCTATGACGACATCCAGAAGCATGTTGTCGACACCGGAAATGCCGCCGGTGCGGGCGATCAGATCGGTTCGGTCCTGTATAACCGTGGCATGTATGCCGCGATGCTGGCCGCCGAAGCAATCAAGACCGCGCAAGAGATGCACGGTACCTCGGTGATCAATGCCGCGCAGATGCGGGACGGTATGGAAAACCTTGAAATGACCGAAGAAAAGATGGCCGCAATCGGCCTTCCCAACTTTGGCCCGGAATTCAAGGTGAGCTGTGAAAACCATGGCGGCAACGGCTTTGGCGCCGTGTCGCAGTGGGATGCCGAAGCAGGTGAGTTCAAGCTGATCACCGAGTACTTCCAGTCGGATCAGGAGGTGCTTGCGCCGCTGATCGAGGAAGACTCGATGGGCTTTGCCGAGGAAAACGGTATCGAGTTGCGCTGCAACTGATCGGCCTCTGACGATATAGGGCGCGGCGGAATGGCCGCCGCGTCCACACCAGACACAGGAAGGCCCCGACCATTCGGGACCGTGACGGAGATACATCATGCTCGACGCAGGACGCACCGAAGAGAAGCTGCTTGAGGTCAACAATATCGAGGTGATCTATAACCATGTGATCCTCGTTCTGAAGGGCGTCAGCCTGAGCGTGCCGAAAGGCGGGATCACCGCGCTTTTGGGCGGCAATGGTGCGGGCAAGACGACGACCCTCAAGGCGGTGTCGAACCTTCTGAAATCGGAGCGCGGCGAGGTGACGAAGGGCTCGATCACCTATCGCGGCGAGCGCGTGCAGGATCTGGTGCCCTCGGACCTTGTGAAGAAGGGCGTGATTCAGGTGATGGAAGGACGACATTGCTTTGAGCATCTGACCGTCGAGGAAAACCTTTTGACAGGCGCCTATACCCGCGGATCGAGCCGTGGTGAGATCGATGCCGATCTGGAGATGGTTTACGACTATTTCCCGCGCCTGAAGGAGCGCCGCAGATCGCAGGCGGGCTATACCTCGGGTGGGGAACAGCAGATGGTGGCCATCGGTCGTGCGCTCATGAGCCGCCCCGAGACCATTCTTCTGGACGAGCCGAGCATGGGCCTTGCCCCGCAGCTTGTGGAGCAGATTTTCAACATCGTGAAAAAGCTTAACGAGGAGGAGGGCTATACCTTCCTGTTGGCCGAGCAGAACACAAACGTTGCCCTGCGTTTTGCGCATTACGGATACATCCTTGAATCGGGGCGCGTGGTGATGGATGGCCCCGCCGCCGACCTGCGCGAGAACCCGGATGTGAAGGAATTTTACCTTGGGATGTCGGACGAGGGGCGCAAGAGCTTTCGCGATGTACGCAGTTATCGCCGCCGCAAACGGTGGCTGAGCTAAGGGCCTCAGAGGCCCGGCAAAACGGCGGCTGCCCAACCGGCAGTCGCGTTATTCGGGCAGGCCGCAAGATTTCACAAGGAGCACCCGTGAGGTGCCCGACATCAATAGGTCAAGTTTCCGCCACGTGGAGCAGAGTGGCACTTGGGGGATGACGATATGAGCAAATATTTCGACGAACTGGAAACCCGTAGCGCGGATGAGCGGGCTGCGGCGTACGCCCGGGCCCTGCCCGAGCAGATCGAGCGTGCCAAGGGCTTGGCAGGGTATGGTGACCGCCTGAAGGCGGTGGACCCGTCGGCGGTGAAGAGCGTGGCGGATTTGGCCGCACTCCCGGTGTTGCGCAAGTCCGACCTTGGGCAGGCGCAGGGGGCTTCGGCACCCTTCGGGGGGCTGACCACGCGGGCGGCCTCGCAATTTGCGCATGTGTTTCAATCGCCTGGCCCGATTTATGAGCCGGGCGGGGATAGCCATGACTGGTGGCGGATGGGCCGTTTCCTGCATGCCTGTGGCGTGGGAAAGGGCGATATCGTGCAGAACTGTTTCGGCTATCACCTGACGCCGGCGGGGATGATTTTCGAGAATGGCGCGCGGGCCGTTGGGGCCGCTGTTTTGCCCGCCGGAACCGGACAGACCGAGCTTCAGGCGCGGGCGGCGCATGATATTGGCGTGACCGCCTATGCCGGGACGCCCGATTACCTGAAGATCATTCTGGACAAGGCCGATGAGATGGGCCTTTCGCTGTCGATCACCAAGGCTGCTGTGGGCGGTGGGGCGCTGTTCCCGTCGCTGCGGCAGGAATATGCGGATCGCGGTATCGCCTGTTTGCAGTGTTATGCCACGGCCGATCTGGGCAATATCGCCTATGAAAGCGAGGCGCAGGAGGGGTTGATCCTTGATGAGGGCGTGATCGTCGAGATCGTGACCCCCGGCACGGGGGATCCGGTGGCCCCCGGTGAAGTGGGGGAGGTGGTGGTGACCACGCTGAACCCCGATTATCCGCTGATCCGTTTTGCCACGGGCGACCTGAGCGCCATGATGGACGGCGAAAGCCCCTGTGGGCGCACCAACACCCGCATCAAGGGCTGGATGGGCCGGGCCGATCAGACGACCAAGATCAAGGGCATGTTCGTTCGCCCCGAGCAGGTGGCCGCCTTGGTTGCCAAGCACGCCGAGATCGCCAAGGCGCGGGTCATTGCCAGCCGTGAAGGCGAGATGGATGTGATGACCGTGCAGATCGAGGCCGAGGGCGGTGATGCCGAAGGCTATGCCGGGTCAGTGGCCGATGCCCTGAAGCTCAAGGGCCGGGTCGAGATCGTGGCGCCGGGAAGCCTACCGAATGACGGCAAGGTGATCGAGGATCAGCGCAGCTACGACTAAGCCGAAAAACCCTTTATTCAGAAACGGTTGGCGTCGTAGGGGGCCATGTCGATATTGGGGTGTCGACCGCTGAGGCGGTCGGCCAGAAGGCGGCCGGTTTTGGGGCCGGCGGTTAGGCCGATGTGCTGATGTCCGAAGGCGGCATGCACGCCGGTTTGGCCAATCTCACCGATCAAGGGCAGGCTGTCTGGGGTGGAGGGACGGAAGCCCATCCATTCCTCGACATGGCTGTAGGTGAGGCCCGGGAAGGCGCGTTTGGCGTGTTTGTGGATGAGGGCGAGAGGGGCCTTGGAGGGGCCTGCCTCGATCCCGCCCAGTTCCACCATTCCGGCGCAGCGGAGGCCGTTTTCCATGGGGTTCACGGCGAATTTGCCCTTGGCCACCATCATCGGGTTGCGGACCGTTTGCGAGGGGTTGGAGAAATGCAGGTGATAACCGCGCTCGACCTCTAGCGGGACCTTGACGCCCAGCTTGCGCAGGAGGGGTTTTGACCAGATGCCGGCGGCCAGAACGGCGGCGTCGCAGGGAAGCGGGCCTGTATCTGTGTCCACTTGGGTTACCCGGCCATTTTCCAGTTTGATATCAGTGACTTCGGCGCGGGTATATGTGCCGCCCTCATCCTCCAGAACGCGTGCCAAATCCTCCATGTAGGCGCCGGGGTTGAGGATATGGCCGTGACCCTTGAGGGTGGCGAGGCACCCGATGCGCGGGCCTAGGATCGGCTCGGCCTCTTGCACGGCGGGGCCTTCGAGGACCTCGGGGATGAACCCGGCCTTGCGCTTGTAGTCCCAACTGAGCTTATCGGCCAGAAAATCCTTTTTGGTTTCATAGGCATAGCCAAAATCACTGCTGGCGACCCAGTGTTCGGCGCGGGTGCCGCGCGTCAGGGCGCGGTGTTGATCGAGGCTATCGGTCAGAAGCGGGATCAGGCTTTGGACCATGTGATCGCAGTTGCGCGATTGGGCGGCGAAGCGTGCCAGCCACGGCAGCATACGCGGCAGGTAGGACCATTGCAGGAACAGCGGCGAGCCGGGATTTGCCAAATATTTCAAACCCGTAGTGATGATGTCGGGTGTGTTCACAGGCACCACGGCCCATTGCGCCAGAAGCCCCGCGTTGCCGAAAGAGGCCCCGGCGCCGGGGTGGTCGCGATCGACCAGTGTCACCTCATGGCCTGCACGGCGCAGCCAGATGGCGGAACTCAGGCCGCAGATACCTGCGCCGATGACGACGATTTTCTTGAGGTCTGTCATGGGGCCCTCGGGGTGGTGGTTCGGGGGCATCTAAGCGGAGGTTTCGGGGGACGACAAGCGGGGATGTTCGAATCACTGCTAAGTTATTGGGTTAACGAAAAAAATCCTTGGCGGCATCGCGTCGGTAGAACGTCGGTATCGCGTCGGTATTTTTTACCGCAGACCGGCAGGTTAACAGGGCGCGCGGTGAGATTTGTACGTTTTGTACGGGCGTTTCGTACGAACGCGGTGCGGTGGTTGTCGGCAGATACCTCTGCCCATGTTCTGTATCTCTTACGCCGGTGTCCCGCGATAGCGAAAGACCCCTGTCGCGGTGGCGATAAGGTTGCCGAGATCATCCGTCACCTCGGCCTTGGCGAAATAGGTTTTGCGGCCGCCGCCGGTGAGCCGTCCTTCGGCAATCAGGCGGCTGCCCTGCGCCTGACCAAGGTAGTTGACCGTCATCGACAGGGTCAGGGCCATTTGGGATTTGTCCGGGTCGCCGGTGAAACATCCGGCAAAGCCCATGGCGGTATCCATCAAGGTGGCGTGCAACCCGCCGTGTGGGATGCCCTGCCGGTTGGCAACATGCGGGGCGATGGGCACCTCGACCCGGGCATAACCCTTTTGCCAGTCGGTCATCGCAATGCCCAGATGGGCGGCCATGGCCGAGGGTTTTTCAAACAGGTGGCTGTTGTCTTGGCTCATCGTGTCGTGGCCTCCAGCCCTTGTCGGGCGAATTGCGGAACATAGGCGCCCAGTTGCAAGCCGCGCTCGGGGTCGGCGGCGTTGCCGTCGAGGGCGCGTTTTTTCACCCCTTGCAGGATCGCGGCCATGCGGAAGTAGCAAAAGCCGAGGTAGAACTCAAAACGGTCTATGCCGGGCAGGTTTCGGCGTTGGCAGTAGGTGTCGATGAAGTGGTCATCGGACCACAGGCCAAGGGCGGCGCGGTCAATACCCGCCAGCCCGCGGCCCTGTTCGGTGGCGGGCATGGACCATTGCATGATCACGGCGGCCAGATCGGCGTAGGGGTGGCCGATGGTCGATAGTTCCCAATCCAGCACGGCGATGACGCGGGGGCCGTCGGGTGCGAAGATCAGGTTATCGAGCCGGTAGTCGCCGTGGACAAGGCGGCGTTGGCCATCGTCGGGGGGCATGTTTTCACCCAGCCACGTGATGAGCGCCTCCATATCCGGCAAATCTTCGGTCTGGGTGGCGTGGTATTGCTTGGTCCAGCGGTCGAGTTGCCGGGCGTAGTAGTTTCCGGTGGGGCCGTAATCGGTGAGGCCCGTTGCCTCAAGATCGACTTCGTGAATGGCGGTGAGGACGCGGTTCATCGAGTCGATCATGGTAGAACGCTCATTGGGCGTGAGGCCGGGGAGCCAAGGGGAATCGAAGGTGCGGCCTTCAATGGCCTCCATCACGTAGAAGGCCGAGCCGATCACGGCGTCGTCCTCGCAAAGCGCGTGCATCTTGGGCACTGGTACATCGCTATCGGCCAGCGCCTTTTGCACGCGAAATTCGCGATCAACCGCATGGGCGGATTTGAGCAGCACCCCCGGCGGTTTACGGCGCAGGATCAGCGGGCCTTGTGGGGTGCTGAGCCGATAGGTGGGGTTGGATTGCCCACCGGTGATTTTTTGCGCTTCGATGGGGCCGGTGTGGCCGGGAACATGCGCTTCAAGCCAAGGGGTGAGGGTGGTGAGGTTCAGATCGCTCATGTGTTACCCCTTGCGCTGGTCGGGGTGGATGTAATCGGCAAACTGCTGGCGCAGGGTGAGTTTGGAGATTTTGCCGGTGGCGGTGAGGGGCAATTCATCGGTGAAGAGAATGTCATCGGGGAGCTGCCACTTGGCGAAATGCTTGCCCATGTGGGCGTGGATGTCGTCGAGCGTGGGGCGGGTATCGCCCTCGGGAACGACCACCAGAACCGGGCGTTCATCCCATTTGGGGTGGGGCACGGCGATGATGGCGCAGGTTTTGACCAAGGGGTGCGAGACGGCGGCGTTTTCAAGGTCGATCGAACTGATCCATTCGCCGCCCGATTTCACCAAATCCTTGGCGCGGTCGCGGATGATGAGTTGCCCTTCGGGTGTGAGGGAGGCGACATCGCCGGTGCCGAACCAGCCCTCGGCGTCCATAGCCGCCTTCGTGGCCTCGGGATTGTTGTAGTAACCGGTGATCACGGTATTGCCGCGTACGTAAAGTTCGCCCACCGCTTCGCCATCGTGGGGCATGCACGTGCCATCGTCATCGACCAGTTTGAAATCGAGGCCGAATTTGCGGCGGCCCGCGCTGGTCTTGATTTGCATTTGCTCGGAGAGTGGCGCGTTTTGCAGCCGGGGCGGGACAACGCCGTGGGTGCCAATCGGGCTCATTTCCGTCATCCCCCATGCTTGGGACACGGTGACGCCGAAGCCCTCGTAGGCCTCGGTCATGCTGGCCGGGGCGGCGGAGCCGCCGACCACCAGATCGCGGAAGGCATGGGGCGCGCGGGTTTTGGCCTCAATTTCGGCCAGAAGCCCGGCCCAGACGGTGGGCACGCCCCATGCGGAGTAAACATCGTGGTCCTCCATCAATTGCCAGAGGCTTGCGCCATCGAGGTGACGGCCCGGCATGACCATCGTCATGCCTGTCAGCGGCGCGTTATAGGGTAGGCCCCATGCGTTGACGTGGAACATTGGCACCACGGGCATCACCCGTTTGCCCGCCGCGAAGCTGGAAGTTTGGGCCAATGGCACGGTGAGCGCGTGCAGGACGGTGGAGCGGTGCGAATAGAGCGCGCCCTTGGGGTGGCCTGTGGTGCCGGAGGTGTAGCACAGGCCCGAGGCGGTCTCCTCGGGGAAATCGGGCCAGTGGTAGGTTGTGGGCTGCCCCTCCAGCAGCTCTTCGTAGCAGAGTGCATCGAGGGTGGTGTCGGGCATATGTGCCCGGTCGCTCAGGATGATGTAGCGCAGGCCTTTGGGGGCCTCATCGGCCACGGCCTCGGCCACGGGTACGAGGCTTGGATCAATGCACAGAAGGCTGTCGCCCGCGTGGTTGAGGATATAGGCCATCTGTTCGGGAGAAAGGCGGGGGTTGACCGTGTGGCAGACCGCGCCGATTCCCGCGAGGGCATAGTAAAGCTCCACATGGCGGTGGCCATTCCATGCCAGCGTCGCCACGCGGTCGCCCATCAGCACGCCAAGCGCGTCGAGGGCGTGGGCCAGTTGCGCGGTGCGGTCAAGGATTTCGGGATAAGTGGCGTGGTGAATATCACCCTCGTCCCGGACCGATATGATGCCTTGATCGGTGAAGGCCTCGGCGGCGTGGCTGAGGATGTCGATGATCCTCAGCGGGCGATGCTGCATCATGCCTTTCATCTGCTGTGTCTCCTCCCTGTCGCGCGGTTCGGTGACGGTGGCATGAAAGCCGGACGGGATCAATTGGCCTGCATGAAACGACGCGGAGGCGTCGGTTTCCGGTTGGTCGGTGTGAAGTGGTTGTGGTGTGCTGGGGGAAACGCGACGTGCGGGGAGGGCGAAATGCAGGAATTCGAGGGCAAGCGCGCCTTGGTAACAGGCGCGGCGGGTGGCATCGGGCGGGCCATCGTGGCGGCATTGCAGGCACGGGGGGCCAAGGTGGCCGGGGCCGATCTGGCCGAGAGCGCCGGGGATGTCAGCCTGTGTGGGGATTTGACGGAGGCCGCGTTTTGTGATGGCTTGCCGGAGCAGGCAGCGCAGGCCCTGGGCGGTCTGGATATCGTGGTGAACAACGCGGGGATCATTACACGGGGCAAGATCACCGAGGCCACGGACGAGGAGTATGCCCGAACCATGGCGATCAACGTCGAGGCGCCGTTTCGCTTGTGCCGGGCGACCATTCCGATCATGGAACGCGCCGGTGGCGGGGCGATTGTCAACGTTGCCTCGTGTTGGGGTGTGCATCCGGGGCCTAATCATCCGCTTTACGTGATGTCGAAATCTGCGGTGGCGTCGCTGACGCAGTGCCTTGGCATGGATCATGCGCATCAGGGTATCCGTGTGAATGCGGTTTGCCCCAACGAGGTGAACACCCCTATGTTGCGCACAGGGTTTGCGGCGCGCGGGTTCGACCCGGACAAGGCGGTCGAGGCGCTTGACGCCTCGGTCCCGTTGGGGCGGATTGCGGAGCCGGAGGATATCGCCGATGTGGTGGTGTTCCTTGCCTCGGATCAGGCACGGTATCTGTGCGGGGCCCTGATTGAAGCGAATGGCGGAAAGGCAGTTCAATGAGCGGATTTGACGGCAAGGTGGCGCTGGTCACCGGCGGGCGCAGCGGTATGGGTGCGGCCACGGCGGCGGCTTTGGCGGCCGGTGGTGCGCGGGTTTTTACGGCGCAGCGCGGCGAGGAGCCAGTGCATGAGGGGATCGTGGCGGATTTCATGGACCCGGGGTGCCCCGAGCGGATTGTCGGTGAGGTGATCAATCGGGCCGGGCGGCTGGACATGCTGGTAAATTGTGCCGGGTTGATGCGCGAGGGCACCGTCGAGGAAACAAGCGTGGCGGATTGGGCGGCGACGCTTCAGGTGAACCTGACGGCGCCGTTCATGATGATCCGTCACGCCATGCCGCACCTGAAGCAGGGGGGCGGGGCGATCGTGAATATCGGCTCGATCGAGGGGCTGGGGGCGAACCCGCGCCACCCGGCCTATTGCGCCAGCAAGGGCGGTCTTCATGCGCTGACGCGGGCCGTGGCGGTGGATCATGGCCATGACGGGGTGCGCTGCAATGCTGTTGCCCCGGGGTGGATCGATACCGAGTTGAACGATGCCTTCATCGAAAGCCTTGGCGACCCGGCGGCGTTTCGCGCCAGGATCGGAGGTATCCATCCGGCGGGCCGGACGGGCCGCGCCGAGGAGGTGGCGGCCCTGGTCGTCTGGCTGTTGTCGGATGCGGCGGGGTTTGTCACCGGGCAGGTCTGGACCGTGGATGGCGGGCGGATGGCGCAGCTGAGCCTGCCGTGAGGTCTTGACCTTCGCGCGCCGAGACCGCATGTGCAGGGCAGCCAAGGGGAGCATTTGCCATGTCGTTCGACCGTTCCGTCAAGATCGCACCGTCCATCCTGTCCGCCGATTTCGCCAACTTCGGGCAGGAAATCGAAGCGGTGGAGGCGCAGGGCGCCGACTGGATCCATGTGGATGTGATGGATGGGCATTTCGTTCCGAACCTGACCTTCGGGCCGCCGATGTGCGCCGCCATTGCCAAGCACATCAACACGGTGATGGACGTGCATTTGATGATTGCGCCGGTCGATCCCTATATCGAGGCCTTTGCAGAGGCGGGGGCCGATGTTCTGACGGCCCATCTGGAAGCGGGCGCGCATACCCACCGCACGCTTCAGGCCATTCGCGGCGCGGGCTGCAAGGCGGGCCTCGCGCTGAACCCGGCGACGGGGCTGGAGGAGGTGGAATACCTTCTGGACATGGTGGACCTGATTTGCGTGATGACGGTGAACCCCGGCTTTGGCGGGCAGAAGTTCATTCATAGCCAGGTGGAGAAGGTGCGCCGGTTGCGCGAGATGATCGGCGACCGGCCGATTCACATCGAGATCGACGGCGGGATCACACCCGAAACCGCGCCCTTGATGACGCAGGCCGGGGCGGATGTCCTGGTGGCCGGTTCGGCGGTGTTCAAGGGCGGGAGCGTGAGCGACCCCGCGCCTTATGGCGAGAACATCCGCGCCATTCGGGCGGCAGTCGCGGGCTGAGGTCGATTTGGGGGCTTTGCCCCCGCCGCCCTTTGGGCGACTCCCCCAGAGTATTTTGGGAAAGATGAAGACGGGGGCGGGCGCTGTTATTGCAGCGTCTGGTCCAGCCGTTTTTTCAGTGGAGTCATATCGTCAATCTTCAGCCGGACCGGCAGGGTGATGACCTTTTGCCGGAACTCCTTGGGCAGGCGCACGGCGTCTTTTTCCGTGGTCACCAGTTGCGCGCCGAGGAGGTTCGCCTCGCTCTCCAGTCGGGTCATCAGGGATTGGGTGAGCGGTTGGTGGTCTTCCAGCGCTTCGCCGCGGGCGAGGGTGGCGCCCAGCCCTTGCAGGGTGGCGAAAAACTTGCCCGGGTGGCCGATACCCGCGAAGGCGAGGGCGCGCATGTCGGACCAGTCCATGCCGGTTTGCAGGGGGGCGAGTTGCCCGGTGAGGTGGGGGATGGCGATGGTTTTGCCCCATGTTACGGCAAAGCTGTCCTGCGCCGGGCGGGGGCCGATGGAAAGCAGCAGGTCGGCGCGGGCGAGGCCGGGGCCGATGGGTTCGCGCAGCGGGCCCGCGGGCAGGCAGCGGCCATTGCCGAATCCCTTGGCGGCATCCACCACGATGAGGGTGATGTCCTTGGCGACATCCGGGTTCTGGTGGCCGTCGTCCATGACGATCACGTCGACGCCCGCCGTTTCGGCGGCCTGCGCCGCCGCGGCGCGGTCCTTGGCGACCCATGTGCGGGCGAAGGCGGCGATGAGGAGGGGTTCATCGCCGACCTCCTCGTAGCTGTGGCGGCGTTCATCCACCTCGACCGGGCCGGGCAGGGAGCCGCCGTGGCCGCGCGAGATCACGCCAGGGGTGAGGCCCTGCCCGGTGAGCCATTGCACGAGGGCGATCACCGTCGGGGTTTTGCCGGTGCCGCCCGCGTTCAGGTTGCCGACGCAGATCACCGGAACGCCGGGGCGCACCTTCGGCGCGTGGGCCACGCGCCGCGCGGTGGCCTTGGCGTAGAGTGCGCCCAGTGGGGCCAGCAGGCGCGCGCGCAGACCAGGCCGGTCGGGCGGGGTGAACCAGAAGCGGGGCGCGCGCATCACTCGCCCTCCAGGGCGTCGAGGGTGTCTTGCACCAGATCGAGGATCTGATCGGTTACGCCGGCCCCTTCGGAGGCCACATCCCATGCCGCGTGGGCCATGGCCGCCGATTGATCGGGCGGGATGAGGGAGAGGACGGCGGCAGCGAGGCTGTCGGCATCCTTGACGATCCGGGCCGCGCCGGCCTCGGCGTAGCGCGAGTAGCTGGAGAGGTAGCGGCGCACGTTGGGGCCATAGAGAATGGCCGAGCCGTGGGCGGCGGGTTCATTCGGGTCGCGGCCCCATTGCCCGGGAATGAGCGAGCTGCCCATCAGGGTGATTTGCGCGATGCGGTACCAGAGCCCCATTTCGCCGTGGGTATCGGCCAGAAGAACCTGCGTGGTTTCCTCGGGCAGGGCGCCTTCGGACCACAGGACATACCGCCAGCCGCTTTCGTCCAGTTTGGTCTGAAATCCGGGGCTTTCGGTTTCATCGTCCGGGACGATCACCAGAAGCGAGCGGTGGGCCTGACGGCTGACTTGCCGGTGAGCGTCGAGAATTATGGGCAATTCCCTTGGGTTGGCCATGGCCGCGAGCCAGACGGGGCGTCCCCGCAGGAGCCCGGCGAGTTCCTCGCGGTCGGATTCGTTGCAAGGCAGGGAAATGGTGCCTTCGCGGAAGGGGCCGGTGACGGCGATGTCCTCGTCCTGGATGCCGAGGCGGCGCAGGAGGCGGGCCGTGGCCTCGTTGCGGGCGATAACGAGAGTGAAGAGGGACAAGAGCGCGCGTGGCATGTCGGGGAACCAGCGCCAGCTGCGCCGGGTCAGCAGTTGTTCGTCGGCATCCACGAGGTAGAGCGGCAGGCCCATCTTGTCGGCGGTGGTGAGCAGGGCGGGTTTGAGATCGCCGCCGGTCCAGAGGCAAAGTGCGGGGTGCCAGTGGGCGAGGAAGGATTCGGCGCTGGCGATGGTGTCTTCGGGCAGGGGGCGCCAGATGACGGCCTTGCTGTTGCGGTTGACCGGCGCGCTGTCGTCGGGGGTGGTCAGGACCATATGCAGGCCGGGGCGTTGTGCAGCCAGCCGTTCGGCCAGTTGCACCAGCGCGTCGGCGCGGCCTGCATCGACCGCATGCGCCCAGATCACCGCGCCCTTGGGGCGCGGGATGTCGTGCATGGTGGTACCGTTGCCGCCACGGCGGGCATAGGCGAGGTAGGCCGCGAGGGAAAGGGATTGCGCCATCGGGTTACCCTGTGGCGCGGGGCGCGTGTGCAGCGGTGGAAAATGCGGGGCGCGAGGCCATGGCGGGGCTGTCCTTGGGCATGTCTGGCGTGGCCGTGCAGCGTATTCTATCGCCGGCCCGCGTCAAGCGGAAGGGGCGCCGTGCCATCTTGACGGGGGGCGGGAGATGCGCGAGGGGATCGGCATCCGAGATGAGTATGAGGCGCCTGTCCCATGAGTAAGCCGTTCTTGATCCTGCAGTTGCGCCCCGAGGCCGAGGCCGCCGACGATGAATTCGCGGCGATCCTGCGCAAGGGGGGGCTTGCGGAGGGGCAAGTGCGGCGGGTGCGTTTGGACCAGGAGGCTTTGCCCGCTGATTTGAATCTGGACGCTCTGGCCGGTGTCATCGTGGGCGGCGGGCCGGGCTGTGTGAGCGATGCACCCGACGACAAGAGCCCGGTCGAGGCCAGGATCGAGGCCGAGGTCTTGTCGATCATGCCGGAGGTGACGGGGCGCGACCTGCCGTTCCTGGGGTGCTGCTATGGGATCGGGATTCTGGGCAAGCATCTGGAGGGCGATGTCAGCAAGGCGCGTTATGGCGAGCCGGTGGGCACCTCGGCCTGTGCGGTGACGGAGGCGGGGCGGGACGACCCGCTGCTGGAGGGGGTGCCGGAGCGGTTCGATGCCTTCGTGGGTCACAAGGAGGCGCTTCAGGCCTTGCCCGAGGGTTGCGCGCATCTGGTGGCCTCAACGGCCTGTCCGTTTCAGATGGTTCGGCATGGGCGGAATGTCTATGCCACGCAGTTTCACCCCGAGGCGGACGCGGCAGGGTTCGAGACCCGCATCAATATCTACAAGCACAAGGGCTATTTCCCGCCGGAAACGGCCAGTGACCTGATTGCCATGTGCCGGGCGGCGGATGTGACCGCACCCGAGGTGATCTTGCGGAATTTCGTCAAGCGGTACGGTGGCTAGACGGCCCGACAGGTTGCGCGAATCTTGAGTTCGGGCGCGACCACGGCGTTTTGTGGTGCCGGATCGGTGCCGGTGATGGAGGCCACGATCATGTCCGCCGCGCGTTCGCCGATTTGCGGGGCGGGGATGCGGACGGTGGTAAGGGGGGGCTCGAAATCCTTGGAGCCTTTGAAGTCGCCGATGCCAGTGACGGTCACGTCATCGGGAACGCGCAGGCCCGCGCGGGCGAGGGCGTGCATCGTGCCCCATGCCAGCACGTCATTGGCGCAGAGGATGGCGCTGGGCGGTGGGCCGGTGGCGATCAGGGCCTGCACGGCCTGCTTGGCGTCGGCGACGCTGTAGAGGGTTTCAAGGCAGCGCTCGGGGGGGATGTCGCGGCCCGCCTCGTGCAGGGCGTCCATGATCCCGGCAAAGCGGCGCGCGGCGCGGTCGTTGCCGTCGAGCGGGGGAAAGACGGCGGCGAGATCGCGGTGCCCGAGCTGCACGACATGATCCCCGACCAGCCGCCCGGCAAGATAGTTGTCGGACCCGACGCAGGGGATCGGGGCGTCGTCGGCCACGTTCCACAGCAAGATTGCCGGAATATCCTGCTCTTCCAGAAGGGCGTATGTGTCTTTCGAGTGTTCGACGCCGATGAGGGCCACGCCATCGACCCGGTGTTCCAGCATCTTGCGCGTCAGGGCGTATTCGTGTTCGAGGCTGTAGCCGTGCGAGGCGAGCAGGATGGTGAAGCCCTGTTTTTCGACGGCGTCGGAAAAGCTCTGGACCAGTTCGGCGAAAATCGTGTGGTCGATGGTGGGCACGATCAGGCCGATGGTGCCGCTGCGGATGCCGTGGATGGTTTGCGCGGCGCGGTTGCGGATATAGCCCAGACGCCGCACTGCGGCGTCGATCTTCTTGCGAGTCGCCGCCTTGACCAGATCGGGGTGATTGAAGGCGCGCGAGACCGTCGAGGGGGACACGCGAGCGGCCTTTGCAACGGCGATGATGTCGGCTTTTTTATCTTTTCTCACAGTCGTTTAACCCCCGTTCTGACGGTCAAAAATGAAAACATTTGCAATACTGTTTTCATGGCTTACCGTTAAAAGTCAACTAAAGCGTTTCGCGAAAAACTGGATCACAGCGTTTCGCGAAATGCCGTGCAAGACACGGATCATGGTGTGCGTTTCGTTTTTTGTCTGAGACCTCAGGTCAAAGTCGAAACGCTTTGGGAGGAAAAGGGAGGCCGCCCAAGTGGAATTCATTGGCTACATGGGAGACGTCTTTACGCCCATCAACTTCGCGTTGTTGATGATTGGCACGATTGGCGGGTTGATCCTTGGGGCAACGCCGGGGTTGTCGCCGACGATGGCGGTGGCGTTGTTGATCCCCTTCACGTTCAAACTGGATGCGACGCAGGGCCTGATCCTTTTGGGGGCGGCCTATACCTCGACCGTGGCAGGGGGCGCGGTGAGTGCCATCCTGCTCAAGATTCCCGGGGCGCCGGCGAATATCGCCACCACGCTGGACGGTCATACGCTGGCCCGTAAGGGACAGGGGGCGAAAGCGTTGCAACTGTCGTTCCTGGCCTCGTTGGTGGGGGGCGTTTTCGGTGTCATGCTGTTGATTTTCCTGACGCCGCTTTTGGCGCAATGGGCCTTGGCCTTTGGGCCGTCGCATCTGTTCTGGCTGGCGATTCTGGGGGTGACGGTGATTGGGTCGCTGGATTCCGCTTCGGTGGTGAAGGGGCTGTTATCGGGCTGTATCGGCCTGTGGCTGGCGACCATCGGGTTTGACGACATCATGGGCGCGCAGAGGTTCATCTTTCACGATGCCGTGGCGGGCGGGATCAACGTGATCCCGGCACTGATCGGGTTGTTTGCCATTCCGCAGGTGATCACCATGTTCGCCAATGGCCGCAAGTATCTGGAGGCCGAGGTCTTGAGTGTGGAGCGCCACCCCATCCGCGAGGCCATTGCCGAGGTGGTGCGGCGGTCGCGCGCGCTGACCATCGGGACGGCGGTGGGCTCGTTCATCGGGCTTATCCCCGGTGTGGGCGGTCAGATTGCCGGGCTGGTGGCCTATGACCAATCCCGCAAGATGAGCCCGGAGCGCCAGAAATTCGGCACCGGCCACAGCGAGGGGATCATCGCCGCCGAGAGCGCCAATAACGCCATGGTCGGGCCCAGCCTTGTGCCGCTTCTGACCCTGTCGATCCCCGGATCGCCCACGGCGGCGGTGCTGTTGGGTGGGCTGCTGATCCATGGGATTTTTCCGGGCAGCGATTTGTTCGACAATCACCCGCAGGTGGCCTGGACCTTTATCAATTCGATGCTGATCGGGCAGGTCATGATGTGCATTTTCGGTCTTTACGTGGCCGGGTTGGCCGCCCGTGTTGCGCAGGTGCCCAATGCGGTGATGGCGGCGGTGGTGCTGGGGCTGGCGGTGTTCGGCAGCTATTCGGTGCAACATTCGATGGGCGATGTCTATGTCATGGCCGCGCTGGGCACGGGAATGTATTTCCTTGAGCGCTTCGGCTTTTCCGCCGCGCCCTTGGTTCTGGGCCTGATCCTTGGGCCGATTGCCGAAGCGAATTTCGTGCAAGGCGCGATGATCGCCAATGCCACGTCGAACCTTGGCACCTATTTCCTGACCGGGCCGCTGAACCTGACGCTGATCGCGATTGTCGTGGCCTCGATCGGGTACTCGGTGTGGATGGAGCTTCGGCACCGTCGCTACACCACCAAGGACGAGGCCGTGGCCAAAGAGGAGGCATTGTCATGACCGAGTTTTGGCGCACACAACATATTCTGGCCAGCGGGATTGTCGCGGCTGTCGGCGTGGGTGTGACTTATGTCAGCTATACGGCGGAACCGGCGCAGGCCTTCCTGTTCCCGCGGATGATCTCGTCGGTTTTCGTGGTGCTGGCGCTCTGGACCTTTGGCAAGGCCGTTATCGGCAAGACGAAGGTCGGCAATGGGTTGAACCGGACGGCGGTGATCAATATCGCGCCGGGGTTGATCGTGGCCTTGATCTATATCTTCTGGGCGGCCAAGGGCCTTGGGTTCTATACCGCCTCGACCATCGCCTTTTTCATTCTTTTGACGCTTTACGATCCATCGCCGCACAACGAGGCGCGCACCTGGATCAAGCGTGTTGTCATCACCGCCGGGTTCCTGGCGGTCATGTACGGTCTCTTCGCGATGTTGCTGAACGTGTTCACACCGCGAGAGATTTTCTTCTGAACCGTAACAACGGCAGAGCCAACCCAATGGGAGGAGAACCAATGAAGAAACTGATTGCTGCAGCGTCTATGGCGCTGATGTCCCTGACTGGCGCCGCATCGGCGGATGGTCACGGGAACTACCCCGAACGTCCGCTGATGATGATGGTCAGCTATGGTGCGGGCGGGGCCACCGATTTCCAGGCCCGGATCGTGACCATGACCGCGGCCAACGAGGATGCACTTGGCATGCCGATTGCCATCATCAACAAGCCGGGCGCCGGTGGGCGCGTTGGTTGGAACTGGTTTGCGACGCAGGCCGAGGCGGATGGGTATACGCTGGGTGCCTACAACATCCCGCATTTCATCGCCCAGTCCATCGAGGGCGGGGTGAGCTATTCCGCCGACAGCTTCGAGCCGATCGCCAACTGGGGCGCCGACCCGGCGGTTTTCGTGGTGGCGGCGGACAGCCCGTTCAATTCGATGGAAGACGTGGTGAACTATGCCAAGGAAAACCCCGGCAAGCTGACGTTTTCGGGGGCGGGGCTTTTCGTGGGGCACCATATCGCGGCCTTGCAGCTTGAAAAGGCCGCCGGTGTGAAACTGGCCTATATCCCCAACAACAAGGGCGGCGCCGGCGCAATGAAGGCCGTGATCGCCGGTGAAGTGCTGGGCGGGGTGAACAACCTGTCGGATGCCTTCCGTGCGCAGCAGGCGGGCAACGTCAAGATCCTTGGGGTCTTTGACCTTGAGCGCAGTGATTTCCTGCCCGAGGTGCCGACCATGGCCGAGCAGGGTTTCGATATCGACAATTCCTCGGTCAATTTCCGGGGCGTGATGGTGCCCAAGGGCACGCCGCAGCCGATCATCGACAAGCTGGCGGAAACCGTGCCTGAGATGTTCAAGAATGGCCGTGTTGCCAAGAAGATGAAGGCCGGTGGCAGCCCGATGCACGTGATGACGCGTGACGAGGTGCTTGAGATGTGGGCGGCCCGCGAGGAGACCCTGCAAGAGCTTCTGTCCGGACTGTAATTCGCAATTCGCAACCTGCCGGGGCGCGTATGCGCGCGCCCCGGTCCCCAACAAAGTGAGATCAAGAGATGAACGCGCCAAGCCCCCTTGCCCAACTGGAAGATGTGATTGCCCGGTCGCGTGCTGCGCAGGCCCGGTACGAGGCGGGCGGCAGTCAGGCGCGCTATGACCGGGCAGCGCAGGCCGTGGCATGGGCCATCATGGAGCCCGCGCGCAACCGGGAACTGGCCGAGCTGGCGGTGAAGACCACCGGGCTTGGCAATGTGGATGACAAGATTACCAAGAACCATCGCAAGACGCTGGGCCTGATGCGGGACATCAAGGAGGCGGTGACCTACGGGGTGATCTCGGACGATCCCGAGACCGGCATCACCGAGATCGCGCGGCCCATGGGGGTGGTGGGGGCGATCGTGCCCTCGACCAACCCGGCGGCGACCCCGGCGAACAACATCATCAACGCCTTGAAATGCGGCAACTCGATCGTGGTGGCCCCCTCGCCCAAGGGTGTGGCCAGTTGCGAGGTGCTGCTTGGGTATATCCATGCGGAATTTGCCAAGATCGGCGAAGACCCGGATCTGGTGCAGATGGTGCCGGCGCCGGGATCGAAGGAAAAGACACAGGCCCTGATGGAAGGCTGCGACAAGATCGTGTGCACCGGCAGTCAGAACAACGTGCACCGGGCGCAGACGGCGGGCACCCCGGCGGTGGCCGTGGGGGCGGGCAATGTGACGGTGATCGTCGATGAGACCGCCGATCTGGCGGCTGCGGCCGAGAAAATTCGTGCGTCCAAGTGTTTTGACAATGCGACGTCCTGTTCCTCGGAGAATTCGGTTGTGGTGGTGGACGCGGTCTATGACGCCTTTGTCGAGGCCATGGCCGCCGCAGGGGGTGCCGTGGTGGATGACGAGGCCGCCGTGATCGTGGCGCTTTGGCCGGATGGGCATCTGAACCGCGAGGTCATTGCGCAGGATGCCGACAAGATGATCGCGGCGCTGGGGCTGGAGGGGAAAGTGCCCGACGGGACGGATTATATCGCTGTGCCGACCAGTGGCATTGGCCCCGATCACCCCTTGAGCGGTGAGAAGCTGAGCCGGGTTTTGGCGCTTTACCGGGCGTCGGACTTTGACGACGCGGTCAAGACCGCACGTGCCATCCAGTTGCATCAGGGCGCGGGCCATTCCGTGGGCCTGCACAGTACGGATACGGAGCGACCGATGACGCTGGCAAGGGCGATTCCCACCAGCCGGGTGATCGTCAATCAAGCCCACACGTTTGCGACGGGCGGGTCGTTTACCAACGGTATGCCGTTTTCGTTGTCGATGGGCTGTGGCTCGTGGGGGGGGAATGCCACGCATGAGAACCTGCATTGGCGGCATTTCCTGCAATCCACACGGATCGTGCGGGAAATCCCGCCACGCGAGCCGAGCCTTGAGGAGATTTTCGCGAGTTACTGGGACGAGGCCGGGAAATGAAATTGCATCAAGAGACACCGCCCGAGGGCACCATTCGTGATTGGCTGGACATGCGTGCCGGGGCCGGTGGCGTGGCAGTCGTGTTTCCCGAGACCGACGATACCCTGACGTGGGCAGTGCTGCGCGATGGGGCCATGGAGTTTGCCCGGACGCTGACGGCGCGGGGCGTGGCCAAGGGGGAAAGCGTGGCAATCATCGCGCCCAACAGTCGCGAGGCGCTATGTGCCTTTTATGGGGCCACCTATGGCGGGTTCCGCGCGGTGATGATCAACCTTGCCGCCGGGCGCGATGCCATCGCCTATGCCTTGGAGCATTCCGAGGCGCGGTTTGCCTATGTGCATCCAGATTGCACCGATTTGTTCGCGGCGGCAGCGGGGGAGGGGATGACCTCGCTGCCGCTTGGGGGGGGCGAGGAGGCCGATTTGCACGATGTCGTGCCCGGCGATCACGCGTTGCTCATGTATACCTCGGGGACCACGGGGCGGCCCAAGGGGGTGGTGCACAGCCACGCCAGCCTTCTGGCAGGGGGCTGGACGACGGCGGTGGCGCATTGTCTGACGCCGGATGACCGGGGCTTTTGCGTCTTGCCGATCTACCACATCAACGGGCTGTGCGTGACCGTGATGGCCAGCCTTGTTTCAGGCGGATCACTGGCGATGACGGGGCGGTTTTCGGCCTCGCAGTTCTGGGCACAGGCAGGGGTGGCCGAGGTCACGTGGTTTTCGGTCGTGCCGACGATCATTTCGCACCTTTTGCACGGCAAGACAGAGCCGGACGAGGGGTGTCGCGGGCGGTTGCGGTTCGGGCGCTCGGCCTCGTCCGCCTTGGCGGTGGAAACGCAACAGGCCTTCGAGACGCGGTTCGGGGTGCCGATCATCGAGACGATGGGCCTGACCGAGACAGCGGCGCAAATCCTGTCGAACCCGCTGCCGCCTGCGCCACGCAAGATCGGCTCGCCCGGTGTCGCCTTTGGCTGCGAGGTGCAGATTCAGGATGGCGAGGGGCGCGAGGTGCCCCGCGGTGACGAAGGCGAAATCGTGGTGCGCGGGCCAAACGTGATGCTGGAATACCTCAAGAACCCGGAGGCCACCGAGGCGACGTTTCGTGCCGGATGGTTGCGCACCGGGGATTTGGCGCGGATGGACGACGAGGGCTATGTTTTCGTCACCGGGCGCCTGAAGGAGCTGATTATCAAGGGCGGCGAAAACATCGCCCCGCGCGAGGTGGACGAGGCCCTTTATACCCATCCGGACGTGGTGGAAGCGGCGGCCTTTGCACGGGCCTGTACGAAGTACGGCGAAACGGTGGAGGCCGCAGTGCGGGTCTGTGAAGGGTCCAGGCTTGAGCCTGCGCAACTGATCGAGATTTGCCGTGATCGGCTGGGCCCGTTCAAATCGCCGGACATGATCCATTTCATGGAGGAACTGCCGAAAGGGCCATCGGGAAAGATTCAGCGATTGAAGCTGGCCGATATCCTGCCGTCTGCCTGAATTTATGTAATGGCTTCGAGCCGTTCCTTGGACAGATCGCCCGGTACGATCGTGACCGGGATCGGCAGATCGCCCGCGTTACGGGACAGTTGCGTGACCAATGGGCCGGGGCCTTTCTTGCCGGTGCCCGCGCCCAGCACCAGAACGCCGACCTCGGGGTCGTCCTGAACCTGTGCGATGATCTCGGACACGGGTTCACCTTCGCGGATCACCAGCTCGGGGTCGACGCCCTGCTTGTCGCGCATCCATTTGGCGAAGACCTCGAAATGGGCGTGGATGCGTTCGCGCGCTTCTTCGCGCATGATGTCGCCGACGCCGATCCAGTGATTGAATTCCTCGGGGGGAATCACCGCCAGAACTTCGACACCGGCCTGCGTGTGTGCGGCGCGCATCGCGGCGAACCGCATGGCGTTGAGGCATTCGCGGCTGTCATCAAGGACCACCATAAATTTGCGCATGATCACATTCTCCCTTGCGCGCATCATGGGGGCAAACGGCGTGCCGCGCAATACGCTGAAATTCCCGTGATGGGGATGGTGTTAGTCAAACGTTCCGGCCACACGGCCCAACAGCATGAAGGCGCGGGCGGTGCGGGTGTCGGACAACTCGGAAATCTCGGCGTCGGTGGCGGAGTCGGCGAATTGGGTGAACATCCGGTCGAAGAGCCGCAGGAAGTGGTGGGCCGCATCGCGAAAGATGGTGTCCTGTTTCATGCGCGCGGCCGTCAGCGCCAGCGAGGAGCGGTCGCGTATCCCGCCAAGGGCGGCGATGGGGCGGCCGCGTTCGCCCTCGGCAAAGCGGCGCCAGATTTCCGGGCGGGCCATGTCGGGGCGCAGGTCGTCCATGTAGATGCCGTCGTGCGACATCAGCGTCAGGATGTCTTGGGCGGCTTGAATAAGCTGTGCGGTGGAACGGTCCTTGAGGGCCTTGCGCAAAGCGGCAAAGCCTTCGCGGTCATTGGCGTTCTCGGGGAAATTCAGCGCGCGGATGAAATCGGCACGATCCAGCGGGGGCTGCATATCCTCGGCAGTGGTGCCGAGGGGCAGGGCCACCTGATCTTCGCCGCCTTGCTGTGTTGGTTCGGCCGGGGCGGGACGGGGTGTGTCGGTGGCCGTGCGGATGGTCGAGAAGGTGGCCAGCGCGGTTTCTGTCTTGCGCTGTGCGGCGGCGATTTCTTCGAGTTTCTTGGTGACAGACGGGTCGTTGATTTCGGCCTGTGTCTTGGTCTGGTTCAGATAGGCGGTGCGGATCGCGTCGATTGCGGTTTGCAAGCGCAGGCTTTCTTCGCGCATGACGCGGGAGGCACGGGCGGCGGTGACCGCCACCCAGATCATCGCCACCGGCATGAAGATGGCCAGCAGGATCATCACGAAGCGCAGGGCGCCGCCGCCGTTCCCGCCGTCGGACCCCATGGCGAGGAAAAAGATCGCCGTCCCAAGCAACCAAAGGACAGTGAGGATTAGCGCGATAACCTCGATCGCGGTCACGCCTTGCGCGTTATGTTTGTCGCCAAACCCTTTTGAAGCGGAGCTTTGGCCCTTGGTTTTCGACATCTGGGACGGCCTGTCAGCTATAGTCGACGTTTAGCACTTCGTAGGATTTTTCACCACCCGGCGTGCGGACCTCGACGCTATCGCCTTCTTCCTTACCGATCAGGGCACGGGCGATGGGCGATTTTATGTTCAGCAGGCCGTTTTCGATATTGGCCTCGTATTCGCCGACGATCTGGTAGGTTTTTTCCTCGTCGGTGTCCTCGTCAACCAGTGTGACCTTCGCACCGAACTTGATCGGGCCGGACAGCTTCGCGGGGTCGATCACGTCGGCAAGGCTGATGACGCCTTCGAGTTCCTTGATGCGGCCCTCGATGAAGCTTTGTTTTTCCTTGGCCGAGTGGTATTCGGCATTTTCCGACAGGTCGCCATGTTCGCGCGCCTCGGAGATGGCGCGGATGATGGCGGGGCGCTCTTCGGACTTCAGGTGCTTCAACTCGGCCTCAAGGGCGGCAAAGCCCTTGCGGGTCATCGGGATCTTTTCCATCGTCACTATCCACTATCGTTGCGGGGCGCGGCCTTGGGCCGCCCCCGGCAGGTCTGTCGGCTTGGTCGCGCCAGATTGCCCTGACCGGACCGGATTTTGCAATAGGCCATGGTGCCCGACTGTGCAATGGAGTCGCGATCCCGCGTATTTTGACGCATTCAGCCTGTTTTAACGTCGTGTTTCAATTGACCTTCATCAGGCCGGCGCGCTAACCACGTGCGCAACTTTGTTACATGAACGAACTGCCCTGAGAAAAGGATGCAAACCATGTCCGATGTGACGCGCGAAGCGATGGAATACGATGTTGTGATCGTTGGGGCGGGGCCTGCGGGCCTGTCGGCGGCGATCCGGCTGAAGCAGTTGGACCCCTCGCGCGAGGTTGTGGTTCTTGAAAAGGGCTCGGAAGTGGGGGCGCATATCCTGTCGGGGGCGGTTCTTGATCCTTGTGGTCTCGATGCGCTGATCCCGGACTGGAAGGAAAAGGGCGCGCCGCTGAATACCCCGGTGAAGGACGATAATTTCTATATGCTGGGCGAAGGCGGGCAGGTGCGTATCCCCAATTTCCCGATGCCGCCGCTGATGAACAACCACGGCAATTACATCGTGTCGATGGGCAATGTGTGCCGCTGGATGGCGGAGCAGGCCGAGGAACTGGGCGTGGAAATCTTCCCCGGCATGGCCTGTTCGGAGATGGTTTATGACGAGAACGGCAATGTGAAGGGTGTCGTGGCCGGTGAGTTCGGCAAGAACCCCGACGGCACACCGGGGCCCGCCTATGAGCCGGGGATGGAGTTGCATGGCAAGTATGTCTTCTTGTCGGAAGGGGTTCGCGGGAGCCTCGCCAAGGAAGTGATCGCCAAGTACGACCTGAGCGCCGGGAAAGAGCCGCAGAAATTCGGCCTTGGCATGAAGGAAATCTGGGAAATCGACCCCGCCAAGCACCGCGAGGGCAGCGTGACCCACACCATGGGTTGGCCGCTGAACGGCAATGCCGGGGGTGGGTCTTTCATCTATCACCTTGAAAACAATCAGGTTTACGTGGGTTTCGTGGTTCACCTGAACTACAAGAATCCGCATTTGTACCCCTACATGGAGTTCCAGCGTTTCAAGCATCACCCGATGGTGGCGGAGCTTCTGAAAGGCGGAAAGCGCGTGGCCTATGGCGCACGGGCGATTTCCGAAGGCGGGTATCAGTCGATGCCCAAGATGGTTGCGCCGGGTGTGGCGATGTTGGGTTGTTCGGTGGGCATGGTCAACGTGCCGCGCATCAAGGGCAACCACAACGCCATGCTGTCGGGCAAGGCGGCGGCCGAAGCGGCGCATGAAGCGATTGAGGCGGGGCGCGCGACCGACGAGTTGAGCGCCTACGAGGACGAGGTGCGCAGCGGCGCCATCGGCAAGGACCTCAAGAAGGTGCGCAACGTCAAGCCGATGTGGTCGAAGTGGGGGATGCTGCCCTCTCTGGCGCTTGGCGGGTTGGATATGTGGACCAACACGCTTGGCTTTTCGCTGTTCGGCACCATGGGACATGGCAAAACCGACGCCGAGGCCACGGAACCTGCCGACAAGCACAAGGAAATCAGTTATCCCAAGCCCGATGGCAAGCTGAGCTTTGATCGTTTGACCAATGTCAGCTTTTCGATGACCAACCACGAAGAAAGCCAGCCGGCGCATCTGACGCTCAAGGACGATAGCGTGCCGATCAACGTCAATCTTCCGAACTACGACGAACCGGCGCAGCGGTATTGCCCGGCGGGGGTTTACGAGGTGGTGCGCGAAGATGGCAAGGAGCCCAAGTTCGTCATCAACTTCCAGAACTGCGTGCATTGCAAAACCTGCGACATCAAGGACCCCAGCCAGAACATCAACTGGGTCACGCCGCAGGGCGGGGACGGGCCGAACTATCCCAATATGTAACCAGCGCGTGATTTTATGCCTGCGGGGCGGTCTTCGGGCCGCCCCGCATTGCTTTGGGCGTTCGGGCGTACTAGGTTCTGCCGGTACACTTGGGGCAAAGCAAAGGCAGGCCAGCGTGACAATCCGAACCCTTTCCGCAATCGCCATCGCAACCCTTTTGCAGGCCACCGCGCCGCCAGCCATGGCAAAGGAGGCCTCGGGGGCCTACCTGGCGGCGCGACAGGCGCGGTATGACCATGATTTTACCGCCGCGGCAGAGTATTTCACCCGCGCCCTGACCGAAGATCAATCGAACCCGGCGATCATGGAAAACGCCGTGGTTGCGCATGTGGCGCTGGGGAATTTCGACCGCGCCCTACCGATTGCCCGCAAAATTGAGGCCGATGACCTGCGCAGCCAAGTGGCGCATATGGTTCTTGTTTCAGACGAGGTACTGCAAGAGAATTACGATGCGCTTCTCAACCGGCTTGAGGATGGACGCGGTGTGGGGCAACTGGCCGATGGGTTGATCGCGGCCTGGGCGCAATTGGGTCAGGGCGACATGAGCCAAGCGCTTGAACTGTTCGATGAGGTGGCCGAAGAGCGTGGCTTGCGCAGCTTTGCCATTTACCACAAGGCGCTGGCGCTGGCCTCGGTCGGGGATTTCGAGGGGGCGGACCAGATTTTTGCCGGGGAAAGCGATGGCCCGATGCAACGTACGCGGCGTGGTGTGCTGGCATGGGCGGAGGTCTTGAGCCAGCTTGGCCGAAACGAGGATGCCGTCGCACAGATCGACGATACTTTTGGCACCGATCTGGACCCGGAGATTCAGCAATTGCGCGATCGTCTGGCGGCGGGCGACAAGGTTCCGTTCAGCATGATCGGCGGGGCCGCCGATGGGGTGGCCGAAGTGTTCTTTTCGCTGGGACGCGCGTTGTTGAGTGATACGAGCGAGGATTACATCCTGCTGTATTCGCGGGTGGCCGAGCATTTGAGCCCCGATCATATCGATGCGGTGATCATGTCGGCGGAACTGCTCGAATCGCTGGGCCGTTATGAATTGGCCACCGCCGCTTACAAGCGGGTGCCGCGTGATCATCCTTCGTTTTTGGCGGCGGAACTGGGCCGGGCCGATACCCTGCGCCGGGCTGACAAGACCGATGCGGCAATCGAGGTTCTGGAGCAGCTTGCGCAGACCCATGCAGATCAACCCACGGTACATGTTTCGGCCGGGGATCTGTTCCGGCAGTTGGAGCGGTTCGACGAGGCCGCACAGGCCTATGACAAAGCAATTGCACTGTACGAAGACCGCGATGCCGACCAATGGTTCGTGCATTACGCCCGCGCCATCAGTTTCGAGCGGCAAGACATGTGGGAGAAGGCCGAGGCCGATTTCCGCCGTGCGCTTGAGTTGAACCCCGAGCAGCCGCAGGTTTTGAATTATCTGGGCTATTCACTGGTGGAGAAGCAGAGCAAGCTGGACGAGGCGCTGAACATGATCGAGCGTGCCGTCGCCGCGCAGCCCAACAGCGGTTACATCGTGGATAGCCTTGGCTGGGTGCTGTACCGTCTTGGCCGCTATGACGAGGCCATCGGCCATATGGAGCATGCCGCCGAATTGATGCCGGTGGACCCGGTGGTGAACGACCATCTGGGCGATGTGCTTTGGGCCGTGGGGCGCAAGACCGAAGCCCGTTTCCAGTGGAAGCGCGCGCTGTCCTTCGTGACCGAGGACACCCCGGCACAAGACATCGACCCCGACCGCATTCGCCGTAAGCTTGAGGTCGGTCTGGACCAGGTTCTGAACGAGGAGGGCGCTGCGCCCCTGAAGGTTGCCGATGACGGTGATTGAGGGGTTTGCCCCGGCCAAGATCAACCTGACCCTGCATGTGACGGGGCGGCGCGATGATGGCTATCACGAATTGGATTCGCTGGTGGTTTTTGCCGATATCGGCGACCGGATCAGTGTTCGGCCAAACGGGACCACCATGCTGACGGTGGATGGCCCGATGGCCGCGGGCGTGCCCGTGGATGACAGTAACCTTGTCGTGCGGGCCGCCGCGAAGATGGGGGTGGCGGCGGAGATCCATCTGGAAAAGCACCTGCCCAATGCCGCCGGCCTTGGTGGCGGCTCCAGCGATGCGGCGGCGACTTTCGGTGCTTTGGCCGAACTGTCGGGGAATCCGGTCCCGGAAGATGTGCTTGGCCTTGGTGCGGATATTCCCGTGTGCCTTTATGGCGACGCGGCGCGGATGCGCGGCGTGGGCGAGATCGTGGAGCCTGTGACGGGGTTGCCGGTGTTGCATGCGGTGCTGGTCAATCCCAAGTTGCCGGTCATGACGAAAGAGGTCTTCGCGGGGCTGGATTGCGCCGATAACCTCGCCATGCCCGAGACGCTGCCCGGATTTGATGATGCTGGCGATTTTATCGAGTGGCTGGGCACCATGCGCAATGACCTCGAGGCCCCGGCCATCAAGGCGGAACCCGTCATACAACAGGTTTTCGACACGCTGTCTGTGACACCGGGCTGCCATCTGACGCGCATGTCCGGGTCGGGCGGGACGTGTTTCGGCCTGTATTCCGATGCGGAAACCGCCGCCTCGGCGGCGGGGCGGCTGCATGAACAGCAACCGGGTTGGTGGGTTGAGGCGGTGCGCCTGAACGCCTGAGCGAAGTCTTAACTTACGCGCGCGACCACGTAATCGGCCAAGTCAATCAACATGCGGCGCACCGGGTGATCGGGTAGGGCCTGCATGGCTGTCTTGGCCTTCTCAGACCACATCAGGGCATCCTGACGGGTGGCCTCAAGCGTGCCGTGCTTGTCCAGAAGGGCAAGGGCGTGGTCCAGATCGCCGTCGTCCTGTTTGCCCTTCTCGATGGTGCGGGTCCAGAAAGCGCGCTCTTCCGCGTCGGCCATGGCCACGGCCTTGATCACTGGCAGGGTCAGCTTGCGTTCGCGGAAATCGTCACCGACGTTCTTGCCGGTGGCGGCGCTGTCGCCTTGGTAATCCAGCAGGTCATCGACGATCTGGAAGGCGATGCCAAGGGCATCGCCATAATCGAAGAGGGCGCGCACCTGATCCTCGGGGGCTTCCGAGAGGACGCCGCCGGTTTCCGTTGCCGCCGAGAACAGCGCGGCGGTCTTGCCGCGGACGACTTGGAGGTAAATATCCTCGGTGGTCTTGAGGTCCTGTGCCGCGCTGAGCTGCAGAACCTCGCCCTCGGCGATGACGGCGGCGGCATTCGACAGGATGTCGAGGACGCGCAGGTTACCGGGCTCGACCATCAATTGGAAGGCACGGGCAAACAGGTAATCGCCCACCAGAACGCTTGATTTGTTGTCCCACAGAAGGTTGGCGGTGGGCCGTCCGCGGCGCTGTTCGCTTTCGTCCACAACGTCGTCATGCAATAGCGTGGCTGTGTGGATGAATTCCACCGTGGCGGCCAAATGCACATCGAAGTCGCCCTCATAGGCGCAAAGATCAGCCGCCGCCAGCGTCAGCATCGGGCGCAGGCGTTTGCCGCCCGCTTCGACCAGATGGGCGGTGACCTCGGGGATACGCGGCGCGTGGCGCGAGGCCATGCGGGTTCGGATAAGGGTGTTCACGGCCTCCATCTTGTCGCTCAGATGTGCGGCCAGTTCCTCATGCGGTTTCGTTGCGGCGTGGTCCAATCCCATCACACTCCCGTCACACCGGTCGACAAATCCCGCGCGGTGCCCTTATGTCATCCCCATGAAACAACTCTTCAGCACAACCGATCCGACGATGATCGCCTTTGCCCAAGCGCTGCTTCAGGGCGAGGGTATAGACTGCTTTGAAATGGACGTAAATATGAGCGTCCTAGAGGGAGGTATAGGGATTTTCCCGCGTCGCCTTATGGTTGCAGAGGAGAGTTTTGGCCGCGCCCGCCGGGTGCTGCTGGACAACGGGATTGACGTGGATGACTGAGGGCTGGCCCGACGAGGCGCTGAGCAGGGATGACTTTCTGGGTGGTCAGTTGCGCCTGTGGCAACCCAAACAGGGCTATCGGGCGGGGGTGGACCCGGTGTTGCTGGCTGCAAGTGTGCCCGCGCGCACGGGCGACACGGTTCTTGATCTGGGCTGTGGCGCGGGTGTGGCGGCGCTTTGCGTGGCGCAACGGGTGCCGGGGGTGAAGGCGACGGGGCTGGAGGTGCAGCCGGGCTATGCCGATCTGGCGCGGCGCAACGCGGCTGAAAACGGGACGGAGCTTGAGGTGATCGAAGGGGATTTGACCCGGATGCCCGATACCCTGAAACAGCGGCAGTTCACACATGTTCTGGCCAATCCCCCCTATTTCGATCGTGCCAGCAGTACCAGGGTTTCCGACGACGGGCGCGAAACAGGGCGGGGCGAGGTGACGCCGCTGTCCGATTGGGTCGAGATGGCCGCGAAGCGCTGTGCGCCCAAGGGCACGGTCACGATGATCCAGCGGGCCGAGCGCCTGCCCGAGTTGTTGAGCCATGCCGCGCGGCACTTGGGGAGTTTGGAGGTTTTGCCGTTGATTCCCCGAAAGGGGCGGGCGGCGCGGCTGGTTTTGATACGGGGCCGCAAGGGCGGGCGTGCGGCATTTTGCCTGCACGACGGGTGGATTTTGCACGAGGGTGATAGCCACCCCGGCGACCGGGAAAATTATAACGCCGCAACCACTTGTATTTTAAGGCTTGGTACGCCCCTGCTGTTCCCCAGCTGAAAAGTCTCAAATTGGACGTGCATTTCCTTGCTTATGATGCGGTTGCAGCGTGACAGATTTGTAAAACTGTGCTGCACTGTTCGTGTTTAAACCATCCAGAGAGGAGATACGCATATGAGCTTGAGTTCGCATGTCGAGCAACTGAAGAAGAAACATCAGGACCTCTCGGAACAAGTAGAAGAGGCGCAACGTGCCCCGGGCACCAGCGATCTGGAAATCGCGGACCTCAAGAAACAGAAGCTTCGTGTGAAAGAAGAAATCGAACGCCTGACCGAAAGCGCCTAACTGGCGGAATCAATCAGGGTGAAGTGACGGTCGTGGTGCGAGACTACGGCCGTCTGTTCACGTAGCCAAGCGCGGAACGCGGCGATGTGTGGCCGCGTTTCAGAGCCTTTTACACATAAAATCCTGTAGTGGGCCGCTGTTCGCAAGCCCAAAGCATAGGGCGCAACCAAGCGCCCTTCGTTGAGCAATCTGGAGGCAAGGGAAATCCGCCCGAGAATGACGCCGGCGCCCGAAAGGGCAGCATCCAAGGCATGATCGGCTTGTGAGTACCTTTGCCCCGTCCAGTCTCTCGCAGGCAGATTTGCGGCGCGAAACCAAGCAGGCCAGTCGCAAGGCGGATCAAGAAAGCGAATATCGTCCTGATGCAGTAATTGTGCCTTTGCCAGATCGGCGGGGTTGGGCATCTGTTCGGCCAAGGCGGGCGTCATCATCGGCGTGACCCATTCATTCAGGAACGGTTCTTCGTACAGGTCCGGGTCGGGGCCGTAGCCAAAGCGCACGGCCAAATCCACCCCATCGCGCCCCAAGTTCACCAAGCCCAATCCGGCGCTCAGGCGTAGTTCAATTTCGGGGTGGGCTTGGGCGAAACTGTAAAGCCGTGGGGCCAGCCATGTTGCGGTGAAGGCTGGGCCAGCAGTGACGGTGAGCGAGGCATGGTCATTCACCCGCCGTGCCGCGCGCCATGCAGCCGTGAGCGTTTCAAACCCATCTTTGGTACCGGGGGCAAGGGCGCGGCCCGCTTCGGTGAGCTTCACGGCGCGATTGAGACGCTGGAACAGGGGGGCGCCCAGGTGCTCCTCCAGCGATTTGATCTGGAACGACAGGGCGGCGGGGGTGACGTTCAACTCGGCGGCCGCCTGTTGGAACGACATATGCCGCGCGGCGGTGTCAAAGGCGCGCAGGGCGGTAAGGGGCGGCAGGCGGTCCGGCATGTCGATTAAGTATCGCTTAAGTGAAGTGATAGAAAGTCTCGTTTGTGCCTTTTTATCGTGAAGCGCATATTGGGTGTAGTCAAGAAATACTGAACGCCAGTGAAAGGACTGCCCGATGATCGAAGTTGCCAGTGATAAGCGCACCCGTGATGCCTATCGCGCGGCCCATGCCGCCCGGGGGCAGGCCCTTGGCCGTATCTGGTCCCGACTGACGGGACAGAATCCTTCCGGATGATCGTTGCAAGTGATATCTGGAAAAGCAAAAGGGCCGGTCATCGCGACCGGCCCTTTTCATGTTCTGCGGCAGGGATCAGACGAAGAATTGACCGCCGTTTGCCGAAATGGTCGAGCCATTGATGAACTGTGCATCGTCCGAAGCCAGGAAGGCCACGCAGCGGGCGATCTCTTCCGGTTCGCCAAGACGGCCTGCGGGAATCTGGCTGATGATCGATTCGCGCACCTTTTCGGGTACGGCCATGACCATCTCGGTCGCAATATAGCCGGGGCAGACGGCGTTGGCGGTGATGCCCTTGGCGGCGCCCTCTTGGGCCAGCGACTTGATGATGCCCAGGTCGCCCGCCTTGGTCGCGGCATAGTTCACCTGAGCGAACTGACCTTTTTGCCCGTTGATCGAGCTGATCACGATGATGCGGCCAAAGCCACGTTCGCGCATGCCGGGCCAGACGGGGTGAACGGTATTGAATACGCCAGTCAGGTTGGTGTCGATCACCTGCTGCCACTGTTCCGGGGTCATCTTGTGGAAGGGCGCATCGCGGGTGATGCCCGCGTTGGCGACGACCACGTCGATCGGCCCCATTTCTTCTTCGACCTTTGCGATACCGGCCTTGGACTCGTCGTAGTCTCCGACGTTCCACTTGTAGGTCTGGATGCCGGTTTCCTCGGTAAATTTCGCGGCGGCCTCGTCGTTGCCCGCGTAGGTGGCGGCCACGTTGTAGCCTTCGGCCTTCAGGGCCTTGGAAATGGCTGCGCCGATGCCGCGCGATCCACCGGTGACAAGTGCTGTTCTAGCCATGGGATTCCTCCGATTTGATAAATTTCGTTGGTAACTCTGTTAAACTTTGAAACGAGTGAGCGCAACATTATTACTCGTACAATTTTGCCGCAGTGCAGAAGTTTCTCGCGGCGCAAGAAAAAGGGCGCCGGTTTCGACGCCCTTTCTACCCTTCTGGCATCCGCCCGCTTACGGACGCTCAAGGCACATGGCCACGCCCATACCGCCGCCAATGCAGAGCGTGGCAAGGCCCTTCTTGGCGTCGCGGCGCTGCATTTCAAACAACAGGGTGTTGAGGATACGGCAGCCCGAGGCGCCGATCGGGTGACCGATGGCGATGGCGCCGCCGTTCACGTTCACGATTGCAGGATCCCAGCCCATGTCCTTGTTCACGGCACAGGCCTGTGCCGCGAAGGCTTCGTTGGCTTCCACAAGGTCCAGATCGTCAACCGACCAGCCGGCTTTTTCCAGCGCTTTGCGGCTGGCGTGGATCGGGCCGACGCCCATGATCGACGGATCCAGACCTGCCGTGGCGTAGGAGGCGATGCGCGCAAGCGGGGTGATGCCACGCTTTTCGGCGTTGTCCGCGCTCATCAGCAGAACGCCGGCGGCGCCGTCGTTCAGGCCACTGGCGTTGGCCGCGGTGACCGAGCCGTCCTTGGTGAAGGCGGGGCGCATTTTCTGCATGGCTTCGATAACGGCGCCGTGGCGGATGTATTCATCCTTGTCGACCACGATGTCGCCCTTGCGGGTTTTGATGGTGAAGGGGATCACCTCATCGTCGAATTTCCCGGCCTTTTGTGCGGCCTCGGCCTTGTTTTGCGAGGCCAGCGCGAATTCGTCTTGTTGATCGCGACTGATTTGCCATTTTTCGGCAACGTTCTCGGCTGTCTGACCCATATGGTAGCCGTTGAAGGCATCCCAGAGGCCATCGCGGATCATGGTGTCGATATATTTCATGTCGCCCATTTTGTGGCCAGCGCGCAGGTTTGCGGCATGGGGGCTGAGCGTCATGTTTTCCTGACCGCCCGCAGCGACGATATCAGCGTCGCCCAGTTGGATGTGCTGAGCGCCCAGAGCGACCGAGCGCAGACCCGATCCACAGACCTGGTTGATGCTCCAAGCCGCTGATTCCTGCGGCAGGCCAGCGTTGATATGGGCCTGACGGGCAGGGTTTTGGCCTTGCGCGGCTGTCAAAACCTGACCGAGGATGGTTTCGGAAACTTCCGATTTGTCGATCCCTGCACGCTCTACCACGGCCTCAAGAACGGCTGCGCCAAGATCATGTGCCGGGGTGTTCGCGAAAGAGCCGCAGAATGACCCGACAGCAGTGCGCGCTGCGGATGCGATAATTACGTTGGTCATGTGTGTCCTCCACCAGAATTTTGGTCGAGGAACGCCCGGACGTCACAACAAGTGCGGGCCCCAGTATTCCCCGCCGTTCCGTGCGGTAATATCGCATATGCCGCATTGCGGCAACTGACCACATGTCACAGGTCAGGCGGACTCCTGCCCGAGTGCTGCATCGAGCCACGGTGGGTGGATGGTGGGTGCGCCGAAATAGTATCCCTGCATACACTCGATTCCGATGGCCGAAAGATAGGCCGCATCCTGCGGATGTTCGACACTTTCGGCTATGGTTACCATGTCGAATTGTTCAGCGATGGACTTCAGCGCGGCGGTCAGGACCTGATTATCGGGATTGGTCGCAATGCCGCGAATGAATTGGCCGTCGATCTTGAGAATGTCGAAATAAAAATCTTTCAGATAGCGGAAGGATGTAAACCCGGCGCCGAAATCATCCAGTGCAAAGCTGATTCCCTTTTTTTGAAGGTCGTCCATGAAGCCCACGACCAGATCGGGCACCAACATGGCCGAGCTTTCAGTGATCTCCAGAATCAGCCGCTCTGCGATTGTGGGGTCCTTTCCGAGCCCACGCTTGAGGATGCGATTCCAGCGCGGGTATCCGATGGAGCGCGCCGACATATTTACCGACAACCGAAGATCGGGGTAATCCTGCAATGTCCTAAGGCCCTTTTCCAGGGCGAGGCAATCAATGACACGCCCTGTTTCCATGGTTTCTATTTCATTGATGAAGTCGCAGGCGGGGATCACCCGCCCGGTTTCATCCATTACCCGAATCAAACCTTCGTAAAAGGCGGGTCGCGATTCGTGCCCGGTGGGCACAACGGCCTGATAGGCCAGCATCACTTGTTTGTGACGCACCGCTTGATCCACCATGTCGATGACCGACCGGTCCCGCGCGCTGATGGCATAGTTCAGCGGGCTGTCGTACCCGGTCGGGATATTCGCCCATTTGCGTTTCTGCCCCATATCTCACCTCCGAATTCACCGCTTCACAGGCTGGGGCATGGCCGCTAATGATCGGTTAAACGGGGGATTTGACGTAAATCTGCCCTAGGGTGGGTAACAAGGGGATAACGCATGGAGCGCTGTGGCTGGGCCGGGGATGACCCGCTGTATCATGCCTATCACGATGACGAGTGGGGCGTGCCCGAGTTTGACAGCCGCGCCCTGTGGGAGAAGCTGATCCTTGAAGGTTATCAGGCCGGGCTCAGTTGGATCACCATCCTCCGCAAGCGCGATAGTTTTCGTGAGGCTTTTCAAGGGTTTGATCCAAATGTAATCGCCACTTGGGGTGCGGCGGAAGTTGAGGAATTACTACAAAACCCGGGTATCGTCAGGCACCGTGGGAAGGTGGAGGCGACGATCACGAATGCCCGGGTCTGGCAAGGGATTGAGGCCAAGGAGGGCTTTGCCCGTTACCTTTGGTCTTACGTTGATTACAGCCCCATCCAGACCGATTGGAGCGCGCTGTCGCAGGTTCCAGCCCAAACGGAAATTTCCCAAGCAATTTCAAAGGATTTGAAGAAAAAGGGGTTCAAGTTCTGCGGGCCGACGATCACTTATGCCTTCATGCAGGCGGCAGGGTTGGTGAATGACCATCTGACCACGTGCCCCTGCCACAAACCCGTGGCCGAAATGGGCCAAAAATCCGCGTCGGTATAACGTCGGTATTTTGTCGGTATCGCGTCGGTGTGCCGATGGCAGCGGGAATCTTTTGGAATCTGCCGTAAAATCCTATATTGGCGGCATCTCACCTTATATGAGCGCGAACCCATGACCGAGACCACCGCCCCGATCACGCAGGACGTGATGACCATTCCCCGCAAGCTTCCCGATGGGTCGATGAATATCGTCGGCCTGACGCGCGAGGCGCTGCGCGAGGTGTTGATCGAAAACGGCACCCCGGAAAAGCAGGCCAAGATGCGCGTCAATCAGATCTGGCAGTGGGTTTACCAGTGGGGCGTGCGCGATTTCGCCGAGATGACGAACCTCAGCAAGGCCTATCGTGCGGAACTGGCCGAGAACTTCGTGATCGAAATTCCCGAAATGGTCAGCAAACAGGTGAGTGCCGATGGCACCCGCAAGTACCTTGCGCGGATCGCGGGCGGCCATGAGGTCGAGGTGGTCTATATCCCCGAGGCGGATCGCGGGACGCTGTGTATTTCAAGCCAAGTTGGCTGCACCCTGACCTGTTCGTTCTGCCATACCGGTACGCAGAAATTGGTGCGCAACCTGACCGCCGGGGAAATCATAGGCCAAGTGATGATGGCGCGCGACGATCTGGGCGAATGGCCCGAGCCGGGGCAGGGCACCGGCGAAAACGGCCCGCGCCTTTTGTCGAACATCGTGCTGATGGGCATGGGCGAGCCGCTTTATAATTTCGAGAACGTCCGCGACGCGATGAGGATCGCCATGGATGGCGAGGGGATCAGCCTCAGCCGTCGTAGGATTACGCTCTCGACCAGCGGGGTCGTGCCCGAAATCGCCAAGACCGCCGAGGAAATTGGCTGTATGCTGGCGGTCAGCTTTCATGCCACCACCGACGAGGTGCGCGACAAGCTGGTGCCGATTAACAAGAAATGGAACATCGAAACGCTTCTGGATGCGCTGCGCGAGTATCCCAAGGCCAGCAACTCGGAACGGATCACCTTTGAATACGTGATGTTGAAGGACGTGAACGACAGCGATGAGGATGCCCGCCGCCTTGTGCAACTGATCAAGGGCATTCCGGCCAAGATCAACCTGATCCCGTTCAACGAATGGCCCGGTGCCCCGCATCAGCGCAGCGATTGGGATCGGATCGAAGCCTTTGCCGATATCGTCTACAAGGCCGGGTATGCCAGCCCCATCCGCACCCCGCGCGGCGAGGATATCATGGCCGCCTGCGGGCAGCTGAAATCGGCCAGCGAGCGCGCCAAGAAAAGCCGCCGCCAAATCGAGGCCGAGGCCGGGTTGAGCTGAGGCAATGGGTGGTCATCGGTGGTGTCCGCGTTAAACTGGAGTGAACTGCCAGTTTGACAGGTGCCATGATGCGTGACTTTCCCCCTTTGCCTCAACCTGCCGACCACGAGGGCCAACCTCGCAAGGTCGGTGTGGAGATCGAGTTTGGCGGGCTGAACGAGGCGGAGGCGGCGCGCCTGTGTGCCAATCATTTGGGCGGAGAGGCCACCCAGACCGACAGCCACATCTGGAAGGTCAACAACACCAGAATAGGCACGCTTGAGGTTTATCTGGATATTTTCCTGCGCAACGCCACGCAGAGCAAGCTGCGCGATCTGGCGCTTGATCTGGGGCGCGAGGTGGTGCCGGTGGAAATCGTTTCCGAGCCTTTGGAGCGCGATGGCCTGCAAAAGCTGGATGGATTGCGAGAGGTCCTGCGCAAGGCTGGTGCGCTGGGCAGCGGGGCAGGTTGGACTTTTGGGTTTGGCGTGCACCTGAACGTGCAGATCGCCTCGGGTTGTGATGCCGATATTGTGCGCCCGCTTCTGGCTTATGCCCTGATCGAGGACTGGATGCGTAACGCCAACCCGATTGACGAGTCGCGCCGCATTCTGCCGTTTACCGACCCTTACCCGACCGACTTCGTGCGCGACCTGATCGCGCTTGGGCCAGATGCCCCTGTCAGCGAGGTGAGAGAGACCTACCTTCATCACAATCCGACACGAAACAGGGGGTTGGATATGTTGCCCATTTTTGCCGAACGTGCGCCTGAGCGGGTCGAGGCCGTGGTCTCGGGCAAGCTTTCGGCGCGGCCCACCTTTCATTTCCGCCTGCCCGATTGCTTGATCGATGATGAGGATTGGTCGCTGTCCGATGAATGGCAGCGGTGGTTGATCGTGGAGCGGGTGGCGCAGGATGCCGGGGTGTTGGCCCGTCTGGGCAAGGCGTGGGAAGACGACCACGGGATGATCACCATTTCGCGACAAAGCTGGGCGCGGCGCTGTGGTGAGATCCTGCACGAAGCCGGGCTGGACAAGGCCGGGGCATGAGATGACCAAACCGCTTATCGGGGTGACCACGTCGCGCCGCTCGGGCTGGCGAATTTTTCCGCTGATCGCGTTCAATGTCTGGATGGCGGGCGGGCGCGCGGTGCGCTGGGTCGATGGGCGCGAGGCTGATGTGACTGATGTCGATGGGGTGATCATCGGCGGTGGCGATGATATTTCCCCTGATTTGTATGGCGGGGAGCTGGTGCGCAGTGCGCGGTTGGATCCGGGGCGCGACGCGCTGGAGCGGGGGTTGGTGCATGAGGCCTTTGATGCGGGCAAGCCCGTGCTTGGGATTTGCCGGGGCAGTCAGATGATCAACGTGGCATTGGGCGGGAGCCTGCATCAGGATGCTTACGGCATCTATAAGGAGAGTGACCGCCTGCGCACGATCCTGCCGCGCAAAGAGATCCATATTCAACCCGGGACGCATCTGGCCGAGTTGTCCGGGACCGAGCCGATGCGCATAAATGCCTTGCATAGTCAGTCGGTGGATTGCCTGGGGGAAGGTTTGAGGGTCGCGGCGAGAGACCGCGGAGGTATGGTACAGGCTATCGAGCGGGCCCGCGCGCCCTTTGTTCTGGGCGTACAATGGCACCCCGAGCATTTGTTTTACGCGCACCGCCAGCAGGCGCTATTCAAGGCGCTTGTGGCGGCTGCGGCGGATGAAAGGGCGATATCGCCTACCCTTGGTTGAAAGCTGCCCACGGGTTCTTAAAGAATTCCCAAGCGCGTCAGATTTCCGGCAGATTGCCGCCACATACGTCAACTATCCCCTTCGGCATCACTTATTGTTTAAGGGACATGAACGATGACCATGATGACGAGTAATCAAGCCTTCGACGATGTACGCGATTTTGTTCTGCGCGAGCGGCAAATGTGCGTATCGGACCGAGAATGGAAACACCGCCTGCGCGGCTATGGCTATGCCATCCGCGAAAGCCATGAGGGGCATGTTGTTACCTCCTTGGTCAAGGGCGGCGATATTTGCACGCTTGGTGCGGCGGCCTGAGCCTGCGGCGAATTCCGGCTTGCAAATCCATGCCCCAGCGTATTCCGTGAAGCGGTCTACGGTTCAACAAGGGGGCGGATATGCAAACCAAGATCGGGGTGATTGGCGGCTCGGGTGTTTATGAGATCGAGGGGCTGGCTGATGCCGAATGGGTCACCGTCGAAACCCCTTGGGGCGCCCCATCGGATCAGATCCTGACTGGCACGCTAGATGGCGTGCCGATGGCCTTTCTGCCCCGCCACGGGCGCGGGCATGTGCATACACCCACCTCTGTTCCCTACCGCGCCAATATCGACGCGCTGAAACGCCTTGGTGTGACCGATGTGATCAGCGTCAGCGCTTGCGGGTCGTTCCGGCATGAAATGGCGCCGGGTGACTTTGTCATCGTGGATCAGTTCATCGACCGCACCTTCGCGCGCGAAAAATCCTTTTTCGGCCCCGGTTGCGTGGGGCATGTGAGCGTCGCGCATCCCACCTGCCCGCGTCTGGGGGAGGCGTGCGAGGCTTCGGCCAAAGCGGCGGGCATAAACGTGCATCGCGGCGGCACATACCTTGCGATGGAAGGGCCACAGTTCTCCACCTTGGCGGAATCGAAGATGTACCGCGAACACTGGGGCGCGGATGTGATCGGCATGACCAACATGCCCGAGGCCAAGCTCGCCCGCGAGGCCGAGCTTTGCTATGCCAGCGTGGCGATGGTCACCGATTACGACAGTTGGCACCCCGACCATGGCGAAGTGGACGTCTCGGACATTATCGCGACACTGACCGGCAATGCCGCCAAGGCCCGCGCGCTGGTGGCCGGTTTGCCGGGGCTTTTGGGCGTCGAACGCGCGCCTTGCCCGCATGGCTGCGACCGGGCGCTGGAGTTCGCCATTCTCACCGCCCCTGAGAAACGCGACCCTGCCCTTTTGGCCAAGCTGGATGCGGTGGCGGGCCGGGTGTTGTAAGCGCCCCGCACCGCCGTTCAGTCTGCCTGCGCCACCGGATCGCCGGTGACCCCGACATAGGTGACCGCCCCCGGGCCATCCGCTCCGGGATTTGCCCCACGCCAGCTTTCGATGGCCACGCTCACCGTCGACGAGTCGGGCAACCGGGCGCCGCCGTGGGCGATAGTATGCAGGTCGGTGTCCGATACGCCCGACGGGGAGGTCCGGTGGCCGCCGAAACCCTCGCCCAGAATACCGGCCAAGGCATCGCGGGCCATGCTGTCGGGCGTCCAGCCATCACCGTGGATGTGGCAACTGAGTGCGCGAAATCGCTTCTTTGCACCTGTGGTGCGATTGTGCTGGACCATCACTGTCGCATCGGTGGCCACCAGCAACAGCCATCCGCCATCGTCGGCAAAGGCCATCATCGGGTCGGGGTCGCCAAACGGATAAATTCCTGTCCTTGCGCTCTCGGCAGCCGTGACCGAGCTGGCGTGGCCGGTTTCGAGCTCTCGAAAGAGGTGCTGGCGCGCCACGAGGTCCTCCAGCCGCGGCAGCGGGTCGTCGACCAACCGCAGCCCTGCCGCGCGCGCAAGACCATGCACACCGTCTGGCGTTTGCGTCTCCATCGACAGGCACAGCCGGGCGAGTGTCACCATCCGGCCGGCATCGGCCAGCGGGCTCCCCTCATTGGCCCGCGACGGGGTGGCCGGTCCAGCCGCCAACGCCAAGCCCATGGCAAGCATGGCGGCGCATCCCGCGATCGCACCCGTTGCGGCTCGTGTCAATTTCTTCATTCCCGCTGGTCCTCGCCTGCCTCTTTGCCATCTTTTGCCGACCGGGGCGACGCGACCCGGCGTTTCGCGCTACATTGGCGTGCCAGGCAGATGACACGCAAGCCCGGTTTGGCAAAGTTCGGGCATCAAGTGACCAACGGGCAAGCGGACATGGACCTTGACACCTGTCTCACCTTTGTTTTGGCCTCTTTGCCCTGCTGGCCTTCCCCGGCCCCGACTGCCATGCGTCTTGCCTTCTTCTGCACGCTCTTGCAGGGCAGGCGGTGATCTCTGCGATTTGGCCGACAGTTTGCGCCAGACGACCGGGCGGACGCGGATGATCGGCTGCATCACCCGTGCGCTCGGGGGCGCCCCTATCGAAAAGGGTATCCTGACCGCCACGTCTCGCCGCGGCACTTGACCCCATGGCACAACGCGCGCTTGCCTCTGCGCGCGGCTTGCGCCACACACGGGAGCGTTACGTAACAAGACGCTACGAGGCCCGCCATGCCCGCCAGTACATCGGTCAAGGATTACATCCGCACCATCGTCGATTTCCCGAAAGAAGGGATCATGTTCCGCGATGTCACCACGCTGTTTGCCGATCCCCGCGGCTTTCGCATGGCCATCGACCAGTTGCTGCACCCCTATGCCGGGGTGCGGTTCGACAAGGTCGTGGGGCTTGAGGCGCGCGGCTTCATCCTTGGCGGCGCGGTGGCGCATCAGTTGTCAGCGGGCTTCGTGCCGATCCGCAAGAAGGGCAAGTTGCCCGGGGCGGTGATTTCCGAGGATTACCAGTTGGAATATGGCGAGGCGGTGGTGGAAATCCACGACGACGCCATCCAACCGGGCGAGAAAATCCTTGTGGTCGATGACCTTCTGGCCACCGGCGGCACCGCCGAGGCGGGGATCAAGCTGATCGAGCGGCTGGGCGGTGAGATCATCGGTTGCGCTTTCGTGATCGACCTGCCCGATCTGGGCGGGCGCGCGAAACTTGAGGCACTGGGCATGGATGTGCATGCGCTTTGCGCCTACGAGGGAGAGTAAGGCCGCGCCTTACTCTTCTTCGGCGTGCCAGTCGTCGATGATCTGCACGGCCTCTTGTGCGGTTTCGACAAAGCGGAACAGCTTGAGGTCGTCTTCCGAAATCGTTCCAGCCTCGGCCAGTGCCTCCCAGTTGATGATCTTGCGCCAGAAGGGTTCGCCGAAGAGTAGAAAGGGCACCGGGTTCATCCGGTCGGTCTGGATCAACGTCAGTGCCTCGAACAACTCGTCCAATGTGCCGAAGCCCCCGGGGAAACAGCACACCGCCTTGGCGCGCATCAGGAAATGCATCTTGCGGATGCCGAAATAGTGAAAGTTGAAGCATAGCCCCGGGGTGACATATTCGTTCGGCGCCTGTTCGTGCGGGAGTACGATGTTGAGTCCGATGGACGATCCTCCGGCATCTGCCGCGCCGCGGTTGCCCGCCTCCATCACGCCCGGCCCTCCGCCCGTGGCGATGACGTATTCGCGCCCGTAGGTGTCCATGGATTTCATCGTCATCAGCCGGGCGAACTCGCGTGCCTCGTCATAGTAACTCGAAAGCCCGGCCAGCGTTTCGGTGCGCGCCGTGTTCTTTTTCGACGGCTCGGGGATGCGTGCCCCGCCGAACAGGACCACGGTGCTTTCAATGCCGCGTTCATTGAGGATCATCTCGGGCTTCAAAAGCTCCAGTTGCAACCGCACGGGCCGCAACTCATCCCGGCACAGGAAATCCGGGTCTGCAAAGGCCAGCCGATAGGCGGGCGCGCGGGTCTGCGGGGTGTCGGGAATCTGTTCCGCGGTACTGCGATCGGAATGGGCGTCTCGGAACTGACTGTTGCGTTCGTCTTTCATCGCGGGCGCGTCCTTCGTATGGTCCATCGGCCAAGGCCTAGCGCCTCGGTGAAGGCTTGACCAGACACAAGGAGAAGCAGAATGCCCCCCAAAGATGAGATTTCTGCCGCCCGTGATCGGATCGCGCCATATGTGCGGCGTACACCGATCAGTGAACTCAGGGGATTTGGCCTGTCATACCCCGTCGAAATGAAATTCGAGCAGATGCAACATACCGGCAGTTTCAAAGCGCGTGGGGCGTTCAATACACTGCTGTCACAGGAGGTCCCCGAGGGGGGCGTCGTGGCGGCCTCGGGGGGCAATCACGGGGCTGCGGTGGCCTATGCCGCGGCCAGGCTGGGCCATCGGGCGCGCATTTACGTCCCCGAGATCGCAGGCCCTGCCAAGATGGAGTTGATCCGCTCGACCGGGGCGGAATTGCAGGTGGTCAAAGGGGCCTATGCCGAGGCTGCCGCCCGTGCTGCTGAATGGCGCGAGGCGACGGGGGCCATGGAAATCCATGCCTATGACGCGCCGACCACCGTGGAAGGGCAGGGCACCTGCATTGCCGAGTGGGAGGATCAGGGCTTGCAGGCCGATACCGTGTTGATTGCCGTCGGCGGCGGTGGCTTGATCGCGGGGGCGCTGGGCTGGCTTTCGGGCGCACGCAAGGTCGTGGCGGTTGAGCCCGAGCGCGCTTGTGCCCTGAATGCGGCGCTTGTGGCTGGTGCGCCGGTGGATGTCGAGGTCGCGGGTGTTGCCGCCAATTCCCTTGGTGCGCGGCGTATTGGGCAGATCTGTTTCGATCTTGCGCAGGTGCAGGGGATCGAAAGGGTAACCGTCCGCGACCGGAATATTACACTGGCGCAAGAGGCGCTTTGGCGTGAGGCGCGGCAACTGGTGGAACCGGCGGGTGCCACGGCGCTGGCGGCACTGATGTCCGGGGCCTACAAGCCCGAGAAGGACGAGCGTGTGGCGGTGCTGATCTGTGGCGGCAATGTCGCCCCTGATCCACTGGCGTCATGACCTCCTGATAGAATTTGCCGCCTTTGTCGCGCGGCGCGTCGCATTGCACCCCGCGCCCCGGCCCCTTATAGGCCATGCACAACAAAACAACCCGACCCGAGGGAGAGACCGCATGTCCAACGCAGAGCTTGAAACCGCCATCGAGGCCGCATGGGAAATCCGTGACACCATCACGCCCAGCACCGGCGGCGAAACCCGCGACGCCATCGAAGATACCCTGAACGCGCTCGACAGCGGCAAACTTCGTGTCGCCGAGCGGCAGGAGAATGGCGATTGGCACGTCAACCAGTGGGCCAAGAAAGCCGTGCTTCTGGGGTTCCGCATCAAGGATATGGAACAGCACGACAACGGCCCGCAAGGCGGCGGCTGGTGGGACAAGGTCGATAGCAAATTCAAGGGCTGGGGCGACAACCAGTGGCGCGCCGCCGGCTTCCGTGCCGTGCCCAACTGTGTCGTGCGCAAGTCGGCTTATATCGCCCCCGGTGTGGTGCTGATGCCCAGCTTCGTGAACCTTGGCGCTTATGTCGATGAGGGCACCATGGTCGATACATGGGCCACCGTCGGCTCCTGCGCGCAGATCGGCAAGAATGTCCACCTTTCCGGCGGCGTCGGCATTGGCGGCGTGCTGGAGCCGATGCAGGCGGGCCCGACGATCATCGAGGACAACTGTTTCATCGGCGCACGCTCCGAGGTGGTCGAAGGCTGCATCGTGCGCGAAGGCTCGGTCCTCGGCATGGGGGTCTATATCGGTAAATCCACCAAGATCGTCGACCGCGAAACCGGCGAGGTCTTCATGGGCGAAGTGCCGCCCTATTCGGTGGTGGTCTCCGGCTCCATGCCGACCAAGAATAACCTCAACCTCTACTGCGCGGTGATCGTGAAACGCGTGGATGCACAAACCCGCTCGAAAACCGGCATCAACGAGTTGCTGCGCGACTAGGGGCTGAAAAGCGCGGGCCGCGTCCCGCGCCCCTTCTTTTTTTTCATATATCCCTGGGAGTGCGAGGGGCTGGCTCCTCACTTTCAAAAGATCTGTGTGGCGTAGCCACTCAATCTGGAAACTGCCAGTCAGCCCTTTTTGGGCCGTTCTCCTAAGGGGCCGCCTGCTTTTTTCCACCCGGAAAACCCATCGTCGATGTGACTAACGTTCGGCAGCCCCATGTCTTGGGCCACCCTTGCCGACAAGGCTGAACGCCAACCCGATGCGCAGTAGAAGACGAAGCGATTGCCGCTTTGAAATTGCGTTTTGGCATAGGGGCTTTCGGGGTCGATCCAGAATTCCAGCATCCCGCGGGGGCAATGGAAGGCCCCGGGGATCATCCCCTCGCGCTCCAACTCACGCGGGTCGCGCAGATCGACAAAGGTTACCCCGTCTTGATCGTGTAACGATACCATCTCGGCTGCCGGGGCGTGGTCGATCACCTCATTGGCTTCGGCCACCATGTCACTCGCGCGTTTCATGGCGTTTTCCTTTCATGCTGTCCTGTGTGGCCGCAACCTAGACCGTTGGCTCCTGTATGAAAAGCCCGGGTCCCAAGCTGTTCAGAAGCCTTGCCTCATACTGCTTCAACTGCATGCGCGCCGCCGGCCAATTGTCGTCTGAACCATTTGCCAGCTCTGGGAACAGGCGCAGAAGTTCAGACTGCGTGTTTTCATCGAAGCTTCGGCGTGTCTGGTCACCGGGATGATAGCTTTCACTCATCAGGCCATCGCCGCAAATCACTTCGTGCCGATCGAACAACAAATGCAGATAGGTAACCGGCATCCCGTCGTTACGCCTATGGATACTATGGCCGTTGACCAGATGCTTGGCCTTCACAAGGACCTCGTGTGTCCCGAAGAACAGTTCCGCGTGCGGTGAAACGATGAAGACCCGGTGATTGGGAGATACTTCAATCATGTCATGCGCGCCAAGCGCCCCGGCATTGATGCGAACAGGTGCATCAGCCCCCTGTGCGTGGCGCCGCGTGGTGCCGATCCAACGCAGGGGTTGCGGGCCGTGGTCAAGCGTCATCACCCTGTCGCCCACCTTGAGAGTTTCGATTGCAACCGCGCCCCGCGGCGTCTCGATCAGCGTACCCGCAGTAAAACAAGGTGCGGTGGTGGTGAACTCGACAAAGCCGATATCCGTATTCCCCAGCGTATCGGCTACGGTGTAGGAAAACGTGTTCGTGCCAAGATCCGCGTCGGGAGCGGCCAACACCATGCCTGTGGGCGTCATGGTGATCTGTTCGCCGGTGGGCAGGATCACGGTATCGCCGACGGTGACAGGCTGGCCATTGATCTGGGTGATGGTCAGGGTGCTTCCGGCGCTGCTGACGTCATTTGCCAGAAGATCGAATGCCTCGCTGTCCCCGGCGCGCACCTCGATCGAGTCGTCAGCTGCGACAAGCGCGGTCTGAATGGAGTCTCCGGCGATCAGCAGGTTACTATCGACTGCGCCATCCCCGGCGTCGGCAATCCCGATCTTGATTGTATTGGTTTCCCCGGGGTTGACCGGTGCCTTGAGGGTCAGGGCAACGGTGAAACCATCCATCTCGGTGTTGTAAACTTCGGCATCGGTGGGATTGTCGACGTACAGGTTTTCATTGCTTTGGTCATTGATCTCATCGACTGAGATATTCCCGGTGCCTACCGTCAGTTCCGCCGGTTGCCCATTGACCCATATGCCGACTGCATCGTTGTAGCCGGAATTGATGAATTCGAGGTATTCTTCTGAGGAGAAGACCACCTGCATTGTCAAAGTGTTGCCATCGGGAATGAAATCCGCCTCAAAAATGGCGGCGTCGAAGGTCGTTTGCCCCGATGTCGCATCAAGGTCAGCGTCGCCCGCGGTGCCGTGGTCGGTTGAGGTATCCGTGAAAACATTGGCATCGCCCGAAGTATTCGTGATGTCGGATGCGTTGCCGGTCGACAGGATCACGCCGGTATCCGAAGGCGTTATTCCCGGTGCGGTGCTGTCACCACCTGAATAGATGCCCGAGGCAGTGGAGGCACCGGCGTAAGTGGCGGAAAGAAGGGATATACCGCTGCCGAACATTTCATTCGCCATGTCCATGGCGTTGGCGAATGTGTCGATCTGGAGTTCGGATGCAGTGGGCATGGCAAGTTCTCGTTCGTGTCTCTCCCCAAGTCCCCCTGAATTGTGATAGTCCCAACCTCTTGCTCAAATCTTGCGGCTGGTCGCGTTGCCCGGATAAAAAACGCTTGAATTTTAGTGGTATCCGCAGGGTTCACTCAGATTGACGACAGGTGAAACAGGGGGTACGCCGCGAGCATTCAAATACCGTGGCAGGGACCGAGATGACGAAGAAATCAGATAAACCGTCGAAACAGCAGGTCTTTACCCTGCTGGTACAGGTGGGCCGCAAGGACGGTGACGGCCTGCCGGACAAGGCCACCGGAGCGGCCCTCATGGTATATGCCAGTGGCGTGGACGAGTCCGAGGCTGTCCGCGAAACCGTGGCGATCCTCAAGCAGGCGGATATGGCGCCGCTGGATGTCTCTGGTTACGGTACCTTGGCGGAGCGCGAGGCCGAAGGCCATGACATCAACGACGAGGAACGCGCCCTGATGCAGCGCGCGCTTGAGGAAAACGCGGTGATCGTGGCGCAGGTGACGCCGTTTTACGACTAGGGGTCAGGCCGCGCGATTCATGGCCAGAGTGACTGCCTCGAAGGGTTTGAGAACCGGCCAGACCGGCTTGGCATGTTCGGGCAGGCGTGATCTGTCGAACCCGGCCAAGACACTACGAGCCAGTGGTTCGGGCTTGCGCCGCAGGCGGCCGATGTAAAGGCTTTCCAAGGGGCATCCCGCGGCCATGACAACCTCGTGCCCCGGCAACAGGAGGTGATGGTAAGTCACCAGGTCAGGGCCTTCCCCTTTTAGCGCCGACACCCCGTTTACCAAGTGCCGCGCGGGAACCAGTACCGCCTCGCGTCCGAACAGGTATTCTACCTCGCTGCCCCCGATAACCAGCCGCTGTTGCGGGGCGACAAGAATATCCCGGCGCAAGCCGAAATAGGGGGCCCGAAGGTGCACAGGCCTCAAGTTGCCTTTTGCAGGAACGACGCGTTTGACCACTTGGAGGATGGGTACCACCTTGCCGTCGTGGGTGACCACAAGGTCGCCACGTTTGAGCTTGCATACCGGTACCTCGCCCTGCGGTGTGGCGATGGGGACCTCGCTTGTCAATCCGGGCATCGGACCCACGGACTCGACCCTGTCAGACAGGGCAAAAAACTGCACGTCTCCGTCTACAGTGCGGCGCCTTGCGTCGGTGGTGATGGTCTGTGCATCTGCCATTAGCAGGGGGTGGGGGGCATGTGGCCTGGCGAAGGTGGGTGCGTCGCCTTCGGGGCGCTCTACGCATAGCTGCGCCCACCGTGCGGGCGCATCCCAGGAATAGGTCAGCCGCAGGATGTCCATCCTGCCGTCAGATTCGAGGGGGAGGGTGACATGCCGCATATCATCGCCTTGTGCCTCGACAAGGATGATCCCGCCGCCCGGCAAAGCCTGAAGCGAGAAACTTCCGGGCCAGGGATGCGATCGGTTGAAGGCCAAAAGGGTTTGCGGACGCCCTTCAGGAGAAAGCCGCGTTTCAAGCAACAGTGTACCACGCGGCATAAGGGTATCTTCGGCAATCTCAGAGGCGCCTTGCCGGGAGCAGGCAAGCCCCTGTGCCGCAAAGCATCCGCCAAAGCGATCGGATATGCCGATCCAAGCCAAGTCAGGCCGCCATGGCACGTTTGCGCAAAAGAAGCCGTGCCTCATAGGGTTTCAGGCAGGGTCGGGCCGCTGGGCCATAACCGGCGCCGGTTGTCGGGTCGATCTCGGGGAAGAGTGTGCAAATTTCCTCGACGATGTCCGCCTCGAAACTCTTGGTGATCTGTGGCCCGGGCAGGAAGCTTTCGGTTTCCAGCCCCTCGGAATAGACGACCTGATGCCGATCAAAGAGAATATGAACATAGGTCACCGTTCCTCCCTCGATGCGCCGTACACTTTGATCGTTGACCAGATCACGCGCCGCCACCAGAACCTCGCGCTCGCCAAACAGAATTTCCGACAGGCTGTCGCGAATCAAAACCCGGTGCAGCGGTGACAGAAACAGCGTTTTGTGCCGACCAAAGGTATTGGCCGCGATCCGGATGGGGGCGAATTGCCCGATTGCGGGAACCTCGCGACTCCCGGCCCAGCGGAGAGGTTGTGCGCCATTGTCCTGCGTAATCACCAGATCACCGGCTTGCAATTCTTCAACCGGAACATCCCCTTGGGGTGTCTTGATAAGCGTGCCCGCCACGAAGCATGGCACCTGATCGACATTGACAAAGCCAATGTCGGTTTGGCCGGTGCTGCTTGTCACCTCATAGGTGAATGCGAAATCTTCCTCGTCGCTATCGGCGATGATGTCGACTGTACCATCGGCATTCAGCTGAATTTGTTGCCCGGAATTCAGGGTGACGACATCACCCGCACTGACAGACTGACCGTTGATCTGGGTGATCGTCAGGGTCCCGCCGGTATCGTTCACGTCATTGGACAGCAGATCGAGGGTGCCGCTTCCATCCGGGTCTATCCGGATATTATCATCCATGGCTACGAGCGCTGTTTGAACACTGTCCGCGGCAATCAGAAGCGTGGAATCATAGTTGCTGTCGGTGACATCCGCGATACCGATCCGGATCGAGTTGACCTCATCTGCATTGACCGGAATGGTCAAGGTCAGCGTTGCGGTGAACCCGTCCATTTCAGTGTTGTACTGGCTGCCGGTGTTGTCGATGAACAGGTTTTCGGCGGAGCCAGCGTTCAGGTTGTTGGGGTCGATGTCGCCATCGCCCACCGACATCTCGACCTGTGTGCCATTGACCCAGACGCCCACGAAATCCTGAAAGGCCCCGTTCGCATACTCGGGGTATTCCTCCGAGGCAAAAACGAATTGCATCGTCATAACGTCGCCGGTCGGGATGAAATCCACATCCAGATACGAAGCGTCATAGGTATTGGCGCCCGCTGCCGAGTTGAAACCCGGGTCGTTGTTGGGGCCGCTGGAATTTGACGTAGTGTTGCTGGACTGGTTGGCGTCCTGGTTCCACCACCAATTGCTGCTGTTGGTGAAGCTGCGCAAATCCCCGGTCGAGAACATGACACCTGTGTCGCTGGGCGTCACACCCGGCGATATACTGTCACCATTGCTGTAGATCCCCGAAGAATCATTATCCCCGGTGTAGGAGGCGCTGACAATCGTCGTGCCCTCACCGAAAATCGTCTCGGCCATCTCGACCGCGGACGCATTGCTATCAATCGGGATTTCCGTCCCTGCAACCATAATCTGCCCCACCTCATATCCAAGGTCAGCGCAGCCTGACAAAGCCCTGCAGCATGAGGGATGATCCCCTGCTGCTTTGTATTGTTGGTTGGACTGCTCGGTCCATCGGGCGTTGTGCCCGGCTTTGTCTTGCCCTGCCTCGGGTGTTTATTGATTGGAACTTTACCAAAATTTTTAAGACAAGTTAAGAAAAATCAGCACCTTGCAGCTACGTATGCGACGCCGCAGGTTTGCGCCCTGGATCATTCCGCGCTAGGCCATGGCCGATACGTCCAAGGAAAGAAGCACCATGTCGAATATCCCCGTCGATCCCATAGCCCTGACTGCCGATCTTGTCCGTTGTCCTTCCATCACGCCCGAAGAAGGCGGTGCACTGGTTTTGTTGGAGGGTATGCTGACGAAGGCGGGGTTTGCCTGCACTCGCGTCGATCGTGGCGGTGTCAGCAATCTTTTCGCGCGGTGGGGGGCAAAGGACGCGGTGCGCACCTTCGGGTTCAACGGTCATACCGATGTTGTTCCCTTGGGCGATGAGGCCGCATGGACGATGCCACCCTTCGGTGCCGAACAGAAAGACGGCTATCTTTGGGGACGGGGGGCCACCGACATGAAATCGGGCGTCGCGGCCTATGTCGCTGCCGCCATTGATTTCGTGACCGAGACACCGCCGAAGGATGGCGCACTGATCCTCACCATTACCGGCGATGAAGAGGGCGACGCGGTGGACGGCACCGCCGCTTTGCTCGACTGGATGGAGGCCAATGGCGAGGCGATGGACCATTGCCTTGTTGGCGAGCCCACCTGCCCGGATGAGTTGGGCCAGATGATCAAGATCGGGCGGCGTGGCTCTCTGACTGCATGGATCACCGTCACGGGCGAACAGGGCCATTCCGCCTATCCGCACCGTGCCAACAACCCGCTGCCCGCCATGGCACGGCTGATCGACAGGCTGTCCAGCCACGAGTTGGACCAGGGGACCGAGCATTTCGATGCCTCCACGCTGGCCACGGTAACAATCGACACCGGCAACCCGGCCAGCAACGTCATTCCCGCGCAAAGCCGCGCGACGGTGAATATCCGTTTCAACGATGCCCATTCCGGGGCAAGCCTGACCGAATGGCTGCAATCCGAACTGAACCGTGTGGAGAAAGAGTTCGGCGTTGAGGCCGCGATGGATGTCAGGATTTCCGGCGAGAGTTTCCTTACCCCACCCGGGGAGCTCTCGGAACTGGTAAGCCAAGCCGTGAAGGCCGAGACCAACATGACGCCCGACCTATCCACCACTGGTGGCACCTCGGACGCGCGTTTCGTCAAAAATCACTGCCCGGTGGTGGAATTCGGTCTTGTCGGCCAAACCATGCACCAAGTCGATGAACGGGTGGAGGTGGCCCTGATCCCGCGCCTCAAAACCATCTATTCGCGCATCCTGCGGGACTATTTCGCATGATGCTCGAGGTTGGGCTGACTCAGGATGTCGACACCTGTCTTGCCCTGCGCAGGGCGGTGTTTATTGACGAACAAGGCGTCTCTGAAGCCGAGGAAATGGACGGTCGGGATGCTGAGGCTCTGCACCTTCTGGCCACCCTCGGAGACCTCCCCGTCGGCTGCGCACGGATCCTGCTGAAAGGCGACACCGGCAAGATAGGGCGCGTCTGCGTGTTGTGCGCGGCGCGCGGCAAGGGCATCGGCGCGGCGCTGGTGCAGGCTTGCGCGGATCACCTTGCCACACTGCCGGGTATCACCCGCGCCGAACTTGGCGCACAAACCCACGCCATCGGGTTTTATGAGGCACTTGGGTTTGTCGCCTATGGCCCCGAATACGACGACGCAGGCATCCCGCATCGCGATATGGAGCGCGCCTTGTGAGCCGCCCCCGGCTTGTGGTCATGGTGAAAGAGCCCCGCCCCGGGCGCGTGAAAACCCGATTGGGGCGTGAGATCGGTATGGTTCCGGCTGCGTGGTGGTTCCGTCACCAAACCAAGCGTCTGCTGTGGCGTCTTGACGATCCGCGCTGGGATTTGACGCTGGCCGTCTCGCCCGACAATGAGGGCCTGCAAAGCCGCATCTGGCCTGTGCATTTGCCGCGCGTGGCACAAGGCCGGGGTGATTTGGGCGACCGCATGGGGCGGCTGTTGCGTGGGTTGCCGCGTGGCCCGGTTTGCATTGTCGGCGGAGATATTCCGGGTATCACACCCACCCATATCGTCCGTGCGTTTGCCGCATTGGGCAATCATGACGCGGTTTTCGGCCCCGCACCCGATGGCGGCTATTGGTTGATGGGTATGAAACGCGTGGCGCCCCCGCCCGCAAAGCTGTTCAAGGGTGTGCGCTGGTCCAGCGAGCATGCTCTTTCTGACACGATGGCAAGCTTGCCGGGCTTGCGGATTGCCTTGGTGGATACACTCAACGACGTGGACGAGGCAGCGGATTTGCGAAGGCTTTGACGGGCGCGGCCCTGCACGCATATGAGGCTACGAGAAGACAGGTTGCCACTTACAACAGTTTCGGCACACCCCCCGGCAGGGTCTCACGCTCCACGACACCCGCCCGCAGGCTGCGCCCGATCCGATGCGCCAGAGCCGACCACGCCGCGGCCTTCCTTGGCTCCAACTCGCGTTGCAGGGTTGCGTCGAACAGGTCCAGCCACGTCGAGAACATCCCCGGTTTGACGTTCCCGGCCTTGATATGCGCGGCCATGGGGCTGCCGTCATAGCTGCGCTCGTGCAAAATGGAGTTGGCCCAGAAATCGGCCACCTTGGCCTCATGCGCGGGCCAGTCTGTGACATGCACCGCGAAAACCGGCCCAAGCCCCGGATGTTCGCGGATCGTGGCATAGAACGCCGCCACGACCCGCTCAATTTCGGGGCGGGTGATGTCGAACCGGGGGGGGAGGGCGTTATTCATAATCGTCACATGCGTCAGCGTGCGTATGCTTTCAAGCCCCGCAACATGCAGGACGATGGAAAAGAGCACCCAATGGCCACACTTATCCTTCGTGCACGACTTTGATGTGCTTTTCGCCGCGTGCCTCGGCCAGGGCAATTTGCTTTTGGCGTTCGCGGAAGCGATCTTTGGCCTCGTCGTCGGTTTCGTCAAAGCATTGGTGGCAGGAAACGCCGTGTTCGTACTCGGGGCGGTTCATGTCCTCGGGCAGGATCGGGCGGCGGCAGGCAAAGCAAAGTTCGTGCGGCCCTTCCTTGAGGCCGTGCCCCACTGAGACACGCCCGTCAAAGACAAAACACTCGCCTTGCCATGTGCTATCGTCCTGCGGCACCTCTTCGAGATATTTCAGGATTCCGCCCTTGAGGTGATATACCTCCTCCACCCCTTGGCCCAGCAGGTAGTTGGTGGATTTTTCGCAGCGAATGCCGCCGGTGCAGAACATGGCGATGCGCTTGTTGTGGAAGCGGTCCTTGTTTTCTTCCCACCATGCGGGAAAGTCGCGGAAGCTGTCGGTTTTGGGGTCGATGGCGCCCTCGAAGGTGCCGATGGCGACCTCGTAATCGTTGCGGGTGTCGATCACCGCCACGTCGGGCGATCGGATCAGCTCGTTCCATTCGTCGGGATCGACGTAGTGGCCGACGCGCGCCTTTGGGTCGACATCGGGTTGGCCCATGGTGACGATCTCGCGCTTGAGGCGCACCTTGAGGCGGCGGAAGGGTTGATCGGCGCTGCTGCTTTCCTTCCACTCCAGATCGGCACAGCCGGGCAGGGCGCGGATATGGACCAGCACCGCGTCGATGCCAGCACGGGGGCCTGCGATGGTGCCGTTGATCCCTTCGTGGGCCAGAAGGAGCGAGCCCGAGATGCCCTGTGCCAGACACAGGTCATAAAGCGGGCCGCGAATGGCGGCTGGATCGTCAAAGCGGGTGAAGTGGTAGAGGGCGGCGATGGTATACATGGGGCGGGGGAATACGCCTCGTTTCGCGCGCAGGCAAGAGGACAAAGTGGCGCCATTGACGGGGGTGGCGGTGCGCCTTACCCCTTATGGCATTGAAACAGGAGACCGCCATGACCCATGCCCTGATCGTGATCGATGTGCAGAACGATTTTTGCCCCGGCGGGGCCTTGGCGGTCACGGGCGGTGATGAGATCGTGCCGGGGATCAATGCCCTGATGGCCGAGTTTCAGGCGGTGATCCTGACGCAGGATTGGCACCCGGAGGGGCATTCCTCGTTCGCTTCACAGCACGATGGCAAAGCGCCATTCGAGACCACGGAAATGCCCTATGGTACCCAAGTGCTGTGGCCGGATCATTGTGTGCAGGGCAGCGCGGGGGCGGCGTTTCATGCGGGTCTCGACACTACCCGCGCCGATGCGATTATTCGCAAAGGCTATAACCCGGCGATCGATAGCTATTCGGCGTTTTTCGAGAACGATCATGAAACCCCCACGGGCCTGCACGGGATGTTGCAGGAGCGGGGGATTTCACGGCTGACCATGGTGGGGCTGGCCACGGATTTCTGCGTGAATTTCTCGGCCGTGGATGCGGCGAAGCTGGGCTATGACGTAACCGTCAATCAGGCGCTGTGCCGGGCGATTGACCTGGACGGTTCGCTCGCGGCTTCGCTGGACGGGATGGCGCAGGCCGGCGTCACTCTGGCCTGATCGATGGGCGATCTACCGAAAGACATCTCGCAGTGCCGGATATGCGCCGAGCGCTTTGCCGAAACGCAAACCGCCCATGCACCGCGCCCGGTGGTCTGGTTCAAGCCCGGTGCGCGACTGTTGATCGCCGGTCAGGCACCGGGGATGCGGGTGCATAAATCCGGCAAACCGTTTGACGACCCGTCGGGCGATCGCCTGCGCGAGTGGCTGGGCCTGAGCGAGGCGGAGTTCTATGACACAAGCCGCGTGGCTATCGTGCCGATGGCCTTCTGCTTTCCGGGCTATGACGCCAAGGGCAGCGATTTGCCACCACCCAAGATTTGCGGGCAGACGTGGCATGACCGGGTGATGGAGAGCCTTGAGAGTGTCGAACTGTCGGTGATCGTCGGCGGATATTCCCAGAAATACCATATGGGTGTGAAAACGGGCGTGACCGAAACCGTTCGCGATTGGCGCGCCCATGCGCCGCGGCGTTTTCCCTTGCCGCATCCGTCATGGCGCAATACCGCATGGCTGAAGAAAAACCCGTGGTTCGAGGCAGAGCTTTTGCCGGTTCTGAGGGCCCGGGTGCGCGAGGTGATGGATGACTGACGATACCCTGCTGGATCAGGCCCATGCAGCGATGGAGGCCGCACCCGAGAATGAGGCCGCGCGCCTGCGGTTCTACGAAGTCTTGGCGGCCAGCGAGTTGTTCTTGCTATTGGCTGCGGAACCCGAGGGGGAAAATGTAACGCCCGAGCTTTTCGAAGTGGGGGATACGGGTTTCGTCCTGGTATTCGACCGTGAGGATCGGCTGGCGCAGTTCGTGGGGCGTAGCGCACCCTATGCAGCGCTGTCAGGCAGGGTTGTTGCTGGCATGCTGGCGGGGCAGGGTTTGGGCATGGGCGTGAACCTCGAGGTGGCGCCGTCGTCGATTCTCCTGCCGGCCGAGGCGATGGCGTGGCTGGTGGATACCGTGGGCGAGGCCCCGGCGGAGGTAGAGGCGCGGGCGCAGGAGTTTGCCCCGCCGCGTGGCCTGCCCGAGGGGCTGCTGACCGCGCTGGATGCGAGGCTGGCTGCGGCGGCGGGGCTGGCCGATATGGCCTATCTGGTGGAGACCACATACGATAGCGGGGCCAAGGGCCATTTGCTGGGTGTGATAGATGCGATGCCCGGCGCGGAAGGGTCATTGGCGCGGGCGGTGTCCGAAGTGCTGCGGTTTTCCGGGCTGGAGGCGGCGGCGCTGGACGTGGGGTTTTTCCGCGCCTCAGACCCTGTGGCGGCGCGGTTGGCGCGTGTTGGCCTGCGGTTTGACCTGCCACAGCCCGAGGCCCCGGCGCAGATGCCGGGATCGGCCCCGGGGCGCGATCCGGACAGCCCGCCGCGTTTGAAATAATTGCTTAGCTATAGGTCGGGTGGAATTTCCCACCGGGCGACAGGGTGAAAATCTCGTACCCGTCGGCGGTAACCCCGATGGAATGCTCGAATTGAGCCGAGAGGGATTTGTCTCGAGTCACGGCTGTCCAGTCATCCGCGAGGATCTTGGTTTCGGGGCGGCCGAGGTTCACCATCGGTTCGATCGTGAAAAACATCCCCTCTTCCAGAACCGGGCCGGTGCCCGCGCGGCCATAGTGCAGCACGTTGGGCGGAGCGTGGAACACGGTGCCGAGTCCATGGCCGCAGAAATCGCGCACCACGCTCATCCGGTGGCCTTCGACGAAGCTCTGGATGGCATGGCCGATGTCGCCGAAGGTATTGCCAGGCTTCACCGCCTCGATCCCTTTCATCAGGCTGTCATGGGTGATCTGGATCAACCGCTCGGCCTTGCGCGAAAGCTTGCCTGCCACGTACATGCGGCTGGTGTCGCCGAACCAGCCATCGACGATCACGGTGACGTCGATGTTGAGGATATCGCCATCCTTCAGCTTCTTGTCGCCGGGGATGCCGTGGCAGACCACGTGATTGACGCTGATGCAACTGGCGTGCTGGTATCCCTTGTAGCCGATGGTGGCCGACTTGGCCCCGGCTTGGTTTACCTGATCCTCGATAAAAGCGTCGATCGCGCTGGTTGTCTGGCCGGGATAGACCTGTTGGGCCACGTCATCGAGAATTTGCGCCGCCAAGGCCCCGGCCTTGTGCATGCCTGCGAAATCCGCGGCCTCGTGGATGCGGATGCCGTCGCGGGTGACACGTCCCTTGTGGTCGCTCATGGCCTTTTTGAACCTCGGTAGTCTGATCATTTGAGGACTATCTAATGTGTTTCAGGGCAAGAGACCAGAGGGGGCGGTATGACCAAAAGGCGCGGCTTGCGCCGCAAGATGTCTTGAGCGGAATGAGGGGCTTTGCCCCTCAAACTCCCCAGGATATTTTCGAAAAGAAGAAGGGAGTTATTCGGTGTTGAGAAGGACGGCTTCGACCCGGCGGTTGGCTTCGCGGCCTTCCGGCGTGAGATTGCTGGCAATGGGCGCGAGATAGCCCATGCCCTCGGCGGCGATTTGCGCGCGAGGGACACCATGGGCCGATACCAGACGTTCAAGGACAGCAGCCGCCCGGCGTTTGGAAAGTGCGATGTTCCGGTCGAGGGCACCGACCGTATCGGTGTGGCCGACGAGAGTGACGCGGCGTGCGGGATCGGCGTGAAGGAAGGCGGCAAGCGCCTGTAGCGAGGCAAAGGGGCCGGGCCCGAGTTCGGAGGAGCCGGTGGCGAAGTCCAGATCTGCCAAGCTGACATGGCCATGGGTCACGAGGGATTGAACCAATGGTGTGTCGGTGCGCTCGCCGGGCAAGGGTGTGCTCGGGTTGACAGAAAGCGCTGCGCCGCCGTTGGGTTGAACATGCAAAAGCTGGACATAGCCGGTAGCGCCTGAGCGACTGACCATCAGGCTGAGGTAGTCGGGTTCGGCCCCGTCATCAGCTTTACGGGCCGAGAGAAAGCGGTAATCGAAAAGATCGACGAACATATCCGGTGCGGGCAGGACAGGGGTGTTGAAACGGAAATCGAAACCGCCGCATTCCGCCCCGCTGCAATCGAGAAGGATGTCGTAACCTTGGTTCTTTAGGTTCTCGCGAAGGGGGGCGATGATTTGCAGGGTGGTCATGCCCTGTGCCTCAAGCCGCCAAGCCTGTTGGGTGACGCGGCCTTCGACCTCGAGCGTTGGCAGATGACCCTCGGTATAGGGGCCGATGGGCAGGCGATAGGTGCCCGCCTTGTCAAGCTTCTCACGGGTCATCTTGGCCGCGCCGGGCAGGTCGAGATCAAGCGCCTGAAGCCCTGTGGCCCAGAGCAGGCCAAGGGCGGCAAACGTTATACGGGCGATGATGCGCAAGGGTTAGCGGGCCTGTGCGTGGTATTCGGCGTTGGGCTGCATGCCGGTGGCGCTGGCAACGCGGTTGGTCATGTTGAAGAAGCCCACGACATTGGCGATGTCCCAGATGTCACGGTCGGAAAACCCTGCATCGCGCAGCGCCTGGCGATCCTCTTCTGTCGTTTCGGCGCTGGATTTGGTGATCTTTTCCGCGAAAGCAAGCATCGTCGTCTGGCGTGCATCAAGATCGGCCATACGCCAGTTCATTACCATGGCCTCGCCGAGTTCCGGTTTGCCCGAGAGTTCACGCACCGCAGCGCCATGGGCCACCTGACAGTACCAGCAGCGGTTGATCGAACTGACCACCACGGCGATCATCTCGCGTTCCAGTTTGCTGAGCCCGCTGTCGGCCAGCATCAGGTCGTTGTACATCGCGGTAAAGGCGTTGAGCTTGTCGATGTCGAAGGCATAGGCCTTGAGGACATTGGGCACCATGCCGAGCTTGTCCTGGCAGACGTCGAAATATTTCTGCGTCGCTTCTGGCAGTGGGTCGACCATGGGCAGGTCTAGCGCGGTGGGTTGGTCGGATGTGCTCATGCGTCTGGGCCTTCTTGTTTGATGCGATAGTGGTACTGTCCCACACAGGCCATCCCAAGGGAAGTGTAGAGGGCGTTGGCGCCTGTGTTCTCTTGGGTGCAAAGTGTGGCGAGGTATTCGGCCCCGTGCTGTGCGGCCCAAAGGGCGGCCTGCTTGGTCGCGTTACGCCCCTGTCCGGTCAGGCGGTCTTCGGCGCGGACCTCAAGCGCATGGAGCATGGCGATGCCGTCGTGGATCGCGGTGAAGGCCACGCCAGCGGGGTGCTGGCCGTTGCGGGTGAGGATCGCGGTTTTCGGACCTTGGGCGCGCTGCATGACCGCAATACGGGCCGGGCCGATGCCGCCTTCGGCCCAGATATCCGTTTGAATTTCAAGCGGTTCCCAGATGGCATAGGCTGTGGCGCGGGCCGGGGGATCCTGGGTGAGGGGGGCAACCGGGCCGACGTAGAGGTTCACCGGGTCGATGATACTGTAGCCTTGGTCGGCCAACATGGCATCGAGTGCTTCGTCGCCTTGGCGGATCATGAAGAGCGGGGTTTGGCCCAGTTCGCGCATGGCAACTTCGGCCTGCTCCAGATCACTTGTCGAGACAGCGCCTTCGGCGGTGGCCGCCGAAACCCTTTTGCCGCCACCCGCACCGTCGCGGATCGTCCATGGGCCGAGGCGCCAAGCGCGGGCGGGGGGCCAGGTGGCCTCGGTCACGGCATAGAGTGTCCGGGTGTCGGGGGTCATTCGGGGAAGGCCTTGCACAGTTCGGACATGGCGGCATCGACGCGGGCCCCGTCGCTGCCGCGGATCACCACCTGCGCGCCGAAAACTCCATTGCGTTGAAAGGGATAGGAGCCGAACGAGAGGTCACTGTACCGTTCGGAGAGGTCCCGCACTGGCCCGGCGATATCACCTTCGCCGCGCATGATTGCCAAGCTTTGCGACAGGATCGGCGCGCCGCCGGTGAGGGTGGGCAGGATAGAGGCGAGCATGGTCTCGAAAATCTTCGGCACACCGGCCATGACATGCACGTTTTCAAGGGTGAAGCCGGGTGCGGCGCTGATCGGATTGTCGATCAGGGTGGCGCCCTCGGGGATGCGGGCCATGCGCAGGCGGGCTTTGTTTAACTCGATCCCTTGGCGGTCGTAATGCGCCTGAAGGATAGCGCGGGCATCGTCGCGCACGTCGATATTCTTGCCAAAGGCGCGGGCGACATTATCGGCCGTGATGTCGTCGTGGGTAGGGCCGATGCCGCCGGAGGTGAAGAGGTGATCGTAGGCGGAACTGAGGGTTTTGACCGCCTCGGTGATTGCGTCGGCATCATCCGAGACAACACGTACCTCCTTGAGATCAATGCCAAAATTCGTCAGTTCCTTGGCCAGATAGTGCATGTTGGCATCCCGGGTGCGACCCGAGAGGATCTCATCCCCGATGACCAGCATGGCGGCGGTTGGGTTGGGCATTGCGGCCTCCTTGAATGGCGCATGACATGGGTATAGGCCTGCTGCCATGCGCTTTCAAACCCCTCTTGTGCCCGCCACGCTGATCCGCCGCTATAAACGCTTTCTGGCCGACATCCGGTTGGAGGATGGGCGCGAGGTGACGGCGCATTGTGCCAACCCCGGTTCCATGATGGGGCTGGCCGAGCCGGGGATGCGGATTTGGGTAGAGCCCAATGACGACCCCAAGAAGAAACTCAAGTTCGGTTGGCGGCTGGTGGAGCATGGCAACGGGCATTTCACCGGCGTCGATACATCGCTTCCCAACCGCGCGTTAAGGGCGGCATTCGAGGCGCGGGACGTGGCGGAATTCGCCGCGTATGGCGGGGTTCGGGCCGAGGTGAAGTATGGCCAGAACAGCAGAATTGACTTTTTACTTCAAGACCTTGGCCTGCCCGATGCCTATGTCGAGGTGAAGTCGGTGACGCTGTCGCGCGAGGCGGGCGTGGCGGAGTTTCCCGATAGCGTCACGACCCGCGGGGCCAAGCATCTGGCGGAACTGGCGGAGATGGCGAAGGCGGGGCACCGGGCCGTGATGTTCTACCTTATACAGCGGACGGATGCGCGTACCTTCCGGCTGGCCGGGGATATCGACCCGGCCTATGCACGCGCCTTTGCCGAGGCCCGCGCGGCCGGGGTGGAGGCGCTGGCTTATGACACCAAGATCACGCCCGAGGGGGTGGTTTTGGGGCAGCGGGTGGAGATGCCGAAGAGCCTGCCCGCGAATCGGCTCTAAGCCTTTGGTTAACAAGAAAAACCCCTGTCTGCGCCGCGTCGGCCAAACGTCGGTATTGCGTCGGTATTTTTTACCGCGTCCCCCGGATTTAACAGGGCGTACGGTGAGAAACGTACGAAACGTACGCGCGTTTCGTACGTTCTGCTGGCGGGTGCGCGATGCGCGGCATCGGCCCGGCTACAGCATTGAGCGCCCGAAGCAGGAGTTTGATTTTAGTCAACTCGCACATCGGGGCAGTTTGCTATGCTGGGTTGTATGTAAGAGGAGGGCTATCATGGAAGAACTGGTCAGACTCGGGCGCGACTTCGTTCAGGCGATGCGGGAAGGGCGTGGCATTGCGCATGTCGACGACATCTATGACGAAAACGCGCAATCGGTCGAGGCGGTCATCCCGCCCGGGCGCGATGTGCGCATTGCCAAGGGACGGGCGGCGATCAAGGCAAAACGTGAATCCTGGGCTGCGACGCATGACATTCACAAGCTTGAGGCGGATGGGCCCTATGTTCACCCGCCGCACCAGTTTGGCGTGCGTTACGAGGCCGAAGTGACGCAGAAAGAGTCGGGAAAGCAGATGACCCTGCGCGAGATCGCGATCTATTCGGTCCAAGACGGAAAGATCGTGCGCGAAGAGTTCTTCATGTATCCCCGGTAGTTCAGGAGATCGGAATGGCCGCCAAGCGGAAGCAGACGGCGTGACGTCAGGCGTTGCGTTCTGGGATCACCTGTTGCGCAATCCCAGCAAAGAGCAAGTAGAGGCTGGTCACGACAAGGCCCCAGTGCGCCCAGCTTTCGGGGTGGAAATCGACCCATGCGGCCCAGCCTGCAAAGAAGGTCCAGGCGAAGGTTATCGGCAGCGACAGTGCGCGCCATCGCTTGGTGCGGACCGGGTGGATGAACTTGAGCGGCAGGAACATGGCCACCGACAGCGCCGTGACGAGCACGAGGATCAGCCAGAAATTCGGCTCGACCGCGAAGAGGACAATCACCGCCATTTGCCAGCAACCGGGAAAGCCGGAAAAGGAATTGTCCTTTGTTTTCATATAGGTGTCAGCGAAATAAAGCGCGCTGGCATAGGTGATGATGATAATCGCCACCCAGCCCGTCCAGCCCGGTAGTATCCCCGATTTGAAGAGCGCGAAGGCGGGGATGAAGACATAGGTCAGGTAGTCGATGATCAGGTCGAGCAACACCCCGTCGAAGCGCGGTGCGTTTTCCCACACGAGGTAGCGGCGGGCCAACGGGCCGTCGATGCCGTCCACGGCGAAGGCCACCACCAGCCAGAGAAACATCAGGTCCCATTTCTCGTCCACGGCGGCGAGCATGGCCAGCATGGCGAAGACCGCGCCGGTGGCGGTGAGGAAATGCACGAAGAGTGCCTGTACTTGCCGTTTCATTCAGTGGCTCCGCGCCTTTGGGTGAATCTCGCCCTCATGCCTTGGGATGGGCCTTGTTGTAAACCTCCATCAGGCGGGAGGTGTCGACCGCGGTGTAGGCCTGTGTCGTGCTGAGCGAAGCATGGCCCAGCAATTCCTGTATCGCGCGCAGGTCGCCGCCCGCGTTCAGCAGGTGGGTGGCGAAGCTGTGGCGCATGGCGTGGGGTGTGGCGCTGGAGGGCAAGCCCAGTTGGTTGCGCACGTTTTCCAGCGTTTTCTGCACGATCCGCGGGTTGAGCGCGCCGCCACGGACGCCGCGAAAGAGGGGCGCGCCCTGTTCGGTGGGGAAGGGGCAGAGGCGGGTGTAGCGTTCAACGGCGTCGCGGGCGGGGGCGATGACGGGGACAACGCGTTCCTTGCCGCCCTTGCCGGTGATCCTGAGCGCCTCGCCCATGGGCAGGACATTGCAGGTGAGGCCCAGTGCCTCGGATATCCGCAACCCGCAGCCGTAAAGCAGGGTCACGACCGCCTGATCGCGGGCGGCGACCCAGGGGGTGAGGGATTGACTTTCGGTGGTGTCCAGCACGTCCTGCGCGGCGTCGGGGGCCAGCGGGCGGGGCAACTTGCGTTGATACTTTGGGGAGCGGGCGGAAAGAACGGCGGTGGGATCGAACCCTTCGCGTTCGGACAGCCAGCGGTAGAAGCTTTTGACCGCCGAGAGTTTGCGCGCGAGGCTGCGGGGGCCGACATCCTGCCCGCGTGTATAGGCCATCCAGCTGCGCATGTCGGAGGTGGTGATTTGCGTCAGCGGGCCGATGCCTTGGGCTGCGCCCTTGTGTTCGGTCATGAAGGTGAGAAAGCCCGCGAGATCGCGGGCGTAGGCATCAAGCGTATTCTCGGACGCCCCCTTGAGGGCTTTTTGCGCCTCCAGCCAGCCGTGCAGGGCGTCGCGGGCGGCGGGCGAAATCATGACAGCCAGCGGCGCATCGCCCGTTCAAAGACCCCCGCGAAAAAGGCCAGAAGATCAGTGCCTTGTTGCGGGCTGAACTGGTGCGGGTCCTCGGCGCCCATGGCGAGCATGCCGGGCAGGCGCCCTTCTCCGAAGTCCAGCAGAAGGCAAGCCTCGGAACGGACGAAGCCGGCATCCTGGCCGTAAATCCGCGCGTCGCCTTCGTGGATCTGGCGCAGGGTGACTTGCCGGGGGTTACTGTTGCGGCCCCCGGTCAGGTAGGATTGGATGAACCCCGGTTCGGCCACCGACAGGACATCGCCCAGGCGTTTGATGGCCGGGTCGTTGTCGTCCTGCACGGTTTCCAGCACCAGTTTGACGCTGTCCACGCGCAGGATACTGGCCACATCAGCGCCCAAATCCTTGATGAAGGATTCGAATTCCACCGGGTCGAGCATTCGCAGGATGGCGCGGTGCACCTGGTTCGTCCCGGCAAGGTTTTCATAGGCCGCCGCGATGACCGAGCGGTGGGTGTCTTCGAGGCGGTCGAGCCGCGCCTCGAGCCGCTCCATGGCGATGCCCCGCAGGTCAACGATGTTGCCGCCCATTGCGCGTTCGTTCGCGGCGATGAGGGCGCGCATGAGGTCTTGATCTTCAAGGATCACGTCGGGCTGCGCGATAATGCGTTCGCGCAGGGTATCGTCGATCTGGGGGGTGCTGCTCATCTGTCCCTCGTCTTGTTTTGCGGGGTTTATAGCACGGGGTTACAGAATTTTCTGCCCCGTTTTTTCCCAATCGGCGAGGAACGTCTCAAGCCCCTTGTCGGTCAGCGGGTGCTTGGCCATCTGCTTGATCACCGCCGGCGGGGCGGTCATCACGTCCGAGCCGATCTGTGCTGCCTGGAAGGCGTGATTCACGGTGCGGATCGAGGCGGCGAGGATCTGGGTTTCGAACCCGTAGTTGTCATAGATCTGCCGGATGTCTGCGATCAGTTCCATACCGTCGAGGTTGATATCGTCGAGGCGCCCGATGAAGGGCGAGATGAAGGTGGCCCCGGCCTTGGCGGCCAGAAGCGCCTGATTGGCCGAGAAGCACAGCGTGACGTTGACCATGTTGCCCTCGCCCGAGAGCACCTTGCAGGCCTTGAGGCCATCCCATGTCAGCGGCACCTTGATGGCGATGTTTTCGGCGATCTTGGCCAGTTTGCGGCCCTCGGCGATCATGGCGTCGGATTCGGTCGCCACGACCTCGGCGCTGACGGGGCCATCGACCATATCGGCGATTTCCTTGGTCACTTCGAGGATGTCGCGGCCGGACTTGAGGATCAGCGAGGGGTTGGTGGTGACCCCGTCGACCATGCCCAGTTCATTCAGCTCGGCAATGGCGTCGACGTCGGCGGTATCAACGAAAAATTTCATGGGTGCAGGTCCCTTTGCGCGGGTTGGGGTTTTTCATCCCCGCATTTACCCCATAGAGTGACCTGCCGAAACCCCTATCATGGAGAGCACAGGTGCCCGCGTCCGGTAAATCGTATTTTGTCGAAGGCGAGTTGGTGGGCGTTCTGACCACGCAGCCCCTGGACCGGGTATTGGATTACCGCGCGCCCGAGGGTGGCTGTCACATCGGGGCTTTCGTGGAGGTACCGCTTGGCCCCCGGAAGGTGCTGGGTGTGGTCTGGGGGCCGGGGCGTGGCGATTTCGATATTTCCAAGGTGCGGCATGTGATCCGGGTGCTGGACGTGGCGCCGATGCGGGGCGAGATGCAGGAGTTCCTGCGCCGGGCGGGCGAGTATACCCTGACACCGATGAGCGCGATGCTCAGGCTGGCGAGCCGCGCGCCGGGGCTGAGCAATCCGCCGTCGATGCAGAAGATTTACCGGCTGGGCCATGGCACGCCGGACCGGATGACCGATGCCCGCCGCAGGGTTTTGGAGGTGTTGGAGGAGTATGGCGGGCTGTCCTTTACCCTCAAGGAGTTGGCCGAGCAGGCGGGGGTATCGGCCAGCGTGGTGAAGGGGTTGGTCAGCCAAGGCGCGGTGGATGAGGAGGAAGCACCGCGCGATCTGCCGTTCCCGCCGCTTGATCCCGAACATGCCGGCAAGACCCTGACAGAGGATCAGGCGGCGGCGGTGGAGGTGCTGCGCGCGGCGATTCAATCAGGGGCCTATGGCACAACGCTGTTACGCGGTGTGACCGGATCGGGGAAAACCGAGGTTTATCTTGAGGCGGTGGCCGAGACATTGCGGCAAGGGCGGCAGGCCCTTGTGCTCTTGCCCGAGATCGCCCTGACCGCCGAGTTCATCACGCGGGTCGAGGCGCGGTTTGGTGCGAAACCTGCCGAGTGGCATTCCGGCGCCACCATGACCGAGCGGCGCCGCATCTGGAAGATGGTGGGCCAAGGCGGGGCCGAGGTGGTGGTGGGCGCACGTTCGGCTTTGTTCCTGCCCTATCGGGACTTGGGGTTGATCGTGGTCGATGAGGAGCACGACACATCCTACAAGCAAGAGGACGGGGTGCTTTATAATGCCCGCGATATGGCCGTCTTGCGCGCCAGCCTGTGCAGCGCGCAGGTGATATTGGCCAGTGCCACGCCCTCGCTTGAAAGCTGGGCCAATGCCGAGGCCGGCAAATACCGGCGGTTGGATTTGACCGCGCGGTTCGGCGCGGCGGTGATGCCGGAAATGCGCGCCATCGATATGCGCGCCGAAAGCCTGCCGTCGAACCGCTGGATTTCCCCGAGCCTTCAGGCGGCGGTCAATGCGCGGATCGCCAAGGGGGAACAGGCGCTGTTGTTCATCAATCGCCGTGGTTATGCGCCGGTCACGATCTGCCGGGCCTGTGGGCATCAGATCGGCTGTGACCATTGCGACGCGCGGATGGTGGAGCATCGGTTTCAGAAGCGGTTGGTCTGCCACCAATGCGGCGAGACCAAGCCGGTGCCGGAGGTCTGCCCCGAATGCGAGGCCGAGGATCGGCTGGCCGCCGTCGGGCCGGGGGTGGAACGCCTGAGCGAGGAGGCGCAGGCGATTTTCCCCGAGGCGAAGATCGCGACGCTGAGTTCGGATATGTTCGGATCGGCCCGGGCGCTGAAGGCGCAGATCGCCGAGATTGCCGAGGGCGACACCGATATTGTCATCGGTACGCAACTGGTGGCCAAGGGGCATAACTTTCCGCGCCTGACGCTGGTGGGGGTGATCGATGCCGATCTGGGCCTGCAAGGGTCGGATTTGCGCGCCGCTGAGCGGACCTTTCAATTGATGCGGCAGGTGGCGGGGCGCGCGGGGCGGTCCGAAGCGCGGGGAACCGCGCTTTTGCAAACGTTCCAGCCGGAGCACCCGGTGATCCGTGCGATCCTGTCGGGCGACGAAGAGGGCTTTTGGCAGGCCGAGGCGGCAGGACGGCGGGAGGCCGGTGTGCCGCCCTATGGGCGCATGGCGGGGATCATCCTGTCCTCGACGGATGCGCAGGAGGTGTTTGATTTCGCGACGGAACTGGCCCGGCGGGATGGGCCGGTGCGGGCCGTGGGGGCGCAGGTTTTCGGCCCCGCGCCCGCGCCGATTGCCCGGATACGCGGGCGGCACCGGGTGCGGTTGCTGGTGAAGGCGCCCAAGGGCGTGGCCTTGCAGGCAGCGGTGGCGCAATGGGTGGGGCAGTTAAAGCCACCCACGAACCTTAGGCTGGCCGTGGATATTGACCCGCAGTCGTTTTATTGAGCTTTGGGCCGGGGCGGCGAAATCTTGAAAAGATTTCGGTCCGATTTCTTTTGAAGAAATCGGGGCCGCGCGCCACGGTGCGCATCAATGGGCACCCTACGTCAGGCGGGTTGGCGGATGCCGCGTTGATCGACAAGAAAGTCGGTGATCATCGCGCCGATCCACATGCACAAAAGCGCCAACCATGCGGTGCCGGCAAAGACCGAGCCGCCGGTCACGCCGTTGCCGATGGCGCAGCCGCCCGCCAGCATGCCGCCGAAGCCCATGAAGGCGGCGCCGGTGATGGCGCGTCGGATATTCGCCTCATCCTCGAAGCCCTGGAACTTGAACTCCCCTGCCAGCCATGAGGCGAGGAAAGAGCCGAGGAACACACCCGGCACGAGGCCAATGTCGAATTCGAGGACGGCCGCGTTGTCGAGGAAGAACATCAGGGTATTGGCCGAGGGCCCGGTGAAGGTGGCACTTTCGATCGGCACCGGATCGAAGGCGATTTGCGCCAGCGAAAAGGTCGAGACCCAACCCACGGCCACGGCAAATCCCACGCCCGAGGCGAAGACCAGCCGCGACAGGCCGATCTTGTTATGGATCGAGACCGCGAAGGCGATCAGGGCCACCACGATGCCGAAAATCAGCCCGCTGATCGGAGGCAGGCCAAGGGTGGCCAGAAGGTCCATGTTATGCCCGCCCTGTGTGATGGAGAGCGCGGCGAGCTTGTCGCGCGCCGGAGCGAGCCAGCCAGAGAGGCTCATTTGTGCGACGACGGCGAAGACCAGCCCCGAGATGACCGAGCGCAGGTTGCCGGTGGCTGCCAGCACTAGGAGGCGGCCGGAACAGCCGCGTGCCAGCACCATGCCGACACCGAAGAGGAGCCCGCCGATGACCGCACCCGACCAGCTGCCGGGGATGGCCATGATGCGGGCGTCCTCGGCCCGGAAGAGGCCCAGCATTTGCGCGCCCTGCACCCAGATCACGGCGGTGGAGAAGGTCAGAAGCCAGACGGCGACCTTATCGCCCATCCGCCCGCGGGCGAATTCCACTGTGGCCGCACGGAGGCAAAAGCGCGAACGTTGCGCCGCCACGCCAAAGATCACGCCCGTCAGCAGGCCCAGGAGGGCCGCGGCCGGGGCTTCGCCGATGCGTTCCACGAGTGCCAGAAGGTCCATGATGCGCGCCTTTCGATAACTTGACGGGGTGTTGCATGCTGATATCCGAATGTCATTGATCCAGATCAGATGCAGGTGCCTTGCCCCTCGCCAAGCGGGACGGATGGGCGTAAAGGAAAGGCATGAGCAAGACCCTGCCCCTTGATGATGCCCGCACGCTGCCCCTGTGGCGGCGGCCTGTGACGTTGCTGTTCCTGATGGCGGCGGCGATGCCGGTGGCCTTTGCCACGTGGTCGGCGTTGCTCAATAACTTCGTGATCGAGGCCGCGGAATTCGATGGGTCGGACATCGGGTGGCTGCATACGGTACGCGAGATTCCGGGGTTCCTGGCCATCGGTGTGATCGCGTTGATCATCTTTATCCGCGAGCAGGTATTGGGCCTTGTGTCGTTGGCGATGCTGGGGGTGGCGACGGCCCTGACGGCGCAGTTCCCGTCCTTGGGCGGGATCCTGACCATCACGCTGCTAAGCTCGATCGGATTTCATTATTACGAGACCGTCAACCAATCGCTTCAGTTGCAGTGGATCGACAAGCTGCGCGCGCCGAAGGTTCTGGGCTGGCTGGTGGCGGCCGGGTCGGGGGCGACACTGGTGGCCTATTTGCTGATCGTGATGACATGGGAGGCTTTGGGCCTGACCTATAACACGGTTTACATGCTGGCCGGTGGCTTTACTGCCTTGGTCGCCGTGTTCTGCCTTGTGGCCTATCCGCAGTTCGAAGCGCCCAATCCGCAGGTCAAGCGGATGGTGCTAAAGCGGCGCTATTGGCTGTACTATGCGCTGCAATTCATGGCCGGTGCGCGGCGGCAGATTTTCGTCGTCTTCGCAGGCTTCATGATGGTCGAGAAGTTCGGTTTCGAGGTGCATGAGGTCACGGGGCTGTTCCTGATCAACCTTGTGGCCAACATGGTCTGTGCGCCGCTGATGGGGCAGGCGGTCTATCGCTATGGCGAGCGGCGGACCCTGATTTTCGAATACATCGGACTGGTGATCGTGTTCCTGGCCTACGGCGGGATTTACTGGTTCGGCTGGGGCGTGGTTCTGGCGGCGGCGCTTTACGTGGTGGATCATTTGCTGTTCGCGCTGGCGCTGGCGCTCAAGACCTATTTCCAGAAGATTGCCGATCCGGGGGATATTGCGCCGACGGCCGCCGTGGCCTTTACCATCAACCATATCGCGGCGGTGTTTTTGCCCGCGCTTCTGGGGTACTTGTGGCTGGTGTCGCCCGGTGCGGTTTTCATGCTGGCGGCGGGGATGGCCATGGTCTCGCTGATGCTGGCGCTGTTGGTTCCGCGCCATCCGGCGCCGGGGCATGAGACCATCCTGAGCCCGTCCGTACCGGCCCCTGCGGAATAATCCCTGACGAAAGGAGCAGACATGCCCACATTTACCGCCCTGACCACCCTTGAGGGCAAACAGGCCGCCGAGGCGCTTGGTGCCGATATGGAGGGGTTGAGCCCTGAACCTACAGGCGTGGGGGTTTTCGAGATCGAAGACGGTTCGGGCCTGTGGGAAGTGGGCGGCTATTTCGACGAGGAGCCGGACAAGGCGGGGCTGGCCTTGTTGGCGACCATGCATGGGGCGAAGGAATTTGCCGTTTCGGAACTTCCCGAGGTGGACTGGGTCGCCAAGGTGCGGCGCGAGCTGGTGCCGGTGGAAGCGGGGCGGTTCTTTGTCTACGGCAGCCACGACGCCGACAAGGTGCCGGACGGGTGCGAACCGCTGCTGATCGAGGCGGCGATGGCCTTTGGCACCGGGCACCATGGCACGACGCAGGGCTGTTTGCGGGCTTTGGATCGTTTGGCGAACGAGGGGTTCATCGGCAAATCGGTGATTGACGTGGGCTGTGGCACCGCCGTTCTGGCGATGGGGGCGGCGCGCATCTGGCCCGGTGAGGTCTTGGCGAGCGATATTGACGAGGTGGCCGTGGATGTGGCGCGCGCCAATGTGGTGGCCAATGGCCTTGAAGGTCGGGTCAGATGCCTTGAGGCCGCGGGGCTGGAGAATGCCGAGATACAGGCGGCTGCGCCGTTTGACCTGATCTTTGCCAATATCCTCAAAGGGCCGTTGATCGAGCTTGCGCCGGGCCTGACCGCAAATCTGGTCCCGGGAGGTTTTTTGATTCTATCGGGACTCTTGAATGAGCAGGCGGACGAGGTCGTGACGGTTTATTCAAGCAACGGAAACAGTGTGGCGCATCGCGAAGAGATTGGCGACTGGACTACCCTCACACTTCAAAGAAATGCTTAAAATCAAAGTCGAATTGAGCCTTTTTATGACCTCCGCCTAAAAATCGCCACATTTCAAACCTAATTTGAACTTGAACACGGTGGGGGCCGGTTCAAACGGGACGGCTATTGCCATGAGTGATGTTGCCAAGTCATACAAAGCGTTCGACAAGCGCCTCAAGGGGATCGCGAAACGCAGAACGCGCCTTGAAAGTGGATATAAAAGCCAAGTCACGAAAGATGGCTTGATCATCTTCCGCCCACATCGTCGTGCGCGCGGTCGTGTGTCTTTGCGTGGGATCATCTATCTGGTTGTCGGGTTTTTCGTGTTCAAGGGGATGATCATGGCCCACATCGGCGGCACGATCTATCAGCAACGCGTTGATGCCCTCATGGAGGGGACGATCGTGGAACAGGCTGGCGGATTGGTCATGCAGCCTGATGTGGTGACAAAGACAATCGCGACGCAGCTGCGCCCTCTTCTCAAGTGATCGGGTTTTTCGCCTGACGGTTCCTTAACGAGTGTCTGGTTTCGCCTCTCGTGTCTCTCCAAACAAAAAGCCCTGCGCGGTGGTCCCGACGCAGGGCTTTTTCGGTTTTCGACTTATGCGGAATATTTCGCCCGTGCATGATGTGACAGGCGAAATGATTTAGCAGGCTTTGGCCACGCGATCGATGTCGGCGCGGTTCAGGCCGATGTCTTCGAGTTCGCGATCTGTCAGGGCCGAAAGCGCCTTGCGTGTGGCGCGGGCGTCTTTCCATGCGATGAAGGCCGCAAAAAATGCGATAAGCCCAGTGGGGGCGGCGTGCGGGCGTGTAATGCTGAGATCGGCCATGGGGGGCTCCTTTTCGATCCGATGATATCAGGGGGGCGGAGGTGTCTCCGTCATTGATAGGCCACTTAGGAGGAGTGCCTTTTGCCCACAAGTTAGTCTTTTTGCATAATCCTTATGCAGTTTGTGCATGGCTTGGAAATCAGGCGTTTTTCACCGCACGCCGGTTTTGTCTTGGGGTTTGTTCTTGTTTCGTGCTAACGGTTTGAAAAAGCAAAAGGCAGGGCAGCGATATGCGGGTTTTGGGAATTGATCCCGGATTGCGTAACCTTGGATGGGGCGTGATCGATGTGATGGGCAGCCGGTTGAGCCATGTGGCCAACGGGGTGTGCCGGTCTTCCGGGGGCGATTTGTCGGAGCGTTTGCTGTCACTTTACCTTCAACTGACCGAAATTTTCGCTGCATATGAGCCGCAGGCGGCGGCGGTGGAGCAGACCTTTGTCAACAAGGACGGGGCCAGCACCCTGAAGCTGGGGCAGGCGCGGGGTATCGCCCTTTTGGTGCCTGCGCAACATGACTTGCCCGTGGGGGAATATGCCCCCAACACGGTGAAGAAAACCGTGGTTGGGGTTGGTCATGCCAACAAGGATCAGGTGGCGCATATGGTGAAGGTGCAACTGCCCGGTGTCGATCTGGCGGGGCCGGATGCGGCGGATGCCTTGGCGATTGCGATTTGCCATGCGCATCACGCGCGGTCGCAGACCCTTGTGGAGGTGCGAGCATGATCGGGCGTTTGGCAGGGCGGATCGATTACCGCGCGACGGATCATGTTTTGATCGACGTGAAGGGGGTTGGGTACCTTGTGTATTGCTCGGATCGTACGATGCAGGCCTTGCCGGGGGTTGGAGAGCATGTGGCGCTTTATACGGACCTGTTGGTGCGCGAGGATTTGTTGCAGCTTTATGGCTTTACCACGTTGGCCGAGAAGGAATGGCATCGGTTGTTGATGAGCGTGCAGGGCGTCGGGGCCAAGGCCTCGCTTGCCATTCTTGGCACTCTGGGCCCGGATGGCGTGGGGCGCGCGATTGCGCTGGGCGATTGGAACGCGGTGAAGGCGGCCAAGGGGATTGGCCCGAAAACGGCGCAGCGCGTGGTCAATGAATTGAAGGATAAAGCGCCCGAGGTCATGGCCATGGGCGCGGCGGGGTCGGCCCCGGCACAGGCCCCGGTGGGCGAGGTGGAAGATGTGATTGAGCCGGTGGCGGCCCCTGTTCCCGCGCCTGCGGCGACGGCCCCGAAGGGCCAGGCGCAGGCCGAGGCGCTGTCGGCGCTTGGCAATCTGGGCTATGCGCCGGGTGAGGCGGCGGGGGCCGTGGCGCAGGCGGCGGGCGATGCGCCCGAGGCCAGTACGGCGGAGTTGATCCGTGCCGCGCTCAAGCTATTGGCGCCGAAGGGGTAAGTGATGGATCAGCCCGACCCCACCCTGCGCCCAGATCCCTTGCCCGAGGATGCCGACCGGAGCCTGCGCCCGCAGGCGTTGGAGGACTTCATCGGGCAGGCAGAGGCGCGGGCGAACCTGAAGGTGTTCATCCAGTCGGCCCGACAACGGGGCGAGGCGATGGATCACACGTTGTTTCATGGGCCGCCCGGTCTGGGCAAGACGACCTTGGCGCAGATCATGTCGAAGGAGTTGGGAGTGGGGTTTCGCATGACCTCGGGGCCGGTTCTGGCCAAGGCGGGGGATTTGGCGGCGATCCTGACCAATCTGGAACGTAATGACGTGTTGTTCATCGACGAGATTCACCGCCTGAACCCGGTGGTTGAGGAGGTGCTTTACCCTGCGATGGAGGACTTCGAACTGGATCTGGTGATTGGTGAAGGGCCAGCGGCGCGGACCGTGCGGATCGAATTGCAGCCTTTCACGTTGGTGGGCGCGACGACGCGCTTGGGGCTGTTGACCACGCCTTTGCGGGACCGCTTCGGGATCCCGACGCGGTTGCAGTTCTACACGGTCGAGGAGTTGCACGAGATCGTCACCCGGAATGCCGTACGCATGGGGGCGCCTGCCGATAGCGAAGGCGCATGCGAGATTGCGCGGCGGTCGCGCGGGACACCGCGGATTGCCGGACGGCTGTTGCGGCGGGTGGTGGATTTTGCCGTGGTCGAAGGCGATGGCAAGATCACCAAGGCGCTGGCCGATGACGCGCTGACGCGGTTGGGCGTCGACAACCTTGGGCTGGATGGGGCCGACCGGCGCTATCTGCGTCTGATTGCCGAGGCGTATCAGGGTGGGCCGGTCGGAATCGAAACGATCAGTGCGGCGCTATCGGAAAGCCGTGATGCACTGGAAGAGGTGATTGAGCCCTTCCTGTTGCAGCAGGGGCTTATCCAACGCACGCCGCGGGGCCGGATGCTGGCGCAGGGGGGTTGGCGGCATCTGGGGCTTGCCCCGCCGAAAGCGGCGGGCCAGAGCGATCTGTTCGGAAAATAGCGGTTAGTCGAACTTGCCCGAGGGGGCGAGCACGGTGGCCTCGCCGATCAGGACTTTCTTGCCATTCACGAGGCAGCGGCAATCGAGTTGCACCCGGCGTTTGCCGTGGTCGATGCCGATTACCTCGACCTCGGCCAGAACGCTATCGCCTGGGCGCACGGGGCCAAGGAACTTGAGGGTCTGACCCATGTAGACGGTGCCGTGACCGGGCAGTTGTTCGCCGATCACCGCCGAGATCAGGCCAGCGGTCAGCATGCCGTGGGCGATGCGCCCTTCAAAGATTGTGTCCTGGGCATAATCGTCATCAAGATGCACCGGGTTCCGGTCGGTCGAGACCTGCGCGAACATCTCGATATCCTCGTCGGTCACGACTTTGCGCAAGTGGCGCGTCATGCCCATCTCGATTTCTTCGATGGTGATGGTCCCGCGCGGCATGTTGTCCAACATTCGACCCTCCTGGATTGATCGCTTGGGTAATTTTACGACACCCAAGAACCTATGTTTGGAACTTTATTACTTTGCAAGCGCAGAAAATCAAGGTCTTTTTTCTTATCGCAGGCGGCCGATCGTATAGGTCGGATTGGATTTTTCCTTTGTCAGATAGTCGTTTAGTGCGCCCTCGTCGGGGTGGTGCGACGTTTTGGTTTCCTTGGCCGCAAGGCCGCCGGAAATGAACAGGGAATCGATGTTCTCGCCCATGGCCCCGGCGATATCGGTATGGATACCGTCGCCGATGGCGAGAATCGCATCGTCGGCGATGTCATGACCAAGTGCGGCGAGGCGGCGGCGGGAAAGGTCGTAGATCGGCGGGTGCGGTTTGCCAAAGTACAGGCTTTCGCCGCCCATCTCGGTGTAAAGCCGTGCCAGCGCCCCGGCGCAGAATTCCCGGTGATCGCCACGGTCCACTACAATATCGGGATTGGCACAAAGAAGCTTCAGGCCCTTTTGCTTGGCATAAAGGAACTGCGGGCGCATTTCGGACGGGTCGGCGGTTGGATCGAAGGGGCCGGTGCAAACGATACCCTCGGCCTGATCGAGGGGGACGCATTGGATGTTAGCCGGGTTTTCGATCAGGCGCAGGGGCTCGAAGAACTTGCTGTCGCGGTCTTCGCCGATGAAGAATACTTTTTCCCCGACCACGCCACGAAACATGGCCGCGCGGGCGCTGTCGCCCGAGGTGGCGATGGAATCCCAGCAATCGTCCGGCACGCCGAAGGTCTTTAGTTGTTTCTCGACCCCGTGGCGCGGGCGGGGAGAGTTGGTGACGAGGATCACGACGCCGCCTTGTTCGCGGTACTTGATAAGGGCCGTGACCGCCTCGGGCAGGGCCTTGACACCATTGTGAACGCAGCCCCAGAGATCGACGAAGAGGGCCTCGTAGCGGTCTGAAACCTCGGAAAGGGCGGAAATCACTTGTGTCATGTCGGGGCCTGTCCGGTTGTGATAGATGTGGCCTTGGTATGTCAGGCGGGCGGTGGGATTTCCAGTTGCGAATTTACGCCCTAGGTTGGCCTTTTTTCCGTGATCTTCTATCTTACCGCAGGACAAGGATAATTGACGCGCAGGCAGGGTCATGCCAGCGAGAGCGGAACGGTCAACGGATGATGATTTCGGAAGGTACAGAATGAGCGCGGCACGGGATGCCTTTATCAATGCCATGCGGCAGGTGGCCTCGACCGTGACGGTGGTGACGACAGACGGCCCGGCGGGCCGGGCCGGTGCGACCGTGAGCGCCTTTACGTCATTATCGGCGGACCCCCCATCGGTTCTGGTGTGTTTGAAAGACGACAGCCGGATTGCAAAAGCGGTGCGCGAGAATGGCGTTTTTTGCGTGAATGTCCTGCCCGAGGATGCGGTCAAACTCGCCCAGAGTTTCGCCGGAGCCAATGACGAGAAGCAGCCCAACCGATTTGCCGGGCTGGAGGTGTCGGATACGGAATTCGGCCCGATCCTGCCGCGGGCGACGGCCTTTACCTGTTCGCTGGAGCGGACGGTGGGCCATGGCACGCACGAGATTTGTATCGGTGCGGTCACCGGGATTTCCAATGCGGGCGAAGCCCCCCTGGCCTATATGCACGGGTCATTTCACGTGGTGCGGCCGAAGCGGGCCGTCTGAGGGGGGGCGGCAGACCTTGAACGAAAAAAGGGGCGCCCGGTGGGCGCCCCTTTGTGTTTCGTGCGGGTGTCGATGTTGAGGCTGTCGGCGTTTGGCCTTGGCCAAACGCCTGTTGCCTTACGGTTTTTCGCTTTGGCGAAAAACCTTACATCATGCCGCCCATGCCGCCCATGTCGGGCATGCCGCCACCAGCGGGGGCTGCGCCCTCTTTCTGCGGCTTGTCGGCAACCATCGCTTCGGTGGTGATCAGCAGACCTGCGATCGAGGCTGCGTCTTCCAGCGCGGTGCGAACCACCTTGGCAGGGTCGATGACACCGAATTTGAACATGTCGCCATATTCTTCGGTTTGCGCGTTGAAGCCGAACTTCAGATCGTCGCTTTCGCGGATCTTGCCAGCCACGACCGACCCGTCAACACCGGCGTTCTCGGCGATCTGGCGCAGCGGCGCTTCGAGCGCCTTGCGGACAATCGCGATACCGTTGTTCTGGTCGGTGTTCGCGCCGGTCAGGCCCTCAAGGGTCTTGGCGCCTTGGACCAGAGCAACACCACCGCCAACAACGATGCCTTCCTGAACGGCGGCACGGGTGGCGTTCAGCGCGTCATCGACGCGGTCTTTACGCTCTTTCACTTCGACTTCGGTCATGCCGCCAACGCGGATGACTGCGACACCGCCAGCGAGTTTGGCAACACGCTCTTGCAGTTTTTCGCGGTCGTAGTCCGAGGTGGTTTCCTCGATCTGGTTGCGGATCTGGCCAACGCGGGCTTCGATCTCGGCTTTTTCGCCTGCACCTTCGACGATGGTGGTTTCGTCCTTGGTGATCGAGACTTTCTTGGCCGAACCCAGCATGTCCATGGTGACCGACTCGAGCTTCATGCCGAGGTCTTCGCTGATCACTTGACCGCCGGTCAGGATCGCGATGTCTTGCAGCATGGCCTTGCGGCGATCGCCGAAGCCCGGTGCCTTGACAGCCGCGATTTTCAGGCCGCCGCGCAGCTTGTTCACCACGAGGGTGGCCAGCGCTTCGCCTTCGACGTCTTCAGCGATGATCAGGAGCGGTTTCTGGCTCTGGATCACTTGTTCGAGCAGCGGGACCATCGGCTGCAGCGACGAGAGTTTCTTCTCGTGCAGCAGGATCAGGCAGTCGTCCAGCTCGGCGATCATCTTGTCGGAGTTGGTGACGAAATAGGGCGAGAGGTAACCGCGGTCGAACTGCATGCCTTCGACGACGTCGGTTTCGGTCTCGGTGCCTTTGTTTTCTTCGACGGTGATAACGCCGTCGTTGCCGACTTTCTGCATCGCGTCCGCGATTTGCTGACCGATTTCAGCTTCGCCGTTGGCCGAGATGGTGCCGACTTGTGCCACTTCGCTGCTGTCCTTGACTTCGCGGGCGGCGTTCTTGATGGCGTCGACGACCTTGGCGGTGGCAAGGTCGATGCCGCGCTTGAGGTCCATCGGGTTCATGCCCGCGGCCACGGCCTTGGTGCCTTCTTTCACGATGGCCTGAGCCAGAACGGTGGCGGTGGTGGTGCCGTCACCGGCTTCGTCGTTGGTGCGGCTGGCCACTTCCTTGACCATCTGCGCGCCCATGTTCTCGAACTTGTCTTCCAGTTCGATTTCCTTGGCGACCGAAACACCGTCCTTGGTGATGCGGGGGGCGCCGAAGGATTTGTCGAGAACGACGTTACGGCCTTTGGGGCCGAGCGTCACCTTGACGGCATCGGCCAGAATGTTGACGCCGCGCAGCATCTTGTTGCGGGCATCGGTGTCAAACTTGACGTCCTTGGCAGACATATCTGTCTCTCCTGACTATCTGTTGTTGCGTTGTGCGGTAGAGAAGAGAAGCGATCAGGCGATAACGCCGAGGATGTCGCTTTCTTTCATGATCAGCAGTTCTTCGCCGTCGAGGGTGATCTCGGTGCCCGACCATTTGCCGAACAGAACCTTGTCACCGGCGCTTACGGCCATCTCGATCAGCTCGCCGCTGTCTTTGCGGGCACCTGAGCCCACGGCGACAACTTCGCCTTCTTGCGGCTTTTCCTTGGCGCTGTCGGGGATGATGAGGCCGCCAGCGGTTTTCTCTTCGCTTTCGACGCGGCGGACCAGTACGCGGTCATGCAGCGGTTTAAATGCCATTGTCTTTGGCTCCTTGGCTCAAAGTTTCTCCCTAATGACCCCGGGCGGGGTCATTAGCACTCAGTCTGTACGAGTGCTAACGGCGCATAGCTAAGGAGCGGTATGGCCCGAGTCAACCAATCGCGGTCAAAAAAATTGTTGGCCGATTGCGCCCTCGTGTGTTGCGGTCTAGCGTATCGGCCAACCGAGGCAGGCAGAGGTGGTGACGATGGTGCGGTTTCTTGCGGTTTTGTTGGTGTTTGCGCTGCCCCATGTGGGGTTTGCGCGCTGCGACGGCACCGATCTTATTGCTGACATGCCCGAGGCCGAACACGCGGCCCTTGTTCAGCGTGCCAGCAGTCAAGCCTTTGCCGAGGGGCTTTTGTGGCGGGCCGTGCGCGGTGACACCGAGCTCACCTTTTTCGGGACATACCACTTCCCGCATGAGAAAACGCAGGCGCATCTGGAGGCCGTGAGGCCCTATATCAAGGCGGCGGACCGGGTTTATCTTGAAGTGTCGAATTCGGATAGCGCGAAGATGGAGCGCGAGATGGCCGCCGATCCGTCACTCATGTTCATCATGGAGGGGCCGACCCTGCCGGATTTGTTGGGGGACGAGGATTGGGCCTTGTTCGCCGCCGAAATGCGGGCGCGCGGGATTGCACCCTTCTTTGCCGCCAAGTTCAAGCCCACATGGGCGGCGATGATGCTGGGCATCGGGCCGTGCGAGGCGCGCAGCGGGGCGCTTGAGGGCAAGGGAATCGATATGCTGGTCGGTGACTACGCGGCCGAGATCGGCAACCCGTCGCGGTCGCTGGAGGACTACCGGGCCCTGATGACCATGATGGATTCCTTCCCGATGCAGGACCAGTTGGACATGATCCGCATGTTCTTTGCATGGTCGGGCAGTCCGGATGACATGGCCTATACCCTGCGGCAGACATACTTGCAGGAGAAGGTGGCCCTGATATGGGCGTTTTCGCGCAAGATGACGCTGGACCTTGGCGGCGATACGGCGATGCAGGATTTCGCGCTGTTCGAGCAAAAAATGCTGACCGATCGCAATCTTTCCTGGGTGGAACGGTTACTGGAGCAAGCGCAGGATCAGAAAGTGTTTGCGGCCGTCGGTGCGGCACATCTGCCCGGCGAGGTAGGTGTTTTGCGGCTTCTGGAAGACGAAGGCTTCACGATTACCCGGCTGCCGTTGCGCCCTTGATGGCCTCCTCCCCGGTGTCGGTCACGGCATAGACACCGCGGGCCGCGCGGAAGAACCAGCCATGGTGGTTGTCGGCCATGATCCGGGTGGCGCGTGAAACACCCGTGGATTTTGCCACGTCAGAGCCTTTGGATGGTCCCTGCTCGGCCAGATAGGCGGCGCAGCGCAGGGCATCCTGTTTGTAGGCGGTCATGATCTTGCCGCGCATGCCACCTGCGTTGGGGTCGCCTTCGCGCAGGGCGAATTCCCTGAGCAGGGCGGCCTTGCGGGGGCGTGATTTGCGCGGCTGATAGGGGGCGGGATCGCAGTGCACCTCGACCGCGCCGGTTTCCAACGAGACACTCAGCACGCCCAGTCCCAGCCTGCGGCAGAGGCCCATGTTTCCCTTGAACGCACGCCAGCCCGCCCGGCCCTTCCAGCGGGGAACGGCGACGTAGATATGCTCGCTCAGGGCCTGCCGTTTGACGGCCTGTTGCAGCAGGGTCAGGGAAAACCCGGTCTTCAGCTCAACGATCACCGGCTCGCAGCCCTCCCGGCAGGCCACGACATCGGCGGGGCCGACTTCGGACTTGACCTCATAGCCAAGTGCTTCAAGCCATGCTTTGATCGGGGCATAGAGCTGTGTTTCGGCAGGTTTTCCCATCTAGGCAAAATGGCCGCATCCGCGACGGGTGACAAGCCGTGCCTTGCCGCCTATAAGGCGCGCAAATCAACCCTTATTCAATTGAACAGGACAGTGACATGAGCACCCTTGTTTTCGGCCACAAATCCCCCGATACCGACTCCACCGGGTCGCCCATTCTATGGGCGTGGTACCTCAACGACGTCAAAGGCGGTGATGCCGAGGCGGTCTTGCTGGGCGAACCCAACACCGAAGCGGCCTTCATGCTGAAGAAATGGGACCTGCCCAAACCGCGCATCATTTCGGACGTGGACGAGGGGCAGGCCTGTGTCGTCGTGGACACCAACAACCCCGCAGAACTGCCCGAGAACATCAACAACGCCGACGTGCAGGCGATCATCGACCATCACAAGCTGGTGGGTGGTTTGGAGACCAAGGGCCCGATCGACATCACCGTGCGCCCCTTGGCCTGCACCGCGACGATCATGGTTGACCTGATGGGGGACGATGCCGCCAAGATGCCCGACGCCATGAAAGGCGCGGCGCTGACCTGCATCCTGTCGGACACGTTGGAATTCCGCAGCCCGACCACCACCGCACATGACCGCGAGGTCGCCAGCAAGCTGGCCGCCGATCTGGGTGTGAACATTGGCGATTATGCCGCCGAGATGTTTGCCGCCAAATCCGACGTCAGCGCGTTTTCCGATGCCGAGCTGATCCGCATGGACAGCAAGGAATACGAAGTGAGCGGCACCAAGTTCCGGGTCAGCGTTCTGGAAACCACGGCGCCGGGCATGGTTCTGGACCGCAAGGATAGCCTGATGGCGTCGATGAAGGATGTGGCGTCTGAGGATGGTGTGGACGAAGTTCTGCTGTTCGTGGTCGATATCCTGAACGAGGAAGCGACGCTTCTGGTGCCGAATGACGTTGTGAAAACCGTTGCCGAGAAGAGCTTTGATGCATCGGTCGAAGGCGACACAGTTGTTCTGCCCGGCATCATGAGCCGCAAGAAGCAGATCATCCCGAACCTCGCGCTGTAAGCGTATCAGGATAACGTGATGGAAAGGGCGCCCGGGTGGCGCCCTTTTTCGTGGCTGGAGCTTGGGGGATATGCCACAAGGGGCGAGTGAATTGAGACTTTGAGGGTCAATAATGCCCGTTTTCCTTCTGACTGCCCTGACGATGCTGGCCTTTGCGGCGAATTCCGTTCTGACGCGGGCGGGGCTTGTCGGGGGTGGCATGGATGCGGCGAGTTTCGGGGTGATCCGACTGGTCTCGGGGGCCGTGGCCTTGGCGGTGTTATGTCTGGTCACGCGCGGACATCTGCGGCTTGGTGGGACGGGGCGTGTGACCGGGGTGCTGGCGCTGTTGGTTTACATGTACGGGTTTACCGGGGCGTATAACTCGCTGGATTCCGGGCTGGGTGCGTTGATCCTGTTCGGCATGGTGCAGATCACCATGTTTGCCTGGGCCGTGCGCGCGAAGGAGGGTGTCAGCCTGCGGCGCTGGATTGGCGCGGCGCTGGCCATGGCGGGGCTGGCGTGGCTCTTGTGGCCCGTGGGCGAGGCGCAGGTGAGCCTGCTGCATGGTGGGTTGATGGCCATCGCGGGGATCGCTTGGGGCGTCTATTCCCTGTCTGGGCGCGGCGCGGCGGATGCCTTGCAATCCACGGCGGCGAATTTCGTCTGGGCCGCGCCGGTTGGGGCCTTGGCCCTGATCGTGCCCGCAACACAGGGCGAATTGACGGTGGATGTGCGGGGCGTGGTACTGGCTATTGTGGCGGGGGCCGTGACCTCGGGGATGGGCTATGCCCTGTGGTACACGGTTTTGCCGCGGCTGATGGCGTCAAGTGCGGCGGTGGCGCAATTGACGGTGCCGGTCATCGCCATGGCAGGCGGCATGGCGCTTTTGGGGGAGGCGTTGACGTTAAGGTTCACGCTGGCCTCTGTTCTGGTGCTGGGGGGCGTGGCGATTGCGGTTCTGCCGCGCGTCAGGCGGCGTCAAAGCTGATCGACAAGACTTCCAGTTCGACGATGCCAGTGGGTTTGGGCCATTCGACGATATCGCCCACCTTGGCCTCAAGCAGCGCACGGGCCAGGGGCGAGATATGAGTGATCAAGCCCTGATCCGGCGCGGCCTCATCCTCGCCCACGATGGTGTATTTGGCTTTGCGCCCGTCTTCGTCCTCAACCTCGACCGTGGCGCCGAAACTGACGTGTTCGGGCGGGGTTTGGGGTGGTTCCACCAGTATGGCGGAGGCCAGCCGCGCCTCGACATAGCGCAGGTCGCGTTCGGCGACAGAGAGGGGATAGGGATCGGGCAGGTAATCGCGGTTTTCGCGCAGGCGCGTGACCTCGGCATCAAGTGCGGCCTTGCGCTCTTGCAAAAGGCGCAGGCCACGCGGGGTGACGTGATTGGGATGGGAACTGATTGGCAGGTCGGGCAGGCGTTGTGGGCTGCTGCCGTCCTCTTCCTTGGTAAAGGCCTTGTTCATCTTATTTCACCAGTCTTTCCAAGGGATCGTAGCCGATTTCGCCCGCCATGCCAAAGGCCACATCCGGCAGGCTGTCGGGTTTGAAGCGCAGGCCCGTCATTTCATCGCGGGTAACAAAGCGGCGGCGGGTCACGATGGCCTCGGGGTCTTGCCATGTGTCGCACAGCGCGCCGTCGGTGATAGTGCAGCGAAAGAACACCTCGACCTGGTGAAAGGCATCATCGGGGTTGTGGAATTCATTGACCAGACAGGGGGTTTCCACGGCGACGGTCAACCCGCATTCCTCATGCACCTCGCGCATCAGGGTGTCGGGCAGGGATTGGCCAAGATCCACCCCGCCGCCCGGTGCACACCACAGATCGCTGGTATTCCCGGGAAAGGCATTGACCAGAAGCAGGCGGTTGTCGTGCACGATAACCGCGCGGGCGGCAAGGCGGATGGGCATTCGGGGGTGATCCTTTGCGATTTCCCCTGTTGTAGCGGGCGGAATGGGCCTATCTCAAGGCGCATGAAAGCCTTTATGACATGCCTTGCCTTGATAATGCCCGTACCGGCCATGGCCGATTGCGTGGTGTTGCTGCATGGTTTGGCGCGCACCGATGCCTCGTTCATTGTGATGGAGGAGGCCTTGCAAGCCGAGGGATACACGACCTTCCGGCCCGATTACCCCTCGACCGAGTTGGATATCGACCGACTGGCCAAGGATACGTTGCCCTTCGCGGTGCGGGTTTGTGGCGAAAGCCGGATTCATTTCGTGACGCATTCGATGGGCGGAATCCTGTTGCGCTATTGGCTGCGCGACAATCGGCCCGACGACATGGGCCGGGTGGTGATGCTGGCCCCGCCGAACCACGGTTCGGAACTGGTGGATGAATTGGGCGGGCTGGAGTTGTTCGAATGGCTGAATGGTCCGGCGGGGATGCAGTTGGAGACCGGGCAGGATGGGTTGCCCGAGCAGTTGCCAGCGGTGGATTTTGAATTGGGAGTGATCGCCGGTGACCGTTCGCTCAACCCCTATTTCTCTTCGCTGATCGAGGGGCCGGACGATGGCAAGGTTTCTGTCGCCTCCACCAAGATCGAGGGCATGGCCGACCATATCACCCTACCGGTGACGCATACCTTCCTGATGAATAATCCACTGGTCATCGGGCAGGTGATCGAGTTTCTGGAAACCGGAAAGTTCGACCATGACATGGACCTTGGCGACCTGATTTGGGGAGATCAGAGTGACAGCGATTGACCTGACTTTGCAGGGGGCAGAGGTGCTTTTGCCCGAAGGTTTGGCCGAGGGGCCTTTGGCCCTGTCCGGCGGACAGATTGCCGATGCGCCCGTGGGCCGCGAGGTGGACTTGCGTGGCTATATGATCCTGCCGGGGATCGTGGATATCCATGGTGATGCCTTCGAGAAGCATCTGGCCCCGCGTCGCGGGGCGATGAAGGATCTGGATCAAGGCTTGGTGGCAGCCGAGGCCGAGATTGCCAGCAACGGGATCAGCACCTCGGTTCTGGCGCAGTTCTATAGCTGGGAAGGGGGCATGCGCGGGCCGGAGTTCGCGGGCCGGGTTCTGATCGGGCTGGACGAGGTGCGCGGCAGTTTGATGACCGACCTACGGGTGCAGTTGCGCTTCGAGATTTGCATGCTGGATGCCTACGGCGATTTCGAGGCTTTGGCCCTGCGGCATGGGGTGGATTACGTGGTGTTCAATGACCACCTGCCGCATGACGAATTGGCCAAGGGCAAGCGGCCCCCGCGCCTGACGGGGCAGGCTTTGCGGATCGGCAAGAACCCGGAAAAGCACCTGGCGGATTTGCAGGCCTGGCATGCGGCGATGGATCAGGTGCCAGCGGCGGTGGATGCTCTGGCGCGCAGCTTGCGGGACAAGGGTGTTGCCATGGGCAGCCACGATGACCGAAGCCACGCGGACAGGGATACGTGGCGTGAGCGCGGCGCGCGGATTGCCGAGTTTCCCGAGACATTGGAGGCCGGGGAAGCCGCCCATGCGGGCGGTGATCCGGTGATCCTTGGGGCGCCCAACGTGGTGCGGGGCGGCTCGCACAAGGGCAATGTCAGCGCGCTTGAAATGGTGGCCATGGGGTACTGCACGGCGCTTGCTTCGGACTATCACTATCCGTCGATGCGGCGGGCGGCCTTTTTGCTGGCTGATGGCGGGGTGATGGATCTGGCCGAGGCCTGGGGGCTGATCTCGTCGGGACCAGCGGGGATTCTGGGCCTTGACGATCGTGGTGTTTTGACGCCCGGTAAGCGCGCGGATTTGATCGTGATGGAGCCCGCGACGCGGCGCATTTGTGCGACGATGAGCCAAGGGCGTTTCAGTTATCTTAGCGGAGAGGTCGCCGCCCGCTTCATGGGATAGGTGGCCCTTCACTGTGGCTTGGTGTAAGCGGCGGGAATGAGTGATTATGCACCCCCCGATACGCCCTTGGATGTGATTCACGAGGACCATGAGATTGTCGTCGTCAACAAGCCTTCGGGGTTGTTGTCGGTGCCGGGCAAGGGGCCGCATCTGGCCGATTGTTTGATTGCGCGGGTGCAGGAAGTTTTCCCCACGGCCCTTCTGGTGCATCGGTTGGACCGCGATACCTCGGGGGTGATGGTTTTTGCCCTGACGCCCCATGCGCAGCGGCACCTTGGCCTGCAGTTCGAGAAGCGGCAGGTGAAAAAGATCTACGTGGCCCGTGTCGAGGGGCGGTTGGAGCCAAAGACCGGCACGGTTGACCTGCCCCTGATCGTGGATTGGCCTAACCGGCCCTTGCAGAAGGTATGCCATGAAACCGGCAAACCCGCGCAGACCGATTGGCGGGTGCAGCGCCATGGTAACGGGGAGACGCGCGTGCGGCTGTTTCCCAAGACCGGGCGGAGCCACCAGTTGCGGGTGCATATGCTGGCGCTTGGCCATGTGATCCTGGGTGATCCGCTATATGCCGAGGGCGAGGCGCGCGAACAGGAGCGCCTGATGCTGCATTCCGAGGAATTACGGTTGCGTCATCCTGATGGTGGTGAGGGGATGAAATTCCGCGCCAAAGCGCCGTTTTAGGGGCCCTTTGGCCCGGTTTCCCACCCACCCGTGTCCGGGCCAAAGAGGTGTTGTGGGGATGTGCAACCGCGCGCGCGTGGCGGATGGGGGCCTTCGGCGAGAGTATTTTTGGAAAGATGAAGCGGCTTAGGCGCGCAAGACCCTGTCGGTCAGATTGAGGCGCTTGGCGATGATGGGTGCAAGGGTTTCGGCGAGGGCTGGATTCTGGGCCCTGAGCTGTTCGAGCTCGTCGAGGCGATTGGTGGCGATGAGGGTGAGGGCATCCATGCGGGGGGCGCCATCGGTATCGCGCGGCAGGGTCGAAACGGGTTGTATCAACTCGGGCTTGGGGGAGGGAGCAAGGCGTTCGAGGTCGTCCACCGGCAGGGTGGTTTCGACAAAGGCATAGAGACCCACGCCCTTGGCAGGCAGGGCGTAGGTGCAGAGCGCGACGCCTGTGACCTGCGGATGTGCCAAGAGGGCGGCGCGCAGGGCGGGGCCGTCGCGTTCGATCCGGTCTTCGGTGCCTTCGCCATCGGACCAGTTCATCAGGCGGCGGGTGACGAAATTGTAAAGCCGCTTGCCGGTGGCCATCCAGAGGCGGGCCGGCAGGGCCTTCTGCGTCAGCATCCGGGTTTCCGAGGGCGTCAGCAGGTGTGGCGCGTAGGCGCGTTTCTGTTTCAACAGGTGGCGCAGGTCTTCGCGGGCCATGACGCGGAAAAGTTTGCCGTGGCGGCGATGTGTCGAGGCGAGTTGGAAGTCGATCACCGCGGCGCGGCCCTCGGGGGTCATCAGCCAGTTCTGGGGTTTGGCGATGTCGTTATGGGTAACACCGGCACGGCGCATCTCGCGCAGAAGGCGTTTGGCGTCGCGATACCATTCAGGGTTGGTGGGTTTGGCCAGTTGCAGGGGAGTGCCCTTGGTCCAACTGCGCAAGAGGCCGGTTTTGTCGACGCGCACCAGTAGCGGGCACCCTTCGATTCCCTGGACCGCACGCAGGCCCTTGATCTCCTTGCGGGCGAGGGCCCACGCGATGGGTTTGGCGTAGATGGGCACGCCATCAAGCTTGCGCAGGACGACGGGGAAATCTGGATAGCCTTCGAGTGTGCCCGAGATGGTTTCCGAGAAGATATCGCGCTTGTGCACGGTTTGCGGCAGGAAGCGGGTCTTGGCGATATCGGGGGTGATTTCCATGGCGCTGTCTTAGTGGCTTTCTGGCCGGGGGGAAAGCGGTGTCAGAGGCGGTGCCATGACGGCGGGCAGATATCGGGGTTTTGCCGATGGTCGGGTGCGAACCAGTCCTTGGGTGCGACCACGCATTTGCCGGGGCTGTCATTGAGCCATGCCGCCCACCACGAGAAGGTGGAATTGGCGATCACGTTATGGGCGCAGAGGGTTTGCAAGTGCAGGTCGAAATGGCCCGTGGTTTCATCGTTGTGATCGACGATCACCGTGTCAAACCCAAGCGCGAGGTTGTCGCGCGCCCAAGCGGGATCGTTGGAGAACACGAAACAGGTGGGGGCGCTGCCCGTGGTTTCGGCCACATGGCGGACAGCTGCGCGGTAATACTCGGGCGTGCAGGCGGCATAGGCGCCCGAGGCCACGTAGTCGCCGCGCCGGACGTGCAGAGCGAGTGGGCAGGGCGCTTCGGCGATGCGTATGGCCATATCGGTGTTCGGCTGGTCGAGTGGTGTGGTAAACCGCAGGTCCTCGCGGATCTGCCCGGCGATACCTTGAAAGTATTTTTCGGATTGCCAGTAGCCGTGCAGGTAGGTCTGGTCGGGCAGGTCGAAGAATCCAGCGTCGAAGCCAAGGGATTGTTCCCGGTGAAAGCGCGGGTTGCGCCCGAATTTCCTCCAGAGAGCATAGCGGATTGCGCCATCTGGTTTGGCCGGTGGCAGGTGGTCGGTGCGGGTGAAGCGGGCGTTCTTGAAATGCTCGAAGCAATCACCGCGATCGGCGGAGCCCGCGACATAGCGCGAATCAAGGGCCAACTCTGTGCCGAGGTGGTCGGTCAGGGCGCGGGCGGCGGCGTATTGGAACAACTGGTTGCCGGCGCCGCCAAAGAGGCGGGAAATGATCATGCGGGGCCTCCTGAGATACCGCCGGTTGCGGGGGCGCGGCTGCGTTCCGAAAGGGTCACAACATTGCGGCGAAAACGGGCGCGTTTCCACTCGCGCGAGAGGCGTTCGAGTAGGGACTTCCGGCTTTGTTGGATGGTGGAACCGTCCAATTGATCGGCGATTTCCGAGATGCCCGAGGGATAGATCATCGCCGGGCGCAGGCCGGTGTGCCAATGGCTTTGTACGAAGGTATCCACGGGCCGGTCGAATGGCGCCGAGAGCGCCAGAAGATGGGCGGCGGCGTCGCGGCTGACCAGTTGGGCGGTGGTGCGCAGGCCGCCCAGTTGCGGAACGATCAGGGTCTTGTCCCCGGCGGTGTCGATGGATGTGACGGGGCCTTTGGGCGCGCGTGTCTGGAACTGGATGTAGCCCAGGTGTTCGACATGCCGTTCGGCCAATGCGAGGGCCTGTGCAAAGCCTTCGGGATCAAGGCCCGCGTCGTCCTCGATGATCAGGGATGCCTTGGCCTTATGCTTTTGCATGTCGGCCCAAATCTGCCGGTGCGACAGGAAACAGCCCACCTCGCCGGTTTTCAGGGGGAAGGGATAGGGCGGGTTGAAAAGCCCCGTCCCGACCGCGTTTTCCAAGTCTTCCGGCGGACATTTCGCGCCATCTACGGCGGCCCAGATCTCGCCGTCCAGCCCGCAGTTTTTTAGCAACGCCTGCGCATTGGCACGGCGGGCCGTGGCCCGTTCAAGGTGCAGGACGTAGGCGCGTGTGGTCATGGTCGTGTCAGGCGCCTTCGGTCCAGCCGGAGACGGCTTTGACTTCAAGGAAATCCTCGATGCCCCATTTGCCGCCTTCGCGCCCGATGCCGGATTGTTTCACACCACCGAAAGGCGAACCCATGCCGCGCGACTGGCCGTTCATCTCGACCATACCCGAGCGCAGAGCCATGGCACAACGATTGGCGCGTGCGGGATCTTGCGTCTGGACATAGTTGGTCAGGCCATAGGGCGTGTCGTTGGCGATTTGCAGGCCCTCTTCTTCGGTCCCAAACGGGATGATCGACAGAACCGGGCCGAAGATTTCCTCGCGCGCGATGGTCATGTCGTTGTTCACGTCCGCGAACACCGTGGGTTTGACGTAAAACCCGCGGTTCAACCCATCGGGGCGCCCCGTGCCACCGGCGACAAGGCGGGCCCCTTCGTCGATGCCCTTCTGGATGAGGTCTTGGATCTTGTCGAACTGTACCTCGTTCACCACGGGGCCGATATGGCGGCCTTCGTCATGCGACGAGCCGACGGCAATTCCATTGGCGACTTTTGCCGCGGTTTCAACCGCTTGGTCATAAACCTCGCGCTGCACCAGCATTCGGGTGGGGGCGTTGCAGGATTGGCCGGAGTTGTTCATGCAGTGCAGGACACCGCGTTTCACGGCCTTTTCATCGGCATCCGCAAAGATCAGGTTGGCGCCTTTGCCACCTAACTCAAGGCTGACGCGCTTGAGCGTGTCGGCGGCGGTTTTCGAGATGATCTTGCCCGCGCGGCTGGAACCGGTGAAAGAGATCATATCGACATCCGGGTGCGCGGTCAGTTGGCTGCCCACGCCCACTCCATCGCCGTTGACCATGTTGAACACGCCCTTGGGCAGACCCGCTGCATCGACGATCTCGGCAAAGATCACCGCCGACAGGGGCGATTCCTCGGACGGTTTGAGAACCATGGTGCAGCCCGCGACAAGGGCGGCACCGACCTTCAGGGTGATTTGGTTCATCGGCCAGTTCCAAGGGGTGATCATACCGACCACGCCAATGGGATCGTGAATGATGCGGTCGTTGGGGGCGTGATCGCCCAGAGGTTCGTTGAATTCGAAATCCTTGGCGACGGTGATGAAAGATTTCAGGTGGCCCAGTCCGGCGCCGACTTGTTGTTGACGCGCCATCTCGATGGGGGCGCCCATTTCAAGGCTGATGGCCTGCGCCATATCCTCGGCCCGCTCTTTGTAGGCGTCATAGACGCGTTGCAGGGCTGCGATTCGGTCTTCCTTCGAGGTGGCGGCCCATGCCGGGAAGGCGGCCTTGGCGGCGGCAACGGCCGCATCGGTATCGGCTTGGGACCCCAGTGAGATGACCGCACAGGCCTCTTCATTCGAGGGGTCGATCACATTGTGATCATTTGGCGCAGTTGGTTGTACCCAAGCACCGTTTATGTAGAATTCGCGTTTCTCGATCATGGTGGACCTCCGTGAATTTGGCGGCACTGTGTCAGGGGAACCGCCGGCCTGCAAGGTTGGATAAAAGGACACTGGCTCAGGGATTTGATCAAATTCTGAATACGGGCTGACTGCAAGCAAAAAAAAGGACATGCTGACATGGCACTGCGCATCAACGACGAAATTCCGAACCTGACCGTTGAAACCGACCAAGGCACTTTGACCCTGCATGACTGGATCGGCGATAGCTGGGCCATCCTGTTCTCGCATCCCAAGGATTTCACCCCCGTCTGCACCACGGAATTCGGGGCTGTCGCACAATTGGCCGACGAATGGGAAAAGCGCGGTTGCAAGGTCATGGGTATCTCGGTCGACGGGGTCGAAGAGCACAAGCAATGGAAAGGCGATATCGAGAAAACCTCGGGTGCGCCCGCTGGTTTCCCGATTATTGCCGACGAGGATCTGGCCGTGTCGAAAGCCTTGGATATGCTACCGGCAGAGGCTTATTTGCCGGATGGCCGCACCCCCAACGATAGCGCGACCGTGCGCAGCGTTTTCATCATCGCGCCCAACAAGAAGGTGCAGTTGATGATGACCTATCCGATGTCGGTTGGCCGCAACTTTGCCGAGGTGCTGCGCGCGCTTGATGCGCTTCAGGCCACTTACGAGACCCCGATTGCCACGCCCGCCAACTGGGAGCATGGGCAGGATGTGATCGTGGCATTGTCGCTTAACGACGAGCAGGCGCGTGAGAAGTTTGGTGAGGTTGAGGTGGTTCTGCCCTATCTGCGCACGACCAAGATGCCGGGCTGAAAGCCGCGTTAAATCAATGGTTTCAAGGCCTCACCCATTCGGGTGGGGCCTTTTTGTCTGGGGTCTTGGATGGACAGGCGCCGGGTTTTTGCCTAAGCCCTTTGCGCAACGGTGAGGTAATGAGCAGATGGCAAAACGCGAGTCCTTTCAGATCAACGGGTCAAGCATTGCGCCGGGGACCCGGCAGACGGTGGATGTGCCTGTCAGCACGCTTTCGGATCATACGCCGGTACACCTGTCGGTGCATGTGGTGCATGGTAAGAAGCCGGGGCCGGTTTTGTTCGTGTCGGCAGCGATTCATGGCGATGAGGTGATCGGGGTCGAGATCGTCCGGCGGCTTTTGAAGGCCGCGCCGCTGAAGAATATGGCGGGTACTTTGCTGGCTGTGCCGATCGTCAACGCCTTTGGTTTTCATAATCATTCCAGGTACTTGCCGGACCGACGCGATTTGAACCGGTGTTTCCCGGGGCTGAGCGAGGGCTCCATGGCGTCGCGGCTTGCCCACATCTTCATGCGCGAGGTGGTCAGCCGCGCAGATGTGGGGATCGATCTGCATTCGGCGGCCGTGCAGCGGACAAACCTGCCACAAATTCGCCTGACGGCGGGCAATGATCGTCTCATGGAGTTGGGCAAGGTCTTTGGTGCGCCGGTGATGATGCAATCGAACCTGCGGGAAGGCTCCTTGAGAATGGCCGCCGAGGAGGCGGGGGTCGATGTCCTGCTGTATGAAGGTGGCGAGGGGCAGAGGTTTGACGAACTGGCCGCGCGGGCCGGGGCATCGGGTATCCTGCGGGTCATGCATCATCTTGGAATGATTGCCAAAAAAGGTGTTCCGAAACGGCATGGAGAGCCGGTTCTTTGTGGCGATTCAACCTGGTATCGCGCCCCGGCCGGCGGGCTGTTCCGGGGCTACCACGGAACAGGTGACAGGGTATCGCCCGGCACGGTTCTGGGCGCGATTTCAGACCCCTTCGGCGAGGTCGAAAGAGAGGTCATTTGCGACCACGAAGGCATCGTGATTGGCCGTACCAACATGCCCAATGTTTATGAGGGCGACGCATTGTTCCATGTGGCGCAAACGCCCAAGGCCGAGGAAGCCCTTGAAGGGATAAGCGCGCATCTTGACGCGGCTCCCTTGTTTGATGAAGATGAAATTATTTAATTAATTCAGTGATTTATGTCATTCGTCTACCAGTGGTTCGAAACGGTTCGAGTTGGTCGGCGCGATGAAGATGGACAAGGCGATCACGCTGAAGACGAACTCGTAAACCTCCCACTTGCGGGGCAGATCGACCAAGGCGATTAAAATGCTGGCCCCGAATGCAAGGGCTGCGTGGCGCAGGCCGGGAACGGGGATAGCGAGGGTATCGGCGAAGCTCTTGACCCAGTTGAACCTGTTATACATCAGCGGCAATGCCACGAGGTAAAGCAGGAGTACGGTGGTCAACACACTCCCGAAGAGGGTTTTTGCGAGCTGCTGTTCACCGACCACGAGGTTATGCAGGTTGGTTTCGTTCTGGTAGTTATTCTGGGCGAAGAATTCATTGCTTTCCCAGCCGAAGACGCGCTGTCCCCACGAGATTTCCTCGCCCGAGGCGAAGAAGAACAAAAAGGCGTAAAGTCCGACCAGAAGGGTTGCCACCCATGCCCCGTCGCGGGCCTGCGTGATGCTGCGTCGGGCCAGTACCAGACTGGAAACAAAAAGGAAAATCGCGGTCGACCATTCGATCGGGCCGTCCTCTTGTGCGAAACCGTCATGGAATTCCTGAACAAAGCCTACGAGATAGTAGAGCAGCGTGAACAGAAGGCTGGCGAAGGCCAGACCGAATAGAAGCTGATCGGCGGCATTGAGGCGTTTCATGGTGAGTCCTGTGGCAATGAGGCTGGAGGATGCGTTACCGCACGGGGGCGCAGCGGGCAAGGGGGCGCAACGGAGGCTCGGCGGTGGCTTGCGCATTAACGGATCGCGCAGGAGAGGCCGCGAATCGGGAGTAAGCCCTTGGGTTAACGGCGAAAACCCCATGCTGTAATGTGTCGGTATCACGTCGGTATCGCGTCGGTATGGGCGTCGGTACGCCCGGGGTGTTAACAGGGCGCGCGGTGAGAGTTGTACGAAACGTACGTGAGTTTTGTACGGAGTGATGAGTTGGGAGGTGGTGCGCAGTAAATGCGCACTACGGGCGCTGGGACGGGGGCGAAATCTTGAAAAGATTTCGGTCCGATTTCTTTTGAAGAAATCGGGGCCTCAGAAATGACAAACCCCCGAAGCGGCTGCCCGGGGGTCGTCTGACTTTATGTGTTCTAAGCTTTCGAGAGAGGTCTTAGAGCAGACCTTCGCGCTGGGCTTTCTTGCGTGCCAGTTTACGGGCACGGCGGATCGCTTCGGCTTTCTCGCGCGCTTTTTTCTCGGAGGGTTTCTCGAAATGTTGCTTGAGCTTCATTTCACGAAACACGCCTTCGCGCTGCAGCTTTTTCTTCAGGGCGCGGAGCGCCTGATCGACATTGTTGTCGCGAACACTAACCTGCATGTGGTGTCACCACCTTTCTAAGTTGATGTTGCATGGAATTGCAGGAAGTGGCCGTATAGCAAAGCGTTACTCTTTTGTCTAGGGTGGCGCGTAACAGAAGTGGAGGCTTTGATATGTCCGACCGCGAGACGATAACCGCGCTGCTGGAGGCGGTGAAACTGCATGTGCCGTTTGATGGCTGGAGCGCCGCAGCATTTGAGGCGGCGGTGGCCGAATCCGGCGTGGCGCCGGGGGTGGCCGAGGCGGTTTGCCCGCGTGGGGCGGTCGATCTGGCGCTGGCCTATCACGCGGAAGGCGACGAGTTGATGCTGGAGCGGTTGACGGCCACGGACCTGAGCGAAATGCGGTTTCGGGATCGGGTGGCATTTGCCGTGCGGGCGCGGTTGGAGGCGGTCGAGGATCGCGAGTTGGTGCAGCGTGGTGTGACCCTGTTTGCCTTGCCGCAATATGCCGGCGACGGTGCCAAGGCGATCTGGGGCACCTGTGACAAGATTTGGGTGGCGCTGGGCGATACCTCGGAGGATGTGAATTGGTATACCAAGCGGGCGACGCTCTCGGGGGTCTATTCCTCGACCGTTCTCTATTGGTTGGGGGATGACAGCCCCGGGTATCAGGCGACGTGGGACTTTCTGGACCGGCGGATCGACGATGTGATGCAGTTCGAGAAGGTCAAGGCGCAGGTGCGGGACAACAAGGTTTTGAGCCAAGTGTTTGCCGGGCCGCTCAAGATATTGGACAAGGTCCGTGCGCCGCAGGCAAGCGGGCGGCACGACATGCCGGGCCAGTGGCGCGGCGAGTGAGGGAGAGCGGAATGAGCCAGACGATGAACGCCGTGGAGATCAGTCAGCCCGGCGGGCCAGAGGTGTTGAAGATGTGCACGCGGCCTGTGCCCGCGCCGCGCGTGGGCGAGGTGGTGATCAAGGTGGCATGGGCCGGGGTGAACCGCCCCGATGCCTTGCAACGGGCAGGCATGTATGCGCCGCCCCCCACGGCAAGCGATTTGCCGGGGCTTGAGGCCTCGGGCGAGATTATCGCCCTTGGCGAAGGCGTGAGCGGTTGGGCCGTGGGCGACAAGGTTTGCGCGCTTCTACCCGGCGGCGGCTATGCCGAATACGTGGCCACGCCCGCCGCGCATTGCCTGCCGGTGCCGGAAGGTATGGCGATGCGCGAGGCGGCCTGCCTGCCCGAGACCTTTTGCACCGTATGGTCGAATGTGTTTCAGCGTGGTGGATTGAAAGCGGGCGAGCGTTTCTTGGTGCATGGCGGGTCGAGCGGGATTGGCACGACGGCGATTCAGCTGGCCTCGGTTCTGGGAGCGCGGGTGTTTGCCACGGCCGGGTCGGATGAGAAATGCGCCAAGTGTTCCGAGTTGGGCGCCGAGCGGGCGATCAACTATCGTGATGAGGATTTCGTCGAGGTCCTGAAGGGCGAAGGCGGGGCCAACCTTATCTTGGATATGGTGGGGGGATCGTATTTGCCCCGCAACCTGAAGGCCCTGGCCGAGGAAGGGCGGTTGGTGCAGATCGCCTTCCTGCAAGGCCCCAAGGTGGAGGTGAATTTCGCGCCGCTGATGATGAAGCGGCAGACGATCACCGGCAGCACCTTGCGCCCGCAGAGCGATCAGGCCAAGGCGGAGATTGCCGAGGATTTGCGCGCGCATGTCTGGCCCCTGTTGGAGGCCGGGCGCGTGGCGCCGGTGATGGATTCCGAGTTTCCGCTGGCCGAGGCGGCGGCGGCGCATGCCCATATGGAGGGCGGCGCGCATATCGGTAAGATCGTGATGAAGGTGAGCTGAGGCCTTGGGTGCTGTGCATCTGGTAATATTGGCGCTGGGTTTGGTGAGTGTCGCGTTGAGTGGCTATGCCATGTGGCGCGACCGGCCGCTGGAGTGGCGTTTTGCCTTGCCCGCGCGGGTTGAGGCCGCGGGCGAGCCGGTATTCGAGCGGGTGTTCGACTATGCGGTGTCAAAGGGCGTGGCCCATGCGCCGGCGATCCTGCTGGAGGAACAGGGCGCGCGGATTGCGTGGTTCGAAGGCTCGGCCGAGGCGCAGCCGGATGTGGATATTCACAGTGTCGAATTGCGTCAGGGCACTGACGGGTGGCAGGCGGGGAAACCTGCGGAATATATCACCCGCGATGGCCTTGGTGCGGCGATGGACCCGCGGCAGTTGGTGGTGACGCTGGGCAATGTGGTGGAGAACGAGGCGCGGGAGTCTTCTGTTTATGCCACGGTGGTTTCGGTTGGTGGCTGGGCCATGGCCTCGATCGCGGATGTGGAAATGGGGCCGGGTGGCCCGGTGTCGGCACGCAAGTTGAACCTGTCGCCGTTCCTGAACCGCTCGCATTTGGTAAAATCGCCGATGGTGAACTATGCCGATGGCTCCCATGCCTTGCCGGCTTATTTCGAGATGGGTGGCACGCATGGGACCTTGGTGCGCTTCGGGCCGGAAGGCCGGGTGCGCGATACGCGGCGGATTGCCGGACCGGGCAAGATGATTCAGCCGATGATCGTGCCATTGGACGAGTCGCGCGCGGTGGCGTTTTTGCGGGATTTCGACCGCTCGGACCGGGTGTGGCTGTCGCGGACGCAGGATGGCGGACAAAGCTGGAGCGTGGCGGAAAAGACCGGCATGGCGAACCCAAGCGCGCCGGTGGCGGCGCTTGGCCTTGGCGCGGGCCGTATCCTGATGGTGGCCAATGACGTGAAGGGTGCGGGGGATTTACGCCTGTTGCTGTCTGAGGATGAGGGCGCGACGTGGCGGGTTTTAAACGTATTGGAGCCTGCCGCCGCCGGGGCGCGCTATCCGATGTTGCGGCGGATGGGGGATACTTTTTTGCTGAGTTATTCGCATGATGCCAAGCGCGGCATTCGCACGGTCGTCTTCAACGCGGCATGGGTGGCTGCGCAATGAGTGGAGTTTTGGCGAATATCGCCTTGGGGCTTGTGCTGGCTTGGGTTGTTTTCGCGCTGGCGGGCTGTGTCGTGGCCCCGTGGCTGGCCGTTGCCTTGGGCGCCGCGGTGGGCTTGGCGGTGGTGGGCTTGGCGCGCGAGACCTTGGTGCCCGGTGGCTTGGTCGCTGTGTTGGCGCCGTTCGGAGTGATGTTGCCCGCTTTGGCCCTGCGGCACATGGGCGGCAGTCTGGGCCTGCCCGTGGTGTCCTTCGGGACGCTTGAGATTGTCGTTTTCCTTGGGCTTTACGTGGCGTTTCTGGCGGCCTCGATGGGGGTGTTTCCGGTGGACCCTTACAGGTTGGGCTATGCGCCGATCCCTGTTGGTGTGATGGTTTTGGCAGTTTGCCTTTACGGGGCTTTGACAGGCAATCCGTTCCTGCCGCTTGTGGCGGTTCTGGGGCAGGTGGCCTGGGTCATGGGCTGGGGCAGCAGCAACTGGTTTGATTACGTGCTGCATGTAATGATGGTGCCGGTGGCGGTGGTTGTCTTGGTGCAAAGGGTGTTGGGCGGATGAGCCTTTTGGAAAAGCTTTCGCGCCGCTGGCGGTTGTGGCGTGAGGGGCGGCGGTTCAAGCGCTCCTTGCGGCATGTGCAGGGGACGGCGGGGCCTGTGGGCCAGCCCGGTGATGTGGTCGTTGTCGCGCTGGTGCGGGACGGGGCGTATTACCTGGAAGACTTCCTGCGCTATTATCGGGGCTTAGGCGCGGCTGGGTTCGTGTTTTGCGACAATGGGTCGAGCGATGGCACCTTGGAGCGGTTGCGCGATGAGGCGGATTGCGTGGTGCTGCAATCGACCCTGCCGTGGGGTGAGGTGGAAAATCGGTTTCGCAACCATGCCGCCAAGGTGCATTGCGCGGGGCGCTGGTGTCTTTATGCCGATATGGACGAGCAGTTCACCTTCGAGGGGGCCGAGCGGATCGGGTTGCCCGGCTTGGTGCGCTATCTGGAAAGCCGAGGGCAAACGGCGCTTGTGGCGCAGATGTTGGAGATGTTCCCGGACGGGCCTTTGCGGGCGGCGGCGGGGTGGAGCTTGGCCGAGAGCGTGGAACGGTTTCGCTTTCACGATCTGCGGGAAGTCGCGCGGTATGACTACCATTCGCCGGAGGTGTCGTTTCGCTATGCGCTGGGCCAGAACAGCGTGGCCAGTGATCGGATCAAAGTGATGTTCGGCGGGGTGCGAAAGCGCGTCTTCGGGGAGGACTGTTGCCTGACCAAGCATCCGCTTGTTTTCGTGGGTGAGGGTGTTGAGCCGGGGGTGCATCCCCACGCCAGCGCCGGGGTGATCTGTGCCGATTTCACGGGGCTGATCCTGCATTACAAGTTCGCGGGTGATGCGGCGGCGCGGGATGCCGATACGCTGGCGCGCGGGGTGAGTGTGCATGGCGAAGATGCCAAGCGGCTGGAAGCCTTTGCCGACGAGGGTTTGAGCCTGTGGTCGGATGCCGCGCGCGAGGATCAGAGTTTCGCGGCTTTGGAGGCGGAGGGTTTCATGGTGCGGTCCGAAGGGTACCTGCGGTATCTGGAGGCAGGCGCATGAGCCTTGATCACTTGGCCATCGTCATTATCGGGCGCAACGAGGGCGCGCGCTTCCTGACCTGTCTGGAGGCCTTGCCCAAGGGCGTGTCGCAGGTGATTTACGTTGATTCCGGCTCGACCGATGGCAGCATCGAGGCGGCGCGGGAGTATGGCGCCGAGGTGGTCGATCTGGACCGGGGCCGGCCCTTTACGGCGGCGCGGGCGCGCAACGCGGGGATTGCCCGGATCGATGGTGCGGAACTGGTGCAGTTTCTGGATGGGGATTGCGCGCTGCGGGAGGGGTGGATTGACGCCGCTGTGGCGCGGTTGAAGGCCGACGAGGGGTTGGCCGTGGTTTGTGGGCGTCGGCGGGAGAGGTTCCCGGAGGCGAGTGTTTTCAATCGCCTGTGCGATGCGGAATGGGATACGCCCATCGGACCGGCATTGGCCTGTGGCGGTGATGCGATGATGCGGGTGGAGGCGCTGCGCGCGGTGGATGGCTACAACGGTGATTTGATCGCCGGGGAGGAGCCGGAACTCTGTGTCAGGTTGCGCGCGGCGGGCTGGCGGATCGAGCGGCTGGATGCGGAAATGACATGGCATGACGCGGCGATGACGCGCTTTGGCCAGTGGTGGACGCGGAGCAAGCGGGCGGGGCATGCCTTTGCCGAAGGCGCGGCCCTGCATGGGGCGCCGCCCGAGCAGCATTGGGTGCGCGAAACCCGGCGGGCGTTGTTGGGGGGGGCGGTTTTGCCCGTGGTGATTTTGGGCGCGTTTTTAGTGTCGCCTTGGTTGGGGGTGATCTTGGCGCTGGCCTATCCGGCGCAGGTGGTCCGGTTGGGCCTGCGGGATGGGGATTGGACGCGAGCGATGTTTATTGTTTTGGGAAAGTTTGCCGAGGCGCAGGGCGCGCTGGGCTATTACCTGTCGCGGCTCAGGGGCCGCAAACAGAGCCTTGTGGAATACAAGTGATCAGGCGCGGTTGCGGCGCGCTTCGAGCATCCGTCCCGGTAATACGGCAAGGCATTTGACGTAGCGCGGACCGAGGCGCAGGGGGCTGGAGAGCGCGCGCCAGAGCCATTCCATTTTCAGTTTGCGCACCCAAAGCGGCGCGCGGCGTTGCTGGCCTGCGATGAAATCAAGGCCCGCGCCGATGGAGGCAAAGCCGGTCTCGGGTGCAAGGCCGCGGGCGCGGGCGGCGAAAGTTTCCTGTTTCGGTGCGCCGAGGGCGAGGAAACACAGGCCGATGCCTTGGGCCTTGAGATCGGCGCAGATCTGCGCGGCGGCCTCGCCTTGCGGATCAAAGCCCATGGGTGGCGCGTGGGTATAGGCCACGGTGAGGCCGGGGATATCAGCCATGAGGGTTTGCGCGGCCTTGGATAGCGTGTTGTCTGTACTACCGACGAAGGCAACCGTGCGCCGGGTTTCGGCGGCGAGCTTGCACAGGGGAACGATGAGTTCGGAGCCGGGCATGAGATCGACCGGCTGTCGCGCGATGCGCGACAGCGTAACGATGGGCCAGCCATCGGCGATCACCAGATCCTGGGCCGCGTAGGCCTCGGTGAAGGCGGGCGAGGCGTTCATCTTGACGATGTGATCGAGGTTAATGGTGGCCAGGGCAAAGCCCTCGCGCGCTTCAAGTTTTTGGCGGATGTCGGCCATGAGGCCCGCGCGACTGGGCCGGTTGACGGTGATGACCTGATCGCGGAAGGCGAATTGCACGCTGAATACTCCGTTACCCCGTGGCCCCTTGGCGGTTTTAGGGGCAAATTCGCGTCAAGGCCAGAGGGGCGTTGCAAGGGGGCCATTGCCAATCCCGAAACGGTGTATCCTGAAACGAGAGGGGCGACGTGGGCGCGGCGCGGTGGTACTGTCGCGGCCCAAGAGGCCCGTGCAGGACGCTAAAACACCGATATGCCCAACCCGATTGCCTATCTCGCCTTGATGCTCTGGCCGCTGGTCAGCGTGGTGCTGTTCAGGCGCCTGTCGCCCGAGCGTGCGGTGATCTGGACCATTCTGGGGGCTTACCTGGTGTTGCCGCCGATTGCCGAGTTCGACCTGCCCTTGGTGCCGGATATGGACAAGTTCTCGATTTCGAGCATTTGTGCCTTTGGCGGTGCGCTGTTCATTCTCAGAGACAAGGTGCGGATCTGGCCGCGCTCGACGTTCACGGCGCTTCTGGCGCTGGGTTTTGTCCTGGTGGCGATCCCGACGGTTTTGACCAACCGCGAACCGATTGTCTTCGAGGTGCTTTCAGGGGCCGATCCGATTGTTTTCGAGACCGGAAGCCTGCCGGGGTTGCGGTTGATCGACATGGCTTCGGTCCTGTCCAACCAGATGATTGTCTTGCTGCCGTTCCTGTTGGGGCGGCAGTATCTGGGTACGGACAAGGGCCTGCGGGAACTGGCTCTGGCCTTTGCGATTGGCGGGCTGGCCTATTCCGTTCCCTCGCTGTTCGAGATTCGATTCAGTCCGCAGTTGAACACCTGGATTTACGGGTTCTTCCAGCACAGTTTCGCGCAGATGATGCGCGATGGGGGCTTCCGGCCCATCGTCTTTTTGCCCCATGCCCTGTGGCTGGCCTTGTTCATGGTGACAGCGCTTGTGTCGGCGGTGGCCTTGGCGCGCAACACCGAAGGGGCAGAACAGCGCCGCTGGATGGTGGCGGTGGTTTACCTGCTGATCGTCCTGTACCTGTGCAAAAGCCTTGCCTCACAGCTTTATGCGCTGGGTCTTGTGCCGATGGTCTTTCTTGTGCCGTATCGGTGGCAGGCGTTGCTTGCGGTGGTGCTGGCCATGGTCGCGATTTCATGGCCGATGTTGCGCAATCTGGGGCTTATTCCATTGGATGCGATCCTTGCGCAGGCCGAGGCGATCAGCCCGGATCGGGCGCATTCCCTTGGTTATCGGTTCGACAACGAGAACGCGCTTTTGCAACGCGCGCATGAAAAGGACCTGTTCGGCTGGGGCGGATGGGGCCGAAACCTTGTGCGGCATATGGCGACGGGGGAGATCCTGTCGATTCCGGATGGGCGTTGGATTTTGACCTTCGGCACGTTTGGCTGGGTGGGATACCTGTGTGAAATGGGGCTACTGGCCTTGCCGATGGTGATGCTGTTCATGCAGATCGGCAAAGCAGGGCGGTCCCTGTCGCCGTTCGCCACGCCAATGGCCCTGATCCTGGGGGCGACCATGGTGGACATGCTGCTGAACGATACGCTGGTGCCGGTCGTCTGGCTGGTGGCCGGGGCGGTGCTTGGCTATGCCGAGACCCTGCGGTTCGGCCGCGAGCAAACACCGCGCCCCTTCACGGGGGATGGACCGATGATTGGCGGGACGCGGAACAGGTCGCGGCGGCGCACGGTGATGTAGCGGCGATTCTATCGCCTTGGTGCTTTGGATGAGGTGAATTGTGGCAGATTGTTCACCATCCACGAATAATTCGCTATACTCACAATGTATCGTTGTCGGGTATCAATGCGACAGCCTGGGGCTGTAGAATTAAAATCTACATAAAATCAATTATTTAAGGGGAGGGCCTGCGGCGGGACATGCCTCAACACTATGGCGCGTTTGTGTCGGCTCGTGTATCGTGAGTATGGGGGCATTTGCAGGTCTGAAGACATGTCGAATGCGGTTAATGAGTGGGTAACGTCCGAACGCATGCAATCCGGGGGGGAAGACCCGATTGCGATTGTCGGTATGGCGGTGGATCTGCCGGGGGCGCCCACGGTAAATAAATTTTGGGATAACCTTCGCGACGGGATCGAATCGATCGAGCCGTTGGACGAAGAGGCTTTGCTTGCTGCAGGCGAAACGCCGGAGCGCATGCATCACAAGGATTACGTGGCATCGGCGGCGCGGATGGCGGCGTTTGACGAATTCGACGCCGAGTTTTTCGGCTTTTCCGCCAAGGAAGCGGCCATTCTGGACCCGCAGCATCGCAAGTTCATGGAGGTCACTTGGGGCGCGCTTGAAAACGCGGGGCACATGCCGGAGCGCTTCAAGGGGGATATTGGTGTCTATGCCGGGTGTGGCATGGGCAGTTATTTCTATTTCAACATCTGCTCCAATCCCGGCCTGTTGGACGATGTGGGCATGTTCCTGTTGCGCCATACGGGCAACGACAAGGATTTCCTGGCCACGCGGATCAGTCATATCCTCGACCTCAAGGGGCCGAGCATCAACATTCAGACGGCCTGTTCGACCTCATTGGTTGCGGTGCATTATGCCTGTAACGCGCTGCGGCAGGGCGATTGCGATATGGCCTTGGCCGGGGGGGTGACCATCGAGTTGCCGCATGGCCGGGGGTACGTCTTCAAGGAAAACGAGATCCTGTCGCCCGATGGGCACTGCCATGCCTTCGATCATCGCGCCAAGGGCACGGTCTTTGGCAGCGGTGCGGGTTGTGTCGCGCTGCGCCGGTTGAGCGATGCCGTGGCGGATGGCGATCACATTTGGGCAGTGATCCGTGGGTCTGCCGTGAACAACGACGGGGCCGACAAGGCCAGCTATCTGGCGCCTTCGGTGGATGGGCAGGCGGCGGCGGTGTCCAAGGCGTTAGAGAACGCTGGCGTATCGCCCGAGACCGTGGATTACGTGGAATGCCATGGGACCGGCACCTATCTGGGTGATCCGATCGAGGTGTCGGCCCTGAGCGAGGCGTTTTCCAAGGGGACGGATGCGACCGGGTATTGCCGGATCGGATCGGTCAAGACAAACATTGGCCATTTGGACACGGCGGCGGGAGTGGCCAGCCTGACCAAGGCCAGCCTTGCCCTGCATCACAAGCAGATGCCGCCAAGCCTTGGGTATGAAGCGCCGAATCCGGCGATTGATTTCGAGACCAGCCCGTTTGCGGTGAACGACAGCTTGCGCGATTGGGACGGGCGCGGCAGCCCGCGTCGCGCCGGGGTCAATTCGCTGGGCGTTGGCGGGACCAATGCCCATGCCGTTTTGGAAGAAGCACCCGCGCGGGGGCCTTCGGACGAGTCCGACTGGCCCTTCCATGTGCTGTGCCTGTCGGGGCGGAGCAAATCGGCGTTGGAAGGCAATTCCAGGGCTTTGGCCGCGCATTTGCGGGCCAACCCGGAGGCGGATTTGGCCGACGTGGCGTGGACCCTGAAAGAGGGGCGGCGGGCGTTCGGCAAGCGCCGGGTTCTGGTGGCCGAATCCGCGCTCGAGGCGGCAGAGTTGCTGGAAACGGGTGACACCCGGCGGGTGTTCACGCATGACGCGCTTGGGCCATCGCCCGAGGTGGTCTTCATGTTCCCCGGCGGCGGTGCGCAATACGTGGATATGGCGCGGGACCTTTATGAGACCGAGCCGGTGTTCGCCGAGTGGATGGACCGGGGGCTGGACCATCTTCAGGCGCAGTTGGACTATGACATTCGTGCGCTCTGGATGCCCGAAGAGGGCGGTGCCGAGGCGGCGCGGGAGCGGTTGAAGCAACCCTCGGTGCAGCTTCCGCTGATCATGATCGTGGAATATGCGTTGGCGCAGTTGTGGATGTCGTGGGGCGTGAAACCCGCTGCACTGGTCGGTCATTCCATGGGGGAAAACACGGCGGCCTGTCTGGCCGGAGTAATGGCATTCGAGGATTGTATTGATCTGGTCCTGCTGCGCGGGCGGCTGTTTGATACGGTGCCCAAGGGCGGGATGCTGAGTATCTCGTTGCCGGTGGCCGAGATCGAGGCGCTGGTGGGCGATGATCTGGATATCGCCAGTGTGAACGCGCCGGAACTGAGCGCGGTTTCGGGGCCGGATGCGGCGCTGGATGCCTTGGCCGAAAAGTTGGATGCCATGGGGGCCGAATACAGCCGCGTGGCGATTGATATTGCCGCACATTCGCGGATGCTGGACCCGATTCTGGCGAAGTTCCGTGAGTTCCTGGCCGGGCTTGAGTTGAATGCGCCGAACCTTCCGGTGATGTCGAACCGCACCGGCGCGGTTTTGACCGCCGAGGAGGCCACAAGCCCCGATTATTGGACCGCGCAGTTGCGCAACCGGGTGGAATTTGCCGCCTGTGTGGAAGCTTTGGCCGCAGTGCCGGGGCGCGTGTATCTGGAGGTCGGGCCGGGCAAGGCCCTGAGCTCCTTGGCGCAGATGAGCCCGGAGGTGGCGCCGGGGCAGGTGCTCAGCAGCCTGCGGCACCCGGATCAGGATATGGCCGACGATGCCTATTTCCTAGGCGTGATCGGGCGGCTTTGGGCCTGTGGCGTTGAGGCCGACTGGAGCCAGATTTGGGGCGAGGCCAAGCGGCAGCGCCTGCCGCTGCCGGGCTATGCCTTCCAGCGCAAACGCTATTTCATCGAGCCGGGCACGGCGGCGGTTTCCGAGGCCGCGCCGCGCGCCTTGATGCGGCAGGAGGACATGGCCGACTGGGGCTGGCGGGCCAAGTGGGTGCCGCGCTTTGCCGAGTCGGAACTGGTGGCCGATGCGGATTTGGCCGCCCTGCCGGTGCAAAACTGGCTGTTCTTCATGGACGACGCCGGGGTTGCCGAGGCGGCCGCCGAGCGGTTGGACAGCGCGGGCCATCGCGTGGTGCGCGTGGTGTCGGGCGATACCACGCAGGCGCTTGGGCCGGGGCGCTATAGCCTTGCGCCGGAAATGGGGCGCGCGGGATATGAAAGCCTGTTTGCCATGCTGGACGAGGCCGGGGAGATGCCGGAGCGGATCGGGCATTTCTGGCTGGTGACGCGGGATGAGAGTTTCCGCCCGGGTAGCAGTTTCTTTGACCGCAACATGGAACACGGGGTCTTTAGCCTGACGCATCTGGCGCAGGTTTTGGGCGAGCGGGATTTGGAAACTCCGGTGCATATCAGCGTTGTGACCACCGGGGCCGAACAGCTTTCCGATGAGGTCTTGCCGTATCCTGAGAAAGCGATTGTTGCAGCTTCGGCGGGGGTGGTCCCGCGCGAGGTACCGGGGCTGAGCATCGGGGTTTTGGATATTGCCCTGCCACTGCCGCGTGAGGTGAAGGGTGGGTTTTTCCGAAAGCCTGAGCGGGTGTTCGAACTTCCCGAGGGGGTGGTGAGCCAAGTCATGGAAGAGATCACCGCGACTCCGGGCAACTGGCAGGCGGTGCTGCGCAGGGGTAAGCGGTTCGAGAAAAGCTATGCGCCGGTTGAGTTGACGGATGCAGGCGAGGCCCCGGTTTGGCGCGAGGGCGGCACCTATTTGATCAGCGGCGGGTTTGGCGGGATCGGCCTGACGGTTGCGCGGGACTTGCTGGAGAACTACGGGGCCAGTGTGGCGCTCTTGTCGCGTGGCGGGGTGCCTGCGCGCGACGAGTGGAAGGCTTACCTCATGGCGCATGCCAGCCATGACGCCACGGCCAAGCGTATTCGCGCGCTCCAAGAGCTTGAAGGCTTGGGCGGCAAGGTGATTGCCGTTTCGGGCGATATTGCCAATGCGCAGGACATGGCGCAGGTGAAAACCGAGGTCGAGGGGCGGTTTGGCCCTGTGACGGGCGTCATTCATGCCGCCGGGGTCATCAACGATGGCCCGCTTCTGGCCAAGCGAGAGGCGGAGATGGACGCGGTATTCGCGCCCAAGATCACCGGGACGCGGGTGTTGGAGGGGCTGTTCCCCGATGGCAGCCTTGAGGTGCTGGTGCTCTTTGCCTCGTCGAGTACGGTGACGCGGCCGGCAGGTCAGGTGGATTACGCTGCCGCGAATGAGTACCTCAACGCCTATGCCAAGGCGCGCAAGGGCGATGCGACCAAGGTGATTGGCGTCAACTGGGGCGTCTGGGCCGAAGTGGGTATGGCCGCCGATGCCATGGCCGCGCGCACGGGTGAGAGCAAAGAGGAATGGCGCGCCGTGGATCAGCCTTTGTTGGATGAGGCCGAGGGCGGCGCGCGGTTCCGCACCACGTTCAGCGCCAAGAGCCATTGGGTGATCGACGGGCACCGGACCAAGGCGGGCGATGCCCTGTTGCCCGGCACCGGGTTTATCGAACTGGTGGCCGAGGCCATGGCCGCACGCGGACAGACCACGCCGTTCGAGATCAGCGATCTGCATTTCCTGCGGGCCTTTGATGTGGCCGAGGGCGAGACCCGCGCGCTGGAACTGCACATGGATGGGCCCGAGGTGGAGTTGCGCGGGGCCTGTACCGTGGAAGGCCGTGAGGGCACGGTTTTGAATGCGCAGGCCAATGTGACACCCCTTTCCGGAGCCGTGTCCAAGTGGATCGACATCGCGGCGGTTGAAAAACGCTGTGTCGTGCCGCGCGTGGCCGAGGCGGGGGGCCGTTTGAAGGCCCCGCAAGAGGTGCATCTTGAGTTCGGGGAGCGCTGGCATGTGTTGCGCGAGATGGCCTTGGGCCAAGCGGAAGGCTTGGCGCGGTTGAGCCTGCCCGAGGCATGTATGGGCGATCTGGAGGCGGGGTATATCCTGCATCCCGGTCTGCTGGATCCGGCGACCGGCTGGGCGATGGGGTTGATCCCCGGCTACAAGGGCGATCACCTTTGGGTGCCTCTGTCTTATGGCACGGTGCGGGTCTTGCGCCCGCTACCCGGCGAGGTGGTCAGCTGGGTGCGCTTGGGCGAGGCCCAAGGGGAAAGCGCCAGCTTTGATATTTCGCTGTGTGATGCGCGCGGCAAGGTTTGCGTGGAGATCGAGAATTTCCGCATCACGCGGCTGGCCAGTGTCGAAGGGTTCGGCAAGCCCGCGCCGATTGCACCTTCGGAGGTGGAGTTCGCGGAGGGTGGCGCGGCGGCGCCTTTGTCGGCGGATGAAGAGCGGTTGTTGCACAACATCAGCCAAGGCATTCGCCCCGATGAGGGGGCCGTGGCCCTGCGCCGGGCGATGGGGCTGGGCCTGTCGCAGGTTGTGGTCAGTTCGCTGGACCTTGAGGCAATGATTGCTCAGGCCGAGGTAAGTGAGGTTGCAGACAGCGGCGAGGGCCAGAGTTTCGAGCGGCCCGATCTGGACGGGGATTTCCTGGCGCCACGCAATGCCATTGAAGAGGTTTTGGCCAAACAGTGGGAGAAACTGTTGGGCGTCAGCCCGGTGGGGGCTGAGGACAGCTTCTTTGATCTGGGCGGTCATTCCCTGATTGCCGTACGCCTGTTCGCGACGATCAAGAAGGAGTTCGGGGTGGAATTCCCGATCTCGGTTCTGTTCGAGGCGCCGACGATCGCGACGATTGCCGCGCGGATCGAGGCGCAGACTGGGCCTATGGCGGAAGCGGAGGGGGGCGAGGCCGTTGCCGCGCCCGCACAGCCGCAGAGCTTTACCCATCTTGTGGCGCTGAACAAAGGCGATGCGGCGCGCAAGCCGCCGCTGTTCATCGTGGCGGGCATGTTCGGTAATGTCCTGAACCTGCGGCACCTGGCGCAGCAGTTGGGCGAGGATCAGCCGGTTTATGGTGTGCAGGCCAAGGGCCTTGTGGGCGAGGACGAGCCGCACCGGCGCGTTGAAGAAGCTGCGGCTGATTACTTGGCGGAGATTCGTCAGGTGCAGCCGGAGGGGCCGTATCTGTTCGGTGGTTTCTCAGGCGGTGGGATCACCGCCTATGAGATGGCCCAGCAGGTAAAGGCCGAGGGCGGCAAGGTTGCCTTGCTGTGTATGTTGGACACGCCCTTGCCGGTGCGGCCCGATCTATCGCGCCGTGACAAGGCGCTGATCAAGCTGGCCGAGATCAAGCGCAAGGGGCCGGGGTATTTCAAGGAATGGGCCATGAACCGCCTTGAGTGGGAATTGCGCAAGCGGCAAATCCAAAGCGACGATGCACAGGGCTTCAACAACCACAAGATCGAGACGGCCTTCCGTCAGGCGGTGGCGCAATATGACCTGAAGCCTTGGGATGGGCCGCTGCTCTTGTTCCGTCCGCCGCTGGATAAGCACTGGACGGTGTCGGGCGGCCATTGGGTGAGCGCGGCGCGCGAGTATGTCTTCCACGATAATCAGTGGGCGCAATGGGCGCTCAAGGTGCAGGTGATCGAAGTGCCCGGCGATCACGACAGCATGGTGCTTGATCCGAATGTTGCCGCCTTGGCGCGATACCTGTCCGCCGAAATTTCCCGCGTCACCGATGACGGGGCGCAAGGCGCGCCGGTATCGGATTGGGACAGTGTGACAGCAGCGGAGTAAAATGTGACCCAGCCAAGAATCCTCACGGTGATCCTGAATTATCGCACGCCCGACTTGACGTTGAAGGCGACGGAAGCCGCCGTGCGCGAGATGCGCGGATTGGGTGGTGAAGTCGTCATCGTCGATAATGCCTCGGGTGATGGGTCATTCGAGGTCATCAAGGCCAAGGGAGAGCAGGAAGGCTGGACCAAGGACGGGTTTTTGCGGGTTGTGCAAAGCCCGGAAAACGGCGGTTTTGGTGCGGGCAATAATTTCGGCATGCGGTTGGCGATGTCCTCGGGCGAGGAGCCGGATTTCTTCTATGTCCTGAATTCCGATGCTTGGCCCGATCCGGGGGCGGTGGAAAAACTGCTGGATGTGATGCAGGCCGAGCCACGCGCGGGGCTGGTGGGCAGCTATATCAAGGGCACCGATGGGGTGCCGCATTGCACGGTCTTCCGCTTCCCGTCGGCCAGTGGCGAATTCGAAGGTGCGGCGCGGACCGGGGTTATCACCAAGATGTTCAAATCTTCGGTCGTGCCGATGGAGATCCCGACGCAGACCGCCCAGGTGGATTGGGTGGCCGGGGCCTCGGTGCTGATGCGGCGCGAAATGTTGGATGAGATCGGCCTCTTTGATGAAAGGTTTTTCCTTTACTACGAGGAAACCGAACTCTGCCGCCGGGCCGCGCAGGCAGGGTGGCAAACGTTTTACGTGCCGGGTAGCGAGGTGGCGCATGTCGGCTCGGCCTCGACCGAGATGAAGGCTTGGGCGCGCACGCCGCGGTATTGGTTCGACTCGCGGTTTTACTATTTCACCAAGGTGCACGGGCGGGCCTATGCCATTTGGGCCACGCTGGCGCGATTGGCGGGCTGTGGCATTTACGGCTTGCGACGTCTGTTGACCGGAAAACCGCAGCGCGACCCGCCCGGTTTTACCCGTGATCTTCTTTCCCATTTTCTGGCTGCGCTTGTGTCGCGCGGTCCATCCCGGCGCGATGTTTCCTTGGCCCGGCCTATGACGGAGGACAACAAATGACCTCATTCTCCACGCTTTTGATTGGTGACGAATCCCTTTTGGTGGGTTGCGGTGAGCACCTGCTTGAAAAGGGCCACGGTATTGCGGCGGTTGTGACGCGTGATGCGGGCGTTCGGACTTGGGCCGAAGGGAAGGGCATTGCCGTGATCGAGGCCATGGGCGATGTGGCCCAAGAGGTTGCGCCGGGTTCGGTGGATTGGCTGCTGAGTATTGCCAACCTGCGGGTCATCCCGCAGGCCGTGCTGGATTTGCCTGCAAAGGGGGCTGTGAACTTTCACGACGGGCCTTTGCCGCGTTATGCGGGATTGAACACCCCGGTTTGGGCGATCCTGAACGGGGAATCCGGGCATGGCATCACATGGCATATGATCGAGGGCGGCATCGACGAGGGCGACATCCTTGAGCAACGCATGGTGCCGATTGCCGAGGATGAAACGGCCTTTAGCCTGAACTCCAAGTGTTATGCGGCGGCGATGGACAGTTTCCCGACGCTGGTTGCACAATTGGAAAGCGGGGAGTTGCAGCGTCAGGCGCAAGATCTGTCGCAGCGCAGTTATTACGGGTTGGATCATTGCGCGCCGGCGGCCGCGCATCTGGATTTCAGCAAACCGGCGGCGGAGGTCGCGCGCATGGTGCGGGCCTTGGATTTCGGCGGGTATCGCAACCCGGTGGCCACGGCCAAGGTTACGTTGGATGCGCAATTGGTGAGCGTGGGACAGGCCGAGGCGGAAAGCACTGTCAGCACCGCCGCGCCGGGGACGGTTTTGGAGGTTATGTCAGACCGATTGCGCGTGGCGACGGACGGCGGGGTTGTCGTTCTGTCGGCGTTGCGCAGCACCAAGGGGCAACCGATTGATCCGGCGCGTTTGGTGAATGCGGGGGATGTTCTGGTCATGCCCGATGTGGCCGCCTTTGAGGCAGCCGCCAAGCGAGCGGCGAAAGCCGAGGCGGCGTGGATCAATGCGCTGTCGGCGATGCAACCTGCGGACCTGCCCTTGGCGCACGCTTCGGAAGACGGGCCGACGTGGCAGAGCGTGGATATGCCCGCTGTTTCGGAACTGGACGAGGCGGGGATCGCGGCGGTGGCGCTGGCATGGTGCCGGATGAGTTGCGGCAACCGGGCGGCGACGCTGGCCTATACCGACGCCGGGCTTGATGAGGCGGCGCAGGCCGCGCCGGGCCTCTTGGCGCACTGGGTGCCATTGGGGGTGAATGAGGCCGCGACCGGGACTCTTGGGGCGGTACGCGACGCCTTGGGCAAACAGATCACCCGCGCGGCGGAAAAGGGCGGCTTTGCCGCAGATCTGGCTTTGCGTCTGCCCGAATTGGACGGGTTAAGCGTGCCGCAAATGGCCCTCCACCGTGGGCAGGACGCGCCAGTGGCCGAAAGTGTTGTGACGCTGGCCGTGGCGGGCGATCAGATGCGTCTGCACTATGATGCCGCGCGGCTTTCGCCCGAGGCGGTAGACCTTTTGGCAGTGCGCTTGAAAGTGGCTTTGGAAGCCTGCGCCAAGGCGGGCGATGCCGTGGCCTTGGTCGACCTGGCCCCCTTGCCGGACGGCGAGGCACGGCAGGTGACGGAAGGCTGGAACGATACGCTTGCCGATCTGGATGGGCCTTTGACCATTCATGCCGGGTTCGAGGCGCAGGCCGAGAAAACGCCCGGGGCTGTGGCACTGGTCTTTGAAGATCAGGAATTGAGCTATGCCGCATTGAACGGGCGGGCCAATGCCATGGCGCAGGTGCTGCGCGATCAAGGTGTCGCGCCGGGAAGCCATGTGGGCCTTTGCGTGCATCGCGGGCCGGAGTTGTTGATTGGCGCGCTGGCCATTCTGAAGGCGGGCGGGGCCTATGTGCCGCTTGATCCGGCCTATCCGGCGGATCGCTTGGCGCATTACGTGACCGACAGTCAGGCCAGCGTGGTTCTGACGCAGGAGGGCTTGCGCGGCACGCTGCCCGATACCGGGGCCAAGGTCGTGACCTTCGAGGCGCACCCCGAAGTGGCCGAAGGGTTGGCCGAAAACGTGGACGGCGGTGCGGGCGCGGATGATCTGGCCTATGTGATTTATACCTCCGGCTCTACCGGGACGCCCAAGGGCGTGATGGTGGAACATGGCAATGTCGCCAATTTCTTCACCGGCATGGATACCGCCGTGGACCACGAGAACGGTGGCGTCTGGATGGCGGTAACAAGCCTTGCCTTCGATATTTCGGTGCTGGAGCTGTTCTATACGCTGGCGCGGGGTTTCAAGCTGGTTCTGGTCAGCGACGAAGGGCGCGCGGCGGTTTCGAACGGTGCGATCAGCGGGTCGGGCCGGAGGGCCGATTTCAGCCTGTATTACTGGAGCAATGATTGCGAGGCCGGGCGCGGCAAATATGAACTTCTGTTGGAGGGTGCGAAGTTTGCCGATGCCAATGGCTTTGACGCGCTTTGGACGCCCGAGCGGCATTTCCACGCTTTTGGCGGGCCTTACCCCAACCCGGCGGTGACCGGGGCGGCGGTGGCCGCAATCACCCAGAACATCCAGGTGCGCGCCGGGAGTTGCGTGGCACCCCTGCACCATCCCGCCCGGATTGCCGAGGAATGGTCGGTGATCGACAACCTGACCAATGGCGGGGCGGGGCTTGCCATGGCGGCGGGCTGGCACCCCAATGATTTTGTGCTGCGCCCGGAAAACACGCCGCCCGCGAACAAGCAGGGGATGTTCGACGCCATCGACCAGGTGCGCCGCCTGTGGCGCGGCGAGGCTGTGGAGTTTCCCAATGACAAGGGCGAGATGCTGCCGGTGCAGACACAGCCGCGCCCGGTGAGCGAGGATATTCCCATCTGGGTCACCACGGCGGGCAACCCCGAGACGTGGCGCGAAGCGGGCCGCATCGGCGCGCATGTCCTGACCCACCTTCTGGGCCAGAGTATCGACGAGGTGGGCGAGAAGATCACGCTTTACCACGATGCCCTGCGCGAGAGCGGTTTTGACCCGGAGGATTTCACCGTGACGGTGATGCTGCACACCCTGATCGGTGAAGATCGCGAGGCCGTGCGCGAAATCGCCAAGGGGCCGTTGCAGGACTATCTGCGCAGTGCAGCGGGTCTGATCAAGCAATATGCCTGGGCCTTTCCGGCGTTCAAGAAACCCAAGGGCGTGGACAACCCGTTCCAGCTTGACCTGTCGGCGCTGGACGAGGATGCGATGGAGGCGATCCTTGAGTTCGCCTTTGATCGCTATTTCAACGATTCCGGCCTGTTCGGCACGGTCGAGGACGGCATCGCACGGGTTGAGCAACTCAAGCAACTTGGCGTCGACGAGGTGGCCTGCCTGATCGATTATGGCATCGACAACGCGCATGTTCTGGAGGGGTTGACCCATCTGGCGAAGGTGTGCGAGCGGTCGAATGCGGCGGCGGAACTGGCCGAGGATGATTTCTCGATCGCCGCACAAATCATTCGCCATGACGTGACCCATATGCAGTGTACGCCCAGCATGGCGCGGATGCTGTGCATGAACGATGAGGCGCGGCTGGCGCTGGGCCGGGTGAAGCATCTGTATCTGGGCGGTGAGGCCCTTCCCGGGAGCTTGGTGGATGATCTGCGCCGCTGCACGCGGGCGCAGATCACCAATATGTATGGACCCACGGAAACCACGATCTGGTCGGCGGTGCAGGCGGTGGATGCATCGGTCAGCGGGACAGGGGCCGTGGCCATCGGCAGGCCCATCGGCAATACCTCGGTCTATGTGTTGAACGAGGCTGGTCAGCCCTGTCCGGTGGGTGTTCCCGGTGAGTTGTTGATCGGCGGCAAGGGCGTTGCGCGTGGCTATTGGCAGCGGGACGAGTTGACGGAGGACCGCTTCGTTCCCGATCATGTCACGGGGCATGGCCGGATGTACCGCACCGGCGATCTGGTGGCCTGGAGTGCCGAGGGGCGGCTGATCTTCCTTGGTCGCAGCGACCATCAGGTGAAAATCCGGGGCCAGCGGATCGAACTGGGCGAGATCGAAGCGCGGCTTGCCGGGCATTCATCGGTACGCGAGGCGGTTGTGATCGCCCGGGAGGGTGCGGGCGACGTGCCAGAACTGGTGGGGTATGTCATCGCCGATACCGACGTGACCGAGGAAACCCTGCGCGGGCATCTGTCGGAGGCGCTACCCGAGGTCATGGTGCCGCGTCATGTCGTGACGCTGGACCATTTCCCGTTGACCCCGAATAAGAAAATCGACCGCAATGCCCTACCGGCGCCCGAGGCGAAGGCCGAACCCGAAGCCGTGGTGGAGGCCCCGGCGAAAGGCGGTAGCGCCGAGACCATCGCGCGTATCTGGGGGCGGGTTCTGGGCGTGCAAGGCGTGCAGGGTAGCGACAGTTTCTTCGAACTGGGGGGGCATTCCCTTCTGGCGGTGCAGGCGCACCGCGAAATCCGCGGCGAACTGGAAGTGGCCAAGCTGGCGATCACGGATATTTTCCGGTTCCCCGTCTTGAACGCACTGGCGGCGCATGTGGATGGATTGTTGGGCACGACGCCCGAACCGGCAGCCGAACCTGCGGCCGAGGACGCGCCGGATGTCAGTGAAACGATGTCGCGGCGGCGGGCCATGCGGGCGAACCGGGGGCGTCGCGCGGGATGAACGACTTGGCCGACATATTCGCGGAGGACACGGTCGAGGCCCTGGCACGGGGCCTGTTCCCCGAGGACGTGACCATGGGTTTTGCCTTTCCGTGGGGCACACCCGAGGGGTTGCTGCCCGGAGAGGCCTCGGGCCTGCGCCGCCCCGGCGAAAAGCGGTTGGCCGAATTCGCCGCGGGCCGCCGCGCCGCGCATCAGGCGATGGAGCGTTTGGGCATGCCGGTGCGGGCCGTGGCCCATGGGCCGGACCGCGCGCCGGTCTGGCCGCGGGGGGTGGTGGGCAGTATCTCGCATAGCGATACACATTGCCTTGCGGTACTGGCCAAGGCCGGAACCTATGCGGCGCTTGGCCTTGATCTGGAAGAGGACCGGGATTTGCCACGTGATCTGATCGAGGTGGTCTGTAGCCCGGCCGAGCGCGGCTGGCTGTCGGTCCAGCCCGAGGGTGAGCGCGGGAGGCTGGCCCGGTTGATTTTTTCGGCCAAGGAATGCGCCTACAAGGCACAGTATGGTGTGACACAGCAATTGATCGGCTTCGAGGCGTTCGAGATTACGCCGGACCTTGAAACCGGCCAGTTCGAGGCGACCTTCACGCAGGATGTCGTGCCGTTCAACCGGGGGGCTTGTTTGCACGGGCTATTCAGTTTTGGCGGCGGGGTCATCCTGACGGGCATGGCATTGCCGCGTGAGGGCGTCGCGGGCTAGGTTCCAAGGGCAGATGAGCAGGGATTCGTGGCATGGCTGGATGGCGGCGCAGGCTTCTTTTGATACCCGTCGCGGTTTTAGCGGCGGTGCCATTCCTTCGCGATTGGTTCGGGCCTTCCAAAGCTGAGCCGGAGGCGGTGGATGCGGCTTATGCCGCACGCTTGGCACCTCCGGAAGGGCTTCTGCGAGTGTATCACCTTGGGCATTCCCTGGTCGGGCGCGACATGCCCGCGATGCTGAGGCAGCTTGCCGGTGAGGGGCATGAGTACGAGGTGCAGCTTGGGTGGGGTACCTCGCTCAAGCACCATTGGGAAGAGGATTTGCCGATCAATGGGTTCGAGCGTGAGAACGATCACCCGCGTTATCGTGATGCGAAGGAAGCTGTGGCATCGGGCGAATATGACGCCGTGATCCTGACCGAGATGGTCGAGATACGCGATGCGATCAAGTACCACGACAGCGGAAGGTACTTTCCGAAATGGGCGGAACTGGCGCGCAAAGGGAATCCTGACGCGCGGGTGTATCTTTATGAAACATGGCATCCGCTGGATGATCCCGAGGGCTGGCTTGCGCGGCTGGATGCGGATCTGGCCCGTTATTGGGAAAAGGGCGTTTTGTTGCCCGATCTGGCGGTGAATGCCCCTGACAGCCCGGTCCGGGTGATCCCGGCGGGGCAGGTCATGGCGCGCTTTGTGCGCGAGGTTGAGGCCATTGGCGGTGTCGGTAATATCCGTACTCGTGAGGACCTGTTCGCGCGGGCAGAGGGTGGCAGCCTTGACCCGATCCATGTCAATGATCTGGGGGCTTATCTGGTGGCGCTGACCCATTACGCGGTACTGTATCACCGCTCACCCGAGGGCCTGCCGCATGAATTGCGGCTGGCCGATGGTCGCACGGCAAAGGCCCCGAGTGCAGAGGCGGCGGCGCTTATGCAGCGGATCGTCTGGGAGGTGGTAACAGGTTACCAAAAGACCGGGGTGGCGCAATGAACCTTGGTGCGATCCTTTTGTCGGTGCTTTTGGTGGGGCATAGCCTGTTCGGCCAAACCGGGCCGCGCATGTTGGAGCAGTTGTTAAAGGCCGGGGGTCATGCGCCCGAGGTTTCCGCGCAGATCATCAACGGTGCGCCGCTGCGTTATAACTGGGACAATGGCCGTGAGGCCAAGGGCGATAACGCGCGCGAGGTTCTGGCGCAGGGCGGCGTGAATGCGGTGATCCTGACCGAAGCCATCCCATTGGCCGATCAGATCAAGTGGAATGACAGCGCCGGGTTTGCCGGAAAATTCCATGCCTTGGCAGTTGAAGGGACCCCAGAGGCGCAGGTGTTCCTGCAAGAGACATGGCCGCGTGGCGCGCCGGGGGCGGAATGGCGCGCGGCGATTGCCGCGCAGGCCGAGGAATGGCAGGGCATCGTTGACGATGTGAACGCGGCCCGGCCCGACGGCAGCCCCCCCATGCGTCTTTTGCCTGCGGGACAGTCGATGCTTGCCTTACATGCGGCAATCGAGGCGGGGGAGGTCACCGGGCTGGATGGGCTTGGCCCGCTGTTCGACGACGACATCCACCTGAGCGACCTGGGGCATTACTATATCGCGTTGGTGCAATATGGGTTTGTCACCGGGCAAAGCCCCGTGGGCCTGCCGCATCGCCTGACCAATCCTTGGGGAAAACCCTATGATGCGCCGCCCAAGGCCTTGGCGGCAGAGTTACAGACGGTGGCGGCGGGGGTTGCCGGTGGTGGGAAGACAGCCAAGGCCAGCCCAAAGGTGAAACAGCCCCCCGCGCCGCAGGCCGGTGGGAATATCGGGATCGGCCTTGCGGCAGTCAATGATTGGTCGGTGCAGCAGCCTTTTCTGGATGTAATGAAAACTGCGCGCCCATGGATCGTGCACAGGCCCGGCCAATGGGGCGGTGCAGGGCATGCCGAACTGGTTGAAGGCGGGTATCTGGACGAAGACGGTTGGCCCAAGCGCCTGCCGCGCGAGATGGGCACGCTGGGAACCGTGATCCTGACCGACCTGCCCGAGGAAGCAACCTATACCGAAGGACGCTATCGATTGTCCTTCGAGGGGAAGGGCATCGTCGAAGTGGGTGGCCGCGCCCGGAACACACGTTACAGCAAGGGCGAGGTGCGGTTCGATTTCACCCCCGGCCCGGGGCCTGTCGATATCCGTATTCAGCGTAGCGACCCCGAAGATCCCGTACGCAAGATCAGTGTCGTCAAGGAAGAGCATATCGCACGCTTTAAAGCGGGAGAGGTGTTCAATCCGCTTTGGATTGATCGGCTGCGCGGCCTCAAGTTGTTGCGCTTCATGGACTGGATGGAGACCAACAACTCGGAGATTTCCCAGTGGTCCGACCGGCCCAAGCCCGAGGATTATACCTATGCCCTCAATGGCGTGCCTCTGGAGATCATGTTGCAACTGTCGCGAAAGGTTGGGGCCGATGTCTGGCTGAACATCCCGCACCGCGCCGATGATGCCTTTGTCAGGGACTTCGCGGCGATGGTGCGCGATGGCCTGCCCGAGGATCGCAAGGTTTATGCGGAGTATTCCAACGAGGTTTGGAATTTCGCCTTCGAACAGGCACGCTGGGCCGCTGAACAGGCGCAGCGGCGTTGGGATGCCAAGGATGCCGGCGCACAGTTCTATGGAATGCGCGCGGCGCAGGTGGCGCGGATTTGGTCCGAGGCTTGGGGCGAGGATGGGTCGGAACTCATTAACGTGATTTCAAGTCAGACAGGATGGCTTGGCCTTGAGGAACTGGTGTTCGAGGCGCCGCTCTGGATGGCCGAACCCGAAAGCGACGGGGTGCCGCCTTGGATTGCCTTCGATGCCTACGCGGTGACCGGATATTTTGGTGGCATCCTTGGCACCGAGGCTCGCGCCGATCTGGTGAAGGGCTGGCTTAATGAAAGCCGAGCGGCCGCGGTGGAGGACGGTCACAACATTGGCCTGACCGGCGCCGAACTGGATGCCCATGTAAAGGCGCATCGGTTTGACCTTGCCATGCGCAATGCGGGGGAAGAGTTGAAGGATGGTGCCCTGAGTGGGGATGCCGCCGATACCGTGGCCGATCTCTTGGGCCGGGTGTTGCCTTATCACGCCGAGGTGGCACAGGCGCATGGCCTGCAACTGGTCATGTACGAAGGGGGCAGTCACGTCGTGGGTATCGGCGAGGCGGTGAATGACGCGGAATTGACGGCCTTCTTTCAGGCACTCAATTACTCGCCCGAAATGGCCGTGCTTTATGACCGGCTTCTGCACGGGTGGCGTGACCTGACAGATGGTGTTTTCACGGCCTATGCCGATGTCTACGCGCCCACGAAATGGGGGAGTTGGGGGCACTTGCGCCATCTGGGCGATGATAACCCGCGGTGGGATGCCCTGCGCGCGACCCTGACATGCGAGGTGAATTGTGAGTAACCCATTGGTGTCCATCATCCTGCCTGCCCATGACGAGGCAAGCTATATCGGTAATTGCCTGCGGGCGCTTCTGGCGTCTGATCCGGGTCCCTATCGGGCCGAGGTGGTGGTCGTGGCAAATGCCTGTTCGGACAGTACGGCAATGGTTGCGAAACGCTTTGAAGATACCGCCTGCGCCAGGGGCTGGACCCTGTCGGTGATCGAGACCGAGACACCCGGCAAGCTGAATGCGCTGAACCTCGCCGAGGAAACGGCCCGGGGGGATGTCCTGATCTATCTCGATGCTGATGTGATCGTCTCGCGCCCGCTTGTGTCCCGGATCGCCGAGGCGCTGGATACCCCGGCGCCGCGCTATGCCTCGGGCCAACCCGAGGTACGCGCGCAAAGTGGCTTTACCCGCGCCTATGCCCGGATCTGGCAGCGGTTGCCATTTATCGCAACAGGTGTGCCGGGGTTCGGGGTGTTCGCGATGAACATCGCGGGGCGGGCGCGCTGGGGGGCGTGGCCCGAGATCATTTCGGACGACACCTTTGCCCGGCTTCACTTTGCGCCCGATGAGCGAGAGCGCGTCGTGGCGCGGTATTCGTGGCCGATGATCGAAGGGTTCTGGAACCTTGTCAAAGTGCGCAGACGGCAGGATGACGGGGTGGACGAGGTCGCCAGTTATTATCCGCACCTCATGGAAAACGACGATGTGGTGCCGCCCGGCAAGATCGAGGTGCTGCGCCTCGGGCTGTCAGACCCTCTTGGACTTGCGGCCTATCTGGCTGTGAAACTGGCGGTCAGGAGCGGGCTGGCCGAGTCAAAGCAATCGTGGGTGCGGGGGCGTTAACCCGTTGCTTGCGCAAAATGTTTGGCAAGTTCTGCGGCCTCTTTGCTCACATCATGCCGGTCGAGCGCGCGGGTGCGGCCCGCGCGCCCCATCCCGGTAAGCGTTTCGGCGTCGCAAGCGGCCAGGTCATCCACCGCCTGCGCCAAGGCGTCAGGGGCACCCGCAGGCACCAGCCAGCCGGTTTTCCCCGGCTGCACCAATTCGGGGATGCCCGCGATATAGGTGGCGATCACCGGGCGCCCTGCGGCCATGGCCTCCATGATGACCATGGGCAGACCTTCGGCGAAACTGGGCATGACAAGGGCCTGCGCGTTGGTAAGTTCGGTACGCACGTCATCCTCGGACAACCAGCCGGTGAGGGTGATGTTTTGGCCCAATCCATGCGCCTTGATTGCGGCCTCGATCTGTGGGCGCATCTCACCGTCACCGACCAGTGAAAGGTGTGCCTCGGGGTGGTCTTCGACGATCCGCGCCATGGCCTCGATCAGGGCGAGTTGCCCCTTTTGCTCGGAAAACCGCCCGATGGAGACAAGCCTTGGCGCACCCGGTGAGATCGGCTCGGGGGCAGTAAATTTGTCCGGGTCGATCCCGCAATGCACGACCTTCAGGCGGGGCCAATGGGCGTGGTCCACCCAGCGGCAAAGTTGACTGCGGCCAAAGCTGCTGATGGCGACGGTGAAAGCGGCACCGGCCATCTTATCGCCTAAAGATAGGGCGGCGGGGGCGTCGAATTCTTCCGGCCCATGCACCGTGAAACTATAGCTTGGCCCGCCGATGGTATGGGCCAGCATGGCAACGGTGGCCGAATTCGTGCCGAAATGGGAATGGATATGGGTCACGCCCGCCCCTTCGCAGCGATTGGCAATATAGCAGGCTTCGGCGAAGTAAATAAGATGACGTAGCCGGCCCATTGGATGGCGTGCGCCTGCCTGCATGCCCTGACACAGCCCCCGCCACCAGGCGCGCGGGGATTTGAACAAACGGGACAGTACCGCGCGCCCAAGGGCAGGTGCGCCTTTTTCCAGAACGTAATCTGTCTGCGCCTCTTCCTCGTGGTCCTGCGAAGCGACCAGTGGCATCGTTGGTCGCCGCATGGCCAGCCGCAGGATCGGCGTGCCCTGCGCCTCAAGTGCACGCACCTCGCGTCGGATGAAGCTATGCGAGGGTTGCGGGTAGGTATTGAGAACATAGGCTATGGTCACGGGGGGCGTCCGCCTTTGGAAAACTGGTCTGATCCTTTCCTATCCGCTTTGGCCCGATCGGGAAAGCGGCGGCGGATCGCATCGCGCGACAGTCTTGAGGCCCCCGCGCGATTGTCGCCTGTTCGCGGCAAAAGCGTTTGAAAAACCTTGGTTTCGTTGACCGTTTCATAGGTGGCGCGTACCTTGGCGCAAAATCGAGACCACCGCCGGAGCGCGCATCCATGACAACCCTGACACAGGCATTCCGGGGCAACCGGTTGGTGGCCCGCGTGTTGCGCAGTTCCTCTTGGCTGGTGCTTGGTTACGGCGGAAGCCAAGCGCTCAGGCTGGCCTCGAACCTGATCCTTGCACGGCTCTTGTTCCCCGAGGCCTTTGGCCTGATGGCCCTGATCAATGTGGTAACCGTGGGCCTGATGATGTTCTCGGACGTGGGCATTGGCCCTGCGATTTCGCAAAACAAGCGCGGCGATGATCCAGCGTTCCTGAACACGGCGTGGACGATACAGGTGATCCGGGGCTTTTGCCTTTGGGGTGTGGCCTGCCTTTTGGCATGGCCCGCTTCGCAGTTATACGACGCGCCCGAACTGGCCAGCTATCTGCCCATCGCGGCGCTGTCTTTGATCCTTGCGGGGTTCAACCCGACGCGGATCGAAACCGCGCACCGGCATTTGCTGGTGGGGCGGTTGACGGTGTTGAACCTGACGGGGCAGTTCATCGGCATCCTGAGCATGATCGTTCTGGCGTGGATCACCCAATCGGTGATCGCCCTGGTGATCGGCGGGGTGATCGGGGCCGCGGCGAAACTTCTTCTGACGCATGTCTTCCTGCCCGGTGAGGCCAATCGTTTTCAGTGGGAGCGTGCCGCGGCCAAGGAATTGATCCGCTTCGGGAAGTGGATATTCCTGAGCACGGCGTTCTGGTTTGTCACCAGCCAGGGTGACAAAGCGATTCTGGGCCGGTTCCTGAGCCTTGAGACCTTGGGGATATATAACATCGGGTATTTCCTGGCCTCCTTTCCGCTGCTTCTGGGGCATGCGGTGACACAGAAGGTCTTGATCCCGGTTTATCGCGAAATGCGTCCCGAGGAGGGTTCGGCAAGTCAGGCCAAGCTGCGCAAGTTACGCGTGGCGGTGACTGTGGGGATCATGGGCCTTTTGGCCGTTATGGCCTTTGTCGGGCCGTGGCTGGTGGATGTGCTGTACGATGATCGCTATGCGCAGGCGGGCGCCATGGTCGTCGTGATTGCCTGTGCCCTCATCCCACAGGTGATTGGCGTGACCTATGATCAGGCTGCCTTGGCCGCCGGGGATTCCAAGCGGTTCTTTGTCTTCTCTGGAACGCGCGCGGGTATTCAGGTGACGGCGCTGCTGATCGGGATCACGCAGTTCGGATTGCTGGGTGCGATGGTGGCCATGGGGCTATCTGCGATCGTGATCTATCCGGTGTTGATCTGGCTGGCGCGGGTCCACGGGGTCTGGGATGCGGCACATGATGCGGCGGCCGGAATTGCCGCGGGCGTGATCATCGCCCTGGCGGTCAGCCTGCATCTCACGCAAATTCTGGAGTTGGCAGCGCTGTGAGCGATCAAGCCTTGCCTTGGGTGTCGTGACCATGGCCCGAGGGTCTGGAAAACGCGTTTTTGATGCGCGTAAGCCAACTTTTCTTGGGCGGTTTGACGGGTTCGACATCCATAACCGGGATGGTGACCACAGGACTTACGCCAAGACGTCGTTTCATCTGTTGGCTGCTGCGGATTACCGGGTGCCGCAGATCGAGGATAAAGGCAACACCTAGCCCCAATAGGACGCTGGCAAAGGCCCCCATAACGACCATTTTCTTGCGGCTTGAGGTCATCGGGAACTCCGGCAGGGCCGCCGGTTCAATCACGCTCAGGCGTTCGGATTGCCGTTGACGCTCCAGCTTGAAACCCACCTCGGCCTCGGCGCGGCGGGCGCTTATGATTTCAAGCTGATTGCGCAGGTTCTGGCGCTGGCGATCAAAAGCCCCCAATTGGCGTTCGATGCGGGGGGACCGTTCAATCGTCTTGCTGAGTTCTTCGGCCCGAGCCTCAAGCAGGGATTTCTGGTTTTCAAGCGCCTGGATCTGGGCTTCGAAGTTGCGTGTCTGCCGTTCGAGTGTTGCCTGACGTTGGCCCTGATCAAGTTGAGAAAGCTCTTGTTTCAGGGTGATGATCTCGCGCTCGATCTCAAGGATCGCGCTGCTGACCGTGGCAACCTGTGTCTGACGAAACTCAAGGCTTCCAGAGATCGCAAGGTTGTTCTCGCGGCGATAGGCGGTGATGTCGTCTTCCAGCTCTTCAAGCTCGGCAAGAAGCTTTTGTTCCTCGCTGGTGAAAAAATTGAGCGTTTCACGCGCTTGTTCCAGGCGCTGATTGGCGCTTATCTCGATGGTGCGGGTGGCGAATTCATGCGCCAACTGCTGGGCTTTCTGAGGGCTGTCAAAGGTGGCGGTGATCGTGATCACCGATACCGTGCCATCATCGGCAAAACCCTCACGCGCGGCGGCCACGCCATTGATGGTCACGGCCTCGCGGATCATGGCCACCTTCTCGGTCTGGGCAAGGCCTTCCATGCCATCGAAAAGGCCATATTTTTCGCCAACCTCAAGCAGGTTGCCGCGCGTCATGAGCTGTTGCTGGATCAATTGCAGTCGACGCGCCGAGGCGCGATCCACCGTAGTTGGGGCCAGTTCGTCATCTACCTTGGGGCGCTTGACCTGTATCACCTCGGACGATCGGTAAAGGTGGGTCTGCTGCATCGCGACAAACAGCGACAACAGACAGCCAAGCACCGTGACAAGCAGAATGACCCGGATACGGCGACGTACCAGGTCAAGGAATTCTTCGATGGAAAACAACTGCTCCAATCGGTCACCTGCCTTCTGACCCTCGGACACGACAAGATGCCCGACGGTTGGGTGGTTTGCCGGCGTGTAAACCATTACAAACCGGCAAAACTATGGCGTATGTCTGGATAAACTGTATCCGGGCCGGGAAAAAATCAATCTTGGGTGACGCGCCCGCGATTCAGGACAACACCCAAAAAGTTCGACTGGCCTTCGATGATGCTCTCGCATTTTTCGATGTGGCGGCGCGTGGTTTGTGTGGCATCCGCAATCAAAAGCACACCATCGACATTGGGCAGGAAGGCCGCCGCATCGTCATACTCCAGCATCGGGGGCAGGTCATACAACACCACGTCGGGCAAAAGCGCGTCTTCCATATCTTCGAGGACGGCGGCACTAACCTGATCGTGCAATTGCTCGGAAGCATCGGGATTTGCCTCGGTGTTCAAGGCAAGTGCAAGTGTGTCAGAGGCGCGGAACATATGCCGCTCCATGCTGATGCGACCACACAGAAAATCGCTGATCTTCCAACTTTCATTCAGGCCAAGGGCCTTTGCCACGCCGGGCGCGCGTTGATCGAGATCGACAAGCACCGACCGAGAGCCGGGCACACGCGCAAGGCTTTGGGCAAGGTTGACCGCGGAAAACGTGGCGCCGCAGCCCGCGGTGGGCGCGACAACGGCAACCCTGCTCCAGCCTTGTTGGCGCAGGGTTTGCACAAGCCGGGTCCGAAGAAGATCAAAGGCCTTGGACGCGGGATGTTCGCGGTTACAGTCCACCAGCGGCGCGCCGGTCAACAGGTGTTGCCGGGTATCGGGGCGGATCAGGCGCAGGGCGCCCCATGCATCGGTCCGTGCCGTGACACGACCATTCCCGAACAGCAAGCCGCCGGACGCCTGCGCCCCAACCGAGGCGTTCGCGGATGTCGCGACAATCTCGTGCTTTTGGTTCGTTGCCGGGGGGTAGCTCATGTTCATAACGGAGGATCCCGAGTGTGATGGTTTCTTGGTCAATATCCGGTCCGGCGCAATACGACGCCCACTGTTTTCGCGATGATCTTCAAATCTTCCAGGAAGGAGAGCGAGGAGTCATAGCCTGTGTCGATGGTTGCACGATGCGCAAAGCTGTTTTCGTTGCGATCCGAGACTTGCCAAGCACCGGTGATGCCCGGGCGCAGGGCGAAATAGGAAGACGGATCAGGATAAAGCGGCAGCTGGTCGGGCATCATCGGGCGCGGTCCGACAACGCTCATTTCGCCTTTGAGAACGTTCAAGAACTGGGGCAACTCATCAAGTGACGTACTGCGAAGAAAGGCCCCGACCCGCGTGATGCGGGGATCGTTCTTTAGCTTCTGGGTGGTTTCCCATTCTTCGCGAAGCGCCTCGTCCTTGGCCAACAGGTTCTTGAGCTCCTGTTCGGCATTCGTCCCCATGGTACGCAGTTTGAGGATGCTGAAGGTCTTGCCGTTCGCGCCCAGACGCTTCTGGCGGTAAAACGGTTGCCCGCCCTCAAGCCAGAGGGCTAGGGCGCAAACAAGGGTCACGGGCAGGGTTATCGACAAAGTCATCAAGACGAACGTGATATCCAGAACCCGTTTGCCGTGTTTTCTATAGCGGCTTTGGCCGACACCCGACTTGCGAAACGGAATGGCGGGCCCGCGCAGGAGGGCCGGGTCGCTGCTGGCCGCGATCGTCAACTGGGCGCCATCCGGTGCCGAATGCAGCTTTTCAAACTTGTTGAGCTCTTTGAAAGAGCCTTTCACGAACGTACCATGTTTCATGGTTGCCCCCCCGGCAACGATAATTACACTTTTCACCAACTTCCGACATTGAACAGGTGTCGGGCGCGTTTCGAACTGCGGGGCGGTGTGGCAGTCACCGTTTTCCCCGTCTTGCCCGGTTACCCATTGCGGCGACTCACCGCTGCGTACCCAGAAAATCCATCACATCGACTCTTGCCCAATTCTCGACAAGTTCTTGAAAGACTTTAACAATTTTTTGCCCAATTTTGGCCCCTTTTTGCGGAAACAGATTGTTTCCTTGGGTGCCAATTCTGCTGGCGTGAAGGATTTCAGAAGCGACAATAGGGTAACCGATTGCCAGCTGTTTCGGAAGGGGAAACTATTGCCATAATTTGCGAAAAGTCTGGCGGCTCACCGCCATATAGCGTGCAAAAAATGACACAATGTTTTCACGACAATGATCTGAATGCGGCGCGCGTAGGGGGTGAATAAAGAGTGCTGTTCGAGAACAGATTCGCAAGTTCTCGGAAGAGACCGGACACTACCGGATCGGGGCGAATAAGGCGTCCTTCATCCGGCAGTCGCGAACGGTGTCACGTCCGCATGGAACGGGCTCAAGCTCTTTCGACAGGCACAGTCGCGCTTCCTGAATACGCCCTTCGCGGCAGGTGATGGTCACCATATCGGGCGTCAGGCCGGGATTGGCCTTCAGAAAAGCCTCTTCCACGACGGATGCAGGAAGTTTGACGGGGGCGCTCAACTTGCGAAAGACATCTGGCCGGGTCACGCTGTCATAAGCCTGCCGCGACAGATCGTAATACTCGGGCGCGGACAGGCCCGTGCAGCTGCCGTGCTTCTTCCATTGGTACCAAGCCAGCCCCGATGTGCCCATGATATCGGCCATCTCGCCGGTCATGCGGCGCGAGGGTGGGCGATGGGCGGTTTTGCAATGCGAGGGCCAGCCACGGTGATACTGCGGCCAGAGGCCATGCAGAACCCAGCCGTGATCCGCAGACGCATCGCATTGTGGCGATCCGCGATCGTCCCCCTCAAGCGCGCACCATGTTGGCGACCAACTCAGCGCAAGAACGTAGTAATCGAAATCACCCGCGCGCTCGCCCTCGGCGAAGGCGGCGACGGCACTGAATAAAAACAACACGAACGCACGCATTCTTTGGCCTTCCATTTTCCGACGCGCCCTACTATATACGCGCCAAGTTCCCCGACAACGGAAACCCGCGCCCGCCCAGGACGCAGCCGATTAAGGCAACGGGGAAGATTTGCGTGAAGGAGGCCCGAGATATGGCAAAACCGCTTATGGCAAAGGCCACCGCCGTCTGGCTGGTGGATAATACAACGCTCAGCTTCAAGCAGATTGCCGATTTCTGCGAGTTGCACGAGTTGGAAGTGCAGGGCATCGCCGACGGTGACGTGGCTGCCGGTGTCAAAGGCTTCGATCCGATTGCCAACAACCAGTTGACGCAGGACGAGATCGACAAGGCCGAGGCCGACCCGCTGCACAAGCTGAAGCTCAAGTTCAACCCCGCCGCTTCGGGCGAGGAAAAACGCCGCGGGCCGCGTTATACCCCGCTTTCCAAACGGCAGGATCGCCCGAATTCGATCCTTTGGCTGGTGAAATTCCATCCCGAACTGGCCGACGCGCAGATCGCCAAGCTGGTCGGCACCACCAAGCCGACGATCCAATCGATCCGTGAGCGTACCCACTGGAACATCGCCAACATGCAGCCGATCGACCCTGTCGCCCTCGGCCTCTGCAAACAATCCGAACTGGATGCCGCCGTGCAAAAAGCGGCTGCCAAGAAGGCCAAGGAAGGCGAGGCCATTGACGACGACGAGCGCCGCAAGTTGCTGAGCACCGAGCAAAGCCTTGAGGGCGAGGCAGAGCCGCGCATTCCCACCGCGATCGAGGGGCTGGAAACCTTCAGCCTCGGCGGGGACGACACGGAAAAAGAAGAAAAGATCGACGCGGACAGCTTCTTTAACCTGCCGGACAGCTCCGACGACGACGAGGACGACGACGAGCAAGCCTGACTGACAGGCACCGTTTCTGAACCGATTTTGAAAGGCCCGGACGCCATGGCGTGCCGGGCCTTCTTTATTGGCGCTGCTGTGACAGCGCGGGCGCGCCCGACAACAGCCAGATACAAAAGGCGCTTTCCGCCAGAAGCGGCAAACCATAGGCCGGGGCAAAGACAGTGGCCAGATCGGGCGCGATCAGGCGCAGGATGCTTCCGGTGCCGTAAACCACGCCCGACAAACCGATGGCCCAGCCCAGCCATGCCACACCAGCCCGATGTAATAGTATGCCGGTCAACAGGCAGTTCACCGCGAAGAAACCCAACGATACATCATACCCCGTTTCGTGAATGCTCAACCACATTGCGGTCCGTGGTGCATCAAGTATGGCCGCCATGAGCCACCCCAACCCGGCGGCAATCCCCGCCGCTTGCACGAGGCGAAAGGCGGTTGCGCCGATGGCAAGCCATTCTCCAAAGCGCCGCAGCAGCGCCAGCAGCAGTATCGCAAGTCCGACATCCGCCAGCGCCATCACCAGATCGGCCAGCATCGACAGGCGCAAGTGCCCCGCGCCTTGGGAGACAAGCGAGGGGTCCGCACGGAAGGCCGCGCGGAAAACCGCCTCGGAGGTGACGCCGCATATGATGATGACAAGATAAAGAAGGCCGACAAGGCGGGGACTGACGGGCATTCGGCTGTCCTTGGATCAGGGAAGGTTCATACCCTTCTACCACATAACGAGCGCGATCCGCTAAGGACTCTCGAACACCAAATGTCAGAGCTTTTTGCGGGCGCTGAGAGCGGCACTTATGGTGCCGTCATCCAGATAGTCAAGCTCCCCTCCAATCGGCACGCCTTGGGCCAATGAGGTCAGGGTGACCCGATCTTCCAACTGATCGGCGATGTAATGCGCTGTGGTCTGACCATCGACCGTGGCGTTCAGGGCGAGGATCACTTCGTTGATGTCCTCGGCCTCGACCCGGTTGACCAGTTGCGGAATCCGCAGTTGCTCCGGCCCTACCTGATCCAGCGCACTGAGTGTGCCGCCAAGCACGTGATAGCGCCCCTTGAAGGCATGGCCGCGCTCCATCGCCCAAAGGTCGGCCACGTCCTCCACCACGCAAAGCTGACCGTTGGCGCGTTTCTCGGAGGTGCAGATATCACAGACATCGGTGGTGCCGATATTGCCGCAGTTGAGGCATTCGCGCGCCGTGGCGGCCACCTTCTGCATCAGGTCGGCCAGTGGCAGAAGCTGCAAGTCCCGCTTGGCAATCAGGTGCAGCACCGCGCGCCGGGCCGACCGAGGGCCAAGCCCCGGCAACTTCGCCATCAGGTCGATCAGGGCGTCTATGTCGCGGGTGGAACTCATGGCCGGTAGTGCCTGTGATTGCGGGTGGAAATGGGGGCCAGCCCCCTACGTTGAAAATCCGAGGATTTTCAACGCTCCCCCGGGATATTTATAAAAAGAAGAAGATCAGAACGGTAGGTTCATGTCCTTGGGCAGGCCCATTTCCTCAGTCAGCTTGCTCATTTCTTCCTGTGAGCGCTCATTCGCCTTTTGCTGGGCGTCCTTGATGGCGGCGAGGATCAGGTCTTCGACCACTTCCTTGTCGTCCGAATTGAAGATCGACGGGTCGATATCAAGGCCCTTGAGTTCGCCCTTGGCCGAGCAGGTGGCCTTCACGAGGCCCGCGCCGGATTCGCCTTCGACCATCATGTTGTGCATCTCTTCCTGCAACTCGGCCATTTTCTTCTGCATTTCCTGCGCTTTTTTCATCATGCCGGCCATATCGCCAAGCTGGCCCAGTCCTTTGAACATCTGATCTCTCCGGGTTGTGAGTGGTTGCGGCGCGGGAGATGCGCCGGGGATTTGGTTAACATATTGCAGCGCCGGGGGCGGGCGGCAAGGGTGGGGCCGTCAATCTTCTTCGAAGGGGTCCCACTCGTCTTCGACCTCGGGCAGGGCGTCGGCCTCGGCTTCGGCCTGTTGTTCCTCGGGCGTGCGTATCTGGGTGATCCTGGCCTTGGGAAAGGCGGCAAGGACGGCCCTGACCATGGGGTGGTCCGAGGCTTCTTCCTTGAGGGCGGTTTCGGCGGCGTCGCGTTTGGCGGCGATGGTCTCGGCCCCGCCTTCGTTGACGAGGCTCACCCCCCAGCGGGTGCCGGTCCAGCGTTGCAGGGCGGCCCCAAGGCGTTGCGAGAGGTCCTGAGGGGCGTTTTCCGTTGGCTGAAACTCGATTCGTCCGGGGCGATAGCTGGCCAGTTGGACACAGGTTTCCACCTCGACCAGCAGTTTTACGTCGCGCTGTGTGCGGATCAGTTCGACCACATGCTCGAATGTCGGGTAATGCGCCAGCGCGGCCTCGTTGGCGACTGCCAGGGCTGGGCTGGCGCCCGAAGCGCTTGGCCCTGAGGGGCCGGGATGCGTGGGGGCGGGGGCTCCGCCTTGTGCATGGGTGGTGCCGCCGGATTGCGGGGCTGCCGCGCCGCCGCCAGGCCCCGGGGCAGGCGGCGGGGGCGTGTCACGCAGCTTGCGCACCAGCTCCTCGGGCGAGGGCAGGTCGGCCACATGGGTCAGGCGGATCACCGCCATCTCGGCGGCCATCATGGCGTTCGGGGCCTCGGCCACTTCGTCCAGCGCCTTGAGAAGCATCTGCCACATCCGGGTCAGGACGCGCATCGGCAGGGTGTCGGCCATGCTCTGGCCACGGGCGCGTTCATCGGGGCCGATGGTGGGGTCCTCGGCGGCTTCCGGCGTGATCTTGACCACGGAAATCCAGTGGGTCACCTCGGCCAGATCGCGCAGCACCGCCATGGGATCGGCCCCTTCGGCATACTGGCCTGACAGTTCCGTCAGGGCCCCTGCCGCATCGCCCTTCATGATCAGGTCAAAGAGGTCCAGCACCCGGCCCCGGTCGGCCAGCCCCAGCATGGCGCGCACCTGATCGGCGGTGGTTTCCCCCGCGCCGTGGCTGATTGCCTGATCGAGCAACGATGTGGCGTCGCGGGCCGAGCCTTCGGCGGCGCGGGTAATGAGCGCAAGCGCATCATCGTTGATCTCGGCCCCTTCCGCGGTGGCGATGCGGCGCAAAAGGCCGATCATCACCTCTGGTTCGATCCGGCGCAGGTCGAACCGCTGACAGCGCGACAGCACCGTCACCGGAACCTTGCGAATCTCGGTCGTGGCAAAGATGAACTTCACATGCTCGGGGGGTTCCTCCAGCGTCTTGAGCAGCGCGTTGAACGCGCTGGTCGAAAGCATGTGCACCTCGTCGATGATGTAAATCTTGTAGCGCGCCGAGGCCGCGCGATAATGCACCGATTCAATGATCTCGCGGATGTCGCCCACACCCGTGCGCGAGGCCGCGTCCATCTCCATCACGTCGACGTGGCGACCTTCCATGATGGCCACGCAATGTTCGCACTCACCGCAAGGTTCGGTCGTGGGGTTTCCCTGTCCGTCCGGGCCGATACAGTTCATGCCCTTGGCGATGATCCGCGCGGTGGTGGTTTTGCCGGTGCCGCGAATGCCGGTCATGATGAAGGCCTGCGCGATCCGGTCGGATTTGAACGCGTTCTTCAGGGTGCGCACCATGGCATCCTGCCCGACCAGGTCGGCAAAGGTTTCGGGCCGGTATTTCCGGGCAAGGACCTGATAGGCGGTACTGGGGGTCTCGGTCATGCGGGGCCTTTGGATTCGCGATACCTTGTGACCCTAAAGCGGGGGGCGCGGGGCGTCCACCACCTTGCGCGATGGCTTGCTTTTGGATCGGGATGCGGCAAGGGTAGAGGCCGTTGAATGGTGAGCAGATGGGGGGTCACTATGCGCTTGCGCAATATCCGGCGCAGCCGGAATATCGAAGATCGCCGCCGCATGGGCGGAAGGGGCAAGGCCGGGATCGGCGGTGTCGGCCTCTTGGTTGTCCTGGCCGTTGGATATTTCGCCGGGATCGACGTAACGCCCCTCTTGCAGGGGGGCCTTCCGCAACAGCAAAGCGCCCCGCGCGAATTGAGCGCCGAGGAAGAGCGCGCGGCCGAGTTCACATCACGCGTGCTGGCCACCACCGAGGATGTCTGGGCACAGGTCTTTCCCCGGCAGGTCGGGCGCGACTATCGCCCACCGACGCTGGTACTGTTTTCCGGCGTGACTCAAAGTCCCTGTGGCGGGGCAAGCGGGGCCACCGGGCCTTTCTACTGCCCGGCGGACCGCAAGGCGTATCTCGATACCGAATTCTTCGGCACGTTATCACGGCAACTGGGCGCAGGGGGGGATTTCGCGGCGGCCTATGTGGTGGCGCATGAGGTGGCCCACCATGTGCAAAACGAACTGGGCATTCTGGGGCAGGTGCACGATCGGCGACAGGCGGTAGGGCAGGCACAGGCCAATGCCCTGACCGTCCGGCTGGAATTGCAGGCAGACTGCCTGTCGGGTGTCTGGGCGCGGGCCGTTGACGGATTGCTCGAACCCGGCGACCTGCAAGAGGCGCTCAATGCCGCGAAGATGATCGGCGACGATCACCTGCAACGCCGGGCCGGTCGGGTGCCGCAGCCGCATACCTTTACCCATGGCACCAGCGAACAGCGGGCAAGGTGGTTCGCCATTGGGTACGAAACGGGCCAGATGGCCAATTGTGATACCTTCGGGGCCAACAGGTTGTAGGGCGCGCGTATGTCTGGCTTCATCATATTTGCCCTGCCGGTAAATGAAGGCATCCTTGCCATCGCGCCCATGCCGGGGCGTGGCGGGCACTATGCCGAAGATCTGGCGCACCTGCGCGATTGGCAACCGGCCCTTGTAATCAGCATGACCAGCCTGCCGGAGATGGTGCGGCATGGGGCCAGCGATCTTGGGTCTGACCTGCAAGATGCCGGGACCCGATGGGCGCATGTGCCGGTGACGGATTTCGGGGTGCCCTCGACCTCCGAGGAAGATGCCTGGCACGAGGCAAGCCGCGCCGCGCTTGCCGCCCTGCAAGGGGGTGGGCGGGTTCTGATTCACTGTGCGGGGGGCTGTGGGCGGTCCGGTATGGCGGCCTTGCGCCTGATGATTGAATCGGGCGAGGCCGCGGATGCGGCGCTCGCCCGGTTGCGGGCCGTGCGGCCCTGCGCAGTAGAAACCGAGGATCAGTTCGCTTGGGCGACCGCCACGTGAAGAGGGTGTGATGCCTGAATATTCTGTCGAGTAAACCAAGCCAATTGAGTTCAGCCTACAGCGAGCCTCGGTCCCTCGATCAATCCTTCCAACGGCGGACCGGCAAGGTGCCGAAGGCGCCTCATATCCGTAAGCTCGATCCGGTTGGGGTTAAGAACGCGAACCGCGCCCTGGTCGGCCAAGCCATGCAGGCAGCGGCAAAAGGTTTCCGGCGTCATATCCAGCAGACTTGCCAGATCGGCGCGGCAGAGTCGTAGGTTCACGACTGGATTAGCGCCGGACATATCAAGCATGGTGTCGGTCTCACCCTCATATAGGGCGCTGAACATGAAATAGGCCGCGACGCGTTCGCGTGCTGTGCGGCCACGCAACAGGCAAGTCCAACTGTGCATCATGTCCATCTGGCGCAAGGAGCTAAGAAGATATTCATGCTCCAGCATCGGCGAGCCCATCAAAAGCGCCTCGAATGACACGCGATTGAACACACAGACCTCGGTGTCGGTGGCGGCCTCGTATGAAAAGCGGTAATCGCTTTCGAATGCGCGCCCAACGAAATCCCCGGGAAAGAGCAGGCCGAGAACCTGAGTATCCCCCTCTTCCGTCATGAAAACCGTCTTGATGACGCCGGATCGTAGAATGCCAATCTTTTCGGAAACATCACCCTGCATCATGATGGTCTGTCCCCGTTTGAAATTCGCACGATTTGCAAGACGTGACAATTCTCCCAAAGACTCTTCTGAAACGCTCGCACAAAAGGATAATCCCGAAATAGGACAGTCCTGACACTGTGGCATCGGTACACGGTGCATTGATACTACGTTCATCTTGAAATCCCCTCTGAGCATGCCGGAAATAATGAATCCGGCACCAATTGCAGCCCTGATACGGGCCTTCCGTTGGTACTCATACGCACCGGCAGAGCCGGCTAATGTCTTGAATGCCTGGTCATGGCGCTCACCCGTTGGCCATGTCCCCCCAAAGGCGATTTCATTAACCTTCAGAATCGGGGAGGGATCAAAAGTATAAATGTGTAGAATTGTACACTTTCTAGGCGTTGTGACCCATATCGTGCTACTATGCCATATCTAGGGGTTTCCGGAGCCAGACGATGGCACAGAAAAGTTATCCCGGTCAGTTTGACACGAAAGCGCTCATGTCCGCGCGTCCGAACATGGGCGCTTGGTTCGAAGGAGTCTTCGAACACGCGGCTATGGGGATAGTCGTCACCGATTTGCATGGGCGCATTCAAACCTGCAATCCGGCATACCTCTCGCTTGTGGGACATGATGCGCAGGCGCTTGAGGGCATGACAGCCTATGACCTGATCCACCCTGAGGATCTGCCTGACTTCATGGCCAAGGCAAAGCCCCTGTTGTCCGGCAAACTGCCCTTTTTCGAGATCGAAACACGTTACCGCCGTGCAGATGGTAAGGTGATTTGGGTGCACATACGTGTGTCCCTGCTTCCGGATGAAAGCGGCACGCCGGGCCATATGCTGTCTTTGATCAGCGATATCAGTGAACGAAAGCAATTTCTGGCTGAGCTTCAGGGGCTTAGGGACCGCCTGGAGCGCTTCATCGAGGATGCGCCGACGCCCATGGCGATGTTCGATCATGAGATGCGATACATCCGGTGCAGCCGCCGATGGCTTGATGACTACGACCTCAACGGTGAGCAAATCGAGGGAAAGCGGCACTATGATTTGTTCCCGGATTTGCCTGATAGCTGGATCAAGGCGCACCGGCGCGGTCTTGCGGGTGAGATCGTAAAATGTCGCGAAGATTGGTTCTTGCGCCCGGACCAGACCGTGCAATGGCTAAGATGGGAGGTTCACCCGTGGCATGAAGCCTCGGGCGAGATCGCAGGCGTCATCGTTTTTGCCGAGGACGTGAGCGACCGCAAACGCGCAGAACAATCCTTGCGTGAAAGCGAGGCGCGCTTGCGCCTTGCCGCCGAGGCCGCTCATTTCGGAACCTTCGACATCGACCTCGCAACGGGGCAAGCGCATTGGTCGCCCGAAGCACGCGGGCTTTTGGGGCTCCCGCCCGAAGCGAGCCCCCAGACCATTGATGAAATGGAGCGCCATATCGGCCCGCGCGCCATGCTCCAGATACGTAGCCAGCTACAGTCCGCCTTTGACCCGACGGGAAGCGGACGGTTGAAACAGGACCTTGGCCTCACGCTGCCCAACGGCAATCGCCGCTGGTTGCAGGTCCATGGCCGCGTGATCTTTTCGAAAAATGGTCCGCAACGACACGCGACGCGCGTCCGTGGGATGCTCATGGACGTCACCGAAACCCGCCAGATGCAGCGACGGCTTGAGAATTCCAAGCGGCTGGAATCCATCGGGCGCTTGTCGAGTGGCATTGCCCATGATTTCAACAACCTGCTGACGGTGATCCTGTCGAACCTGGAACTGGCCCAAAGGCGAACCTCCGACCCCGAAACCCAGGCGCTTCTGGACACCGCCATCGAAGCCTCGGAAATGGGAGCCACCTTCAATTCCCGGCTGTTGTCCCTGGCCAGAACACGCCGCGTTCAGCCCGGGGTGCTGCAAGTCGATCGTCATCTGGCGTCGATCTGGCCGATCCTGTCACGCGCGGTGGGCGATACGATCGACCTCAAGATATTGCACAACCGGAAAATCTGGACCGTCCGCGCCGATACGGCCGAGTTGGACAGCGCGCTGCTCAATCTGGTGGTGAATGCGCGCGATGCCATGCCGCATGGTGGCCAGATCACTATCGGCGCCAAGAACGTTACGCTTGATGCCGATGCCGCCGAAGACCTAAGTGGCGCAACCCCCGGAGAATACGTTCGCATATTCGTGAAAGATACAGGCCTTGGTATGCCACCTGAAATTGTGGAACAGGCACAAGAGCCGTTTTTCACGACCAAATCGGTCGGGCGGGGCACCGGGCTTGGCTTGACGAGCGCCGCTGCCTTTGCCGCGCGTGAAAATGGCTGTATGCAGATCGAAAGCGCACCGGGCCGTGGAACGACGGTGTCGGTCCTTCTGCCCCGCGACCATGATGATCAGCAGGCTGGTACAAATGACGGGGGCGAGGCATCCGGTATCACCTATGGTGATGGCGAAGTCATCCTTGTGGTCGAGGATGACGATCTGGTGCGTGAGACCGTCCTGAAACGTCTGGAGGTTCTTGGCTACGTGGTGTGCGAGGCGCGAGACGCCGTGTCAGCTTGCAAGATGCTCGACGAAGGCCATCACGTGGATCTGGTGTTCAGTGATGTGGCCATGCCGGGCGATATGTCAGGCCACGACCTTGCGGATTGGGTGCGTGCGAAACATCCTGCGGTCGGGTTGCTACTCACTACCGGCAATGTTGTGGGGGGCACTGACCCCAAGGATTCATCCAACGGTGTGCAAATCCTGCCAAAGCCCTATTCGATCGCACGGCTTGGCCGGAAAGTCCACGATGCGCTCAGGCGTCGCTTGCCGTCACCGGTTTGACATCCCCGGTAAAGACATAGCCAACCCCGCGGACGCTTTTGATCAGGTTCGGGCTGTCGCTTTCCGGTTCGATCTTGCGGCGCAGGCGGGCCACGTGGCCGTCAATCGTTCGATCCAGCGGTGACCATTCCTGCCCTCTCAGGCTAAGCGATATCTCGTCCCGGCTCAGGACGCGCCCGGGGCGGCGCACGAATATTTCCAACAGACGCAATTCGGTTTCTGTCAGGTCAAGGTCATCCCCGTTGTTCTTGTGAACAAACCGCTTGCGGGTATCGAAAACGCAATGATCAAAGTCGATCTTTTCGGGAATATCTGTGGGTTGGTGGTTTTCCTCAAGCTCATAGCGTCGCAACACTTGATTGATCCGCATCACGATTTCACGGAAATGGAATGGCTTGGTGATGTAATCATCGGCCCCGTTTTCCAGTCCACGCACCCGATCCTGCGGGTCGGATCGCCCGGTTACAAGGATCACCGGGACATTGCGCTGCTCGCGCAGTTCGCGGGCAAAACTAAACCCATCATCGGGACCGAACCCAAGATCAAGCGTCACGATATCAACGCCATAATTCTTGATGCCCCGTAGCGCTTCGTTTCGATCAGCGGCTTCAATGACCTTGAAACCATCTGCCTCCAGCCCTTTGCGAAGCGTGAGGCGCAGGTCGTGTTCATCATCAACAACCAAAACTGTTTTGTTATGGTTCTCAATACTATCCAAGGTGAAACAAATTCCAGTAGGCAGCTGCGTGCGTAAAATTCGACTCTGACGAGAATAATAACGGATTCTAGGGTTTTTTGAAAATCTATTTAATTGGCCTCGGGCCTTATCTTGTTTTTCAGGTTTCCTGAGGATTGACCCTTTCCAGGGTCTACAAGCGGCCAAACTGACCTCAAGGTAAGACGGTGTAGCAAAAACTGGCTGGTGTGCATTGCACACCAGCCAGCCTCGCCGACCCGAACGATCAATACAGGACCGTCATGTTCGGGCCGTCTGCCACCGCTGTCCTTCACCACAGGTCACTTGCAAAACGCTTTTGTTTGGAAAGGCACGCGAGGGATAAAGCGACCCTTTCAAGCGGATTGCCCGACCATTTGTGTCCTTGCCTCCTTAGTCGGGGATAAGAGAGCAACAGGAATGGGGGTGGCACAGAAAAATTGCACGCGGTCTGTGCCCAACTTCCTTGACACACTGGTCAGTTCACTGCTGGCGTCAGGGCAGCAGCGGCATTCGTCATGACACCGCGATATGATCCTCCACGGCTTTCACGCCGGGGGCGGACCATGCGGCACGCTCGGCGACTTGTCGTTCGCTCCAGTTCTTGACCTTGCCGTTCAGGGTCACGCGCCCATCGCTGACCGCGATACGAATGCCCCCGGCTTCCAGTTCGGCATCGCGCTTGAACGCGTCTTCGATGCGTTTGCGCACGTCCGCGACCTTGAGCGCGGGTTTGATCAAGATCGAGTTGGTGATCCCTGTTATCCCGGCCATACCCCGTATGGCGCGCGCGGCTGCGTCTTTTTGAAAGTTCCACTCGACGTCACCGCTCAGTGTCACCCAACCATTGCGCACCTTCACTTTCACGGCGTCATCTGGAACAGACGTGTTCCATTCCAAGGTATGCAAGATGCGCTTGGCTATTTCATCATCGGCGGTCTGGTGCGACCCGATGGGCCGAACCTCAATGTTCACGACGATCCCGCGCACGCCTTTGACGCGCGACGCGACCTTTTCGGCCTTGGCGCGTTCGGCGTAGGTGGTCACATGCCCGCTCAGTGAGACCACACCCTCATCCACGGAAACGCCGATGTCGGCGGCATCGATACTCGGTTCAAAATCCAACTCGTCCAGCACATCCTGTTGAATCGTGGCGTCATCCATCGCTTCAATCTCCTCCAGAATTGTCTGTTTGGTCAGACGGTCCTGTGTGGCCACCATGCGCTTGCGGGGCAGGTGTTTCATTGATCATCGGCAACCGCTGCGGGCTGTGTGGCGTGTGGGTCGCGATTTTCCGGTATATGTGTGCCGTGATGCGCCGAGACCGCATGCAGGATTTCACCGCTCAATGCGCGGCTGGCTGCGTGCGAGATGTCGCCAAGACTCAGCATGCCAACCAATGCCTTGGACTCGTCGATCACCGGTAAACGCCTGATCTGTTTTTGATCCATGAGGTGTATTGCATCCTCCAGGTCCTCTTCGGTCCTGCACCACACCACATGAGATGACATCATCTCGGCTGCCGTGACATCATCGGGGTCTTCACCTTCGGCAGTGACGCGGATGGTGATGTCACGATCAGTGATGATGCCGACCATTTTTGCGTCACGACACACCGGAAGCGCACCGATGTCCTCATCCCGCATCAGCTTGGCGACCTCGGTCACCTTTGCATCATGCGAGACCCACTGCACGTTGTGGTGCATGGCATTCCTGACTTTCATCGCTGTGTTCCTCGAACGGTGAGTGTATGGCCTTGGGCCATTGTTCCCAGACTATTTGCAGCGCGTGATCGGGCATTGATGGCAATCAATGTTGTCTTGGCCTGCACGATTCTAAGGTTTCGACAGGGCCATGTTTTGCCCGCAGTTCAGGATCGAGTCGATGCCCATGAACCCTGCCAATCTTGATCGTGCTCCGATGGTTTTCGGATTGCCTTTTCCCATGACATGTCGACGCCCGTCACGCGTCATGCGTGCGGTGCTTCTGGCCCTGCGTGACTGGATGACAGCCGCCGAGGTGGTGGAGTTTGCACGGCAACTTCCAGAAGGTTGGGTTCCGGTGGTTTTCGAAGAATGGCGGCCTCAGTCGGCGCCGCCACCAAAACCGAGCCGCATTGAATTTGCGGCCTCGGTTGCAGCGCACCTAGGCGGCAACGAGGCCGCCTTCAATGAGGTGGACATTGCCGATGCCTTGCAGAATTTGGTCCCTATGCTGCCCGATCGGCTTTTCGTACGAAAATCCACCTGTTGTCGTACGACTCGTACGGGATCTTTTCACTAGGACCTTGGCGTCGCGGACCTAAAGTTCGGGCCATAAATCGCGTATGTCGGCGGGCAGGCTCTGGCGGGCCTGGCGCACTTCGCCTTCTGAAACTCGCCCGTTAAGTAGCCGGAATACTTCGGAAATATCCTCGGGGCCCTGATATTCCCGATCATGACCAAGGTTCGCTTCGATGCGTGCGACAAGGGCCTCACGCGTTCTTTCATGCGAATGCGCCGGTTGCCACCCTTCAAAAAACAAGCCACGCACCAAAAGCGGCAGTTGCGCAGAAAGCTGTGCCGCCTCGTTCGGGCCAAGCATATCACGCAGTCCGGCAAGAGTGGTGCGCATCAGCATCAATACCTGCCTACGATCCCCCCAGCCCAGTTTTGCCGCCAGTTCGTTGATCCACTCATGGGTCAGCTGAACGGTATGATCAATGACTTCAAGCCCTTGAGAACTCATGGAAACCTCGTTGTCGAAACCTGTTGTTGTGGAGTGTTCAGACGTTAGCATGCCGTGGTCGCGGTCTCGTTGACGATTATCATGATCGGCCTCAGTCGAATGTCCACTTTGCCCTCACCGGAAGGATGCGCCGCAGGCGTTTGACGGTTGATCTTGTCAAGCCGTAGTAGCGGGCGATTTCGCGGTCGTTCATGCCATATCCGGCCATGGCAGACAGGGCATCGCCAGGGCATGGTCCAAGTTTTTCGATAATACGATCATGGCGTTTGCCGGGCATTAGGGGTTGGCTCAGTGTGTTGTGGACGCGGTCTGTCATCATTTCCCTCGAATGGCAGCGGCTATGGCAGGATGAGCCGGGAAGGTGAAAGGACAATGAAGTTCTGCACGGGGTGAAACGGAAGGCCATTGATCTTGGTCAATGGCGATCGCTGCAAAGGCAGGACGCTGTGAGATTGGCGAAGGTTCGCGCAGGGGGGCGTTGTTATGGGCGGACACGCGCTCAAGCAGGGGGCGATTTCGAGCAGGGTGCCGCAGGATTATGAAGAATCATGGTTAACGTTTTGAAATGACTGAACAAATGCAATCGGCAGCACGTCGGTATCATGTCGGTATCGCGTTGGTGCCACGCGTTCAGGCCCCGGGGATTAAAGCGTTTCCAGCTATTGTTGCATCACCAATACCCTGCCAGGCCTACGGCCTTCTCGGGACATTGGTGAAACACTTTGATTCAAGGTAAACTGGAAACGCTCTAACCGAGCGTGCGCTGGAGGATTGTACGTTTCGTACGCGGGTTTTGTACGAAACTCCTGCTGGCTATTCGCTCCAGTCGTGAACATGCACATCGCGGCCTGAATGTTCTGTCAGGATCTTGATTGCCAGATCGCGTTTGTCGTCGTCCTTGACCCGAACCCACATCAGGATGCCGCCATGGTGAATCTGGTTGGCATAGTAGTCGCGAAATTTATGATCGGCGCGACGGGCTAAAAGCGTGCCGATCACCGCCGCAGGGCTACCGCCGATGGCGATGGCGGCGATAGAGGCGGCCAGTGTGCTGGCCGGGGTGAGCATGGCAAGCATCGCGACGTATGAGCCAAGAAAGAAAAAGCCGCCCGCAATGGCCCCTTCAAGCTCGCCCATGGCTTCCTCGGAGACATAGGCGGCACGAGGGGCCTTCGGGTCATCCTCCAAATCCTGAGCGCGCCAATAGGCGTGGCCGAGTTTTTCTTCCAGAATTTCCTGTTTGGCCAGAAGGCTGATGTCATAGCGGCTGAAGCCGACCATGCGCAGATCCCAATAGGCGGCCTTGAGGGCCTCGGCGCTGTCGAAGACGGCCACGGCCTCGGGGATGCGGATTACGGTTGTGTGCTCTGTCTCGGCCATGGGGCGCTCCCTGTGCTGTGTCCTGTCGTTGGATCACATGCTGCCGCAGGGGGCAGAGGATTGGATTGATGGTGGTCAATCGCCCTTGGCAAGGGTTACGAAATGGTCGATGGCATCTTCGGGAATCGACCAGTCGCAGACAAGCCGCATGGAAAGCGGTTCATCTGGCGCGCCGGTGTCGAGCGGGCCTTGGTTGAGGCCATAGTGCGCGCCGCCCCTCATCAGGCGTTGATGGGTGGCGCGGGGCAGGGTGGCGAAGATCATGTTGGCCTGTGGTTCGGCCAGAAAAACGCAATCGGGCACGCCGCGTAGGCCCTCGGCCAGACGGGCGGCCTTGGCGTTGGCGGCACGCGCCATATCAAGCCAGAGATCGTCGGTAAGATAGGCCAGCATTTGCGCGGCCAGAAAGCGGTGCTTGGAGAAAAGATGCGCGGCGCGTTTGCGGCGCAGTTCAAACTCCCATGCTTTTGCGGGATTGAAGAAGATCACTGCCTCGACGCCCAGACAGCCGTTTTTCGTGCCGCCGAAACTGACGGCGTCGATCCCGGCCTTCCATGTCATTTCCGCCGGGGTGCAGTCGAGGGCCACGAGAGCATTGGCAAAACGCGCGCCGTCCAGATGCACCGGCAGGTCGTAGCGGGCGGCGGTTTGCGTGAGGGCGGCCAGTTCTTCCAGCGAATACACCCGGCCCATTTCGGTGACTTGTGTCAGGGCCACGGGGCCACGTTGTGAGCAATGCACATCGCCAAGCGTCCAGCCCTCGATCGCGGTTTGCAGCGCCTCGGGGGTCATCTTGTCTCCTTCGCCCACAAGCGAGAGCTTCGCGCCGCCGGTGTAGAATTCCGGCGCGTGGCATTCATCGGTATGGATATGGGCGAGCGGCGTGCAGAAAATGGTTTGCCAAGGCTGGGTGAGGGTCGAGAGGGCCAGCGAATTGGCCGCCGTGCCCGTGGCGACAAGGTGAACGGAGGCCTCGGGGGCCTCGAAGATGTCGCGCAATCTGGCTTCGGTCCGGGCGGTCAGGTCATCGGTGCCATAGGAGGGCGCAAAGCCTTGGTTCGCGGTGGTGAGGGCCTCGATGATGGCCGGGTGGGCCGGGCCGCAGTTATCGGATTTGAAGCTCATGTTCCCGGTTCCTCGATTACGTGGTCTTCCCAGTCGTCGTCCGAGACTTCGAATTCGGGGACGGTGCGATTTTGCATTGAAACCCCGGCCTCGTGGACTGTGTCGGGGGTGCCCGAGATCAGCGGGTGCCAATCGTAAAGCGGCTGGCCCTTGTGCAGACGCTTGTAGGCGCAGGTTTCGGGCATCCAGTAGAGGTGCAGTTCGAGGTTTTGCGCGGTGAGCGAAATGCATTCCGGCACGAACTGGTGGCGGATGGGGTATTGCGCGCAGCGACAGGTGGTATCGTCGAAAAGACGGCAGGCGACACGTGTCAGCGCCACCTCGGAGGTGTCCTCGTCTTCCAGCTTGTTGAGGCAACACTTGCCGCACCCGTCGCAAAGCGCCTCCCACTCTTTCTGGGTCATGCGGTTGAGGGGCGTGGTTTCCCAGAAGCGGGGGCGCAGGCCGGAGCGGTCGATGGGGTCGTTGTTCATAGGTCTGCCAGGATTTCGCGGGCTTTGGCGCAGTCGGCGTCCATCTGGGCGATGAAGGCCTCAAGGCTGTCGAAGGTTTCTTCGGGGCGCAGATAGTCGATCAGGGCGACGGACAGTTCTGTGCCGTAGAGGTCGCCGGAAAAATCGAAGATGAAGGTTTCGATGTTGGGCACTTCGCCATGGAACATCGGGCGGACCCCGAGGGAGGCCGCGCCGTGGTAGCTGCCTTTGTGAGGGCCGCTCAGGACATCGACCAGCACGGCGTAGACGCCGAAGCGGGGCCGGTGCAGCCCTTCGATGGACATATTCGTGGTTGGGTAGCCCAGTTCGCGGCCGCGCTGTTCGCCGCCCACGACCTCGCCCTCGATGCGGTGCCAGTGGCCCAGCATGGCGGCGGCATCGCGCGGGCGGCCATCGGTAAGGGCCTGGCGGATGGCGGTGGAGGAAACCTCACCCTGATCGCCTTCGAGCAGTTGGGCGATGGTCACGCCGAATCCCAGATCCGCGCCGAAGCGTTGCAGGTCGGCGGCGGTGCCTGCGCGGCCCTTGCCGAAGCAGAAGTCGGCGCCGACAACCACGTGTTTGAGGTCAAGGCCATCGCGGATGACATTGACGGCGAATTCCTCGGGCGTGAGGGCCGAGAGGGCGGCGTTGAAGTTCAATTGATAGAGCTTTTCAACGCCGAGTTTTTCGAGGCGGTGCGCGCGGGCCTCGGGGTTCATCAGGCGGAAAGGGGGCGCGTCGGGGGCGAAATATTCCCTCGGGTGCGGCTCGAACGTGAGCACGCCGAGGGGGGCGCCCACGGCTTCGCCCGCGCGGCGGGCGATGTCGATGACGGACCGGTGGCCGATATGGACACCGTCGAAGTTGCCGATGGCGACGCTGGCGCCTCGGTCGGTCTGATCAACATATGCGTAATCGCGGATAATCTGCATGGCCGTTTGCGTAGCCCCAACGCGGGGCTTGTGCAAGCGTATGGGACTGGCTTTTGATCGGGTGCCTCTGCTATGAGGGGCGGCATGGACCCTGTGAGCACACCCGAGCAGATCGAGGCACTGTTTACCCGCGCCGACGGGAGTTATCTTTTTGCGCGCTGGGGACGGCCCATCGCGCCGATTGTCTTTGGCGTGGACGATGCGACGCTCGAGATCGTGAAGGGTGCGGTGGAGGCCATGGCCGTTCTGGCCGGTCACCAGATGGCCGAGACCGATCCGGAACTGGGCGTGAACCTGATGTTCTTTTTCTTCCGCGAGTGGGAGGAGTTGCGCGAGGTGCCCGACCTTGACCGGCTGGTGCCGGATCTGGGCCCATTGGTGGACAGGCTGATCGCGGCGGATGCCAATCAATATAGGGTATTCCGGTTCGATGAGGCGGGCGCGATCAAGGCGGCCTTTGTGTTCTTGCGGATGGACGAGGGACTAAGCAAGGTGCCGGCCGAGACACTGGCGCTGAGCCAGATGGCACAGACGATCTTGTTGTGGTCCGATACGGCATTTCAGGATCGGTCGCCGCTGGCCAGCGTGCCGGACCAGGATACCGTGATCCTGCGTCCTGACATCGCCGAGGTGATCCGGGCGGCTTACGATCCTGTGATGCCTGCCGTCGCGGAAGATGCCAGCCATGCCCTGCGTCTGGCGGCGCGGTTGCGGCCACAGTAGGGGCGCGGGCCCCAAATCTGCCTAATGGCTTGACCGAAACCGCAAGATGGGCCTTATTCCTGCGCAAGCTTGGGGTGTGTGATGCGGACGATTTTACTTGTTTGTTTGGTTGCGGTCTGCGTGGGCGGCTTTGGACAGGTGCGGGCCGAGACCTGTGGCGGGACCTATACGGTACAGCCGGGCGAGACCCTGTCCCAGATTGCCGAGGCGCAATATGGCGATGCCGAGTTGTGGGCCCGGATTCATGGGGATAATCTTGAGATGTTGGGGGAAACCCCCGACAATCTCCGGGCGGGGATGCGGTTACGCTTGCGCTGCGTGAACGGACTGCCAAAGGGGCTGTCGGGCGGGGCTAATGTGGCTGTGTCCGGGGCAGTTGCGCCAGCACGTGGTAATCCCGCTGTGCGGATTGATATTCTGACTGCCGGAGATTTCTGGCCCTTTGCCGATCAGGCGCTGCCGGGGGGTGGTCTGTTGGCCGAAGTGGTGCAGGCGGCGATGGAGGCAGCCGACCCCGAGCAGGGGTTTGCCATTCATTGGGTCAACGACAGGGCCTCGCACCACGAGCCGCTGTTGTCGAATGTGCTTTTGGATATGGGGTTTCCATGGTCACGGCCCGATTGCGAGGCGGAGCCAGACAGGAAGCGTTGCGAGACCCTGATGTTCTCGTCACCCCTGTTCGAGGTTCTTGAGCTTCTGTTTGTCGACAATACCCGCCCCCTGACCTTTGAGAGCGAGGCCGACATGCAAGGCAAGACCCTATGTCGGCCCAAGGGGTTATCGACTTATATTTTTGAACAGGATGGGCGAAATTGGCTGCGCGACAATGTGATTTCCCTCAAGATCGCGGCCTCGCCCGAGGCCTGTTTTCGCTTGCTGATAGAGGGTCAGGTTGATGGGGTGGTTCTTAACGAATTCCTTGGCCATCAAACGATAAAGGCCTTGGGCCTTGAAGATCGTATTGCGCCTGTGCAGGGGCAGCCGATTTCGATTGATACACTTCATATGGTCGCGCACAGGGCGCATCCCGCAGGAAAATCCTTGCTGGATGTTTTTGACGCCGGGTTGGCGAAAATCAGGGCCAATGGAACGTATCAGCGTATCGTGGATGAGCATATGGCCCGAGTCTGGGAGGAGTTTTAGGCCATGCGTGGAATAGGCATACTCCGATTGGTGATGGCTTGGGCAATGTTGATCGCCCTGCCAGTGGGTGCGCAGGCATTGTGTGATGTGACTTACAAGGTGCAGCCGGGCGATACGCTGTTTTCGATTGCCGAAACACATTACGGCACATCGCAGCAATGGGCGCTGGTTTATTACGCCAACCAAGTGGTTCTGGAGGGGCAAACTGCCGTCCCGGGATCGGACGTGTATATTCCGTGCCCCGCCAGTGAAGCTGCGCCCGCACAGATGCCGCCCCGCGAGGTGGGGGCGGAACTGACGCTTTTGACGGCTGGCAACTATCTGCCTTTTTCCGATCGCAACTGGCCGGGGAAAGGTTTGGCGACTGAACTGGTCACTGCCGCGCTGGAGGCAAGCCCCTCGCCATTGCCCTATGCCGTGGCGTGGGAAGACGATTGGTCAAGTCATTTGTTCCCGCTGTTGGATCAGAAAACCTATGACATGGGGTTTCCGTGGGTAAAGCCCGATTGCACGGCCACGCCCGACAATGAACGCTGCAAGAAGTTCCATTTCTCGGAGCCGCTAATGGAATTGCCCATCATGCTGTTCAAGCGGGAGGGCAGCGAGTTCGCCTATGAAAGCGATGCCGATGTGATCGGCAAACGCCTGTGTCGCCCGGCGGGATATTTCACCCATGATCTGGATCGGGCGGATCGTCGGTGGCTGTCGGAGGGCAAGATCACCCTTGTGCAACCGGACAGCCCCGAGGACTGTTTCGAGCAGTTGATGGCCGACAAGGTGGATGCGGTGACGGTCAATGTCTTCCTAGGAGCGTCGAAAATCGTGGCCATGGGATTGCGTGGGCGGGTTATTCCGTTGGAGCGAGCGTTATCGCGTGAGAGCCTGCATGTGATAATCTCGAAGACGCATTGGCGGGGGACGACGCATCTTTACCGGATTAACGCCGGGTTGGCGGCGCTGCGGGAGAACGGACGATATGACGAGATTGTCTCGCGCCACTTGGAACTGTTTTGGGAGCAAGTGAAGTAATGCGGGCCTTCGTGGCGATCCCCCTGCCCGAGGAGGTGGCCGACATCGTCGAGCGGCTTCAGGGCGATCTATCGGTGGGGCGGGTTGTCACGCGTGAGAACCTGCATCTGACGCTGGCCTTTCTGGGCGATCTGGAGCCGGGGCTGGTCGAGGAAGTGCATGGTGCCTTGAGCGAGATCGAAGCCGCAGCCGTGACCATGGATATGCGCGGGGTGGATGTGTTCGGAGCGGACCAGCCGCGATTGGTCTTTGCTGGCGTCGAGCCGAACGCGGGGCTGACGGCCTTGCGTGACAAGGTTAATTCGGCGGTGCGCGAGGTGGGGGTGGAATTGCCGCGCAAACGGTTTCGCCCGCATGTGACGTTGGCGCGATTTCACCGGCGGATGCTGCAGCATGAGCTGGATCGTCTCGGGGCTTTTCTTGAAACGCATGGGGCGTTTCGGCTGGAGCTTTTCGAGGTGGCACGTTTTGGGCTTTACCGTTCGCATCTGTCGCAGGACGGCGCATGGTATGAGGAACTGGCGCACTATGATCTGGGATAGCTTGCCAGTCGGTGTGGCGCGCCATAGGGTGCGCGCATGACCCATCGTTTCCCGATCCGCGTTTATTACGAAGATACCGATATGGCCGGTATCGTCTATTACGCCAACTACCTGAAATACATCGAGCGGGCGCGCAGTGCATGGGTGCGCGAGATGGGCATCGACCAGAACGGGATGCGCGAGGAGGATGGCGTGGTGTTCGCTGTGCGGCGGGTCGAGGCGGATTATCTGAGCCCCGCGAAATTCGATGATGAGCTGGAGGTGCGGACCACCACGCAGGCGGTGACCGGTGCGCGACTGGTCATGGAGCAGCAGGTGGTGCGCAGCGAGGAGGTCTTGTTCTCGGCCGTGGTGACGATTGTCTGCATTGGCGAGGGCGGCACGCCTGCGCGCCTACCGGCAAATATTCGCCTGATCCTGCATTAATCACGCCGATTTGTGCCGCGTGATGCGGTTCATGTTGGCTTTCCCCTTTAAATTCCGTTAGCTTCGGCCTCAATAAGGCTGGAAAACACGGCCAGAGGCGGAAAAAGAGCAGGCTTATGGAAGCAGAAACCCTCGCAATAGCGCAGGAGATAGATTTCTCCATGTGGGCGCTATTTGCACGCGCAACCCTTATCGTGAAACTCGTCATGCTGATGCTGATCATCGCCTCGTTCTGGGCGTGGTCGATCATCATCCAGAAGATCATCATCTATCGCAAGGCACGGGCCGAGGCCGAGGTGTTCGACCGGCGCTTCTGGTCGGGGGAGCCTTTGGACGAGTTGTTCGAAGAAATCGGGCCGGACCCGGACGGGCAATCGGAACGAGTTTTCGCGGCGGGCATGATGGAATGGCGGCGGTCACACCGAAACGACGGCGGGCTGATTGCCGGGGCGACGGCGCGGATCGACCGGAGCATGGATGTGGCCATCGCCAAGGAGGCCGAGAACCTGCAAAGCGGGCTGTCGGTTCTGGCGACGGTCGGGTCGACGGCGCCTTTCGTGGGGCTGTTCGGGACGGTCTGGGGCATCATGAATGCCTTTATCGAGATCGCAGAACAGCAGAACACCAATCTGGCCGTCGTGGCGCCGGGGATCGCCGAGGCGCTTCTGGCTACCGGCCTTGGCCTGTTGGCGGCCATTCCGGCGGTGATTTTCTACAACAAGCTGAGTGCGGACAGTGACCGGATCGTGGCCAGTTACGAGGCCTTCGCCGATGAGTTCGCGACCATTCTTAGCCGCCAGTTGGACAGCTGAGCGATGGGAGCCGGAGTCGTTCAGAAATCCGACAGCGGCGGGCGCCGGCGGCGCGGGCGGGGGCGGTCACGCCCCATGGCCGAGATCAACGTCACGCCTTTCGTTGACGTGATGCTGGTCCTCTTGATCATTTTCATGGTCGCTGCGCCGCTGATGACGGTGGGTGTACCCGTGGAGTTGCCCGAGACCGCGGCCAATGCCCTGCCTGGCGAGGAGGAAGAACCCCTGACCGTGACGGTGACGGCCGAAGGTGTGGTTATGATCCAGACGAGCGAAGTGGCGCGCGAGGAATTGGTGACCAAGCTGCGGGCGATCGCGACGGAGCGCGACAGCACGCGGGTCTACCTGCGGGCCGATGGGGCGGTGCCCTATTCGGATGTGATGCAGGTGATGGGCGCGCTCAACCGGGGTGGTTTCGGGAATATCGGCTTGGTGACCGATACCGGCGGACCCAGCCTTGATGAGCAGGGCGGTTAGGGGAAACGGGTGAACACCGGACAGGTCATATCCGGGGCGGGCCATCTGGGCCTGATCGCCTTTGCCTTGTTCGGCGGCGCGTTTCAATCCGAGCCGCTGCCCTTCGAGGTGACGGAAGTGACGGCGATTTCGTCCGAGGAATTCGCGGCGCTGACGCAGGGCGAAAACGTGCCCGAGGCGGTGGCCAACGTGGACACACCTGAGCCGCCGCAGGAAGGCGAGGCCCCGGCGTTGACCAGCGAGGCCGACACCCCGCCAGAACGCAGTGAGCCGGAGGTGGCCGAGACACCGCCACCCGACGATGTGCCCGAGCCGGTGGAGCCCGCGCCGGTACCTCAAGCCGATGTGAGCGATGAGCCCCCGGTCATGCAGCCGCCGCAGGAGGATACGGCCCTCATGATCCCCGAAATCTCTCCGCGTCCGCAGGTGCGCCCTGCGCCGCGGGTGGCCCCTGAGCCGGTGGCCGAGCCCGAGCCGGATGTGCAAATCGACGATGTGGAGCGCCAAGAGGTGGCCCCCAGCGACGAGCCTGCCGACGTGGCCGAGGAGGAGTCCGAGGCCACATCGCCCGAGGAAGCCACGACCGAGATTGTCACCGAGGCGGAAGAAAATGATGTGACGAATGCGGCCCCGGCGCAGTCGGTCCGGCCGCGCAGCAGGCCGTCGCGCCCCGACCCTACGGAAACCGCCGAGTCCGAGGCCCCCGAGACCGACAACAGCGCGGTGAACGATGCGCTGGCCGAGGCGCTGGGCCAGACCGGAACAAGCAGCAACGACGCCCCGCAAGGTCCGCCCCTGACAGCAGGCGAAAAGGACGCGCTGCGCATCGCGGTGCAAAATTGCTGGAACGTGGGGTCCTTGAGTTCCGAGGCGCTGCGGACCACGGTGGTTGTCGGCGTCGAGATGACGGAAGAGGCCAAGCCGGTGATCAGTTCGATCCAGATGCTGAGCGCATCGGGAGGCAGCGGGGCGGCAGCGAAACAAGCGTTCGAGGCGGCGCGCCGGGCGATTATCCGCTGTGGTGCGGGCGGTTTCGATTTGCCGGTCGAAAAATACGACCATTGGCGCGACATTGAAATGACATTCAATCCGGAGAGAATGAGGATCAAATGATGCGGTATGTACTGACCCTCCTTGTGGCATGTGTTTTATGGGCCGCCCCGGTGGTGGCGCAAGACGGGCCATTGCGGATTGAGATCACCGAAGGGGTGATCGAGCCGATGCCCTTTGCCGCGCCGGATTTTGTCGCCAGTGATGCGGCGGGCGCCGAAATGGGCCGCAAGATCGCGGAAGTGATCGCGGCGGACCTGGCGGGCACCGGATTGTTCCGGGAGATTCAACCCGAGGCGTTTATTAGCAAGATCACCAGTTTTTCCAGCCCGGTACAGTTTGCCGACTGGAAGGCGATCAATGCGCAGGCCCTGATCACCGGGGCGGTGTCGGTGGACGATGGCGGCAAGGTTGTCGTGCGCTTCCGCCTGTTCGATGTTTTCGCCGGTCAGGAGTTGGGCGATGGCCTGCAACTGGTCGGGACGCAGGCGGGCTGGCGCCGGATTGCGCATAAGGTGGCCGATCAGGTGTACAGCCGGATTACTGGCGAGGCACCTTATTTTGACAGCCGGGTGGTCTTTGTGTCCGAAACCGGGCCCAAGGACAAACGGCAGAAGCGGCTGGCGATCATGGATTATGACGGGGCGAACGTGAAATACCTGACCAACAGTTCGTCAATCGTGCTGGCGCCGCGGTTCTCACCGAATGGCGATAGGGTGCTTTATACCAGCTATGAAAGTGGATTTCCGCGGATTTACCTGTTGGACGTGGGTAGCGTACAGCGTCGTGTTCTGGAAAGTCAGGACGGCACGATGAGCTTCGCGCCGCGCTTTGGCCCGGATGGGCAGACGGTGGTGTATTCGCTGACGCGCGGTGGCAATACCGATTTGTATCGGATGGATCTGACCACCGGGGCAAATACGCGCCTGACCTCGGCCCCCTCGATCGAGACGGCGCCGAGTTTCAGCCCCGATGGCAGCAAGATTGTCTTTGAATCGGATCGTTCGGGGGTGCCGCAGATATACGTGATGCCCGCAAATGGCGGGGAGGCACAGCGGATCAGTTTCGGGCAGGGGCGCTATGGCACTCCGGTCTGGTCGCCGCGCGGGGATTTGATCGCTTTCACCAAGCAGTCCAAGGGGCGTTTCCATATCGGGGTGATGCGCACAGATGGCAGCGAAGAACGGCTTTTGACCGCATCTTTCCTTGACGAAGGCCCGACATGGTCGCCGAATGGCCGGGTGATCATGTTCACCCGTGAGACGCAGGGCGCACAGGGCCGTGCGAGCCTATACACGGTGGACATCACGGGCCGTAATCCGCGGCAGGTGCCGACGAACACTGGTGCGAGTGACCCGGCGTGGTCTCCGTTGCAGGATTGAGTATGGTTTTCCGCGCGTTTCCAAGGCACGCGGCCTGTGGTAGAACGAGATTGAGCAAACGACAGACAAGCAAATGGGGCGAAACGACATGACATATCTTGGCAAAGTGACACTTCTTTGTGCAGGTTTGGCCTTGGCCGCCTGTACCAATGCGGACCGGTTCGACGATACCAATACCGTTGACCTGAATGGCACGGGCGGTTTCGCTCCGGGGAGTGCGCAAGACCCCAAGTCGCCGCTGTACTTCCAGCAGGCGATTGGCGACCGGGTCTTGTTCGCCGTGGATCAATCCACGCTGAGCCCCTCGGCGATGAGTACGCTGGACGGTCAGGCGCAATGGCTGATGAGCAATGCCGATTACACCGCAACCATCGAAGGTCATGCCGACGAGCAGGGCACGCGCGAGTACAACCTTGCGCTTGGTGCGCGTCGGGCCAATTCGGTTCAGGAATACCTTGTGAGCAAGGGCGTTGCGCCCTCGCGCCTCAAGGTCGTGAGCTATGGCAAGGAACGCCCGATTGAGATTTGCAGCAGCGAAGCCTGCTATGCCAAGAACCGCCGGGCCGTAACCGTGATTTCGGTTGTTCCAACAAGCTGATGACGTGATCGGGGAGGCGGCCATGCAGCGGTTCATTCGTATTTTCGGGTTTTGTGTACTCGTGGCCCTGCCCGGGTTTGTCGCGGCGCAGGAGCGCACCGAAACGCTTGCCGATATCAGGCAGGAGTTGTCGGTGCTCTACGTGGAAATCCAGAAGCTCAAACGTGAGTTGAACACCACCGGCGGGGCCGGTGGGTTGTCGTCAGGTGGGAGCCTGTTGAACCGGGTGAATGCCATCGAGGGCGAGTTGCAGCGTCTGACCTCGAAAACCGAGGAGTTGGAGTTCCGCGTGAATCGCGTGGCCGAGGATGGCGCGAACCGGGTCGGCGATCTGGAGTTCCGCCTGTGCGAGCTGGAAGAGGATTGCGACATCGGCAGTCTCGGCGAAAGCACCACCTTGGGCGGGATCGACACCGCAACGGGCGGCGATGGGGCCGCCCCCTTGCCCGATGCGAATACGGGTGACGGCGATCAGCTGCAGATGGCCGTGGCCGAACAGTCGGATTTCGACGCCGCCAAGGCGGCCATGGACGCCGGGAGTTATGAAGCGGCAGCCGAGAAGTTCGCGGCCTTCCGCAGCACCTATCCCGGCGGGCCCCTGACCGGGAAAGCCGGCCTGTTGCAGGGGGAATCCCTTGAAGGGGCCGGGCAGTTGACTCAAGCGGCACGCGTCTATCTTGATCTTTTCAGCGCTGACCCGAACGGGGCCGTGGCCCCGCAAGCCTTGTTCCGTCTGGGCCGGTCGCTTGGCCGATTGGGTAAGACCGAGGAAGGTTGCGTGACACTGGCCGAGGTGGAAACCCGGTTCCCGGAGTCCGATGCGGTTCTCGAGGCGCAATCATCGATGCGCAACCTGGGATGTCAGTGACGCCCGATACTTCGTTGATTTGCGATCGTATCACGGGCTTCTTCCTGCCCGCCCCGCCGATTGCCTTGGGAGTGGCCGTTTCTGGTGGAAGTGACTCGCTTGGGTTGCTGGTTGTACTGGCGCAATGGGCGGCCGAGGGCGGCCCGACGATTCATGCTGTGACGGTTGATCATGGGTTGCGTGCTGAAGCGGCCAGTGAGGCGCAGGAGGTGGCGCGGCACTGCGCCGAACTTGGGGTGACGCACGATACCCTGACGTGGGGGGGCTGGACCGGCGAGGGCAACCTTCAGCATCGAGCCCGCGAGGCGCGGTATGACCTGATGTCGGACTGGGCCAAGAGCCGGGGCATTGATCAGGTTGCCGTGGCGCACACGGCAGACGATCAGGCGGAAACCTTCCTGATGCGGCTGGCGCGGGAATCGGGGCTGGATGGCCTTTCGGCCATGGCCGAGCGAAAGCGGCATAACGGCACGGTCTTTTGTCGGCCCGCCCTTGGGGTGCGGCGCGAGGACTTGCGCGATATTTTGCGCAGTCGAGGGATGTCCTGGATTGAGGACCCAAGTAATGCCAACACCGATTACGACCGCGTCAAGGCGCGCGAGGCGCTGGCCGTGCTTGAACCTCTCGGGATCACTGCGCCGGGATTGGCCCGAACGGCAGTGCATCTGGCCGAAGCACGCAATACGCTCAATTGGTATGCTTTCATAGCGGCGCGTGACTTGGCCCATGTGCAAGCGGCAGATGTCGTGATTGATCTTCGGAAATTTCGGATCCTGCCCGATGAAATTTGCCGTCGCGTGCTTTTGGAGGCGTTGAAATGGGTGAGTGGTGCGCAGTATGGCCCCCGGGGTAAAACATTGGAATTGCTTATGGAATCCTTGCGCGGGGGGACTGATATGACACTGCATGGCTGCCATGTCTCGGTCAATACGCAGGAGGTGCGCGTTTCAAGGGAATTCAAGGCCGTGGAAGGTTTGGAGATTCAGGCCCCTTGTGCCTGGGATGACCGCTGGCGGCTTGAGGGACCATGGCAGGAGGATATGCGGATAGGTGCTTTGGGCACAGACGGCGTTTTGCAGTGCCCGGCATGGCGCGAAACGGGTTTGCCATTGCGCAGTTTGTATGCCTCCCCAGCCGTCTGGCGGGGGGCGGAATTGATCGCTGCACCTCTGGCCGGGTTAAATAATGGGTGGCGTGCCGAGAACCTGCGCCCCGAAGAGGATTTCTTTGCCGCGTTTTTATCGCATTGAAGATGTTGCTGTGATCTCTATTTAAGAAAGGCACGGCCTGTGATAGGCCCTCGCCATTCGAACTTTGAGGAGAGTTTCCTTGGGCAACGCAAGAACAATCGCTTTCTGGCTGATGCTTTTCCTGGTCATTTTGACGCTGTTCAACCTGTTCAGCGGATCGGGCAATACGCTTCAGAGCAAGTCGATTCCCTATTCTGAATTCGTGACAGCCGTAGAAGGCGGCGATGTCAGCAAGGTGACCCTCGATGGGGAAAACGTCAGGTTCCGCGGGGCCGATGGGCAAGAATATGTGACCGTCAAGCCCGAGGATGCCGAAATCACCCAAACCTTGATCGATCAAGGAATTCCGGTGGATGCCGAGCCGCAGGAGCAGTCGGGATTCCAGACATTCCTGATTTCGCTGCTGCCTTTCCTGCTTTTGATCGGTGTCTGGATCTACTTCATGAACCGGATGCAGGGCGGTGGCAAAGGCGGCGCTATGGGGTTTGGCAAATCCAAGGCCAAGATGCTGACCGAGAAACATGGCCGCGTGACCTTTGATGATGTGGCGGGCATTGACGAGGCCAAGGAAGAACTGGAAGAGATCGTCGAATTCTTGCGCAATCCGCAAAAATTCAGCCGCCTGGGCGGGAAAATTCCCAAGGGTGCGTTGCTTGTCGGACCTCCGGGGACGGGTAAGACCCTTCTTGCGCGGGCGATTGCCGGTGAGGCCGGTGTGCCGTTCTTCACCATTTCTGGTTCCGACTTTGTGGAAATGTTCGTGGGTGTCGGCGCCAGCCGGGTCCGCGATATGTTCGAGCAGGCCAAAAAGAACGCGCCTTGTATCGTCTTCATCGACGAGATCGACGCCGTAGGCCGCCATCGTGGCGCGGGCTATGGTGGTGGCAATGATGAGCGCGAGCAAACCCTCAACCAGCTCTTGGTCGAGATGGACGGATTCGAGGCCAATGAAGGTGTGATCATTATCGCGGCCACCAACCGTAAGGACGTGTTGGACCCCGCGTTGCTTCGTCCGGGCCGTTTCGACCGTCAGGTCACCGTTCCCAACCCCGATATCAAGGGGCGCGAGCAAATCCTGGGCGTACATGCCCGCAAGACGCCGCTTGGCCCCGATGTGGACCTGCGCATCATTGCACGCGGGACGCCCGGGTTCTCGGGCGCGGATCTGGCCAACCTTGTGAACGAGGCGGCGCTTATGGCGGCGCGCGTGGGGCGGCGGTTCGTGACCATGGAGGATTTCGAGAACGCCAAGGACAAGGTCATGATGGGCGCCGAGCGCCGGTCGATGGTCCTGACCGATGACCAGAAGGAAAAGACCGCCTATCACGAGGCCGGCCATGCCATCGTCGGTCTGGAACTGCCGCAGTGCGACCCGGTTTATAAAGCAACGATCATTCCGCGCGGTGGAGCATTGGGCATGGTGGTCAGCCTGCCGGAGATCGACCGCCTGAACTGGCACAAGGCGGAGTGTGAGCAGAAGCTTGCCATGACCATGGCCGGTAAAGCGGCCGAGATCATCAAGTATGGCGAAGAGAATGTCAGCAACGGCCCGGCCGGTGATATTCAGCAGGCCAGCGGATTGGCGCGCGCCATGGTCCTTCGTTGGGGTATGTCGGAGCGTGTCGGTAATGTTGATTACGAGCAGGCGCACGAGGGCTATATGGGTAATGGTGCCGGCGGGTTCTCGATCTCGGCCCATACCAAAGAGTTGATCGAGGAAGAGGTCAAGCGCCTGATCGACGAAGCCTATGCACGCGCCTTCAAGATCCTGACCGAGCGCAGCGAGGAGTGGGAGCGTCTGGCGCAGGGGCTTTTGGAATACGAGACCCTGACCGGAGAAGAAATCGACCGCGTCATCAAGGGCGAGCCGCCGGAATCCGACGATGATGGCAGTGCGCCCGAGAAAGAAGACAAGCCGTCTGTCACGGCAATCCCGAAAACCAAGCCCAAGCCGTCGTCCGGTCTTGGGGATGGCGGGCCCGAGCCCGAGCCATCGACCTGACGCACATGAGCCGCCAAGTGAAGACCGCCGATTGGAATCCCCGGGCCTATGCCAGGTTCGGGGATTTGCGCCTGCGCCCCGGTCTGGACCTGCTGAACGCTGTGGGCCAGATGGGGGCAGGGGATGTTGTCGATCTGGGCTGTGGCAACGGGGCTTTGGGCGCCGCATTGAAGGCGCGTGCCGGTGGGCGTGATCTGGTCGGTGTCGATGCGTCGCCCGCGATGCTGGAAAAGGCGCGTGGGGTTGCGGAATACGATAGCCTGCAACAGGCCGATATCCGCGATTGGCACCCGCGCCGCGCGCCTGGCCTGATCGTGTCCAATGCCGTGTTGCATTGGGTGGGCGAGCACGAAAAGCTGATGCCGAAATTGGCACGGATGCTGGGCAAGGGTGGCACGTTGGCGGTGCAGATGCCGCATCAGAACAAAGCACCCTCGCATCGTGTGTGGCTGAGTCTTGCCGAAGAGCTATTCCCCGGACGGGTCGAAAAGATGGGCACGCCGGGTGTCATGGCCCCGGTGAAATATGATGAGCTTTTGTCGCCGCTGGGGCAGTTCCGCCTGTGGGAAACCGAGTATTTTCAGCGCCTGATGGCCGAGGCGGGCAGCCATCCGGTACGGCGCTTTACCGAAAGCACTTATGCGCGGCCTATTCTTGAGGCCTTGGAGCCGGACGAGAAGGCCGAGATCATCCGCCGCTATGAGGACGTGATGCACACGGCATATCCTGTGCGCGCCGATGGCTCTGTCCTTTTTCCGTTCCGGCGGATGTTCTTTACGCTGACCGTTTAGGCGCCTGATACACTGGATCACATTTTGTCATTTGACCCCTCGCCGCGCTGCGATGAGGGTGTTTTCTATGAAATGGACAGGGGCCCGCAATGCCAGCACTCATACCTACCGGATTTACCGCGAGAATCACGTGGCTTGGCCGGGTCGAGAACCGCGACTCCACGCTGCGGGCCAGCCCCTTGCAGGATGTCATGGCCACCTATGCCGGTGTCGAGGGCGAGGATCACGCCGGGCTGACGCGCCCATCGTGCAGCCGGGTTGTGGCCCAGTATCCCAAGGGCACGGATATTCGTAATGTGCGCCAATTCTCGGTCCTTTCGTCCGAGGAACTGGACGCGATTGCCCAAGAGATGGGTGTTGACCGGGTGGAGCCGGCTTGGGTCGGGGCCTCATTGGTGTTGGAGGGAATTCCGGATTTCACCCATGTGCCGCCCGCCTCGCGATTGCAGACCGAGTCGGGAACGACGCTTGTCGTGGATATGGAGAACCGGCCCTGCCATTTGCCCGCCAAGGTCATTGAAGAGGACGTGCCGGGCTTTGGCAAAGCGTTCAAAGCCGCCGCGCAGGGGCGGCGCGGGGTGACGGCCTGGGTCGAGCGTGAGGGGCCTTTGCGGGTGGGCGATGTGATGCGCCTGCATGTCCCGGATCAACCTGTTTGGCCGCATCTGGAGGCTGCACGCCGCGCCTGAATTAAATCTATGCGACGTCTTTCGGAAACAAGATGTGACATCGCTTCCCGCGTTTCCGAAACGAAACGCAACTGCGGCAGGCCGCCGCAACAGAAACTGGATATGTCGGATTCGCAATCTGCATGCCGCGGTAGACCCGCTATAGCCGGGGTAGTGAAAACCGCCGGGCGGCCAGCAGAGGAAGCACCATGAGCTACAAGTCCGATATCGAAATTGCGCGCGAAGCAAACAAGAAACCGATCCAAGAGGTCGGTGACAAGCTGGGTATTCCCGGCGAGCACCTGCTGCCCTATGGCCATGACAAGGCCAAGGTGAGCCAAGATTACATCAACTCGGTGCAGAGCAACGAGAACGGCAAGCTGATCCTTGTCACCGCGATCAACCCGACACCGGCGGGTGAGGGCAAGACCACCACCACAGTGGGTCTGGGCGATGGCCTGAACCGTATCGGCAAGAAGGCGATGATCTGTATCCGCGAAGCCTCGCTGGGCCCGAACTTCGGCATGAAGGGCGGGGCCGCAGGTGGCGGTTACGCGCAGGTCGTGCCGATGGAGGACATGAACCTTCACTTCACCGGCGATTTCCACGCGATCACCAGTGCCCACAGCCTGCTGTCGGCGATGATCGACAACCACATCTACTGGGGCAACGAGCAGGAAATCGACGTGCGCCGCGTGCAATGGCGCCGCGTGGTCGACATGAACGATCGTGCCCTGCGTCAGATCAACGTCAGCCTCGGCGGCGTTGCCAACGGGTTCCCGCGCGAAGGCGGTTTTGACATCACCGTGGCCTCGGAAGTCATGGCGATCCTCTGCCTTGCGAAAGACCTCAAGGACCTCGAAGAGCGTCTGGGTGCGATGATCGTGGCCTATCGCCGTGATCGCAGCCCGGTTTACTGCCGCGACATCAAGGCCGAAGGCGCGATGACGGTTCTTCTGAAGGACGCAATGCAGCCGAACCTCGTGCAGACGCTGGAAAACAACCCGGCCTTTGTGCATGGTGGACCCTTCGCCAACATCGCGCATGGTTGTAACTCGGTCATCGCCACCACCACCGCGCTGAAAATCAGTGATTACGTGGTGACCGAAGCCGGTTTCGGTGCCGATCTGGGCGCTGAGAAGTTCATGAACATCAAGTGCCGCAAGGCGGGCCTTGCGCCCTCGGCTGTGGTGCTGGTTGCCACCGTGCGGGCGATGAAGATGAACGGCGGTGTTGCCAAGGAAGATCTGGGTCAGGAAAACGTGGATGCGGTGAAGGCCGGTTGCGCCAACCTTGGCCGCCACATCGAGAACGTCAAATCCTTTGGTGTTCCGGTCGTCGTGGCGATCAACCACTTCGTGACCGATACCGATGCCGAAGTCGAAGCGGTGAAAGCCTATGTCGCCGAGCATGGCGCCGAGGCTGTCCTGTCGCGTCACTGGGAGCTGGGGTCGGAAGGGTCGGAAGACCTTGCCAAGAAAGTGGTCGAAGTCGTGGATGCGGGGAACGCCAACTTTGGCCCGATCTACCCCGACGAAATGCCGCTGTTCGAGAAGATCGAAACCATCGCCAAGCGCATCTATCGTGCGGACGAGGTTCTAGCCGACAAGAAAATCCGCGATCAGCTGAAGCTGTGGGAAGAGCAGGGTTATGGCAACCTGCCGGTCTGCATGGCGAAGACGCAGTACAGCTTCTCGACCGATCCCAACCTGCGTGGCGCGCCGACCGGCCATTCGGTGCCGGTGCGCGAGGTGCGCCTGAGCGCCGGGGCGGGCTTTGTCGTGGTGGTCTGCGGTGAGATCATGACGATGCCGGGCCTGCCGCGTACACCTGCGGCCGAGAAGATCTGCCTCAATGACGCAGGTGAGATCGAAGGGTTGTTCTAAGAGCAGGCCGGGGTAAAACCCCGGCCTATATCTTGTGTAGGGCGGGGGGTTCCCCGCCTTTGCCTATGACGAAGGATAAGACATGACGGCGCAGATCATTGACGGGAAGGCCTTTGCGGCCACGGTTCGGGAAAAGGTAGCGGGCCACGTGGCGCGCTTGAAAGAAGAGCACGGGATCACCCCGGGTTTGGCGGTGGTTCTGGTGGGGGAAGACCCGGCCAGCCAGGTTTACGTGCGTTCGAAGGGGAAACAGACCGTCGAAGCGGGCATGAACTCTTACGAACACAAGCTGGATGTGGAGACTTCGGAAGAGGACCTTCTTGCGCTGATCGACAAGCTGAATAACGATCCGGCGGTGCATGGAATCTTGGTGCAATTGCCTTTGCCCGGGCATCTGAACGAAGATCTGGTCATCAACTCGATCGATCCGGCAAAGGATGTGGACGGCTTCCATATCTCGAACGTGGGGTTGCTGGGTACCGGGCAGAAAAGCATGGTGCCCTGCACGCCGCTTGGTTGCCTGATGATGCTGCGCGACCACCACGGGAGCCTGTCCGGACTGGACGCGGTTGTGATCGGACGCTCGAACATCGTTGGCAAGCCGATGGCACAGCTCTTGCTTGGCGATAGCTGCACCGTGACGATTGCACATAGCCGCACCAAGGATATCGCCGACGTTGTCCGCCGCGCCGATATCGTTGTGGCCGCCGTAGGCCGCCCGCAGATGGTTCCGGGTGACTGGATCAAGCCGGGTGCGACGGTGATCGACGTGGGCATCAACCGGATCGACGCGCCCGAGAAGGGCGAGGGCAAGACACGTTTGGTTGGCGATGTCGACTTTGACAGTTGCTCTGAGGTGGCCGGTGCGATTACGCCTGTTCCGGGTGGCGTGGGGCCGATGACCATTGCCTGCCTGTTGGCCAATACCGTGACGGCCTGCTGCCGCGCCAATGGCTTGTCCGAGCCCGAGGGGCTCACCGCCTGAAGGTTTCGGCCCTCGTGTTTCATGAAACCCCGCGCAGCCCGCGCGGGGTTTCCTATTTCGGGGAGAGTGGCATCATGGTGCCGGTCATCAGGGCAACATGCGTTTCGATGTCATTTTCGATGGCATAGACATCGGATTGCACGATGATCAGGCGGCGACCGGGTTTGATGACCTTGCCGCGCGCGATCAACCGCTCGCCTTTCCCCGGGGCAAGCAGGTTGATCTTCATCTCGGTGGTCAAGACCTCGTGACCGGCGGGCAGGGTCGAAAGCGCGGCATAGCCTGCGGCACTGTCCCCGATGGAAAAGGTCAGGCCCGCATGGGCAAAACCGTGTTGTTGGCGGCTACTTTCGAGTATCGGGGCGATGATGTCTACGGAACCATTTTTGAGAGACGAGATTTCTGCACCAAGCGTATGCATCAAAGATTGTGACGCGAAACTCTGTTGAATCATCATTTTGACATCCGAGTTCATCGTGCATTTTCCTTGTCGTTCCATGGTATTCAGTATGTTGTGATCCAGCTTGGGGTTCACCTGTTTTCCTTAAAGTTATACTGTTTAAGCAGTGGGTAATAGCAGGGGTGTGTTGTGTTTTTCAGCAGGTTGCGTGAAGAGGTCTTTTGGTCGTTGTCAATTCTGGTTCGGCCTCTGACCCTGTTTATCTGGGTCAGCACATCGCTTGTTGCCATTATATCCGGGCCTTTCGGGACAGACGCCTTGATGGCTTGGCCGGCGCGGTCGTTGTATTGGTTCGCGATAACCTTCGTGGCCTTGAGTATCGGGGTTTCGGTGCGGGCTGTGACCGCGGCCTGGATAGGGTACGACAGGCCGCTTGGCTTTGATATCATCGCCACTCTTTTAACGACTACGATTTGTGCCCCGTTGATATGGATGATGCGCCGAACGGTTGACACCCTTTCGGGGGTTCCATCGGTCGATTTACTGAACGTTGCGCTGCATACTCTCGTGATCGTTGGACTTGTATTTGTGGTCCGGCGGCATATCAGCCCAAGTGAGCCGGGATCATATCTTGAACCAGAACTGGAACCAAAGGTGCGATATTACTCACCGGTAGGCCATGAGAACCCGCGTCTTTATCGGCGCTTGTCTGCATCGACGACCGGACCGATTTTGCGACTTTCCGGTAAGGATCACCACGTTGAAGTGGTCACGCCCGAGGCACGGGAAACCTTGCGTTTGCGGCTGTCCGATGCGATCGACGAGATGGACCCGGTCGAGGGATATTGCACACACCGATCTCATTGGGTCGCGCGCACGGCGATTGAAACGGTAGACCGCAGTCAACCCGGGAAGATTTTCATCGTCTTGACCAATGGCGATAGGGTTCCGGTAAGCCGCAAATATCGACCCAAGCTAGAGGTGGAGGGCCTTTTGGATTAACGCGGCATTGGCACGGCTTGGGGAACTGGCCCTGTCAATATGGCTAGGGCTTCGGGGCGCATCAGAGTGCTGAGAATGGGATCACTGCTGCGAAGACCGCCGGTGTAGGTCCCGTATGCAGGCATGATGATCCGGTCGCTGTCGACCAGGAAAGCAGGTCGTGTCACGGGCCGACCGCGTGGACGAAGCGTGACCTTCGGGTGGTAATGGCCGGAAACCTCGCCGCTTTGGCCGGACTGTGCGATATGGCGAAATGTGAGTGGCGGAAGCGGCAGTTCGTTCATGTGTGCCCCGCCCAGTTCCAAAGGACCCGGATCGTGATTGCCCTCGATCCAGACCCAGCGCCGCCCCGCCTGCATCGCTGCAATCCATAGCTTTTCCTCGTCTGGCAAAGCTTGTGCAGCGAGGGCGTCATCAAAGCTGTCACCGAGGCAGATCACCGTGGTGGCGCGCGTGGTTTTCAGGTCCACCTCCAACCGCGTCAGGGTATCTCTTGTCTCGTAAGGAGGAAGTGGGGGGTCTCCTATGCGGGCGCGGCGTTCTGATTTGCCAAGATGTAAATCAGACACGCAAAGCCATGATTTGGAAGGTGCAAAAAGTGCCCCGGAGGCCAAGGCGACAAGTTCAACACCAGCCAAAGTGAAATTATACCCATTCATTTGCATTGCTTGCCTTGGGTGCGTGAGGATTGCAACAGTCAGTCAGCAAGCCCTGCGGCACGCATCAGGCGTGCGGTTTCTTCAGCGACCAAGCGCTCTTGTGCGCTGCCTTCGATGGGGGTGCGGCCAGCTTCGAGTAACAATGGAGCGGCGAAAGGGCTGACGCGTTCTAGGCGGTGCAGGTCAATGCGGCCGTCGATCCGGGCGAGCATTCCCTCGATTCGGCCAAAATCGATCAGGCCGCGCATGGCCTCTTGGCGTGTGATCCGCAGGAGGAGATGCTCAGGGTCATACTTCGAGAGAGTGTCATAGAGAATATCGGAGGAAAAGGTGGCTTGCCGCCCGGATTTCCGGGCTTGCGGCGTATTGCGTTGGATCAGGCCCGCGATGGTGGCAGAGGCGCGGAAGGTGCGTTTCATCAGGGCGTTCCCGGCGAGCCATTGGTCAAGGCCATCCCGCAGGGCATCCGCGTCAAAAAGTGGGCTGGGGTCAATGAGCGGTTCAAGTCCCCAGATCAAGGTCGCATAGTCGGTTGAGACGAAGCCCAAAGGCGCGAGGCCCATGTCCTCCATCCGTTTGGTGAGAATGAGGCCCAAAGTTTGCTGTGCATTGCGGCCCGCAAAGCCGTAGACGCAGGTGTGTTCGCGGCCTTCATGGGGGAAGGATTCGATTAGCAAATGGCGGTTCTCTGGAAGCCGGGAAACCTTGTTTTGCAGGGCGATCCAGTCTCGCGTGTGGTTGGGCAGTTCTGGCCAGTCAGGTTGATCGAGTATGTGCAGGATACGAAGACTTAGCTGTGTCGAGGTGGCAAATTTGGTGCCCATGAAGGTAGCGATCCTAGGCTTGCGGCCTTTGTCACGGCTGACTTCGACCACCATTTCGCGCAAGGATTCAAACTTGACGATCTGCCCGCCGATCAGGAATGTATCGCCGGGGGTGAGGGAGGCGGCAAAGCCTTCTTCGATCTCGCCCAAGGGCCTGCCGCCGCGTGTCCGTCTTATACGGACCTTGAGGGTGTCGGTGTCTTGAATTGTGCCGATATTCATACGGATCAGGCGCGCGCTGCGCGGGTCGCGCAGGTGCCATTGGCCATTGGTGTCTTGTTTGAGGCGTTGCCATTGGTCATAGGCGCGTAGGGCGTAGCCGCCGGTGGCGCAGAATTCGAGGCAATCGTTGAAATCTTCGTGTGCAAGCTTGGCGTAGGGGCCAGCGGTGCGGACCTCGTTATAAAGCACTTGCGCATTGAATGGTCCGGCACATGCGGCGATCAGGATATGCTGACACAGGACATCCAGTGGACCGGGCCCACGATTTTCTCCATCCAGATCATGGGCTTGGACCGCCTCGAGCGCGGCTTGACACTCGATCACCTCAAAGCGATTTGCAGGAACCAGAAGGGCCTTGGATGGGGCGTTGTAGCGGTGATTGGCGCGGCCGATGCGTTGAACGAGGCGCTTGACGTTTTTGGGCGCTCCCAGTTGGATGACAAGGTCGACATCACCCCAATCGATACCCAGATCAAGCGAGCCGGTGCACACGATCGCGCGCAGGTCGCCACGGGCCATGGCGGCCTCGACCCGTTCGCGTTGTGTGCGGTCAAGGGAGCCGTGGTGAATGCCGATTGGCAGACCTTCGTCATTGGCAAGCCACAGATTATGGAAGAAAATTTCCGCCTGAGCGCGGGTGTTATGGAAGATCAGTGTGGTCTTGTGGCGCTTGATTTCCTCCAGCACCGCGGGGATGGCATATGCCGCGCCGCCACCCGCCCAAGGGGGCGTGGCTTCCGAGATATCAAGCATGGAAATATCCGGCTCGGGCCCCGGATCAGCGGTGAGGATATGGCACGGGTCGGGATGGCGGGCTAGAAATTTCGCAATAGAATCAGGATCTTCAACGGTAGCAGACAGCCCGACGCGGCGCAGGCCGGGGCAAATTGCCTGTAGCCGGGAGAGGGCCAGCATCAATTGATCGCCGCGCTTGGACTCGGCCAGTGCGTGGATTTCATCAATCACCACCCGTTGAAGGCCCGCGAACATGCGCGGCGCATCCTCGTAAGATATTAATAATGCAAGGCTTTCCGGTGTGGTGAGTAGAATGTCAGGCGGCGCAGCGCGTTGCCGCCGCTTGCGGCTGGCGGGGGTGTCGCCGGTGCGATCCTCGACCCGAATGGGCAAATCCATCTCAGAAATGGGGGCCATCAGATTGCGTTTGATATCTGCGGCAAGTGCCTTCAGGGGCGAAATATAGAGGGTATGTATGACGTCGGTATCACGTCGGTATTCCGACAGTTCCGCAAGCGTCGGCAAAAACCCCGCCAATGTCTTGCCGCCACCCGTTGGCGCAATGAGAAGCGTCGCAGGATCTGCGGAGCGGTCCAGCATCTCTTGTTGGTGCGGATGGATGGACCAGCCGCGATCGGAAAACCAGTGGTGAATTGTGTCGGGCAGGTCGCGCATGGGGAAGAATATAGCGCGCTGACGGGCCGTGAACATGGGGCAAGGACGATGTTCAACACAGCATGACGGCTATGCAGTATTCGCGCGACGGGATAGTCGGCGATGCGCGTTGAACAAGGCAAAAGAGAGTATCTTGAAAGGATTATCCATGCCCACCCTACGCCAGTTTGCAACCCCCGTCACAATCGGTGCCTTCCTCCTGTCTGCCGTGACCGGTGTTTTGATGTTTTTCCATCTCGATGCCGGGTTGAACAAGGCCGCGCATGAATGGTTGAGTTGGGCGCTTGTGGCCGGGGTTCTGGCGCATCTCACGGTGAACTACCGGGCCTTCAAGGGGTATCTGAAACGTCCCCTTGCGCGCGGCGTGATGGCGGGTTTTGCAATTGTTTTGGTCGCTTCGTTCCTGCCGTTGGCCGGATCCTCGGGGAGCCCGGTTCCGGTTGTCATGGACGGCTTGGCAAAAGCCCCGGTGGTCAAGGTGATCGCCCTGACCGGACAAGAGGAGCCTTTGGTCCTGTCGCGGCTCGCAGCGGCGGGCTTTGATGCCGATCCGCAGCAAACCATCGCCAGCCTGTCGGGCGGCGACCGGGGCGCACAAGGTGAAATCCTGAAGGCGATTTTTGCTGAATAACAAAAGGCCGCGGTGTCCCGCGGCCCTCTTCTGGCGGCCACTTGGCGTTATTTTACAATTTTTTCGTCCTTGACGAACATGTTCGCCCATGCCCGGTCGATCAGGTCCGGGGTCATTTGATAGGGGATGCCCTCGAATTCACAGATCGCGATCATCTGGTCGATCAGGAAGTTCGGCTGATAGTTGGCATAGATGTTGTCAATGGTGGGGTATTTGACCTTGAGCAAATGCACCAGTGCCGATTCATCCAGTGGCATGCCTTTCTTCTTGGCGACCATGGCAAAAATCTTCAGGAAGTTCTGCTGGTTCGGCCCGTCGATCTTGATCTTGAAGAAGATACGCCGCAGGGCGGCTTGGTCGAAGATCTCGTTGGGGTGGAAGTTGGTCGAGAAGATCACCAGCGTATCGAAGGGCACTTCGAATTTCTCGCCGGATTGCAGGGCGAGGATATCCTTGTTTTCTTCCAGCGGAACAATCCAGCGGTTCACAAGGCTTTGCGGCGGTTCGGCCTGACGACCCAAGTCGTCGACGATGAAGATGCCGCCGGTGGATTTGAGTTGCAGCGGCGCCTGATAGGTGCGGGCCGTCGGGTTATAGACAAGGTCAAGCATGTCGAGACTGAGTTCGCCGCCGGTGATCACGGTCGGGCGTTCACAGCGGACGTACCGTGTGTCGAAGGTGCGCTTGCGGCGCAGGCTGTTGGGATCATCGACCTCGACCTCGGCCTTGGAGTGCACGATGGGATCGTAGACGGTGATAACCTGACCGGAATATTCGATGGCGCGGGGCACATAAATCTTGTCGCCCATGGCGTCGCGGATACCGTTTGAGATACTGGATTTCCCGTTGCCCGGTGGGCCATACATCAGGATCGAACGCCCCGATGAGACCGCCGGGCCGAGGTTGCTGAGCAGATTTTCCGGCAGCACGAGGTGGCCCATGGATCCGGTCAGGTCATCGCGCGTGATCTGGATGTCGCGGATGGATTGGCGTTGGATTTGTTCACGGTAGACGGACAGCGGCACCGGCATGGCACCGAAGTATTCCGATTGGGCCAGGGCATCGAGTGCGCGGGTCTTGCCCGCGTCTGTCAACTCATAGCCCATTTCGCCGCTGGAATTGTTGGCGTTCAGCGTGCCCGTGGCCTGCAACAGTGTTTGCTTGCGGGCCATGTCCACCAGTTCTTGTGTTACAGCGCGAGGCAGGCAAACGGCCTCGGCCAGTTCGCTAACCTCGGTGACGTTCTTGCGGAACATGGTCTTGAGAAGGATGTCCCGCATCATCACGATGGGGAGTTGCATGTCTTCAAGGCTGCTGGGCGGCGGGGGCGGCTGAACGCCTTGGCTGACTTGCATGTTCATGGTGTATTGCCCGTGTTTTTGTCATGGTTGCAATTCCCGAGCCTGTCGGGTTGCTGTGACGGTGCCGCAAAACTTGGGTGAAAATATGTTCTCGCGCGGGCGTTGCAGGGGCATGGGGCGCGCGTTACTGCCCCAGAAACGCGCCCAGAACCAAGTAGCTGGAAAGAGCCAATGCAAGCCCCGTGCCCATGGGGATGGTCAGTTTCTTGCCCTTCCCGACAGCGTCGGTTTTCGTGGGGTCAAGTTTTTCCCAAGTGGCCCAATGGGGGGCCAGATCCTTGAGCGGGGAATGCATGGTGATCAACACCGCGAGGGTCGATCCGATGAGCGCCGCCAAAAGGATGAATATGGCTATGCCCGCGTCTCCGGGATGCACGAAAAGGGCTACCGCTGCCATGAATTTCACGTCGCCACCACCCATTTGCCGGGCCATCCACATTAGGAAGCCATAGATGAAAGCAATGGCATAACCTGCAAAGCGCCAGAGGAAATCCGGTAGGGGCAGGGTGGCAAGGCCGATGATCACGAAGACGGCGAAAAGCGCCCAGACGGTCGCATTCGCGATCCGCTTGTACTTCATGTCTATGTAAAACGTGAGAATGCTGATCGGCACGCAGAACAGCGCAAACAGCATGGCCTGAAAGGCGTCAATTTGCATGCCCGGAATCCTTTACCCGAACCGGAAGGTCAGCCTTCGAGCGCGCGCAGTGAACGCACGGCTTCTTCGAAGTGCTGCGGGTGGGTGTCGATGGCGTCACGCAGCAGGCCCTTGCCGATGCCGGTATCGCCCTGCTTGATGGCTGAAAGCCCAAGGGTATAGAGAAGTTGCGCGCGCTCTTCCTGTGATGTGGACATAACCGGTAGCGAGTATTTCTGTTGCGCGCCACGCGCCAGAATGAGGTTGTTCTTGGCGGTGAATAGGCTGTCATCCTGGCGGATCGCATCCGAGAACAGGCTTTCGGCGGCGGCGAAATCCCCACGGGTCAGTTTGGAATATCCCCAGTTGTTCATCACGCCGGCCGGCCGGGTCGTGAGGCCCACGGCGGTTTCATAGAAACTGTCGGCTTTCTTCCACTCCTGATTGCTGTCGGCGATCATCGCCTCAAGCCGATAGCGTTTGAAGGTTTCGAAGGTGGGTGGGATGCTATCGAGAACGGTGTCGGCGCGGTCCCATTCGTTGTTGCGGATCAGCGCATCGGCCAGATCGACGCGGTCATCGTCGGTGGCTTCGTCATGTTCGGTCACCTTTTTCCATGCCGGTACGGCCTCGGTGAAGCGCTTGGCACGGATGAGTGACTTGGCCAGACCGCGTTGCAAGTCGATACGTTTGGGTTGTTCCCCCACGGCCCGCTGGAAATAGGCGACGGCCTCGTTCGGGTCGGCCACGGAAAGCATGACATCGTTGAGGTTGGTCTCATCAACGACATTCACGCCTTGAAAAGCGCGGTCCACGTCTTGCCCTTCGGTTTCAGAGCATGCCGAAACGGTGAATGCGCCTGCAACGCACATGGAAAGAAGAATAGGGTGGCGCATGTTTGCGTCCTTTTACTGCCTTCGCCTCGATCATGGTATCTTGCGGATCAGGTAGTCGCTGCTACCCCGCCGTACCAATTTGTAGTCTTGTTCTTTTCGTTCACCATAATCGGAATTTTCCGATTTTGCGAGTGCTAACCGCAAATTGTCGCGAATTGAGTCACTTTGGCCATTGTCTATGGCATATGCGCGACGGAATACCTGTGCCGCTTCGGCGGTTTTCCCGCGTTCCATGAGGACAACGCCGAGGTTGTTCCACACTTCCGGGGCGTCTTCGTCTTTCTCGATGGCATCACGGAGCAGGCGTTCGGCGGTGCCGAGGCGGCCAAGGGCAAGGTTGGCGCTGCCGATGCCGGCAATCACCTCCGCTGTCATGCCTTGGGTCACGGCGGCACGCGAGTAAGCGTCAATCGCCAGCTCGTATTCGCCGGCATCCATCAGACGGTGCCCGACGATCATGCCATCGACGGCCTCGCCATTCTTGGCCACGCCGGGGGCATAGGGATTGTCACCTGACACAGTTTCGCCCTGTCCGGTGCATCCGGCCAGGGCGAGGATCAGAAAAGAAGTGGCGCTTGCCCGTATCATCGCACCCTTGATGCCGTCGGTTATTTCATTTGCCCTAATAGCTCCATAATCCCGAGGACCGATGGACCCACCAGAATAATCAGCAATGGGGGCACTGTAAGCATCATGGTGGCCAATGTCATCTTGGTTGGCAGCTTGTTGGCTTTTTCTTCGGCGCGCATGACGCGTTTGTCACGCATTTCCCCCGCATAGACCCGCAGGGCATCGGCAATTGATGTCCCGAAAGACTGCGACTGGATCAATACTGTGACGAAACTGGAGATGTCTTGCACCCCGCAGCGGTCGGACATTTCGTTGAGCACGGAGGGCTTGTCGCGGCCTGCCTTGATCTGGTGGGCGACGATTTCATATTCCTCGGCCAGAGCGGGAAAAGAAACTCGGATTTCACGCGCGACCCGGATGATCGCCTGATCCATGGATTGGCCCGCTTCCACGCAGGTCAGCATCATGTCGAGACTGTCGGGAAAGCCGTTGGAGATCTCTTCCTGGCGTTGTTGCAGACGTTTGTTGACCCAGGTTTTGGGAAGAATGTAGCCAATAGCACCAGGGCCGAGGATGTACATCAGCGTCTGCTGCGTGGTGGCTTCATCGCCGGATACGAAGATGAGGAAATACAAGACACCCAGCACAAGGAACCCAAGGCCAAGCGCGAATTGAGCAAAATGGAAGTAGCGCACGGCATCGCGACTGCGATAGCCCGCCTGCATCAGTGTCAGGCGGATTTGAGACAGTTGCTTGGCATCTTTCGGCTCAAGGAAGTTGGCGTATTTGTCCAGCTTCTCGTTCCGGGTGCCGGTGCGCAGTTTCTTCTTCGGCTGCAACTCGCTTTGGGTGTCGCGCGAATTTTTCTTGAGCTTTTCCAGAGGGTCTTTCGAATCTTGAATAAGCAGGGGGATCGTTACGAGAACCAGGATCACACCGAGTGTCCCGACCGCGATAAGCGGTCCGAAGGGGCCCATCAGGTCGGTCAGCATGGTTTGCATGTTGGAAAGGAATTGCATGACGGTGTCCTTTTAAACCTTGATGTTCACAAGCGCCCGCATGACGAACAGATTGACCGTCAGGAAGGCCCCCACAACCAGACAGGCCGGGATAAACCAGGGGTGATCGATGGACGAGTCGTAGTAATTGGGGTCCAGAAGCTGAATGCCGACAAGTGCAAGCAGCGGGAAGCCGGACAGGAACTTGCCTGACCATTGCGCCTCGGCAGTGATGGCTTTTACCCGGCGGAACAGGCGGAAACGTGCCCGGATCACCTTGGCCAGACCATCGAGAATCTCGGCAAGGTTACCGCCCGATTGCTGTTGAATGGTCACGGCCACGGCAAGGAAACGCAAATCCTGCATGTCCAGACGTTCGGCCATTTCGGTCAGGGCCTCGCCCATGTCACGGCCATAGGCGGCCTCGTCGGCGATCATGCCGAATTCGGTCGCGAGGGGGTCGGCGACTTCGTTGGCCACGATGCTGACGGCCGAGGCGAAGGGATGGCCGACCCGCAGGCTCCGCACCATGAGTTCGATTGCGTCGGGCAGTTGTTCTTCCAGAAGGCCCATGCGTTTGTTGGCCTTCATGTTGATCCACATGTATATGCCGCCAACTCCCATGGCGACGGAGACCAGTGCGCGGACCGGGACACTGGTAGCCGTGCCGACAGACAATCCGATGAAGGCAATGATGCTGACACCGACCATCAGCATGACGAGCTGTTTGGGGGTAAAGGCAATGGCGGCCTTTTGCGCTTTCTCCGATAGAATCGCATACAGCGGGACTTTTCGCGCCTTGATGTGCTGTTGCATCTCCTTTCGGAGCTTTTCCATCACCTCTTCACGATTGCCGCCCTTGTCGAGCATCTCAAGCCGCCGGTTGACGCGGTTGTTAAGGCTGATCGACCGGCCAAAGACCGTCAGGTACAGGCCCTCGACGAGAACCAGGACCCCGATGAAGATGAGGCCATAGATGATCGGTTCTGCACTGAGACTCATTTGTATTACTCCGCGGCGATGGGTTCATAGATGCTGGGGGGAAGGTCGTATCCCCACAGGCGGAAACGTTCTGAGAAGTTCGACCGCACGCCGGTACCGGTGAAGTGGCCGATGATCTTGTTGTCGGGTGTCAGGCCGACCCTTTGAAACCGGAAGATTTCCTGCATCGAGATCACATCACCCTCCATGCCGGTCACTTCGGTGATCGATGTCATGCGGCGTGAGCCATCTTGCAGGCGGCTGGCCTGCACGATGAGGTGGACAGCCGAGGCGATCTGGCTGCGGACCGCCTTGATCGGCATTTCGATACCGGACATTGCGATCATGTTCTCAAGGCGGCTAACGGCATCGCGTGCGTTGTTGGCGTGGATCGTGGTCATGGAGCCATCGTGGCCCGTGTTCATGGCCTGCAACATGTCGATCACCTCTTCGCCCCGCGTCTCACCCACGATGATACGGTCAGGGCGCATCCGCAGGGCGTTTTTCAGACAGTCACGGGGCGAGACCTCGCCTTTGCCTTCGACGTTGGGGGGGCGGCTTTCCATGCGCCCGACGTGGACCTGTTGAAGCTGAAGTTCGGCGGTGTCTTCGATCGTCAGGATACGTTCGGAGTTGTCGATGAAAGACGACAGGGCATTGAGCGTGGTCGTCTTACCTGAACCCGTCCCGCCCGAGACGATAACGTTCAGGCGGGTGGCAACCGCGGCTTGAAGGTAGGCGGCCATTTCCTCGGAAAAGGCACCGAAATTCACCAGGTCATCGATACCCAGCTTGTCTTTTTTGAATTTCCGGATCGAGACAAGGCTACCGTCCACGGCGATCGGGGGCACCATGGCGTTGAAACGTGACCCATCGGCAAGACGGGCGTCGACATAGGGGTTTGATTCATCCACCCGGCGACCGACGGCGGAGACGATCTTGTCGATGATCCGCAACAGGTGCTTTTCATCCTTGAAGGTCACGTCACTGAGTTCGAGTTTACCCGCGCGTTCAACGAAGATCTGCTGTGGACCGTTGACCAGGATGTCGTTGACAGTGTCGTCTTGCAGCAAGGTTTCCAGTGGCCCGAGGCCGCGCACCTCGTCATAGAGTTCTTGGGTCAGGGTTGTGCGATCTTCGCGATTAAGGACGATCCCGCGTTCTTCCAGGACCTCACCGGCGATCGAGCTGATCTCGGCACGCAAGTCCGCCTCGCTTGCGCTTTCAAGGGCGGCGAGGTTCAGGTTGTCCAGAAGGGCGCGGTGCAGTTCCAGTTTGATCTCACCAAGCCGCTCCTTGCGCTTGCGATCCTTGTCTTCGGTCACGGGACGCGCCGCCACTTTCTGTGTCGGGCGGCGTAGCGATTGAACTTGTTCCACGGGCTGTGTTTTGGGTGCTTCAACAGGCGCGGTGGTGGGGGCCGGGGCCGGTTTCTTGGGCGCGGCTTTCTTATACTTCGAGAACATCGCGGTGCGTCCCTTTCCTTAGGCGGCTTCAGCTTCGTTTTTGCCCAGCTCGTGCAAGGAGCTGGCCAGTTTTGCGATTTCCTTGCGCAGCGGGTTTTTTGCTGCGGAGGAGCCCAGCGGTGTACCTTGGTCACAGCTTTGCGACACTTGCCTGCCTCCATCGGGGAGTTGCACCTCGATGCCGATTTCAAGGCTTTCGCCAAGGCGTTTGACACGGCTTTTGCCGTTCAAATCGGTAAATTTAGGGGCGCGATTGAGGCAATATCGCAGCTTCTCGACGGGCAGATCTTCTGACTTCAACGCCCGCTTGAGACGCAATGCGTTCTGTGCCGAGCGCATATCCAGCTCCAAGGTGCAGAAATAGACCTGTGCCGAAGTTAAAACGGTTTCGGTCCATTGCACGAGGGTCGAGGGCATGTCGACAATGACATAGTCAAAATGCAGCCGTGCAAGTTCCAGAACACGACTGACGTCCTCTGATGAAATCAAATCAAGCGGGAGCATGTCCGTCGGTGCGGTCAACACCCAAAGCTTGTCATCGAATGTTGCAAGCGCCTGTTTGAAGATGTCCTCGTCCATTGCATCGGTATCGGCCCACATTTCATAGACGACGTCGCGGCGGGGCAGATCGAGGTAGGTGGCGACTGATCCGGTTTGCAGACCGAGGTCGATCAGACAAACGCGTGGCGGATTGTTTTTTTCTACCGTGGCCAGTTCCCATGCGAGATTGACCGCAAGCGTTGTGGCCCCGGTCCCGCCAGAAATTGGTTGTACGGCCAGAAGCACGCCGTCACCGACACGTTCCGAGTTGTTGAATGGCGAGTGGGCGGGTTCTGCGGCGGCCTCTTCCTCTTTCTGAAGGCGCTCGATCGCTGCCTGCAATTCGCCTTCGGGAAGAGGGTAGGGGACAAATTCATGCGCGCCCTGACGTAGAAGTTGGTGGAGGGCGGAAGGGCTGACATCCTCGGCGATGAGAATCACCTTGATTCCTCGCGCATTCGCCAGCGAGATGATTTCCCCCAGAAGAACGAGATCGTCTTCGTCGGTTTCATCTATCGCAACCGCGACGAATTCCAGTGAATCAGCTTCGGGTTGGTTGAAGAACGCGAGGGACTCAGCGAACCCCAGGTCGCCCCAGTTTTCGCCAAGCGCAGTTTCCATATCCTCGATCAAAAGATCGAAGTTCTGGACATCGCGGCTGATCGTGCACGCGACGATCGGGCTGAGTTCTGTCTGTGTCATCGAACCACTCGTCATTATTTTGCGAAACCATCCCGCCGCTTTGCCCTTCTGCAAAATGACCATGAGGTCAGATTAACCGGGGCGCTTCGTCTCAGCGGGAGACTCTCTTGCCTGTGCCTAACCTCACTGAAAATCTAGGCAACATTTGGGCCAAAAAACCGTATTTGTGCGATGATCGCGGACAAAAAAAACCCGCCATTGTGGCGGGTCTTTTGAGGTGGCCCGGCCTTGGCCGGACAGGGAGATTGCGATTGTATCCGTCGATCACCCACCGGATGGGGTGCCGAGGCCCTCTTGTTCCGATACATTTTGGAGGTCGGACGCTGGTTTTGCACTGTTGATGTACTCGCGGTAAACGACTTCGGCGTATTTCCCCTGCATTACGATGGGATGCGAACGGACAAAGCCGGACACTTCGGTAACCGTCCGGCGGTTACGACGTTCGCGACCTTGAGTCACGATAAGCGGTTGAGTTTCGCCGAAGGAGGCTACGGCTTCGAGGCGGCTGCGGCTTATCCCTTGCGCCACGAGATAGTTCACGACGGCATTGGCACGACGTAGGCCGAGCGCTTTGTTATATGCATTCGATCCGACCTTGTCGGTGTGGCCGTAAACGCGGAACCGAACCTCGGGGAATTGCTTGATCCAATGGGCCTGTTCGCGCAGCGTATCGCGCGCACCGGCGTCCAGTTGTGCCGAATTGAACGCGAAGTTGACAGTGCTGAGCACCTCTTTCGCAAAACGGTTCGACAGGTCGAAGACATACCCCTTCTCGCCGGTCATCACGAGGTGGTTGTTCATGTTGGCGTTGCCAAAGGATCCATTGTCGACCAGTGACCCGGCTTCGTGGGTATATGAGCGGTAGACCTCGCCTGGTGAGGATGAACACGCGGTGAGAGCGACAAGCCCCGCAGTTGCGATAAGGTGTTTCATGTGCTCCTGCCTTTCGGTCAATCCATCACATAGCCATAAGAGCCGCTGAAGTCTTGTTTGGCGACTTCTCCGGCTTTGCTGGTCGGATCCGCGGATTTGGCCACGCGTCCGTTGAGGAACAAATCCTTCTCGGACGGTAGCTTGACCCGGTCGGTCGGAAGGGCCAATGCCTCGCCGCGAGTGGGCGTGACAAGGTGCGCCGAAATAATGATCACTAGTTCGGTTTGCGAGCGGGCGTAATCGGCACTGCGGAAGAGGGTGCCAAGGATCGGCACGTCGCCCAGCCATGGGACTTGGCCATTGGTGTCGCGGAAATCGTCTTGCAGAAGCCCGGCGATTGCAAAGCTCTGACCGTCGCGCAACGACACCGTTGTCGAGGTGTCGCGACGGCGGAAGGCATCCACGTTGAAACCATTGGTCGTGATCCCGTTGGTCGGGTCAATCGAGGACACGGCCGCGGCCAGTTCCAGATTTATAACGTCTTCATCCACGACACGCGGTACGAAATTCAGCTCGACACCGAAGGGTTTGAATTCAATCGTGGTTGAATCGTTGTCCTGAGCCACCGGGATTGGATACTCGCCACCGGCAAGGAATGTCGCCTCCTGCCCGGAAAGCGCGGTCAGGTTCGGTTCAGCCAAAGTGCGAACAACGCCTTTTGTTTCAAGGGCTTCCAGAAGGATGCCAACTTCTACGGAACCGACATCAAACCCGAATGCGAAGGCCGCATTGTTGGTATTTGTTCCAGGAACGGCACCGCCGATCGTGTTGAGAATGCTACCCTGTGTGGCTGTGCTGTTTGTTCCGCCAATTACGCCAAGGCCCGATCCGCTGCGCCCATCGATGGACAGAGAAGAAGAAAGTGCTTTGGAAACGCTGCGCTGCATCTCGGCGAAGCGCACCTTGAGCATGACCTGCTGTTTCCCGGACACCACCATCAGGTTCGAAACACGTTCGGGGGCATAGCGTTTGGCAAGTTCAAGCGCGCGATCCATACGCGCGTTGCTGGAGACGCTGCCAGAAAGGACGATACCGTCGTTGGCCGAGCGGACCTCAATCTTTTCGCCGGGCAGGATTTGCCGCAAGCGTTCCTTGAATTCCGAAATATCGGCCGCGACGCTGACGTTGACATTGGTGATCAGGCGCCCATTGGCATCCAGAAGCGTCAATGTCGTGCGTCCGGGCGCCTTGCCCAGAACATAGATCGTGCGATCCGAAAGCGTTGAAAAGTCCGCTATTGACGGGTTTGCAATGCTGAGTTCGGCGAAGGGAACATCGCTTTCAACAACAACTGCGCGGTTCATTGGTACGCTCAGATCGCGGTTTGCTCCTTTGCGTACAACTGTGATGTTTTCTGCAATGGCCGAGGTCGCGATTGGACCGCACGCCACAGCCAACCCAAGCAGGATGGCCCTAATAAAACCTAGCTTTTTCATGTGACCTGCCTTTCCGATCACGCCTCAAATTGTCGGGTCTTACCGCCCGGATTTTGAGGTAGTCTGCGGCAATTCGAATTTATTTTCAAGAATCAATGGGTTTTGAGGCGAAATTGTCGTGAAACTGTCGAAAGTGTTGCCGACAAGCGACGGGGCGCCTGAACCAGACGCCCCGTTCTCGATTGGATATGCATCCGGATCAGTTCGTGCAGGGGATCTCGCTGACGATGACTTCGGCACCGCGGCGTGTCCGAATGGTGCAAACCTCTTTGCGCTGTTCCGGCTCAGGTTCGGGCTCCATCGCGGCGATACCAAGAAGTTGGCGTTGATCAACCTCGATCGCTTCGGCCACCGTGTCATCCTTGGTCCCCACAAGCGACAGGGACAAGCGACCTGTCGACTGGGCCTGCGCCAAGGCGGCAACCTGATGCGGTTGCGCGGCGACGGTTACAGTGCGGGCAATCACGGCTTCGGTCATGTCGACATTGGCCGATTGGTTGATGGCGATCAGGCGGACACCGGTTTCTATGAGCTTGGTCACTTCGCCAACTGAATTGCGTTCGGTCCGCGCGCCGCTGCGGCCAATGTTTCCTGTCCAGTATACATCGACACGATCGCCAGGGCGCAAGAACCCAGAGACGCCGCTGGAAACATCGACGTTAATGGCAAAGGCACGCTCTCCGCGGTCGAGGCGCGATGTGATCCCCGCCTCTTCACCGGCACCGGTGACTTTGCTTGCCAGGATCGCTTCGTTCGGCAGCATTGCCCGCAGGGCCGAGCGGGGCTCGTCGTCACCCTCGGGAAAAAGATCTTCTTCTTTAAGGAACACACCTTCGGGAAGCGATTCCTTGGGGAATTTCGTGAGGCGTACGTCGTCTTTCATCACGCGCTGACCGTATTCAATTGGCCGCTTTGCAACGAAGATTTCAACCGTTTCAATCGCGGGCGCACGTTGGGCGCGCTCTTGGGCAAGCTGTGATTGGTAGCCCTGAATGTAGTTCTTGGCCATATAGACCGAGAATCCGGCAAGGCCGACCCCGACAATAAGCACCAGTCCAAAAACCAATCTCATGGCCTATCCTTTCAAGGTTGTTTCTCTTCCGGCGCTGCCGGTAGACGTTCATCCGTTTGGGTATTCTATTATTGTGGCAAAATATGGGTGATCGGGTGGAGACATCTCGGCATGTCTGACGTGACAGCCCGCAAATGCTCGTGTCTCGGTGCCCACATTATCAACGCATGGTCGGTTCATATCTTGTGAGATATGCACCTTGGTGAGCGACCGCTCACCAACTTTACGTCTCAAGGATGATCACCTGTATACAGGCGGGAATACTACTGAAGTTGCGAGTCGTCGCCGGAAGTGATCGCTTCGGATGTCACTTCTTCCAGGTTGCTGGTCGCATTGCTGATGCCGACCAAAATGCCGATTCCCAACGCAACCACGGCTGCGGTCAGGACGACCCAATCAACGGTCACAGCGCCATCTTCGTCGTAGATGAAATTATGCATGATTTTTTTCATTTTACCTGCCCGCTTTTGATTGGAACGGTAATCTTGGCTATGAGCCAGTTTCGCAACCATTCCTAAAAAGAGGCCGCGAGCAATATGCTCGCGGCCCTGCTTTGAGCGATATTAGGTGCCGGTGTTGTCATAGTTGGTAACGTTGCCGGACGTAGCACCGCCGTCGATGCTTGCGCCGATGTCGGTTGCCAGCGTGTCGGTGCTGGTTTGGATCAGCGACAGTGCGCCAATGCCCAGGGCAACAACGGCTGCGGTCAGAACGACCCAGTCAACAGTCACGGCACCGTCTTCGTCTTTGCGGAAGTTTTTGAAGAATTTGATCATGGTTGGTCCCTCCAAAGGATCAGTTACATTACGTTTCGAACCGTTCCGTCAGATGTCCGGGCCGCCTCTCTCTTGGCCCTCTGCCGTCTCGGTATGAGCAGATATAGCCAGTGAAATCAGGCAGGATTTTGTCTGGAATGGAACCATTTTGGTAAGCATGTATTTTTTTAAGTGTAATTCTCATAAGTAGCTGAAAAGTAACGATATATTAAGTGGAATATTTCTTCATTTTAGATTTTGAGGATTTTCTGGGCGGAGGATTGGGCGTTCTAGGTTTCCGATTTTGCGACAAAGCTGGCGTAGAGATGCGACTTTTGCGATAATTCAAGCATAATTCACAGGCAGAGCAGGCCGAACCATGCGATTCCTAGCGCCATTCTTAGTGGGCATCATGATTTGTGTGACCGCCCCGGTGCAAGCGGATGATCCGCCACCTTTTCCCGAGTTCACCTTCAAGATGGGCAAGCCCCCCGAGAAGGGGACCAAGAAACGCATTACGGTTCAGATTGAATCCGAGGTGGAACAGGCACCTCAAGCCGCAAACGACGCGCAGTCGCCCGTGGCAACACCTGCACTTGCAAAATACGCGTGGTTCTGGACGCAAGTTTCGCCGAAGCGGTCTGTTGATGGCGCTGAGCGACTGGGTCTTGCAATGCAGGCTCTTGGTGAGGGGCCGGACGGCGCCAAGGTCCGGTCGCCGAGGTTGCAGACGGTGCAGGATATCGCCCGAACCCATGGCGCACAGATTTTGCAGGCCACTATCGGGTCGCGTGTCTCCCCCGCTTTGGCGCTTGCGGTGATCTCGGTTGAATCGGGCGGCAAGCCTGCCGTGGTCAGCCAGAAGGGTGCGCAGGGGCTCATGCAGTTGATGCCGGACACGGCAGAGCGTTTCGGCGTCAACGATAGCCTGTCGCCCGCAGAGAACATCAAGGGCGGTGTGGCCTATCTTGATTGGCTGATGAAAGAGTTTGGCAATGATCCGGTTCTGGCGCTTGCCGGGTATAATGCCGGGGAAAACGCCGTTAAATCGCACGAGGGCGTGCCGCCCTTTGCCGAGACTCGCGATTATGTCCCCAAGGTTCTGGCCGCCTATGAGGTGGCGCGCAGTCTGTGCAAAACCCCGCCTGTCCTGAGCACCGACGCCTGCGCGCTGAACATCGCGATGAAATGAAAACGGGCGGCCCCATGGGACCGCCCGCCATACAGTATATATATGCCGCTGTTCAGACGATGTTTGCCTCGGTCGCGGCGCGCAGGTCATCCTCGGAGACGCCGGGGGCGCATTCGACGATCTTCAAGCCACCCTCGACTACATCGAGAACACCAAGGTTGGTGATGATGCGGTTTACCACGCCGGTACCGGTCAGCGGCAGGGTGCATTCCTTCAACAGTTTGCTGTCGCCGTGTTTGTTGGTGTGGTCCATGACCACCACCACACGGCCTACGCCAGCCACCAAATCCATCGCGCCGCCCATGCCCTTGACCAGCTTGCCGGGGATCATCCAGTTGGCCAGATCACCGTTTTCGGCCACTTCCATCGCACCAAGGATTGCCATGGCGATCTTGCCGCCACGGATCATGCCAAAGCTCATGGCGCTGTCGAAATACGAGGTATGCGGCAGTTCGGTGATGGTCTGCTTGCCCGCGTTGATGAGGTCGGGGTCGACCGCATCCTCGGTGGGGAAGGGGCCCATGCCCAGCATGCCGTTTTCCGATTGCAGCGTCACATGCACGCCTTCGGGGATAAAGTTGGGCACCAGTGTCGGGATGCCGATCCCGAGGTTCACATAGGTGCCGTCTTCGAGTTCTTGTGCCGCGCGGGCGGCCATTTCATTGCGATCCCATGCCATGGTTCAGCCCTCCCGTACCGTGCGTTTCTCGATGCGCTTCTCGTGATCGCCTTGGATCAGGCGGTGCACGTAGATACCCGGCAGGTGGATGTTGTCGGGATCCAACTCACCGGGTTCGACGATTTCTTCGACTTCCATCACGCAGGTCTTGCCGCACATTGCGGCGGGCGGATTGAAGTTGCGCGCGGTCTTGCGGAAGATGGCGTTGCCGGTCGTGTCGGCCTTCCACGCCTTGACGATGCTGAGGTCGGCAAAGATGCCGCGTTCGAGGATATAGGTCTCGCCGTCGAAATCCTTATGCTCTTTACCCTCGGCAATCTGGGTGCCGACGCCGGTTTTCGTGTAGAAGCCCGGAATGCCCGCGCCACCGGCGCGCATACGCTCGGCCAGCGTGCCTTGGGGATTGAATTCAAGCTCAAGCTCGCCCGACAGGTATTGCTGCATGAAAGTGTCATTCTCGCCCACGTAGGAGCTGAGCATTTTCTTGACCTGACGGGTTTGCAGCAGAATACCGATGCCGAAATCGTCAACGCCCGCGTTGTTCGAGGCGAAGGTCAGGTTTTGAACGCCTGACTCCTTGATCGCCTGCAACAGAAGTTCGGGGATGCCGCACAGGCCAAAGCCGCCCGCCGCGATCAGCATGTCATCGCGCAACAGCCCGTCCAATGCCTCGGCAGCAGAGCCGTAGACCTTTTTCATGGGGATACCTCCTTGGGAATACCGGTTCGAGGCAAGGTATGCGGGGCAAGGCAGGCAAGAGTCAACGCGCCCACCGCAAAGATGGGCGCGTTATAGGATTACTACGTACGGCAGGCCGCTATTTCTTGGCCGTCGCTTTCTTTTTGGCGGGGGCTTTTTTGCCTTTACCCTTCTTGGCGGCCTTTTCGGCAATCAGGTTCACGGCCATTTCCATGGTCACGTCTGCCGGGTCGGTATCCTTGGGCAGGGTCGCGTTGACCTTCTCCCATTTCACGTAGGGGCCATAGCGGCCATCCATGACGTTAACGGGCCCGCCGGATTCAGGATGTTCGCCCAGTTCCTTGATCGGTTTGGCCGCAGCACCACGCCCGCCGCGACCCGGATTGGCACGCTTTTCGGCCAGAAGTTCGACCGCGTGGTTCATGCCGATTTCGAACACCTCCTGGAATTCCTTGAGGTTCACATAGACCGGTTTCGCATCCTCGGGGCCTTGGTGCATGACATAGGGGCCAAATCGGCCAAGGTTGGATTTCACCGCCCCACCGTCGGGGTGTTCGCCAATCACACGCGGCAGGGTCAGCAGCGTCAGCGCCTTTTCAAGCGTCATATCATCGGGCGACCAGCCGGGCAGGAAGGCACCCTTGGCCTTGGGGAGCGAGGCGCGCGGGGGTTTCTTATTCTCGGGCGTAGGTTCGCCGCGTTGCACATAAGGCCCAAAGCGCCCGGCCTTGAGCCATATCTCATCCTCGCCATCGTGGCCAAGCAGGCGCTCGTCCCCATCGGCCCCTTCGCCAGCGATGGGGCGGGTATAGGTGCATTCAGGGTAATTCCCACAGCCTACGAAGCCACCGGTGCGCGAGGTTTTCAGGTGCAGTTTGCCTTCCCCACATTTGGGGCAAATCCGTGGGTCCGAGCCATCCTCGCGCGGCGGATAAAGCTGATCGGCCAGGGCCTCGTCCAGCACATCCAGTACCTCGGTGATACGCAATTCCGAGGTTTCGGCAATAGCCGCCGAGAAATCGCGCCAGAAGCGGGCGAGTACCTGTTTATAGTCCACATCGCCCGCGCTGACCTTATCAAGCTCGTCTTCGAGGTTGGCGGTGAATTCATAACCCACGTATTTGCGGAAGAAATTCAGCAGGAAAATCGTGACGATCCGGCCCTTGTCCTCGGGGATCAGGCGGTTCTTGTCCTTGCGGACATACTCGCGGTCCTGAATCGTGGTGACGATGCTTGCATAGGTCGAGGGCCGCCCGATGCCGAGTTCTTCCATTTTCTTGACCAGTGTCGCCTCGGTATAGCGCGGCGGCGGCTGGGTGAAGTGTTGTTCGGGACTGACCTTGCGTTTGTCGGTTGCGTCGCCCTGCGTGATCTGGGGCAGGCGGCGGTCGTCGTCATCGACGACGGTATCGTCGCGGCCTTCCTCGTAGACCTTCATGAAGCCGTCGAACAGCACCACCTGACCCGTGGCACGAAGGCCCACCTGACCATCCTGACTGGTTATATCAACGGTGGTGCGCTCCATTCGCGCCGCTTCCATCTGACAGGCCAGCGTGCGTTTCCAGATCAAATCATACAGCTTGCGTTGATCGGATTCGGTCACCTTGATCTGGCTTGCATCGCGCGTCATGTCCGTGGGGCGGATACATTCGTGCGCTTCTTGGGCGTTCTTGGCCTTGTTTTTATACATCCGCGGAGAGCCGGGCACATATTCCTTGCCATAGCGGTCGGCGATCGCGTCACGTGCGGCATGGACGGCCTCTGGGGCCATGTCGATGCCGTCGGTTCGCATGTAGGTAATGAGACCCGCTTCATAGAGGCGCTGTGCGGCGCTCATGGTTTGGCGTGCGCCCATGCCGAACTTGCGGCTGGCCTCTTGTTGCAGGGTCGAAGTCATGAAGGGGGGCGAGGGGTTGCGGCTGGTGGGCTTGGCCTCGACCGAGGCGACCTTGAGGTCACGCGAATTGATCGCCTGAACCGCCAGTTCGGCCTGCGTTTCGTTCTCGATGTCGTATTTATCAAGCTTCTTGCCCGCAAGAACGGTCAGGCGCGCTTCGAATTCCTGCCCTCGGGGCGTGGCTAGAAGCGCTTTGACCGACCAGTATTCGCGCGGCTTGAAGGCCTCGATCTCCATCTCGCGTTCGACGATCAGGCGCAGGCAGACCGATTGCACCCGGCCCGCCGATTTTGCACCGGGCAACTTGCGCCAAAGCACGGGGCTCAGGTTGAAGCCTACGAGGTAATCCAGCGCGCGGCGGGCGAGGTAGGCCTCGACAAGGTCCTGATCGACTTCGCGGGGGTTCTGCATGGCCTCGGTGACGGCGGACTTGGTGATGGCGTTGAACACCACGCGGGAAACCGGGGTGTCCTTCTTGATGGCGCGGCGTTTGCGCAGGGCCTCTTCAAGGTGCCAACTGATCGCTTCGCCTTCGCGGTCGGGGTCGGTCGCGAGGATCAGGGCGTTGTCGTCTTTCAGGGCGTCGGCGATGGCTTTGACATGCTTGCGGGAGTCGTATCCGACCTCCCACTTCATCTCGAAATCATGCTCGGTATCGACCGATCCGTCCTTGGGCGGAAGATCACGGACGTGACCATAGGAGGCAAGAACCGTATAGTCGGACCCCAAATATTTGTTGATTGTCTTGGCCTTAGCCGGGGATTCGACAACGACAACGGGCATGAAAACTCCTTTCGACTCACAGAGAGCGACTTATGGCGTCGGACCATGTGGGGTGGCAAGGGGAATTGTCAACGCAGGTTATCGCAGGCTTGTCTGAGGGGCGTGGGCAGGTCATGGTTGTACCAATCAAGGGAGAGAGTGATGCGTCGATTGGCATTTTTCTTAGCAGTCCTCATGCCCGGGATGGGCTGGGCATGGGAGGAGCCACAGCGCGGAACGGACACCCGAAGCGCCTTGATGGATGCGCTGCGACCCCATGCCGAATGGATGCTGGGTAAGCCGGTGGAGTTTGTAGTGCATAGCCTACGGCGATCTGGTGATGTCGGTTTTGCCAGTGTCAGGGCGCAGCGTCCCGGCGGTGGGATGATTGAGATTGCGCGGACGCCGGGGGCAAAGCGGGGGCAGTTGGATGCCGAGTTTATGGACGGCAGCAGTTTGCAGGCGCTTTACCGCAAGTCAGGCAAGACATGGGTGGCGGTACATTGGGCCATTGGGGCCACCGATGTTTGGTATGCCGACCCTGCGTTTTGCCCGGAATATCAAGCGGTTATTCCTGAGGTTTGCGGCGGTTAGCCAGCCTTTGAGGCCGCAAGGCTCAGCAAGCCGCCAGCATGGCGGCGGATGCTACCATCAAGTTCGAGATCGGTGAGTACGGGAGAGATATTCGCGGCAGGCGCCTTGAGGTCTCGGATCAGCTGATCCTCGGCCAAGGGGGAAGGGCCGAGCCGGTCAAGGATCTTCTGGTGCAGGGCGGCGGTGTCTTGCAGGCTTCGCTTGGGTGGCGCGGTCCGCGGTGGTGGGTCGAGCGGTATTTCCGCCTGTTTTCCAAGGTCTTGGATGGTATTTTGTACGGGCCCAAGGACTTCGATTACATCTTCCGCATTACGCACCAGATGTGCCCCGTCACGTATCAACATATTGCAGCCCGAAGCACGGGCATCGAAGGGGTGGCCGGGCACCGCCAGCACCTCTCGGCCCTGATCAAGGGCGGTGCGGGCGGTGATCAAACTACCGGATTTGGCGGCGGCTTCGACCACGATGGTTGCGCGGCACAACCCGCTTATGATCCTGTTTCTGCGAGGGAAATGGCGCGCTTGGGGCACCATTCCCAGGGGTTGCTCTGACAGGCGTAACCCGGTTTTGGCGATGTCTTCTGCCAATCGTGTGTTTTCGGCGGGGTACATGACATCGACGCCTCCGGCCAATACGGCCACGGTGCCGGTGTCGAGCGTGGCGGCATGTGCGGCAGTATCGATGCCGCGGGCCAGACCAGAGACCACGATAAACCCTTTCGCGGTCAGGTCTGCGGCAAGGCCTTTGGCCATGCGCTGACCTAGGGAAGAGGCATTGCGCGCGCCCACCATGGCCACAAGAGGGTGGCCAAGAATATCCATGTTGCCGATTGCCCACAGGATCGGGGGCGCGTCGGAAATTTCGGCCAATTCAAGGGGATAGAGAGGATCCCCTATGCAAAGCATTCGTGCCCCGGCCTGTTGGGCCGCGTGTAGTTCGGCACGGGCCACGCCCTCTGGGCAGACCTCGTATTTTTCGACACCTGCGGCTTTGGCGACCTCTGGCAAAGCGGCAAGCGCCGCCTTTGCCGTTCCGTGTTCTTTCATCAGCCGATGAAAGGTGGAGGGACCAACACGGCGAGATCGCAAGAGGCGAAGCCACGACACCCGATCATCTTCCGTGGTGGGTGGGAGTGGGGGGTGAGTGGAAGGATGTGTATCCTCGGTCATCATGGCTCCGCCTTCTTGCAAAACCACTATTGAGCGAGGCCGGTTAATGGAGGGTAAACCAAAAACAGCTGAATCGAAGTTTTTTCGGATACTGCCCATAGTGCATTGAAAAATATAATTAATTATCTGTGGGCGCATACCGTCATCTTGTCGGTGTCACGTCGGTATTTCGTCAGTATCGCATCGGTACCGCTTGGCAAAACACAGGAAGGGCCGAAAATATGAACGGGGCGCGCGATTTGACGGCGTATTGCGCAAGAAACGGGTCGTGCCGGCGACGTGGGCCGGAATAGGCATCATTCATCAATCGCACCAATCGGCCAGTATTACGATGACAAAGCAAGCCGTGCAAAAACTGGATATGACGTCTGCCTTCATGCTCGTGTCGCTTGCGGCGGTTTGGGGCGGATCGTTCTTTTTCGCGGAGGTCGCCCTGACCGAGGTGCCGCCGCTCACCATCACCTTTTACAGGGTCGTCCTTGCGGTGCCGATCCTTGCCTCGATTGTTCATCTGCAGGGCGTGACCCTTCCTCGATCTGTGCGGGTCTGGGGGGCGTACCTGATTATGGGAGCGCTCAACAACGCTATTCCCTTTTCATTGATTTTCTGGGGACAGACGCGCATCGACAGCGGTCTGGCGTCAATCCTCAACGGGACGACAGCCGTTTTCGCGGCCTTGCTGGCGGGGCTGCTTCTGGCCGACGAACCTTTGAGCAAGAAGAAAGTTGTCGGTGCGGCGCTGGGTCTGGCGGGGGTGGCGTATATCATGGGGCCCGAAGCCTTGAACGGCCTCAATCCCGGCAACTTGGCGCAGCTGGCGGTCTTGGGGGCGGCCCTGTCTTATGCGCTGGCCGGTGTCTGGGGGCGACGGGCGCTGGCCGGGCAGCCGCCATTGGTGAATGCCTTGGGGATGCTGATCGGTAGCAGCCTGTTGATGGCGCCTGTTGTCATAATGGTGGATGGCCTGCCATCCCCGGACCTGTCTTGGCGGGTCTGGAGTGCGTTGATCGGCGTTGCATCCCTGTCCACGGCTTTTGCCTATGTCCTGTATTTTGCCATTCTTGGCCGGGCGGGGGCGGCCAACCTGCTTTTGGTGACGTTGCTTATTCCGCCCTTCGCGATTGGACTTGGCGCGGCTTTCCTTGGTGAAAGGATGGGGCCGCAGGCCTGGATCGGGTTTGCAATCATCGCGCTGGGCATCTCGGTGACCGATGGGCGGTTGTTCTCCCGGCGGTTGGCGCGCACGACGATCCCGAAACCCTGATAAGAGAAGGGGCGGTTGTCTATCCGGCTGCCGAACCACCAACAGTCAGCCCGCCGATCATCACCGTGGGCTGGCCCACGCCGACCGGCACCCATTGGCCTTGTTTGCCGCAGTTGCCCATGCCGGGATCAAGCGCCATGTCGTTGCCAAGGGCGCGGATTTGCTGAAGCGCGGTGGCCCCGTCACCGATGAGCGTGGCGCCCTTGACGGGTGCGCCGACCTTGCCGTCTTTCACGCGGTAGGCCTCGGTGCAGGAGAACACGAACTTGCCGTTGGTGATGTCCACCTGACCGCCGCCAAAGCCCACGGCATAAATCCCGTCCTTGAGGTCGGCGACGATATCTTCCGGCGCCGTTTCCCCACCCAGCATATAGGTGTTGGTCATGCGCGGCATGGGGGCATGGGCATAGGATTCGCGGCGGCCATTGCCGGTGGGCGTGACACCCATGAGACGGGCGTTCTGGCGATCCTGCATGAACCCCACGAGGATACCGTCCTCGATCAGGGTGTTCTTGCCCGAGGGCGTGCCCTCGTCATCCACGGTGATACTGCCGCGCCGATCAGGGATGGTGCCATCATCCAACACGGTGACGCCCGGCGCCGCGATGCGTTGGCCCATCAGCCCGGCAAAGGCGGAGCTGCCCTTGCGGTTGAAATCGCCCTCAAGGCCATGGCCGATCGCCTCGTGCAGCAGGATGCCGGGCCAGCCGGGCCCGAGGACCACGTCCATGATACCGGCGGGCGCGGCTTCGGCGCGCAGGTTCACAAGGGCGATGCGCAGCGCCTCCTGCGCCTTGGCCTGCCAGTCGGCGGGGTCGATCAGGCCATCTAGGCCGATACGCCCGCCGCCCCCGGCGGTCCCGGTTTCACGGCGGCCATCCTGTTCGACGATGACCGAGACATTGAGACGGGTCATGGGCCGGGTATCCGACACCTCTGAGCCATCGGGCCGCAGGATCACCACCTCTTGGTGCGAGGCGGCGATTGTGGCAGTGACTTGTACGACGCGCGGGTCAAGGCCGCGGGCAAAATCGTCGATCTCGCGCAGGGTTTCGAGCTTGACCGGGAATTCCGCACCGGCGATGGGATCGGCATCTGTATATAAATGCCTGTTGGTTCGTGGCGGGGGCGGGGCCATGGTGCCGCCGCCATCACCCACGGCCAGCCGCGCGGTTTCCACGGCGCGTTTGAGCGCGCCTTCGGAGATGTCAGATGAATGGGCATATCCCGCGACTTCGCCACGTACGGCACGCAGGCCAAACCCTTGTGCGGCGTCGTAAGAGGCTGTTTTCACACGGCCATCATCGAAGACCAAGGCCTCGGACCGGCGGCGTTCAAGGAAAAGCTCCCCGTCGTCGGCGCCCTGTGTGGCCTGCACCAAATGGCGCAGTGCCGTGTCACGGTCAAGCGAAGTGTCGAAGGGGCGAAAGGCACTGTCGGTCATGGGGTCCTGTTCCTTGGGGTGCGACAAATTTGTTTGATCTAAATCAAAAAAGCGTCCGTTTGCCGCAATGGTCTTTCTTGTCTGCCGCCCCAGAATATGGTTTCTAACGGCGATGAAACAACGGGATTCCGTCATGAATACGGACCCAACCGCGAATTTAGCAAGAATGCTACAACCGATCAGGGTGAAAAATGCGTAGACTTTCCAGCCTTCTGGCCGCAATGGCCGCCTTCGCAGCCCTTCCCGCGCACGCGCAGGAAGGTCTTGAGATCATTGGCAAACCGACCGATGGTGCCACGGGCTTTCAGCCGGCGGCGACCGAACTGGCGCGGGACTTGCAATGGCTGGATGGCATGATCCTCGTGATCATCACGGCGATCACGATCTTCGTCTGCGCGCTGCTTGTGTTCGTGATGGTCCGGTACAACCGCAAGTCCAACCCGAATTCGGCCAGTTTCACCCACAATTCGCCGATTGAGGTCGCCTGGACGGTGGTGCCGATCCTGATCCTTGTCTTTATCGGTGCGTTCTCGCTTCCTGTCCTGTTCAAGCAACAGGAAATCCCCGATGCGGATGTCACGATCAAGGTGACAGGCAACAAGTGGTTCTGGAGCTACGAATACAGCGATCACGATTTCGGCTTCGATAGCTTCCTTCTGGCGAAAGACGAGTTGGAAGAATACGGCTACAGCCAGAGCGAATACCTGTTGGCCACCGACACCGCCGTGGTCGTGCCCGTGGGCAAGACCATCGTGATGAATGTGACCGGCTCGGACGTGATCCACAGCTGGACCATTCCTGCTTTTGGCGTGAAGCAGGACGCGGTGCCCGGCCGTCTGGCGCAACTTTGGTTCGCACCCGAAAAGGAAGGTATCTATTTCGGCCAGTGCAGCGAACTGTGCGGCAAGGACCATGCCTACATGCCGATCACCGTGAAAGTGGTGAGCGAAGAGGCTTATGAGCAGTGGTTGACCGGGGCGGTTGAGGAATACGCAGGTGATCCTTCGACCTTGCCAAGGGCTGTCGAAGTGGCCTCGGCAGAGTGATCCTAACAGCGGGTGTGCAGTGGTTGCGCACCCCTGATCGGGTTTCAGGCGGCGGAATCGCGCCGCCCTATCGGAGACTACAATGAGCGACGCAAGTCTGAACAGTACGACACAGACGCAGCCGCACGAGGCGCAGTTCGGCGATTATTTCGCGTTGCTGAAGCCGCGTGTGATGACGCTTGTGGTGTTCACGGCCTTCGTGGGGCTGTACGCGGCGCCGGTCGCGACCAATCCTATCATTGGCTTCGTGGCGATCCTGTTCATCGCCGTGGGCGGCGGCGCCTCGGGCGCGCTCAACATGTGGTGGGATTCCGATATCGACCGGATCATGAAGCGCACGCAAAAGCGCCCGATCCCCTCGGGCAAGGTGACCGAGGACGAGGCCTTTGCCATCGGGATCGCGCTGTCAGGCTTCGCGGTGGTGATGCTGTCGCTGGCAACCAACCTCTTGGCGGGGGCGCTGCTGGCCTTCACCATTTTCTTCTACGTGGTGATCTATTCCATGTGGCTCAAACGCTGGACGCCGCAGAACATCGTGATTGGCGGGGCCGCGGGGGCCTTTCCTCCGATGATCGGCTGGGCGGCGGCTACGGGTGGCATCAGTGTGGAATCGGTGCTGATGTTCACCCTGATCTTCATGTGGACACCGCCGCATTTCTGGGCGCTGGCTCTGTTCATGAAAGGCGATTACCACGAGGCGGGCATTCCGATGCTGACGGTCACCCATGGCCGACGCGCCACGCGGGTGCATATCATCGTCTACACCATCCTGCTGGCCATTCTGGCGGTGGGCACGGCGTTTACCGGCGTCGGCGGTCCGTTGTACCTGACGGTGGCGGTCGTGCTGAACGCGCTGTTCGTCAAAGGCTCGGTGGATATCTGGCGGCGGGACGAAGCCATGGCCGAGGCCGATGGTTACGCCGTGGAGAAAAAGTTCTTCAAGCTGTCGCTGCTCTATCTTTTTGCGCATTTCGGCGCGATTGCCTTCGAGGCGGCGCTTGCGCCCTTCGGATTGGGGGGCTGGTAAGATGGCCCTGTCCAGACAGCATGAGATGCACAAACGGCGGTTCAGCCGGAACCTCGGGCTTGGCCTCGTGCTTGGTGGCTTTGTGGCCTTGGTGTTCCTTTTGACCATTGCAAAAGTCACTGATGACGAATTTGCCGTCAAATCACAGACGCAGAACCAGACGCAGGAGGGGAACTGATGGCGATGGACGATAAATCCAAGACGGTTGTACGCCTTCTGGGCGTCGTGCTGACGATGGGGGCGCTGGCTTGGGCTTCGATCCCTCTTTATGATTGGTTCTGCCGGGTAACCGGGTTTGGCGGCGAAACCAGTGTGGCAACCGCTGGAAGTGACGAGATTCTTGATGAAACGATCAAGGTGCGTTTTGACGCCAGCAAGGAGCGCGACTTCCCCTGGGAGTTCAAGCCGTTGCAACGCGAGGTGGAATTGCGCATCGGGGAAACCGGGCTGGCCTTCTACGAGGCTTACAATCCCACAGATGAGCCGATCGCGGGGCAGGCAAGCTATAACGTGGCCCCGTTTGAGGCGGGTGGGTTCTTTACCAAGATCGACTGTTTTTGCTTTAGCCAACAGGTCTTGCAGCCCGGTGAGCGTGTGGAGATGCCCGTGACCTTCTATGTCGACCCCGAGATCGTCACCGACCGGGACGCGAAGTATACGCACACGATCACCCTGTCCTATACCTTCTATCAGATCGACCTGCCCGAAGAGGAACAACAGGCCGCTCTTGATCAAGACAGTAAAACCGATAAAAACTTGAACTAAGACGCCACGAGGGAAAAACACGCGCCATGGCACACGAGAAAAATCACGACTATCATATTCTGCCCCCCTCCATCTGGCCTTTTATGGGGTCGTTGGCCGGGTTCATTATGCTTTTCGGCGCTGTCCTTTGGATGTCGCCCCAAGTCGACAACAACCAGCCGTGGGTTTTCCTGATCGGCTTTGTCGGCGTGCTCTATGTCATGTTCGGCTGGTGGGCCGATGTGGTCCATGAAGGGGAAACGGGTGATCACACGCCGGTTGTCCGGATCGGTCTGCGCTATGGCTTCATCATGTTCATCATGTCCGAGGTGATGTTCTTTGCCGCGTGGTTCTGGAGCTTTTTCAAACACGCCATGTACCCGATGGGTCCGCAAAGCCCCGCGGTGGATGGGGTTTGGCCGCCGGCCGGGATCGAAACCTTCGATCCTTGGCACCTGCCGCTGATCAACACCCTGATCCTGTTGTGCTCGGGCGCGGCTGCCACATGGGCGCACCACGCTTTGGTGCATGAAAACAACCGTGAGGACATGAAGTGGGGCCTGATCATTGCCATCGCACTGGGCGCGATCTTTACCGTGTTCCAGGCCTATGAATACAGTCACGCCGCCTTTGGCTTCTCGGGCAATATCTATGGCGCGAACTTCTTCATGGCGACCGGGTTCCATGGGGCGCACGTGATCATCGGCACGATCTTCCTGTTCGTTTGCCTGATGCGTGTGATGCGCGGCCATTTCACGCCCGAACAGCATATCGGTTTCGAAGCGGCCGCTTGGTACTGGCACTTCGTTGACGTCGTATGGCTGTTCCTGTTCGCCGCCGTTTATATCTGGGGCGGCTAAACGTCAGCGCAAAAAGGGGCGGTTGCAATTCCGCCCCTGAGACGCAAAAAGCAAAGCGCGCGATCCGTCGCGCGCTTTCGTCGTTAAACGGAGCCTGACTTTGGCACGCTATCTTTTTCCCTTGATCCTTGGCCTCGCCGGTATCGCGGTGCTTGTGTCATTGGGTGTATGGCAAACTCAGAGATTGGCGTGGAAAGAGGGGGTTCTGGCCGATATCGAGGCGCGGATCGCGGCCGAACCTGTAGCACTGCCCGCGCAGTTGGACCCTGAGGCAGACCGCTATTTGCCGGTTGAGGTAAGTGGCACGGTGGGCGACAAGGCGCTGCGCGTCTTGGTGAGCCAAAAGCAGGTCGGCGCGGGGTATCGCGTGATTTCTGCGTTTGATACGGGCGGGCGCCGTATCCTGTTGGACCGCGGGTTCATCAAGGTGGCGCAAGAGATCCCCGCCGCCCCCGAGGGCGAGGTGATGGTGCGCGGCAATGTGCATTGGCCGGATGATCGCAATTCCTCAACCCCTGAGAACGATGTTGAGGGCAACACGTGGTTTGCCCGCGACCTAGAGCAGATGGCAGGGGAACTTGAGGCTGAGCCGCTTTTGGTGGTGGCGCGCAAGACGTCGTTTTCCGACGCCCCCGTGACGCCACTGCCCGTCGACACAAGCAACATCCCGAACGATCACCTGGAGTATGCCGTGACATGGTTTGGCCTGGCCGCGATCTGGGCGGTGATGAGTGGTTATTTCCTGTGGCGCATGCGCAAGACAGCAAAAGGCGAGACGTGATGAAATATATCTCGACAAGGGGCAACGCCCCGGTTCTGAGTTTTGAAGAGGCGATGCTGACCGGGCTTGCGCGTGACGGGGGGCTTTACCTGCCGCAAGAAATCCCGGTTATGAGCGCCGGCGATATCGCGGCGCTTGAGGGGCAAAGCTATGAGGAAGTGGCGTTCCGGGTGATGTGGCCCTTCGTCGGTGATGCCTTCACCGAGGAGGAGTTCCGAGGGATCATCGCACGCGCCTATGCGCCCTTCGGTCATGCCGCCCGAGCGCCCTTGGTGCAGTTGGAGCAGGGGCATTTCCTGTTGGAGCTGTTCCACGGTCCGACGCTGGCTTTCAAGGATTTCGCGATGCAGCTGATTGGCCAGCTGTTCGAGTTCTCGCTCAAACGCTCGGGCAGCCGCGTTTGCATCGTGGGCGCCACCAGTGGCGACACTGGCAGCGCCGCGATCGAGGCGTTCCGGGGGCTGGACGCCGTGGATGTGTTTATCCTTTATCCTCATGGCCGGGTGTCCGAGGTGCAACGGCGGCAGATGACGACGCCCGCGGAGGACAACGTGCATGCCTTGGCGCTGGACGGACATTTCGACGATTGTCAGGCCCGGGTGAAAGATATGTTCAACGATTTCGACTTCCGCGATGCGGTGGGCCTTGCCGGTGTCAACTCGATCAACTGGGCGCGGGTTCTGGCGCAGGTGGTCTATTACTTCACCTCTGCCGTGGCGTTGGGTGCGCCGCACCGCAAGGTGAGCTTCACAGTGCCGACCGGCAATTTCGGGGACATTTTCGCAGGCTACATCGCCAAGCGGATGGGCCTGCCGATTGACCGTCTGGTGGTGGCGACGAACCAGAACGATATCCTGCACCGCTGCCTTTCGACCAGCGAATACAAACCCGATGGCGTGATCCCCTCGATCAGCCCGTCGATGGATATTCAGGTGTCCTCGAACTTCGAGAGGGCGCTTTATTACGCCTATAACCAAGATGGCGCGGCGGTGGCGCAACTGATGGATGAACTGAAGGCCGGGGGCTTCAGCGTCAGCCAAGGCGCGCTTCAGGCCCTGCGCGAAAGTTTCGACTCGGGCCGCTGTGACGAGGATGAAACCCGCGCCACCATTCGCAAGGCTTGGGCCGGGATGGGCGAGTTGCTGTGTCCGCACAGCGCCGTGGGCGTCAAGGTGGCCGAAGAACAGCGCCAGACCGGCACCCCGATGATCACGCTGGCCACGGCCCATCCCGCCAAGTTCCCCGCCGCGGTCGAAGAGGCCAGCGGCATGCATCCCCCCTTGCCCGAGCGTATGGCCGACCTGTATGAGCGGTCGGAACGCGTGACCCGGGTCGAGAACGACCTGGGCGCATTGGAAACCCTGATCAAGGAACGGACCGCGCATTGAGTGTCAATCTGACCACGCTGGACAACGGATTTCGCATCGTCACCGAACCCATGCCGGGGCTGCAATCGGCGGCCATCGGGGTATGGGTCATGGCAGGCGCCCGGCACGAACGGGCTGAACAGAACGGCATCGCCCATTTCTTGGAGCATATGGCCTTCAAGGGCACCGAGCGGCGCAGCGCCTTACAGATCGCCGAGGCGATCGAGGATGTGGGCGGCTATATCAACGCCTATACCAGCCGCGAGGTGACGGCTTATTATGCGCGTGTCCTGCAAGAGGATGTGCCGCTTGCCCTAGATGTGGTGGCCGACATCCTGCGCAATCCCACCTTCGATCCGCGCGAGATCGAGGTAGAGCGCGGTGTGATCCTGCAGGAAATCGGGCAGGCACAGGATACGCCTGACGACATCATCTTCGACTGGCTTCAGGAAGAGGCCTATCCCGATCATCCGCTTGGTCGCACGATCCTTGGCCCCGAGGGCCGGGTGCAGGGGTTTACGCGCGATGATCTGGTTGGGTTTGTCGATGAGCATTACGGCCCGGGTCAGATGATCCTGTCGGCGGCCGGTGCCGTGGATCACGAGGCGCTCGTACGTGCTGCCGAGAAGCTCTTTGGCGATATGCCTGCCAAACCCGCGTTCGAGCCCGCCACGGCACGGTTCAAGGGCGGCGAGGCGCGGCACGTGAAGTCGCTGGAACAGGCGCATTTCACACTCGGGTTCGAAAGCCCCGATTACGGCCACCCACAGATTTACGCGGCGCAGATTTACGCCTCGGCCCTCGGTGGCTCCATGTCCTCGCGACTGTTTCAGGAAATCCGCGAAAAGCGCGGGCTGTGCTATACCATTTTCGCGCAGGCCGGGGCCTATGCCGATACAGGCATGATGACGATCTATGCCGGCACCTCTGCCGGTGAAATGGCGCATCTTGCACAGATCACCGTGGACGAGATGAAGCGCGCCGCCGATGACCTCAGCCAAGAGGAGGTGGAACGCGCCCGCGCCCAGATGAAGGCCGGGTTGCTGATGGGGCTGGAAAGCCCCTCGAACCGGGCCGAACGTCTGGCGCGGATGATGCAGATCTGGGGCCGGGTGCCGGACCTGAAAGAGGTGGTCGAGCGGATCGACGCGGTGACCCTGTCGGAGGTCCGCCAACTGGCCGAAACCACTGCCACCACCGCGCCCGCCGCCATGGCGCTATATGGTCCGGTCGAGGCCGCGCCCAGCCTTGCGGCGCTTCAGGACAGGCGCGCGGCGTAATGTTCATCCCGCGCCGGAAAGTCCGGATCGAGACCGAGCGCCTGACCCTGCGGCAGCCGCTTTTGATCGATTTCCGCGACTGGGCCGCGCTGCGCGAGCAAAGCGCCGAGTTCCTCATTCCATGGGAGCCGGTCTGGGCCGCCGACCACCTGACGCGCAAGGGGTTTTCCAACCGGGTGTATTGGGCGCAGAGGGCGATCACCAATGGCTCGGCCCTACCACTGTTCCTGGTCCGGCGCGAGGACGAGCGGCTTTTGGGGGCGATCACGCTCGACAATATCCGCCGCGGCCCGGCGCAGGCCGGCACGCTTGGCTATTGGATCGGGGAGCCCTTCGCGCGGCACGGCTACATGCGCGAGGCCTTGCAGGCGGTGGTCCACCACGCCTTCGGGCGGCTCGACCTGTCGCGGCTCGAAGCGGCTTGCCTGCCGGAAAACACCGCCTCGCGCGGGTTGCTTGAAAAATGCGGCTTCAAATACGAGGGCGTCGCGCAAAGCTACCTGCAAATCAACGGCCGCTGGCGCACCCACGTCCTTTACGCCGCGCTGCGGATGGATCGGCGCGGGCGCACCGACGTGGGCTAAGGCGCCTGGCTTTTTCTTGGCACAAATACCCCGGGGGTTCGGGGGCTGGCCCCCGATGGTGCTCGGTCTGCGTTAACTCACCCTGATCCAGTTCATCATGCCTGACATCTGGTGGCTGGGCATGTGGCAATGGAACATCCAGTCGCCGGGGTTGTGGGCGTTGAACACGACCTCGCGGGTTTCTCCCGGGGCCACGAGGATCGTGTCGCGCCATGGGCCGAAGCCCTCTCCGAACACTTCACGGAAATGCATCCCGTGCAGGTGCATGGCGTGCGGGAAGGCCGTGTTGTTGGTGATCGGAACCCGGATGGTTTCCCCCATGGAAGCTGCAAGAAGTGGTGTATCGCCCATGCCCACCTGTCCGTTGAAGGCCCAGAATTGCCCGGCATCGGCAAGGGCGCCCATGTCCATCTTTTTCCCCTCATACGTGCCGCCCTCGGGCAACCCGCGCATGGCACCGCCTTCCATGAGTAATGGCACAGCGCGGGCGTTTTCCAGGTCTATTTGCGGCATATCGTTCGGGGGCAGGGGCAAGGGCGCAGGGCGGGTTCTTTGCGCGGTTCCAGCCACAGGGAAGGTGGCAAGTGCGAAGGTCCCTTCGCGTTCGACCGAGGCAAGGATCGCCTCGTCACCCGCTTCGGCGGTGATATCGACGATCAGGTCGGTGCGTTGGGCAGGGCCGAGGGTGACGCGATCCACGCGTTCCGGCGTATCCAGTGGCATGGCGTCATGCGCCACAACCCAAGCCTTGAGGCCACGAAACCGAAGGTCGAAAATCCGTGCCGTGGCGGTGTTCACCAGCCGCAGGCGCAATCGCGTGCCGGGGCGCACCGTCTGGCGATGTTCGGGTGTCGCGTTGACGGTGATGTAATTGCCCAACCGACCGGCGTGGGACATATCGTGCCACGCCCCGAAGGAGGGATGGATCACCGCATCCTCGGCGATCCGCCAATCGTCCAGCACCAGAACCCGGTCGTCGTCCACGTCCGGGGCCTCGGGCTCCTCGACCACCAGAACCCCGGCCATCCCGCGCGAGACCTGTTCGGCCGAATTGGTGTGCGGGTGGTACCAGAAGGTCCCGGCATCATTGAGCTTGAACCGATAATCGAAGGTCTCGCCCGGCGCGACGGGCGCCTGTGTGAGGTCCGGCACCCCGTCCATCGCATTGGGCAGGCGCAGCCCGTGCCAGTGAATTGTCGTATCCTGTGCCTCCAGTGCGTTGACCAGTCGTACATCCAGCGTATCGCCTTGCGTATAGCGCAGCATTTCCCCCGGCACCTGCCCGTTGAAGGCCCAGACATCGGTGGCGGCATAGCCCTCCGGGGCCAATTGCCGGGTCGCGGGCGCGGCGGTCAGGTCTTTCCGGGGCGCGGCCAGCGCGGTGTGTGGCAGGGCGGCCAGCGCCGTGGTGGCGGCAAGGAATCTGCGGCGGGTCAGTGGCATGGGCTTTGTCCTCTTGTTGCGGTCAAGATGCGCCTTTTTGTCGTGCGATCAAGGTCTGAGCCTAGCGTTTCCGCCGCCCTCCCGGCGTTTTCGAGTGAAAGCCCGGGGGGCGCTTGGCAATCCAGTTGATGAACCGGGCCAGACGAGGATGGGTGCGCAGGGCCTCGACCGTCGAAAAATCACGCGCCAGTTCGGCCTCGGTCAGGGTGGCGTGGATTTCGTTGTGGCAGATCTGGTGCAACAAAACCGTCGGTCCGCCCTTGCCTCCTTTCAGCTTGGGCACAAGGTGGTGCAGGCTTTGCCGCGCGTCGGGTGGAATGGGGCGCCCGCAAAGCGGGCAAATCGGATGATCCATCGCTTTTTCTTGATCCTTGGGCTTGAGACGGGCAAGAGGATGCCGGTGACGGGCCAAAAGGCAAGAGGTGTTTGGTATGGAGTGGGACGCGCAACCCGAGATCGTTCAGCAAGCCTGGGGGTATGCCTTGCAAGGATGGGAGGTGGCCCAGGGCTGGTTGATGAGCCCCGCAGCGTGGTCACAGTTCGGGCTGTTGATCGGGTCGTACCTGTTGGCGGTGATTCTGAGCCGGAAACTCAAGCCGTGGCTGGGCCGTCTTCTCAGCCCGGATGAGACGCAGCAAGGCGTGTTTTCCAACATCCGGCGCTTCTTGCTGATCTTCGTGCCACTGCTTTTGCCAATGCTGGCCTATGGCTTTACCGGTATAGGTGAGTCTGTCACGCGGTCGCTGTTCGATAGCGGCGCGGTGATCGCCTTCGGCAAGCGGGTGTTCCTGCTGTTGGCGGCGCATATCCTCGTGCGTGACATCATCGGCGATCCGTTCCTCAAGGTCCTTGGCAAATACATCCTGATTCCGGTGGCGGCGCTGCACGCGGTTGGCCTGCTGGAGGTGGTGACCGAGCGGCTTGAGGCGACCATCGTACCGCTTGGCAACATGTCCTTCGATCTGCTCTGGCTGATCAAGGGCGTGGTCATGGGCGCGGTGGTGTTCTGGTTGGGGCGCTGGTCGAACGATCAATCCTCGACCTATATCGAATCCCAGCAAGAAATGCGGCCGGCCACCCGGCAACTGGCGGCCAAGGCTGCCGAGATCGCGATTTTCGGCGCCGCCTTCCTGATCCTGATGAACATCATGGGGATACCGCTTACCTCGCTGGCGGTCTTGGGCGGTGCGATTGGTGTGGGCCTCGGGTTCGGCCTGCAAAAGATCGCGTCGAACTATATCTCGGGCGTGATCCTGTTGCTGGAAGGGCAGGCCACGGTTGGCGACTATGTCGAGCTGGACAACGGCGAGGCCGGGACCATCGTGAAAACCACCGCACGGGCGATGTTCCTGGAAACCTTCGATGGTCGCTGGATCGTGGTCCCGAACGAGGATTTCATCACGACGCGGGTGGTCAACTACTCGGACCAAGGCAGCGCCAATCGCTACGAGGCGCCGTTCTCGGTGTCTTACAACACCGACATCAACCTGATCCCGCCCATGGTGGAAAAGGCCGTGTCGGATCTGCCCTTCATCCTGCAAGAGCCGGATGGCCCGGATTGCGAATTGCGCGCCTTTGGCGACAGCGGGGTGGAGTTTTGTGTCGAGTTCTGGGTGAACGGCATCGACGACGGCAAGAACAAGTTCACCCCGAAGGTGATGTTCGCCATCTGGAACGTCCTGAAAGACAACGGTATCGAAATCCCCTTCCCGCAGCGCGTTGTGCATCACGTGGGTCTGGACAAGGGCGAGCCCCCGGCGGTATGAGCCGCGCCCTGATCATCGGCGCGGGCCCCGCCGGGTTGATGGCGGGGGAGGCTTTGGCGCAGGCGGGCCATGACGTGACCGTGGCCGAGGCCAAGCCGTCACCCGCGCGCAAGTTCCTGATGGCGGGGAAATCGGGGCTGAACCTGACGAAAGATGAAGGGGCCGAGGCCTTCCTCGCCGCTTATGGCGATGCGGCACAGGCGTTGCGTCCGATGCTTGATGCTTTCGGCCCACGTGACGTGATGGCTTGGGCCGAGGGATTGGGCCAGCCGCTGTTCACCGGCAGCACGGGGCGGGTATTTCCCAAGGCGATGAAGGCCTCGCCCCTTCTGCGCGCATGGCTGGCCCGGCTGGAGGGGCAGGGTGTGCGCCTCAACCGCCGCTGGCGCTGGGCCGGATGGGATGGGGAAACCGTTCTGATGGACACGCCCGAGGGGCGCCTGCGCCTGACGCCGGATGCCACCGTCTTGGCCTGTGGCGGGGCCAGTTGGGCACGTTTGGGGTCAGATGGCGCATGGGCCGGGTACATGCCGGATGCGGTGTCCGCCTTCAAAACTGCCAATATGGGATTCCAGGTGGCGTGGTCCGATCACATGCGCCGCCATTTCGGCACCCCTGTCAAAGGCGTTGCCCTGCATGCAGGGGCGATCACCTCGCGCGGTGAGATCGTGATTTCCGAGCGGGGTATAGAGGGCGGCGGTATTTATTCAGTGTCCGCAGCAATGCGCGAGGGCGCGCCGCTGGTCCTTGACCTGCTGCCCGATCTGGACGTGAACACGGTGCGCCAACGGCTTTCCCGCCCACGCGGCAAGGACAGCCTCAAGAACCACCTGCGCAAGACGCTGAAGCTGGACCCGGTGAAACAGGCGCTGTTGATGGAATTCGCCCGCCCCTTGCCGGAGGATCTGGCGCCGGTGCTCAAGGCATTGCCCATCCCCCACCAAGGCCCGCGCCCCATGGACGAGGCGATTTCGACAGCGGGCGGGCTGCGGTTCGATGCACTCGACAAGGGGCTGATGCTGCGTGACCGGCCCGGCACCTTCGCTGCCGGGGAAATGCTGGATTGGGAGGCGCCGACGGGGGGGTACCTTCTGACAGCCTGCTTCGCCACGGGGCTATGGGCCGGGCAGCACGCGGCGAAATGGCTGACCTGACGGGCCACGTTGCAATTTCGTATTTGCGGGGCTACCTCCTGTTCGGCAACAGGAGGCCCATCGCATGACCCGACCGCTGGATGATCTTACCCACGCGCTTTTGGAGGCCGCTCGTACCGCGGGGGCCGAGTCCGCCGATGCCATGGCGGTGCGCGGCACGTCCCTGAGTATCGACGTACGCGGCGGAGAACTGGAACAGGCCGAGCGCGCCGAGGGTGTGGATTTGGGGCTGCGCGTTCTGGTGGGGCAGCGGCAGGCTTGCGTGTCGTCCTCGGATGAACGCCCCGAGACCATCACAGCACTGGCCGAACGGGCCGTCGCCATGGCGCGCGAGGCGCCGGAGGACCCCTTCATCGGTCTGGCCGGCCCTTCGCAACTGGCGCAGGATTGGGATATCGCGGCGCTGGAACTGGCCGATGACAGCCCCGAACCCGCGCCCGGGGCCTTGCAGGACGATGCCCGCCGGGCCGAGGCGGCGGCGCAGGCCGTCGAGGGCGTGACGCAGGTGCAATCGGCCAGCGCGGGCTATTCCGCGCGTGAGATTTACATGGCCGCGACCAATGGATTTGCCGGGGGGTACAGGCGCACCGACCGGGCGCTGGGCTGCGTCGCCATCGCCGGCGAAGGCACCGGGATGGAGCGCGACCACGATGGCGACAGCCGGATTTTTCAGGCCGACCTGCGCGATGCCGAAGACATCGGCCGCACCGCCGGGGAACGCGCCGTCAGCCAACTGGGCGCGCGCAAGCCGCGCACTGGCGCTTATCCGGTGTTGTTCGATGAACGTATCGCGGCCTCGCTTATCGGGCATCTTCTGGCGGCCAGCAATGGCGCGGCCATTTCGCGGGGGTCGTCGTGGTTGCTGGGCAAGCTGGGCGAGGAGGTTCTGCCCAAGGGTCTGTCCCTGATCGAAGACCCGCACCGCCCCCGCGCCATGGCCTCGCGCCCCTTCGATGCCGAGGGCCTGCCGACGCGCAAACGCGCACTGGTGGACGATGGGGTTCTGACCGGTTGGACGCTGGACCTTGCCAATGCCCGCAAGCTTGAGATGGACAGCACCGGCAACGCCAAGCGCGGCACCTCTTCGGCCCCCAGTCCGGGCAATTGGAACGTGGCGCTGACCCAGGGCGCGCAAAGCCGCGAGGACCTGATCGCGCAAATGGGAACGGGCCTGATCGTGACCTCGATGATCGGCGCGACGATCAACCCCAACACCGGCGACTATTCGCGCGGGGCCAGCGGGTTCTGGGTGGAAAACGGCGAGGTCGTGCATCCCGTCAACGAGATCACCATCGCCGGGTCGCTGCCCGAGATGCTGCGCCGCATGACGCCTGCAAACGACGCCCGCCCATGGCTGAGCCGGGTGGTGCCGTCGCTTCTGGTCGAGGGGTTGACCCTTGCCGGCGAGTGATCTGCCCCTTTTGATCGAGGCCGCGCAGGAGGCGGGCCTGATCGCCACGCGCTATACCGGCGACAGCGCCAAGCGCTGGGACAAGCCCGGCGGCCTTGGCCCGGTGACCGAGGCCGACATGGCCGTGAACGAGATGCTAGAGCGTGATCTGCGCGCCGCCCGGCCCGATTATGGCTGGTTGTCGGAAGAAACCGAGGATGGCGCCGCGCGTCTGGGGCGCGAGCATGTGTTCATCATCGACCCCATCGACGGCACCCGCAGTTTCATCGACGGCTCGGCCACTTGGGCGCATTCTTTGGCCGTGGCCGAGGCGGGCATCGTCACGGCGGCGGTGATCTATTTGCCCCTGCGGAACAAGCTTTATGCCGCCGCCGCGGGGCAGGGGGCGACGCTGAACGATGCGCCGATCACCGTCAGCACCCGCAGCCGCCTTTCCGGTGCCCATGTCATCGCCGCGAAACCAAACCTTGACCCCGGGAACTGGAAGGCCGGGCGTGTGCCCGACGTGGCCCGCGCGCACCGGCCCTCGCTGGCTTACCGGCTCAGCCTCGTGGCCGAGGGGCGGTTCGATGCCATGCTGACCCTGCGGCGCAGCTGGGAATGGGACATCGCCGCAGGTGACCTGATCCTGCGCGAGGCCGGGGCGGTGACCAGTGATCGCAAGGGCAACCCTCTTTGCTTCAACAATGCCGAACCCCTGCTGAACGGCGTGGTAACGGCCAATCCCGCGCTGCACCGGGCGATCCTGTCCGAGCTAAGCTAGGCGATAATCTCGCGATGGGGGTTGCCGGGGCTGACGATCCGGGTCTAATGGCAGGACATTCCCAAGACCCGGACCCACCCATGACACGATCCGACAACCTGACCGGCGCGATCCTGATGATGGCCTCGATGGCCAGCTTCACGATCAACGATACCTTCATGAAGGCGTTGGCCGGGGAGGTGCCGTTGTTTCAGGTGCTCTTTCTGCGGGGGATTTTCACCACGGTTGCCGTGGCCGGAATCGCCTGGTGGATGGGGGCCTTGTTCGCCCGCGTCTCGCGGCGCGATGCCGGTAGTATCCTCTTGCGCATGGTGGGCGAGATCGGGTCGGCCTATTTTTTCCTTACCGCGCTGTTCAACATGCCCATCGCCAACATGACGGCGATCCTTCAGGCGTTGCCGCTGACCATCACGCTGGCCGCGGCTCTTGTGTTCGGCGATCCCATCGGCTGGCGGCGGATGTCGGCGATCCTGATCGGGTTCGTCGGTGTCATGCTGATCGTGCGGCCGGGGGCCGAGGATTTCACGGTCTATTCGATCTATGCGCTGGTCGCCGTGGGCTTCGTCACGCTGCGCGATTTGGCCACCCGGCGGCTGTCCAAGGAAACGCCGACGATGCTGGTGACAGTCATCACCTCGACCTCGATCATGATCTTTTTCGGGCTGGCCAGCCTGACAATCGACTGGGCGCCCATGGATGCGCGCGCCTACGGCCTGACCTTCGGGGCGGCGGTGATGATCATCGGCGGCTATCTCTTTTCGATCATGGTGATGCGGGTGGGCGAGATCAGCTTTATCGCGCCCTTCCGCTATACCGGGTTGATCTGGGCGCTTCTGCTGGGCTGGCTTGTCTTCGACGAATGGCCCGGTCCGGTCACCCTTCTGGGGGCGGCGATCGTCGTGGGGTCGGGGATGTTCATGCTGTATCGCGAAGCACAGCTTGGCCGCCAAACACGCTTTTCACATGGGCCTCGTCCACGTTGAATTTTGCGCGCAGCAGGTCCAACTGTGCAGGCGTGGCCGGTGCGGGTTTGTCCTTGCGGTTCGAGGCATTGGAATCGTTGTCGCCATGCACGGCGCGGATATACATCGGCATCCCCGGGTCAATCAGCGTCGGCATGGTTTCATGCAGCTTGTGATGCCCATAGTTCATGATCGTCTTCTTCGCCCCGGGTTTGAACAGGGCCGCAAGGCCACAGGCCAGGAAGGGAATCTGCACCTCGCGCAGGCGGATACCCTCGGGCGATAGCGCGGCCTCGAAGCCGCTGGAGAATTCAAAGACCATGTTCTGCCATGGCTGGCGCATGGGGGCGGACCGCCCGGCCAGACGTCGGATCGCCCGGACAAAGTTTACCCCCACCGCATCGTCGTCATCCAGACGGAATTGCAGGGATTCCTCGGTATCCTCGCCCAGTTCCGCCTTGATGGCGGCCTGCATGGCATAGCGGTGCTTGACAGGCTCCATCTCGACGATCCTGATCTGTTTTACCGGCGCGGTGATGTCGTGGAGCCGGTCGAGATAGGGCTTGGGCATTCGCGGCCCGATCACGATAAGGAAGGTAAATCGCGGGTCCCTCTGCGCCGCGATCGACGGAAGGGTCAGGGTTTCGAAATGGTTGAACCGAAGGTCCATGCGCTCGGGCTGATATAGGTAAGCCTCGCGTTCTTCCACGCTGTCGTGCATCCGTTTGAACCCGCCAAGGGCAGGGTAGGAAAATCGGCATAATCCGATGACGCGCATCGCGGCCCTCACTTGCATGTACTGCGGGGCATGGTGACAAATGCATGGGGCGCAAACAAGGCCAAAGGCAGGCGTTTGGATGCAAACCGCGACCGCGCATTCAGACTTGTCACCCCGTAAAACCACCCGTACACGGTCGCTCCGGGCCCGCGATGCCGCAGGCGAAAAGGGCCATGGAAGCGGCAGTTGACAACCCTCGCGACTCCCCCTATACGCGCCTCATCCCGGCGAGGGGGTCGCCCCGGTGCCGAACTCAAGATTGAAGTGGTCAAGATCCAGGCGCTTTTATATGCCTCGATCCTCTGGGAACCAACCGCGTCGTTCACCTCGGAATGGGAACGAATGCGGCATTTGCGTTTTGCGGACGCGTAAGGCGCTGAAAGTTTAACCGCACGCATCCGCGTGCAAGACACATGTGTTGCAAGACGGGGAAAGAGACCCAATGCCAACGATCCAACAGCTGATCCGCAAGCCGCGGCAGCCCAAAATCAGAAGTCAGAAGTCCATGCACCTGCAGGGGTGCCCTCAGAAGCGTGGCGTCTGCACGCGCGTCTATACCACGACGCCGAAAAAGCCGAACTCGGCCATGCGGAAGGTTGCCAAGGTGCGCCTGACCAACGGCTTCGAAGTCATCAGCTATATCCCCGGTGAAAGCCACAACCTTCAGGAGCACTCGGTTGTCCTGATCCGTGGCGGCCGTGTGAAAGACCTTCCCGGTGTGCGCTACCACATCCTGCGCGGTGTGCTTGACACGCAAGGCGTCAAGGATCGGAAACAGCGCCGCTCGAAATACGGCGCCAAGCGTCCGAAGTAAGAGGAATAACAGATGTCCCGTCGTCACGCCGCTGAAAAACGTGAAATCCTGCCCGACGCCAAGTATGGCGACCGGGTTCTTTCGAAGTTCATGAACAACCTGATGATCGATGGTAAGAAATCGGTCGCGGAAAAGATCGTGTACAACGCCCTCGACCGTATCGAAGACAAGGTCAAGCGCGCCCCGGTCGAACTGTTCCACGAAGCTCTGGACAACATCAAACCCGCCGTCGAGGTCCGCTCGCGCCGTGTGGGTGGTGCCACCTATCAGGTGCCCGTCGAAGTCCGCCCCGAGCGCCGCGAAGCTCTGGCGATCCGCTGGCTGATCACCGCCTCGCGCTCGCGCAACGAAAACACGATGGAAGAACGCCTTGCTGGTGAGCTGCTGGACGCAGTCAACAGCCGCGGCTCCGCCGTGAAAAAGCGCGAAGACACTCACAAGATGGCCGAGGCGAACAAAGCCTTCAGCCATTACCGCTGGTAAACCCTAGAGGCATTACACCATGGCACGCGATTATCCGCTCGAACGCTACCGCAACTTCGGCATCATGGCGCATATCGACGCAGGCAAGACCACCTGCTCGGAGCGCATCCTGTTCTACACCGGCAAATCCCACAACATCGGTGAGGTGCACGATGGTGCGGCCACCATGGACTGGATGGAGCAGGAGCAGGAACGCGGTATCACCATCACGTCGGCTGCGACCACCACCTTCTGGGAGCGCACCGAAAACGGCACCGAGCCCGATTCCGAGAAACACCGCCTGAACATCATCGACACCCCCGGCCACGTTGACTTCACCATCGAAGTCGAACGTTCGCTGGCCGTGCTCGACGGTGCCGTCTGTGTTCTCGACGGGAACGCCGGTGTCGAGCCGCAGACCGAAACAGTTTGGCGTCAGGCCGACCGTTACAAGGTTCCGCGTATCGTTTTCGTCAACAAGATGGACAAGATCGGCGCAGACTTCTTCAACTGCGTGCGCATGATCGAAGACCGCACCGGCGCCACTGCCGTTCCGGTTGGTATCCCGATCGGTGCCGAAAGCGATCTGGAAGGTCTGATCGACCTCGTGACCATGGAAGAGTGGCTCTGGCAGGGCGAAGATCTGGGCGCATCCTGGATCAAGGCCCCGATCCGTGATGAGCTCAAGGACATGGCCGACGAATGGCGCGGCAAGATGATCGAACACGCCGTCGAGCAAGACGACGACGCGATGGAAGCCTACCTTGAAGGCGAAGAGCCCGACGTGCCGACCCTGCGCAAACTGCTGCGCAAAGGCACCCTGTCGCTCAGCTTCGTTCCGGTTCTGGGTGGGTCGGCCTTTAAAAACAAAGGTGTTCAGCCGCTGCTCAACGCCGTGATCGACTATCTCCCCAGCCCGCTGGACGTTGTCGATTACATGGGCTTCGCCCCCGATGACGAAACCGAGACCCGTGACATCGCGCGCCGCGCCGATGACAGCATGCCGTTCTCGGGCCTGGCGTTCAAAATCATGAACGACCCCTTCGTCGGTTCGCTGACCTTCACGCGCATCTACTCGGGTGTCCTGAACAAGGGTGACACCATCCTGAACGCGACCAAGGGCAAGAAAGAGCGCATCGGTCGTATGATGATGATGCACTCCAACGACCGGAGCGAGATCGAAGAGGCCTTCGCCGGCGACATCATCGCCCTGGCCAGCCTGAAAGACACCACCACGGGTGACACGATCTGTGATCCCAAGGCGCCTGTCGTTCTGGAAACCATGACCTTCCCCGATCCGGTGATCGAAATCGCGGTCGAGCCGAAGACCAAGGGTGACCAGGAAAAAATGAGCCAGGGCCTGCAACGCCTGGCCGCAGAAGACCCCTCCTTCCGGGTGGAGACCGACCTCGAGTCCGGTCAGACCATCATGAAAGGCATGGGCGAACTGCACCTCGACATCCTGGTTGACCGCCTGAAGCGCGAGTTCAAGGTCGACGCGAACATCGGTGCGCCGCAGGTGGCCTATCGTGAGACCATCGGTCACGAAATCGAACACACCTACACCCACAAGAAACAGTCGGGTGGTTCGGGTCAGTTCGCCGAAGTGAAGATGATCATCTCGCCCACCGAAGCCGGTGAAGGCTACTCCTTCGAATCCCGCATCGTCGGTGGCTCGGTGCCCAAGGAATACATCCCGGGCGTTGAAAAAGGCATCGAATCGGTCATGGATAGCGGCCCGCTGGCCGGCTTCCCCGTGATCGATTTCAAGGTCGCCCTGATCGACGGTAAGTTCCACGACGTGGACTCCTCGGTCATGGCCTTTGAAATCGCGGCGCGGATGTGCATGCGCGAAGGTCTCCGCAAGGCCGGTGCGAAACTGCTGGAACCGATGATGAAGGTCGAAGTGATCACGCCGGAAGAATACACCGGCTCCATCATCGGCGACCTGACCTCGCGTCGTGGCCAGGTTTCGGGGCAAGAGCCGCGCGGCAACGCCATCGCGATCGACGCCAACGTACCGCTGGCCAACATGTTCGGCTACATCAACACGCTGCGCTCCATGTCTTCGGGCCGCGCGCAGTTCACGATGCAGTTCTCGCATTACGACCCGGTCCCGTCGAACATCTCGGAAGAGATTCAGGCGAAATACGCATAACCGTCGGTGCGCCCTGAGGGCGCACCCTACATCCACCCGTAGGGTGCGCAGGGACGCGCACCGCACGACAAAAGAAAGAGGGAGCCAAGACCATGGCAAAGGAAAAGTTTGACCGTTCGAAACCGCACGTGAACATCGGGACGGTTGGTCACGTTGACCACGGCAAGACGACGCTGACGGCGGCGATCACGAAGTATTTCGGTGATTTCCGTGCATATGACCAGATTGACGGCGCGCCGGAAGAGAAGGCCCGCGGGATCACGATTTCGACGGCCCACGTCGAATACGAGACCGAGAACCGTCACTACGCGCACGTCGACTGCCCCGGCCACGCGGACTATGTGAAGAACATGATCACCGGCGCGGCGCAGATGGACGGCGCGATCCTGGTTGTGAACGCGGCCGACGGCCCGATGCCGCAGACCCGCGAGCACATCCTGCTGGCCCGCCAGGTCGGCGTGCCCGCGCTGGTCGTGTTCCTCAACAAGGTTGACCAGGTTGACGACCCCGAGCTGCTCGAGCTGGTGGAAATGGAAGTTCGCGAACTGCTGAGCGACTACGACTTCCCGGGCGACGATATCCCGATCATCGCCGGTTCGGCGCTGGCGGCGATGGAAGGCAACAACCCGGAAATCGGCGAAGAGAAGATCCGCGAGCTGATGGCCGCCGTGGACGATTACATCCCCGCGCCGGAGCGTGACGTCGACAAGCCGTTCCTGATGCCGATCGAAGACGTGTTCTCGATCTCGGGTCGTGGTACGGTTGTGACCGGCCGTGTCGAGCGTGGCGTGATCAACGTTGGCGACGAGATCGAGATCGTCGGCATCCGCGACACCAAGAAGACGACCTGCACCGGCGTTGAAATGTTCCGCAAGCTGCTGGATCGCGGCGAAGCGGGCGACAACATCGGCGCGCTGCTGCGCGGTGTGGACCGTGACGGCGTTGAGCGTGGTCAGGTTCTGTGCAAGCCGGGATCGGTGACGCCGCACACCAAGTTCGAAGCCGAGGCCTATATCCTGACCAAGGAAGAAGGCGGTCGTCACACGCCGTTCTTCGCGAACTACCGTCCGCAGTTCTACTTCCGCACGACCGACGTGACCGGCACCGTGACGCTGCCCTCGGGCACCGAGATGGTGATGCCGGGCGACAACCTGAAGTTCGAGGTTGAGCTGATCGCGCCGATCGCCATGGAAGATGGTCTGCGCTTCGCCATCCGCGAAGGCGGCCGCACCGTCGGCGCCGGCGTCGTGTCGAAAATCATCGAGTAAGGTCGAAATTCGGCTCGCCGAATTTCTGGCCGGGGTGACAGGTGAATTGCGAAGCAAATCACCGAGAACCCAAGCAAGATGAAAAGAAAACCAAGTCCCGGGCCACTGGTCCGGGATTTGCCCGGACAGCCCGGGACCCGTTCGAAGAGGGGGGCTGGATGCTCTGGCCGTCCTCCTATCAACTTTAACGCCGCGAAAGGCTACTAACATGCAAAGCCAAAATATTCGCATCCGGCTTAAGGCATTTGACTACCGCGTTCTGGACGCCAGCACGCAGGAAATCGTCAATACCGCCAAACGCACCGGTGCAGACGTGCGCGGGCCCATCCCGCTGCCGAACAAGATCGAGAAGTTCACTGTTCTGCGTGGCCCGCACGTGAACAAGAAATCCCGCGATCAGTTCGAGATCCGGACGCACAAGCGCCTTCTCGACATCGTCGATCCGACGCCGCAGACCGTGGACGCGCTGATGAAGCTCGACCTCGCCGCCGGCGTGGACGTGCAGATTTCGGTTTAAGGAGGGCAAGAGATGTTGCGCTCTGGTATTATCGCGAAAAAAGTCGGCATGACCCGGCTTTTCATGGAAGACGGACGGCAGATTCCTGTCACCGTTCTTCAACTGGACAAACTTCAGGTGGTCGCACAGCGCACCGCCGATCAACACGGCTACTCGGCGGTTCAGCTGGGTGCAGGCTCGGCCAAGGCCAAGCGTGTGAGCAAAGCCATGCGCGGTCACTTCGCGACCGCCAAGGTCGAGCCCAAGCGCAAGGTTGCCGAATTCCGTGTCGATCCGGAAAACCTGATCAACGTGGGTGAAGAAATCACCGCCAACCATTACTTCGAAGGGCAGTTCGTGGACGTCTGCGGCACCTCGATCGGTAAAGGGTTCGCCGGTGGCATGAAGCGCCACAACTTCAGCGGTCTGGAAATGACCCACGGTGTTTCGATCTCGCACCGGTCGCACGGTTCGACCGGCCAGTGTCAGGACCCGGGCAAGGTTTTCAAAGGCAAGAAGATGGCCGGCCACATGGGCGCGGCCCGCGTGACCACGCAGAACCTTCAAGTCGTCAAGACCGACGCCGACCGTGGCCTGATCATGGTCAAGGGTGCCGTTCCCGGCGCCAAGGGTGGCTGGGTCACCGTGAAAGACGCGGTCAAGAAACCGTTCCCCGAGAACGCGATCCTGCCCGCCGCTCTGAAATCCGCAGCCGAAGAAGCCGCGAAAGCCGCTGAAGAGGCCGCAGCCCAGGCCGCAGCCGAAGAAGCCGCTGCCGCCGAAGCCGCCGCTGCCGAGCAAGCCGCACAAGAAGCCGCTGCCGAAGCAGAGGCCGAGAAGAAGGAAGGCGAAGAATGAAACTCGACGTGATCAAACTGGACGGCGGCAAGGCCGGCTCGGTCGATCTGGGCGAAGACATCTTCGGCCTGGAACCGCGTGCCGACATCCTGCACCGCGTGGTCCGCTGGCAGCGCAACAAGGCGCAGGCTGGCACCCACAAGGTCAAGACCCGCTCGGAAACCAGCTACTCGACCAAGAAGATCTACCGCCAGAAGGGCACCGGTGGCGCGCGCCACGGCGACCGCAACGCGCCGATCTTCCGCAAGGGTGGTATCTACAAGGGCCCGACGCCCCGCAGCCACGCGCATGAGTTGCCCAAGAAGGTTCGCCAACTGGGCCTCAAGCACGCGCTGAGCGCCAAGGCGAAAGCCGGTGAGCTGGTGGTGATCGACACCGCCGAAACCGATGGCAAGACCAAGACCCTGGCCAAGCAGGTCAAGGATCTGGGCTGGAAACGCGCTCTGATCATCGACGGCGCAGAGGTGAACGAGGGCTTCGCCCGCGCCGCTGCCAACATCGACGGTCTGGACGTGCTGCCCAGCGTCGGCGCAAACGTCTATGACATCCTCAAGCGTGATACCCTCGTGATCACCAAGGCGGGTGTCGAAGCACTGGAGGCTCGTCTGAAATGAGCGCAGAAGCCAAACACTACGATGTGATCCGCAAGCCGGTGATCACCGAGAAGGCCACCATGGCGTCGGAAGCGAACGCCGTTGTCTTCGAGGTGCACATGGACGCCAACAAACCCCAGATCAAAGAGGCCATCGAGGCGCTCTTCGGTGTGAAGGTCAAAGCGGTCAACACCACGATCACCAAAGGCAAGCAAAAGCGTTTCCGTGGCCAGCTTGGCCGCCGCAACGACGTGAAAAAGGCCTATGTCACCCTCGAAGAGGGCAACACCATCGACGTGACGACTGGTCTTTAAGTCGCCTTTGCGGATGATGAATTTAAGCCCCGGCTGCGCAAGTGGCCGGGGTTTTCTTATCGTGGCGCGGAATCTAGGCGCGTTGCGCCACCGCGCGCGTCGCCGCTGGTGGTCGGGCGGCATATGGCGCAAGCCCATTGTTTTCTGGGCCAAACCCCTTGACCCGCACCGCCCGCTCCCCTATCAGACCCCATCGCCGTGCCCCGGATTCGTCCGGGGCTCTGCTTTTGTTCGTAAGAACAGCAAGAACCGGGGACCTACGGGGCCTCATACCATCGGCCACCTTCGGGGGGCTATCACATAGGCGGGGCAGGGCCCTGCCGCTAGCAAACGGAAGACAGAAAGCATGGCACTCAAGTCGTATAAGCCGACGACGCCGGGCCAGCGCGGGCTGGTGCTGATCGACCGTTCGGAGCTGTACAAAGGGCGTCCGGTCAAATCCCTCACCGAGGGTCTGACCAAATCGGGCGGCCGGAACAACACCGGGCGGATTACCTCGCGTCGTCGCGGGGGTGGGGCGAAACGCCTCTATCGCGTCGTTGATTTCAAACGCAACAAATTCGATGTGGCGGCCACCGTCGAGCGGATCGAATACGATCCGAACCGGACCGCCTTCATCGCGCTGATCAAGTACGAGGACGGCGAACAGGCCTATATCCTCGCGCCCCAGCGTATGGCCATCGGCGACAAGATTTTCGCCGGTAACAAGGTCGACATCAAGCCCGGCAACTGCATGCCCTTCGCCGGGATGCCCATCGGGACCATCGTTCACAACATCGAACTCAAGCCCGGCAAGGGTGGCCAGATCGCACGCGCCGCGGGCACCTATGCCCAGTTCGTCGGCCGTGACGGTGGCTACGCCCAGATCCGCCTGAGCTCGGGTGAACTGCGCATGGTCCGTCAGGAATGCAAGGCCACCGTCGGTGCCGTGTCGAACCCCGACAACAGCAACCAGAACTACGGTAAAGCCGGTCGTATGCGCCACAAAGGCATCCGCCCGTCCGTCCGTGGTGTGGTCATGAACCCGATCGATCACCCCCATGGTGGTGGTGAGGGCCGGACCTCGGGTGGTCGTCACCCGGTCACGCCCTGGGGCAAGCCGACCAAGGGTGCCCGCACCCGCAACACGAACAAGGCGTCGCAAAAGCTTATCATCCGCTCGCGTCACGCCAAGAAGAAGGGCCGCTAACACATGGCACGTTCTGTATGGAAGGGCCCGTTTGTTGATGCCTACGTCCTGAAAAAGGCCGAGGCAGTACGCGAAAGCGGGCGTAACGAAGTCATCAAGATCTGGTCGCGCCGCTCGACGATCCTGCCCCAATTCGTGGGCCTGACGTTTGGCGTCTATAACGGGCACAAGCACGTCCCCGTTAACGTGACCGAGGACATGATCGGTCAGAAATTCGGTGAATACTCGCCGACCCGTACCTACTATGGGCACGCGGCCGACAAAAAAGCCAAGAGGAAGTAAGCCATGGGTAAGGATAAGAATCCCCGCCGCGTGGCGGACAACGAAGCGATGGCCAAGCTGCGCATGCTGCGCACCAGCCCGCAAAAACTCAACCTCGTTGCGGCGATGATCCGTGGCAAGAAGGTCGACAAGGCTCTCAACGACCTGACCTTCAGCCAAAAGCGGATCGCCGAGGATGTGCGCAAGTGCCTCCAGTCGGCCATCGCCAATGCCGAGAACAACCACAACCTGGATGTCGACGAACTGATCGTCGCCGAGGCCTATGTCGGCAAGAACCTTGTCATGAAGCGCGGTCGCCCGCGCGCCCGTGGCCGGTTCGGCGCGCTGCGCAAGCCGTTCTCGGAACTGACCATCAAGGTGCGTCAAATTGAGGAGCAAGCCTAATGGGTAACAAAGTCAATCCGATTGGCATGCGCCTTCAGGTGAACCGCACCTGGGACAGCCGCTGGTACGCCGATACGAAGGATTACGGTGATCTTCTGCTCGAAGACGTCGCGATCCGTGAGTTCATCGAGAAAGAGTGCAAGCAGGCCGGCGTCAGCCGTGTGATCATCGAACGTCCGCACAAGAAGTGCCGCGTCACGATCCACACCGCACGTCCGGGTGTGATCATCGGCAAAAAAGGCGCCGATATCGAAACCCTGCGCAAGAAGCTGGCGAAAATGACCGACAGCGAATTGCACCTCAACATCGTCGAGGTTCGCAAGCCCGAACTGGACGCCGCTCTGGTCGGTGACAGCATCGCACAACAGCTGGAGCGTCGTGTGTCGTTCCGCCGTGCGATGAAACGTGCCGTGCAGAACGCGATGCGCATGGGCGCCCTTGGCATCCGTGTGAATGTCGCCGGTCGTCTGGGCGGGGCCGAGATCGCACGTACCGAATGGTACCGCGAAGGCCGTGTGCCCCTGCACACCCTGCGCGCCGACATCGACTATGCCCACAAGGAAGCCGAAACGCCCTACGGCATCATCGGCATCAAGGTGTGGATCTTCAAAGGCGAGATCATGGAGCACGACCCGTCGGCCCGTGATCGCAAAGCCCAGGAGCTCCAGGATGGTCCCGCGCCCCGTGGCGCCGGCGGCCGTCGCTAAGGAGGACTGAACAATGCTTCAACCAAAGCGTACAAAGTTCCGCAAGCAGCACAAGGGCCGCATCAAGGGCCTCGCCAAAGGTGGGTCGGACCTGAACTTCGGGTCCTACGGCCTCAAGGCCACCCAACCCGAGCGCGTGACCGCCCGTCAGATCGAGGCCGCCCGTCGTGCCATGACGCGTCACATGAAACGTCAGGGCCGCGTCTGGATCCGGATCTTCCCGGATGTCCCCGTGACCGCCAAACCGATCGAGGTTCGGATGGGTAAAGGGAAAGGCTCGGTCGACCGTTGGGTTTGCAAAGTGAAGCCCGGTCGCGTGATGTTCGAGATCGACGGTGTGTCCGACAGCGTCGCCATGGAGGCCCTGCGCCTCGCGGCGATGAAACTGCCGGTCAAGACCCGCGTCGTTGTTCGGGAAGATTGGTAACGTCATTCGCTTGCGAATGACGCGTGCGGTATAGCGGATTTCTGAAAGAAATCTGCGGGCCGCACCCCGGTGAAGAAAAAGAAACCCCCGTCAGGAAACTGGCGGGGGTTTTTCTTTTTACCCATCCAAAATCGCCCGCACCTCCCGCGCAAAAACCGCATACTCCATCGTCGCCGTGTTCCCGGCATATCCCTGATAATAACTCCGCCCCGAGGGCAGGGGCAGGCCGGCCCAGATTTTCGCAAGGTTCAGCATGAAGGTCTCTGCCGTGATCTCCCCGGTCTGCGCCTTCAAAAAACCCGCATCGCCCAGCAACAGGTTGGCCAGACGGTCCTGCACCTCCGGGCTGAACCGGGTCTCGGGCGGCAGGCCCAGCCGTTTCACCGAATGCCGCAAGGTCGCCGGGATAAACTGATACCGGCCGATGGCATGAGGTTGCCCCGGCGTGGCGGCAATCCATGCAAAGATCTCACCCAAACTCATATCCGTCGGGCGTTTGGGCGGTTTCACCCGTGCCCCGTGTTGCACCGCGTCATATCCCATTGGCCCGGCCTCGGCCCGGGCGATCAGATCGTGCAATCGCGCGGCCTTGCCACCGCCTTGCCGCAACGGCGCCTCCCTCCGCCCGGGTAAGGCGGCGAATAGCCCACCGTCGGCCTCATCCATGAAAAGGCTTGCCAATCGCGCCTTGGCCGTCGTTTCGCCCTGCACCGTAAACAGAGGTTGCCGGGCCGCGAACAGGCCTGCCGCCGATGGCTCAGCAAGGCCCGCGCCTGCAAAGACCATCCATATACAAACCGCGATAATAACCCGCATTGCCCTTGCCCCTTTCTGGTGCCTCAATGCGGGGTATGGCGCAAAGACCTAAAGATTTCCTTGCCTTTGGCCCCACGCGCGGTATCACGCGGCCATGGCACAGATAGATTCCCTTTTCGTCACCCGTCTTTACCGCGCCGCTTTGTCCGAACATGGCCCCGCCATCGACGCGCAGGAGCTTGAGGCGTCTTGTTATTCCATCGCCGAAGATGACGAGGCAGGGCAGGAGTGGTGCGAAACCGAAGGCTACCCCGGCTATACCTCCTATGCCTCGCTCACCGATTTGCCGTGGCGCTTCCCGATCTTCGCCGATCTGGTCGAGGCGCTGGACAAACACGTCGCCGCCTTCGCCGAAGATCTGGAATTCGATCTCGACGGGCGCGAATTGAAGCTTGAAGACCTCTGGATCAACATCCTGCCCGAAGGCGGCACGCATTCATCGCACCTGCACCCGCATTCGGTGATTTCCGGCACCACCTATGTGTCCATGCCCGATGGGGCCAGCGCCCTGAAACTCGAAGACCCGCGCTCGGCCCGGATGATGGCCGCCCCGGCGCGCAAAAAAGGCGCCCGGCGGGAGTTGCAGACCTTCACCTATGAAAAACCCAAGGTCGGCGACGTTCTGCTCTGGGAAAGCTGGCTGCGCCACGAAGTGCCGATGAACATGTCCGAAGACGACCGGATTTCGGTCAGCTTCAATTACGCCTGGGCGTGATCACGACGTTCTTTTCGTATTTTGAAAATAATATGTGTTGGGGGTTCAAATCCGTGCATCAAGGCGTAGCTTGGATGCATAGGAAAAGGGAGCATCTCCATGTCCAATGACACCACACTCAAAAACCTGAATACCGCGTTGCAGATGGAACTGACCGCAGCGCACCAATACCAGTTGCATGCCCATTTGCTGGACGATTGGGGGCTGGACAAGCTGGCCAGGCAGATGCGCGGAGAGTTCGACGAGGAAAACGGACACGCGGACAGGTTCCTCGAACGGATTTTTGCCCTTGGCGGAGAGCCGGAAATGGCCTTTGCCGCGACACCCAAGGTTTCCGGGTCCTTGCGTGACATGTTCCAAAGCGACCTCGACGACGAAAAGGACGCGATCAAGTTCTACACGCAGGCCGCCAAGGCCGCCTACGAGGCGGATGATCTGGCCTCCAAGGCGCTGTTCGAAGGCATCGCGATAGAGGAGGAAGGCCACAAGGAATGGCTCGAACTCCAACTCAGCCTGCTGGACCGTCTGGGCGAGCAGCGCTACGCGTCGAAATATGTCACGGCGGGCGAAACCGTAGAAGACTAAGCCCGCGCGACGCGCGGTCAACGCCCGGGGGCAAGCCAAAGTTTTGCTTGCCCTCGAATTTTACCTCCCTTATAGAGCGCCAATCCATGGGTCCCCCGCGCGTCGGGGGATTCGTGTTGTATTGCAATTCATCCACCAGGTCTCAGGTCACCCTGTACCAACCGACAGGGGCCCGCTGGTGTTTTGAGAAAGGAAAAAGGCGATGAACGCCCAAGAGCTGAGAGACAAGACGCCCGACCAGCTGCGCGAGCAGCTGACCGAGCTGAAGAAAGAGCAGTTCAACCTGCGCTTTCAGGCTGCCACGGGGCAGCTGGAAAACCCCGCCCGGATGAAAACCGTGCGCCGCAACGCGGCCCGCGTTCTGACCATCCTCAACGAAAAAGCCGCTTCCGCGGCCGACGCAGAATAAGGGAGGCCTTGAGTTATGCCCAAACGTATCCTTCAAGGCACCGTGACCAGCGACGCCAACGCCCAAACCGTGACCGTTTCGGTCGAACGCCGCTTCACGCACCCGGTTCTGAAGAAAACCATCCGTAAGTCCAAGAAGTACCGGGCTCACGATGAGAAGAACGCCTACAAAGTGGGTGATCGCGTGCGCATCATCGAATGCGCTCCGAAATCGAAGACCAAACGCTGGGAAGTGCTGGAGGCGTAAGCCTCCGTCACGGACCGGTATAATCGAAACCCTGGGGTCCACGGCCTGACTGCAAGGCGGCCCCAAAGGTCGGGAGAAACCAAATGATCCAGATGCAGACCAATCTGGATGTTGCTGACAACTCCGGCGCGCGCCGGGTTCAGTGCATCAAGGTCCTGGGTGGCTCCAAGCGTAAATACGCGTCCGTCGGCGACATCATTGTCGTCTCGGTAAAAGAAGCCATCCCGCGCGGCCGCGTGAAAAAGGGTGACGTCCGAAAGGCCGTCGTCGTGCGCACCGCCAAGGAAGTTCGCCGGGAAGACGGCACCGCGATCCGCTTCGATCGCAACGCCGCCGTGATCCTCAACAACAACAACGAGCCGGTCGGCACCCGTATCTTCGGGCCGGTGGTTCGCGAGTTGCGCGGCAAGAACTTCATGAAAATCATCTCGCTCGCCCCGGAGGTGCTGTAAGATGGCTGCTAAACTGAAAAAAGGCGACAAGGTCGTCGTGCTCGCCGGCAAGGACAAGGGCAAGGAAGGCACCATCGCCTCCGTTGACCCCAAGGCCGGCAAAGCCGTGGTCGAAGGCATCAACATGGCCATCCGCCACACCCGCCAAAGCCAGAACAGTCAAGGCGGCCGCCTGCCCAAGGCCCTGCCGATCGACCTCAGCAACCTGGCGTTTCTGGACAAGAACGGCAAACCCACCCGCGTTGGCTTCAAGACCGAAGGCGACAAGAAGGTGCGTTTCGCCAAGACCACGGGGGACGTGATCGATGCTTGATACCGCAAATTACACCCCGCGTCTGCGCCAGCAGTTCCGCGACACGATCAAAGCGGCTCTGAAAGAAGAGTTTGGCTATACCAACGACATGCAGATCCCGCGCCTGGACAAGATCGTCCTGAACATCGGCTGCGGTGCCGAAGCGGTCAAAGACTCCAAGAAAGCCAAATCGGCCCAGGAAGACCTGACCATGATCGCCGGCCAACAGGCCGTCGTGACCAAGGCAAAGAACTCGATCGCCGGTTTCCGCGTTCGTGAAGACATGCCGCTCGGTGCCAAGGTGACCCTGCGCGGTGACCGCATGTACGAATTCCTCGATCGTCTGATCACGATTGCAATGCCCCGCATCCGCGACTTCCGCGGCGTGTCGGGCAAATCCTTCGATGGTCGTGGCAACTATGCCATGGGCCTCAAGGAACACATCGTGTTCCCCGAGATCAACTTCGACAAGGTCGATGAGGTCTGGGGCATGGACATCATTATCGCCACCACGGCGCAAACCGACGCTGAAGCCAAGGCGCTGTTGAAGCACTTCAACATGCCCTTCAACAGCTGATCGCGGGAGGAATTTGATATGGCTAAAAAAGCAATGATCGAACGCGAGAAGAAGCGTCAGCGCCTGGTTGCGAAATACGTCGCCAAGCGGGCCGCTCTCAAAGAGATCATCAACGACGAAAGCAAGCCGATGGAAGAGCGTTTCCGCGCCTCCCTGAAGCTGGCGGAACTGCCGCGCAACAGCTCGGCCACCCGGTTGCACAACCGCTGCCAGCTGACGGGCCGTCCGCATGCTTACTACCGTAAACTCAAAGTGTCGCGGATCGCCCTGCGCGAACTTGGCTCGAATGGCCAAGCTCCCGGCATGGTGAAATCGAGCTGGTAAGGAGGACGATTAGATGAACGATCCTATCGGCGATATGCTCACCCGGATCCGCAACGCAGCCATGCGTGGCAAGTCCACCGTCATGTGCCCGGCCTCCAAGCTGCGCGCATGGGTTCTGGACGTGCTGGCGGACGAAGGTTACATCCGCGGCTATGAAAAAGTGACCGGCGCAAACGGTCACCCGGCCCTGGAAATCAGCCTGAAGTACTTCGAAGGCGCCCCCGCCATTCGCGAAATGAAACGGGTCTCCAAACCCGGTCGTCGCGTCTATGCGAGCGTCAATGACATCCCGTCGGTCCGTCAGGGCCTGGGCGTGTCGATTGTCTCCACCCCCAAGGGTGTGATGTCGGACGCATCCGCACGCGCCGCCAACGTCGGTGGCGAAGTGCTTTGCACCGTATTCTAAGGAGGCCCGAACATGTCTCGTATCGGTAAACAACCCGTGGCCCTGCCCGATGGCGTTACTGCCTCGCTCAGCGGCCAGACCATCGAAGTGAAGGGGCCCAAGGCCACCAAGACCTTCACCGCGACCGATGACGTCACCATCACCATCGAGGATGGCCAGGTGACGGTTGCGCCGCGCGGCAAATCCAAGCGCGCGCGCCAACAGTGGGGGATGACCCGCACGATCATCGCGAACCTGGTCCACGGCTCCAACGAACCCTTCAAGAAAGAGCTCGAAATTCAGGGCGTGGGCTACCGCGCTCAGATTCAGGGCAACATCGTGAAGCTTAACCTCGGCCTCAGCCACGACGTGGATTTCGAGGTTCCGGAAGGTGTGACTGTCACCGCGCCCAAGCCCACCGAACTGGTGGTCGAAGGCTATGACAAGCAACTCGTCGGTCAGGTCGCGGCAAACATCCGCGATTGGCGCCGCCCCGAGCCCTACAAGGGCAAAGGGATCCGCTACAAGGGCGAGTACATCTTCCAGAAGGAAGGCAAGAAGAAGTAAGGAACGCGACAGATGGCAAACAGCAAAAGAAAACTGTTCCAAAAACGCCGCCTGCGCGTTCGGAGCAAACTTCGCAAGGTCAACGCAGGGCGTCCGCGCCTCAGCGTGCATCGTTCGAGCAAGAACCTCAGCGTGCAGATTATCGACGATCTCAACGGCGTCACCCTGGCCTCGGCCTCGACGCTCGAAAAAGATCTGGGCCTCAAGGGCAAGAACAACCTCGAAGCCGCCGCGAAAATCGGCAGCACGATCGCCGAGCGCGCCAAGAAGGCCGGCATCACCGAGGCACAGTTCGACCGTGGCGGCTTCCTCTTCCATGGCCGGATCAAGGCCGTGGCGGACGCAGCCCGCGAAGGCGGTCTGAAAATCTAAGGTGTAGGGGGCCGGTGTTGCTGGCCCCCTCGATGATCAGGGTCGCGGCCATGGTGCCGCGACACCAGTGATCGAGACAACCGGAATGGTGCCGCAGGGTGCCGCATGGAAAGGATGCCAAATGGCAAGAGATGACAACCGCCGCGGAGGTCGCGATCGCGACGAAGCGCCGGAATTCGCAGATCGCCTTGTCGCGATCAACCGCGTGTCGAAAACCGTGAAAGGTGGTAAGCGCTTCGGCTTTGCCGCTCTCGTGGTCGTCGGCGATCAGAAAGGCCGCGTCGGCTTCGGCAAGGGCAAGGCCAAAGAGGTGCCCGAGGCGATCCGCAAGGCGACCGAACAAGCCAAGCGCAAGATGATCCGTGTGCCCCTGAAAGAGGGCCGCACCCTGCACCACGACGGTTTTGGTCGTCACGGCGCGGGCAAGGTCGTGATGCGCACGGCGCCGACCGGGACCGGTATCATCGCCGGTGGTCCGATGCGTGCCGTGTTCGAAATGCTGGGCGTGCATGACGTCGTGGCGAAATCGACCGGGTCGCAGAACCCCTATGCGATGATCCACGCCACCCTGAACGCGCTGCAATTCCAATCCAGCCCCCGCATGGTGGCACAGCGCCGCGGTAAAAAGGTCGCCGACATCCTGAAAAAGGATGACGCACCGGCCAAAGAATCCGCCGAAGCGTAAGGAGAGCGACCAATGGCCAAGACTATCGTCGTCAAACAAATCGGCTCGCCGATCCGCCGCCCCGAGAAACAGCGCCAGACGCTGATCGGGTTGGGCCTGAACAAGATGCACAAGACCCGCGAGCTGGAAGACACCCCGGCCGTGCGCGGCATGATCGCCAAGATCCCGCACATGGTCGAAATCATCGAGGAAAAGGGCTGAGCCGTTTTCTTTAAAAGAAAACGGACCGGAAATTTTGAAAATTTCCGCCGCCAAGGTCCAGACGCCCCGGTCAGAAATGGCCGGGGCGTTTTGCATTTAATGATGGGGCAGGGGGGTGCACATTTCTTGCCCCCTTGCATCGCGCCCTTTCACCCCTTATACGCCCGCGGGTGGCCTCTTGGGCTACGACTCAACATATCAAGAAACGCCGTGGTTGGCCTATCACGCTTCGGGGGTCACATCCGGCATCAGGAGAAGCGACATGAAACTGAACGAACTGCACGACAATCCCGGCGCAACCAAACGCCGCAAGCGTATTGGCCGTGGCCCGGGCTCGGGCATGGGCAAAACCGGCGGCCGGGGCCTGAAGGGTCAGAAATCCCGCTCGGGTGTGGCCATCAAGGGCTTTGAAGGCGGCCAGATGCCGATCTATCAGCGCCTTCCCAAGCGCGGCTTTACCAAACCCAACCGCAAGAAATTCGCCGTGGTGAACCTCGGCCTGATCCAGAAATTCGTCGATGCGGGCAAGCTGGATGCGAAATCCGCCATCACCGAAGACGCGCTGCTTGATGCGGGCCTCGTGCGCCGCAAGCTCGACGGTGTGCGCGTTCTCGCCAAGGGCGAGGTGACCGGCAAGCTCAACATCGAAGTGACCGGCGCGTCGAAATCCGCCGTCGAAGCTGTCGAAAAGGCGGGTGGCTCCCTGACAGTCACAACCGCGCAGGCGGCTGAATAACAGGTTGTGAGCGGCGCCCGCGCCGCTTACATAACCTTAAGTTTTCCCAAACGCCGCCTGGGCCGGAAAACGGCTTGAGGCGGCGTTGTCGTTCAAGGAAGAGACCCGCGCATGGTATCTGCAGCAGAACAAATGGCCGCCAACACCAGTTGGGCCGCCCTCGGCAAGGCCACCGATCTCCGCAACCGCATCCTGTTCACGCTCGGTCTGCTGGTCGTTTACCGGCTGGGCACCTATATCCCGGTCCCCGGTATCGACGGCGCCGCGCTGCGTGACTTCATGGAAGGCGCGCAGGCGTCGATCGGCGGGATGCTGTCGATGTTCACCGGCGGTGCGCTTGGCCGTATGGGCATCTTCGCGCTTGGCATCATGCCCTATATCTCGGCCTCGATCATCGTTCAGCTTCTGACCGCCATGGTCCCGGCGCTCGAACAACTCAAGAAAGAGGGCGAGCAGGGCCGCAAGAAGATCAACCAGTATACCCGCTACGGCACCGTGGGGCTTGCCACGCTGCAATCCTACGGGCTGGCGGCCTCGCTCCAGTCGGGCGACCTGGTGACGAACCCGGGCTTCTTCTTCATCGCAAGCTGCATGATCACCCTCGTCGGTGGCACCATGTTCCTGATGTGGCTGGGTGAACAGATCACCGCGCGCGGTGTCGGCAACGGTATCTCGCTGATCATCTTCGTGGGCATCATCGCCGAGGTTCCCGCCGCCCTTGCGCAGTTCTTTTCCCAAGGCCGCTCGGGCGCCATCTCGCCCGCGGTGATCATCGGCGTCATCCTCATGGTCATCGCCGTGATCGCCTTCGTGGTCTTCATGGAACGCTCCCTGCGCAAGATCCATATCCAGTACCCCCGCCGCCAGGTGGGCATGAAGGTCTATGACGGCGGCACCTCGCACCTGCCGATCAAGGTGAACCCGGCGGGCGTGATCCCGGCGATCTTCGCTTCCTCGCTGCTGCTGCTGCCCGCCACGATCAGTACCTTCTCGGGCAACCAGACCAGCCCCATCATGTCGACGATCATGGCCTATTTCGGCCCCGGACAGCCGCTCTACCTGCTGTTCTTCGCCGCGATGATCGTTTTCTTCGCGTATTTCTACACCTACAACGTGGCCTTCAAACCCGATGAGGTTTCCGACAACCTGAAAAAGCAGAACGGCTTTGTCCCCGGCATCCGCCCGGGCAAGAAAACCGCCGAGTATCTCGAATACGTGGTGGCCCGTGTTCTGGTTCTCGGCTCGGCCTACCTTGCGGCAGTTTGTCTCCTGCCCGAAGTTCTGCGTAGCCAATTCGCCATTCCTTTCTATTTTGGCGGCACCTCGGTCCTCATCGTGGTCTCCGTGACCATGGACACGATCCAGCAGGTTCAATCGCACCTGCTCGCCCACCAGTACGAGGGCCTGATCGAGAAATCGCAACTGGGCGGCAAAGGTAAGGGCAAGAAACGCGCCCGCAGAAAAGGGACAGGACGCAAATGAATATTATCCTCCTCGGACCACCGGGCGCGGGCAAGGGCACACAAGCCCAGAAACTCGTCGATGCACGCAACATGATCCAACTCTCGACCGGCGACATGCTGCGCGAGGCCAAGGACAGCGGCACCGAAATGGGCAAGATCGTCGCCGATGTCATGGCCCGCGGTGACCTTGTCACCGACGAGATCGTGATCGGCCTCATCCGCGAGAAGCTGCAAGGCGACAAGCAGGGCGGCTTCATCTTCGACGGCTTCCCCCGGACGCTGGCACAGGCTGACGCATTGGCCGACCTCCTGCAAGAGCAGGGCGAGTCCCTCGATGCGGTGATCGAAATGCGCGTCGATGACGACACGCTCGTCAAACGTATCGTCGGCCGCGCCGAAGAAGCGCGCGCTGCGGGCAAACCCGTGCGCGCCGACGACAACGAGGAAAGCGTCAAACACCGCTTGATGGAATACTACAAGAAAACGGCTCCTCTGATTGGTTATTACTACGCCAAGGACCAACTCCAAAGCGTGGACGGATTGGGCGCGATCGACGAGGTTTCCGGCGCCATCGCGGGCGTGCTGGACAAATAAGGGCAGGGGGGTTGACGCCCCTCGATTTTGCGCCTAACCACCCCTATCTCGAAAGAGTAAATGATTCCCTATTGGTCCGTCCGATTGCGAATCGATCACCTGGAATTCAGCTGCGGCCCGAAGCGTCACGCCTCGGGCCTACGTTGTGAAAAAAGGTTCTGGAGCTACGGAACCGCAACGAAAGGATATGACACGTGGCACGTATCGCCGGCGTAAACCTTCCCACCGCCAAACGGGTGCCTATCGCCCTGACCTATATCACCGGAATTGGCCACACCTCGGCCAAGGCCATCTGCGAAGCTGTCAACATCGACCCCACCCGCCGGGTGAACGAGCTCAGCGACGCCGAAGCACTGGCCCTGCGCGAACACATCGACGGCAACTACACCGTCGAAGGTGACCTGCGCCGTGAAGTGCAGATGAACATCAAGCGCCTGATGGACCTCGGGTCCTACCGTGGCCTGCGTCACCGCCGCAACCTGCCGGTTCGCGGTCAGCGGACGCACACCAATGCCCGCACCCGCAAGGGCCCGGCGAAACCCATCGCCGGCAAGAAGAAGTAAGGGAGGGCTTGAGAAATGGCACGTGATACTCGTCGCACCAAGAAAAAGGTTTCCAAGAACATCGCCACCGGCGTTGCTCATGTGAACTCCTCGTTCAACAACACCAAGATCCTGATCTCGGACGTGCAAGGCAACGCCATCTCGTGGTCGTCCGCCGGCACCATGGGCTTCAAGGGCTCGCGCAAGTCGACCCCTTACGCCGCCCAGATGGCCGCCGAAGATGCCGGTCGCAAGGCACAGGATCACGGTATGAAAACTCTTGAGGTCGAAGTTCAGGGCCCCGGTTCGGGCCGTGAATCGGCGCTTCGTGCGCTGGCCGCCATCGGCTTCAACATCACCTCGATCCGTGACGTGACGCCGATCGCGCACAACGGCTGCCGCCCGCCGAAGCGTCGTCGGGTCTAAGCACTTTTTATTTGGTTGGGGCCGCGTGTTCTGCACGGCCCCAATCCGTCGTTTTAAACCTCGGGCGTTCCGGACCTTCGGACATGGGGCCGGGACAGGAATGGAGGGACCACATGATCCACAAGAATTGGGCCGAATTGATCAAGCCGACCCAGCTTGAGGTGAAGCCGGGCAACGACCCGCTCCGCCAAGCCACCGTCGTGGCAGAACCGCTTGAGCGTGGCTTTGGCCTGACGCTCGGTAACGCTCTGCGCCGCGTGCTGCTCAGCTCGCTGCAGGGTGCCGCCATCACCAGCGTTCAGATCGACAACGTCCTGCACGAGTTTTCCAGCGTCGCGGGCGTTCGCGAAGATGTCACCGACATCGTGCTGAACCTCAAGGGCGTTGCCCTGCGCATGGACGTCGAAGGGCCCAAGCGCCTCTCGATCAATGCCAAGGGCCCGGGTGAGGTCACTGCCGGTGACATCGCCGACAGCGCGGGTATCGAGATCCTCAACAAGGATCACGTGATCTGCCACCTCGACGAAGGCGCCGACCTTTACATGGAACTGACCGTCGGCACCGGCAAAGGCTATGTTGCCGCCGACAAGAACAAGCCCGAGGATGCGCCGATTGGCCTGATCCCCGTGGACGCGATCTATTCGCCGGTCAACAAGGTCAGCTACGATGTCCAACCCACCCGTGAAGGGCAGGTGCTGGATTATGACAAGCTGACCATGAAAGTCGAAACCGACGGTTCGATCACGCCGGATGATGCCGTGGCCTTTGCCGCCCGCATCCTGCAAGACCAACTGTCGATCTTCGTCAACTTCGAAGAGCCCGAGTCGGCCGGTCGTCAGGACGAGGACGAAGGTCTCGAATTCAACCCGCTGCTTCTCAAGAAAGTGGACGAGCTGGAACTGTCGGTCCGTTCGGCGAACTGCCTGAAGAACGACAACATCGTTTACATCGGCGACCTGATCCAGAAAACCGAAGCCGAGATGCTCCGCACCCCGAACTTCGGCCGCAAGTCGCTCAACGAGATCAAAGAGGTTCTCTCGGGCATGGGTCTGCACCTCGGCATGGATGTCGAAGACTGGCCGCCCGACAACATCGAAGATCTGGCCAAGAAATACGAAGACCAGTTCTAAGAATTTCGTGGGCCGTTTCGTACGACTCGTACGATCCGGCCCGCGGCACCCCCGAGTTTCGTACGAAACTCACGTACAAAACGTACGACTCGTACGAAACTTACCCCGGGCACCCGCCCCAAGGAGAGTCGGTGACACGCATCATCGGCCAGACAAAGCAAAACACAGCAAAGGACTAGAAAAATGCGTCACGCAAAAGGCTACCGCCGCCTCAACCGCACCCACGAGCACCGCAAGGCCCTCTGGGCCAACATGGCCGGTTCGCTCATCGAACATGAACAGATCAAGACGACCCTGCCCAAGGCGAAGGAACTTCGCCGCGTGGTCGAAAAGCTGGTAACCCTCGGAAAACGCGGCGATATTCACGCCCGCCGTCAGGCCGCGGCCCAGCTTAAGCAGGACAAGTACGTCGCGAAACTCTTCGACGTCATCGGCCCGCGCTACGCCGAACGTCAGGGCGGCTACGTCCGCGTCCTGAAGGCCGGCTTCCGCTACGGCGACATGGCCCCGATGGCCATCATCGAATTCGTCGATCGGGATGTCGACGCCAAAGGTGCCGCAGACCGCGCCCGCGTCGAAGCCGAAGAAGCGGCGGCAGGCGAAGAATAAGATATTGAAACCAAACGGTTTCTTTTCGGGCCCCTGCCAATTTGGCGGGGGTCTTTTTCTTTGCGGTTGCACTTTCCCGCCCGCCTTCGCATATCTTTGGGACATGGAATTGAAGGGGGTTTCATGCTCCGCGTCTTGATCATCCTTCTCATTAGCCTCAGCTCCCCGGCATGGGCCGAAACCCGCGTGCCCGGCTCTCAGGCCGAGATTTCCATGGGGTTTACGCCCGTGGTCAAGCGCGCCGCCCCCGCCGTGGTGAACATCTACGCGCGCCGGATCGTCAATGTCCGCTCAAGCCCCTTTGCGGGCGATCCGTTTTTTCAAAACCTTTTCAACAACTTCGGGGTGCCGCAACAGCGGGTGCAGAACTCTCTCGGCTCCGGCGTGATCCTCAGTGAGGACGGTATCGTCGTGTCGAATTACCATGTCGTTGGCGAGGCAACGGACATCCGTGTTGTCCTCAAGGATCGGCGCGAGTTCGAAGCCAAGGTCTTGTTATCAGACGAAGAATCCGACCTTGCGATCCTCAGGATGCAGGATGCGCCCAGCCTCCCCGCCCTCGAATTGCGCGATAGCGACACTGTTGAAGTGGGGGAACTGGTCCTTGCCATCGGCAACCCCTTCGGCGTCGGCCAAACCGTCAGTTCCGGTATCGTGTCGGGCCTTGCCCGCTCGGGCACAGCCACCGGCAATGCGCGGGGCTACTTCATCCAGACGGATGCGCCCATCAACCCCGGCAACTCGGGCGGGGCGTTGGTGGACGTGAACGGCCAACTCATTGGAATCAATACATCAATTCTAAGCCGGTCTGGCGGATCGAATGGTATCGGTTTTGCCATTCCTTCGGCCTTGGTGGCGCAATTCGTCGCCCAGGCCAAGGCCGGCAACAGCCGCTTTGAGCGGCCGTGGGCCGGCCTTTCCGGGCAATCCGTGACGGCTGACATGGCCGAAGGTCTGGGGCTGGACCGACCGGGGGGGATCATCATCTCCGAGGTTCACCCGGACAGCCCCTTCGCGGAGGCGGACATTCGCCCCGGGGACGTGATCACGCAGGTGGACGGTTTGCCGGTCAACACACCCGCAGAAATGATTTTTCGCATGTCCGTCAAGGGCTTGGGGGAAGAGGTCAAGCTAACCCATTACCGTGATGGGCACCGTGATGTGACACCCATCCGCTTGATCGCGGCACCAAACGAGCCCCCACGCGATCAGACAACCACCGGCAATGGCTCGGCAATTCCGGGTCTGACATTGTCCACTCTCAACCCTGCTGTGATCGCTGACTATGATCTGTCGCTGATGAGTGGCGGGGTTGTTGTCGATGATCCGGGGCAGGTAGGCGCGCGCGCGGGCCTTCGAAGGGGGGATATTCTTTTGTCCATCAATGGCTTGGCCCCCAAGGCAAGCCGTGAAGCCGTGGGCTTTCTGCGCGACGCGCGCAACCGTTTGGCCCTCGAGGTCCAGCGGGGATCGCGGCGTTTGGTCATGCGGTTTCGGCTTTAAGGGATGAGCGATCTTTTCGATCAGGCCCCTGACGCCATTCCCGACACCGCACCGCGCCCCTTGGCCGACCGCCTGCGCCCGAAAACCCTAGCGCAGGTGATCGGGCAGGAGCAGGTGCTTGGTGCGCAGGCCCCGCTTGGTGTCATGCTGTCCTCGGGCAGCCTGTCATCGCTGATTTTCTGGGGGCCTCCAGGTGTTGGCAAAACCACCATCGCCCGGCTTCTGGCCGATGAAACCGATCTGCATTTCGTTCAGATCAGTGCCATTTTCACTGGCGTTCCCGAACTGAAAAAGGTCTTTGAACAGGCCAAGCACCGTCGCGCGAACGGGCAGGGGACGCTTTTGTTCGTGGACGAGATTCACCGATTCAACAAGGCGCAGCAGGACGGGTTTCTGCCCCATATGGAGGACGGTACGATCCTTCTGGTGGGCGCGACCACGGAAAACCCCAGTTTCGAGTTGAACGCAGCCCTTCTGAGCCGCTCTCAAGTTCTTGTTCTGGAACGACTTTCCCTTGCCGATCTGGAACGCATGGCGCAACGTGCCGAGGCCGAACTTGGCCGTGCCCTGCCGCTGGACGGTCCGGCGCGCGAGGCGCTTTTGGAAATGGCCGATGGCGATGGCCGCGCGCTTTTGAACCTGATCGAACAGGTCGCGGCGTGGCAGGTGGATGGCAAGCTGGATACCGAGGCCCTGACGACCCGGCTAATGCGGCGGGCGGCGAAATACGACAAGGGCGGGGATGAGCATTACAATCTGATATCTGCGCTGCACAAATCGGTGCGCGGGTCCGATCCGGATGCAGCACTGTATTGGTATGCCCGGATGCTCACCGGCGGTGAGGACCCGCGCTATTTGGCGCGCCGGATCACCCGGATGGCGGTTGAGGATATCGGCCTTGCCGACCCGCAGGCACAAACCGTTTGCCTGCACGCTTGGGAAACCTATGAGCGTCTGGGAAGCCCCGAAGGCGAATTGGCCTTGGCGCAGGCCGTGACCTACCTCGCCCTCGCGCCCAAATCCAATTCTGGCTATGCCGCCTACAAGGCGGCCATGCGAGAAGCCAAGAAAACCGGCAGTGAGCCACCCCCCAAGCATATCCTGAACGCGCCAACCAAGCTGATGAAAGATCAGGGTTATGGCGATGGCTATGCCTATGATCACGATGCCGAGGATGGGTTCTCGGGGCAGAACTATTTCCCGGACGGCATGACCCGACCGGCCCTTTATCAACCGGTTGAACGTGGGTTCGAACGCGAATTGAAGAAGCGACTCACCTACTTTTCCAAGTTGCGCGCACAGCGATCATAGGCGCGTTACAGGCGATTTCACTTCTCGTCACGGTAGTACACTTGTTTTTTTCCGACACTGGTTTCCAGCCGATCAGAAGGTCGTTTTGCCTGATTATACGGCTGAATTCACGCCATTCTGGCATCAATCACTGGAATCTAAAAAAAATTTGAATAGCCAAGCTATAGGGTAGAAGGCTGCCGGATTTCGTGTTTTGTTACCTGTATGTCGCATTTAGGCTACCGGTCTACGCAAAGGGAAGGGAAGCTTTGCAGGAGAGACACATTCTGACAGCTCCAATCAGCGAACAAGACCAAATTAACAGGGATAAAACATGACAAAGGTCAAAGATCAGTTACTCATCGACCGGCTGGCGGATGCCGCCCGCAACGGCAAGATTTCGCGCCGGTCATTCATGCACTACTCGATGGCGGCGGGCATGACCGCTTCGGCCGCCACGGGGCTCTGGACCACTCAGGCTCAGGCGCAGCCCAAGCGGGGTGGCACCTTTAAGGTGGGCATGCATGACGGCAATTCGTCCGACACCCACGACCCGGGCCAGTATGTCTCGCGCCAGCAGATCTATCTCGCCCACCAGTATCGCAGCTATCTGACGTTGATTGAGCCCGACGGCACGCTCGGGCCGGACCTTGCAAGCGACTGGTCAGCCAACGAAGACGCCTCGGTCTGGACCTTCGAGATCAACCCGAACGCGTCGTTCCACAGCGGCAATCCGGTGATGGCAAAGGATGTGGTCGCATCGCTCAACCACCACCGCGGCGAGGAGTCGACCTCGGCGGCCAAATCGCTGCTGTCCTCGGTGACCGACGTGACGGCCGATGGCGATCACACGGTCGTCGTTTCTCTGGAAAGCGGCAACGCCGACCTGCCTTGGCTGATGACCGACTATCACCTTGCCATCTGCCCGGCCAATGACGACGGCAGCATCAACTGGCAGTCGGGCGACGGTTCGGGCCCCTACAAGATTGATCAGGGGGAGTGGGGCGTCGGCTGGAAGCTCAGCCGTCATGACGGCTGGCACCTCGAGGGCGCCTATTTCGATAATGTCGAGATGCTGGTGCTCAACGACCCGAACGCGCGCCAGACTGCACTGGTCACCGGCGATGTTGACGCGGTGTCGCTGATCGACATCAAAACCTCGGCGCTCTTGCAGCGCGATCCCAACATCGCCGTGGAGAACGTGCCCTCGGCGGCCGCGATCACAATGCCGATGTTCTGTGACACCGCGCCGTTCGACGATGTCAACGTGCGCAACGCGCTCAAGTTGTCCATCGACCGCAACGAGATCATCGAGAAGATCGCCTTCGGCGCGGCCACCATCGGCAACGACTTCCACCATTCGCCGGCCCAGCCTTATTGGCCCGACGATATTCCGCAGCGCGAATACGACCCTGAGCAGGCCAAGTCGCTGCTCAAGAAGGCGGGGATGGAGGACCTTACGGTCAGTATCTCTACGGCCGACAGCTTGTTCTCGGGCGCCGTCGACATGTGCGTGCTTTACGCCGAGCAGGCAAAGCAGGCCGGCATCACCGTCAATGTCATACGCGAGCCCAACGACGGGTACTATTCCGACGTTTGGTTGAAAAAGCCGTTCTGCGCGGTTTCCTGGGGCGCGCGCCCCACGCCGGACGTGATGTATACTCTGGCTTACAAGGCCGATGCGGACTGGAATGAAAGCCGTTGGAAGAACGAGCGGTTCAACGAGTTGCTGCTACAGGCCAAGTCCGAACTCGACGACAGCCTGCGCGCCGAGATGTACCGCGAAATGGGTATGATCGCCCGTGACGATGGCGGCACGATCATCCCGATGTTCAACAACTTCGTCTACGCGCGGCGCAGCAATGTGATGCATGGCGAAAACCTTGCGGCAAGCTGGGAGCTGGACGGTGCCCGCGCGCCAAGTCGCTGGTGGTTCTCGTCCTGATCGGATGTCTGAAGATTATCCACTCCGGTGCGGTTGGCGCCGGGGTGGGATCGGCGCTTCGCGGCCGCGATTCTCCGAGCGCGTCTCGTGCGTGTGGGCCCTAATTCACAACGGTTCCCGATGTGCCTTCCCAACCAAAATTCGCTTTGAACACAGCAAGTAAAGGGTAGAAGTGTTTCGGATTTCGTGTTTTGATATTAGCGTGTCGGTTTCAGAACACTCACCTTGTGCAGAGATAGGAAATCCTTACCCGGCGCATGCAAAAAAAGATCACCATGATCAAAAAAATCCTCCAGGGAGACAATATGACCAACAAAGACAACCAAATTCTGATCGACCAGCTGGCCGATGCCGCCCGCGACGGCAAGATTTCGCGCCGGTCGTTCATGAACTATTCCATGGCGGCCGGGATGACCGCGTCGGCCGCAACCGGCCTGTGGGGCACCTCGGCCAAAGCCGCGCCTAGCCGCGGTGGGACGTTCCGTCTTGGTGCGCACGACGGCAACACCGGTGACACCCATGATCCCGGCACATACGTCACCTTCTCGATGATCCAGGTGGCGCATACTTTCCGCTCGTACCTGACCCTGATCGAACCCGATGGGTCGCTTGGCCCGGATGTTGCGCAAGAATGGAGCGCATCGCCCGACGCGAAGGAATGGACCTTCGTGATCAATCCGAAGGCCACCTTCCACAGCGGCAAGAAGGTCACGGCGGACGATGTCATCGCCTCTATCAACCACCACCGCGGCGAAGATACCACGTCGGCGGCGGCGGCGCTCGTTTCGGATGTCGAAGAGCTGGTCAAGGTCGACGACATGACCGTCACCTTCAAACTGGCTAGCGGCAACGCGGACCTGCCGTGGCTGATGACCGACTACCACCTTGCGATCTGCCCGGCCAATGACGACGGCACGATCGACTGGAAGTCCGGCGACGGCTGTGGCCCGTACAAATTGGTCGAAACCGAATTCGGTGTGAATTACCGCTTTGTGCGTCATGAAGACTGGCACCTTGAAGGCGCCTATTTCGACGAGTGTATCGTGACGGTTCTCAACGATCCGAACGCACGTCAGACAGCACTTGTTACCGGCGATGTGGATGCGGTGACGCAAATCGAATTGAAAACCCTGTCGCTGCTGCAACGTGACCCGAATATCGAAATCGACAACGTGCCGTCGGCGGCTGCGATCACCATGCCGATGTTCTGCGACGTGGCGCCCTTCGATAACGTGGATGTACGCAATGCTCTCAAGCATTCGATCAACCGTCAGGAGATCATGGACAAGATCACCTTCGGGACGTCGACGATGGGCAATGATTTCCACCATTCGCCGGCCATGCCGTATTGGCCCGAGGGCCTTGAGCAGAACGACTATGACCCTGACAAGGCCAAGTCGCTCCTCAAAAAGGCAGGTGCCGAAGGTCTGAGCACTGAAATCAGTGTCGCTGACTCCGTTTTCTCGGGTTCGGTCGACATGTGCGTTCTGTTCGCAGAGCAGGCCAAGGCGTCCGGCATCAATATCTCGGTCAAACGTGAGCCGAATGATGGCTACTACTCGGACGTCTGGCTGAAAAAGCCGTGGTGCGTTGTGCAGTGGGGCGCACGTCCGACTCCGGACGTGATGTACTCCTTGGCCTACAAGGATGACGCGGCATGGAACGAAAGCCACTGGCAGAATGAGCGCTTCAACGAGTTGCTCCTCAAGGCCAAGGCCGAGCTGGACAATGACCTGCGTGCCGAAATGTACCGCGAGATGGCGATGCTGGCGAAAGATGATGGCGGAACGATCATCCCGTTCTTCCCGAACTTCGTTTATGCCCGTCGCAGTAACGTGAAGCATGGTCCGGATCTGGCGGCAAGCTGGCAAATGGACGGCGCGCGCGCTTGTAGCCGCTGGTGGTTCGAAGGCTAAGCCAACATTCTCCGGCCCGGCGCAACCCCTGCGCCGGGCCTTTTCACTGCCTCGTCGTACAACGGTCGCCAACAGGGCCGCGACAAGGCCACAAGCCCGAACCGGAACGATCTACGTTCAAGCGTTCAATGGGCATAAGAACTGTTACGCCGCTTGTGTTCGGCCTTATGGCGGCCCGGCACACGGCACAACAGCAGGAGGGAACAGATGGGAGACATTCTAGGGCTGGTAGGTAAACGGCTCGGTCTCGGATTAATCATCCTATTCGTGATTTCGATCATTATCTTCTTCATGGTCGAATTGCTGCCGGGTGACATCGCTCAGGCGGTTCTGGGACAAGGCGCTACCGAAGAAAACCTGGCCGCATTGCGTAAGCAAATGGGCCTCGATCAACCCGCCATCGTGCGGTATCTGGACTGGCTTTCAGGCGCAGTCTTTTTGGATTTCGGCAATTCGATCGTCACCGGCGAACGTGTGAGTGCCGTGATCAGTGAGCGTTTCATGAATACGCTTTTCCTTGCGGCCTACGCTGCGGTAATCGCCGTACCGGTGGCCATCATCCTTGGTGTCGTTGTCGCGCTGTTGCGCAACTCGATCTTCGACCGGGTGGCAAACGTGGTCACGCTTAGCTTCATTTCATCGCCCGAGTTCTTCCTCGGCTATATCCTGATCCTCTTCTTCGCAGTGAAATGGCAAATGTTTCCCGCGATTTCGAGCCTCAGTGAAGGTATGAGCCTTGGCGAGTTGTTGGTCAGGACCTTCCTACCGGCACTGACGCTGGTTCTGGTGGTCATGGCGCATATGATGCGGATGACCCGGGCGGCGATCATCAACCTTCTGGCGTCCCCCTATATCGAAATGGCGCGCCTGAAAGGGACTCCGCCGTGGAAAGTGATCGTCAAGCACGCCCTGCCGAACGCATGGGCCCCGATCATCAACGTTGTGGCACTGAACCTCGCCTACCTGATCACCGGCGTTGTGCTTGTGGAGGTGGTGTTCGTCTATCCCGGTATCGGTCAGGCTCTGGTCGATGCGGTGTCGAAACGTGACTTCCCCGTGGTGCAGGCTTGCTGCCTGATCTTCGCGGCAACCTTCATCCTGCTCAATCTCGCAGCGGATGTCGGCGCCATTCTCACCAACCCGCGTCTGCGGCATCCGAAGTAAGGGGAGTAGAAACAAATGAGTCTATTTGTAATCGGATACTACGCCTTGCTTCTGGCAGTTTCCTGCCTGGCGGCGTTTTACAACAAACGGCAGATCTTCATGGTGGCCTTCGGGCTGACGATGGTGTCGTTCCTTCTGGGAATCATCGGCGGAACGGCTGCCCTGAAAGGCGTCGCGATCTGCGCGGGTCTGCTTGGGCTGGCGGCCATGGTGTCATATGCCTTCCGTGAGTTCATGATCCAGCTCGCCTCGGATGATCTGGCAAAAGAACTTCGGACGGCGCCGATGACGGCGGCCTTCGGGATGTTCGTGATCTTCACCTACATCATCATGGGGGTTTTCGCGCCATGGATCGCACCGCACGGTGAGGCCGAAGTGATCGCGTCTGCCTTTGCGCCGCCGGACGCGAACATGCTTCTCGGCGCCGACCAGTTGGGCCGCGACATGTTCAGCCGCATCATCTATGGCGCGCGTAACTCGGTTGGCCTTGCCTTGGCTGCAACCGTGGCTGCCTTCGTGTTGGGTGCGCTTGCCGGCCTTCTGGCCGCTACAAAGGGCGGCTGGTTCGATCAGTTCATGGGCCGGGTGGCGGATGTGATCATGTCGATCCCCTCGCTTATTTTCGCCCTGCTTATGCTGTCGATTTTCGGCCCGCATATCCATGTGATCGTGATCGCGGTTGCCGTTATCTATGCACCGCGCGTCTTCCGCCTGACACGGGCGGTGGCGGGCAACGTGGTTGTCATGGACTATATCGAAGCAGCCAAGTTGCGGGGTGAGGGGACATGGTACCTGATCCGGCGCGAAATCCTGCCGAACTCAACCGCGCCTCTGGTGGCGGAATTCGGCTTGGAGTTCTGCTTTGTGTTCCTGCTGGTCGCGGGCCTGTCGTTCCTTGGCCTCGGCATCCAGCCGCCCACGGCGGACTGGGGCTCGATGGTGCGGGAAAACGCAACCCTGATCTCATTCGGTGACATCACACCCCTGATCCCGGCGGCGGCGATTGCCCTGCTGACGGTTGGGGTCAACTTCGTGGTGGACTGGATGCTGCATCGTTCCTCGGGACTGAAGGAGTAATCGACAATGCTTAAAAAGAAAGAAGTCCTGCTGGAAATCAAGGACCTGCAAATTCAGGGCTATTCCGATGAAACCTGGGTCGACATCATCAAAGGTGTCGATCTGACCCTCCACCGCGGTGAGGTTCTTGGCCTCATCGGGGAATCGGGCGCCGGGAAATCCACCATTGGTGCAGCGGCCATGGGCTATGCACGTGACGGGACGCGAATCTCGGGCGGGTCGATTGAATTCGACGGGATGGAACTGACAACGGCAAGCGAGGAAGAAAAGCGCAGTTTGCGCGGACATCGTATTGCCTATGTGGCGCAATCCGCCGCGGCGTCGTTCAATCCCGCGCATAAGATCATCGACCAGCATACCGAAGCGCCGCTTCATTACCGCTTGAAAAAGCGGACCGAGGCGCAAGAAGATGCGATGGAGCTTTACGAAAAGCTGCGTCTGCCCAATCCGCATGAGATTGGCTTTCGGTATCCGCACCAGGTTTCGGGCGGGCAGTTGCAACGTGCCATGACAGCCATGGCCATGTCGTGTCGGCCCGACCTGATCATCTTCGATGAACCGACGACGGCGCTTGACGTGACCACCCAGATCGAGGTGCTGGCCGCGATCCGCGACATCGTGGACGAATACAACACCGCCGCCATCTACATCACCCACGACCTCGCGGTCGTGGCGCAGATGGCCGATACGATCAAGGTGCTGTTGAAGGGTGAGGAGGTCGAAGAGGCCCCCACCAAGGAGATGCTCGACAACCCGCAAGAGGATTATACCAAGTCACTCTGGGCGGTTCGTAGCTTCAAGCGTCCGCAAAAATCGCGGCCCAAAGATGCGACTCCGCTTATTTCGGTACGTGGTGTGGATGCCTCCTATACCGGCGGTGAGAAGGTTCTCGATGACGTCAGCTTTGATGTCTACGAGGGGATGACCGTTGCCGTTGTGGGTGAATCCGGGTCCGGCAAATCCACGACGGCGCGTGTGATCACGGGTCTCTTGCCGCCTTCCAAGGGGGAGGTTCTATTCAAGGGCGAACCTTTCCCGCCCGATTACCGGAACCGCACCAAGGACCAGTTGCGCCAATGCCAGATGATCTACCAGATGGCCGATACCGCGCTGAACCCCAAGGTGCGAATTTCGGAGATCATCGGCCGGCCGGCACAGTTCTATTCCGGCCTCAGTGGTGCGGCGCTCAAGAACCGGGTGGACGAACTGCTTGATCTGATCGAGCTTGAGCCATCCCAGTTCTACAATCGCTATCCACCTGAACTGTCGGGCGGGCAGAAACAGCGGATCGGGATCGCCCGGGCCCTCGCGGCAGAACCCACCTTTATCGTCTGCGACGAGGTCACCTCGGCGCTTGACCAACTGGTGGCGGAAGGTATCCTGAAACTGCTTGATCGACTCCAGAAGGAGCTGAACCTGGCTTACATGTTCATCACCCACGATCTGGCCACTGTGCGCTCGATTGCTGACGAGGTGGTGGTCATGCAGCATGGTAAAGTCGTGGAGCAGGGGCCCAAGGAAGAGATGTTCAAGCCTCCGCATCATCCCTATACCGATCTGCTGCTCAGCTCGGTGCCCGAAATGGACCCGGAGTGGCTGACGACTCTGCTGGAAGAACGGGGCGTGGACAACGTGGGCGATGCAGCCACGGCGCAAATCGACCCGAACGATCCGAAGATCAGCGGCTGATATACGCAATGTGAAAATGAAAGCGGCGGATGGTTTTCTAACCATCCGCCGTTTCTATTTCGTGCGGTGTGCAACCGGGGCAGGGAGGAGAGGCCCGGTTTAAAGTGCCCTGGATCAGGTGATGGACATCGCGCTGAACACCATCGTCGCCACGATGATGCCGTACACGATGAGGACCGCCGGCCAGGAAGCACTGTGCATACGCAATTCGCGGTTCAGTTCGTCGCGGGTCATATTGTCGGCCTCCTGAAGGTTTGAGGTTGCGGTTATCCGGGCGTTACTGCGTCCGTAACTTGCAAATAATGGATTTTTTCCACCGCGCAATCTTTTTTCTGCTAAAAATCTATGCACCATTTGCAATGCCGAATGCGCCGGACGTCATGGCTGACACCCGGCGCAGGTTTTCGACATTCCGTCGTTTCAAATCGACTTAACGCGGCATGTTTTACGCGTTCGGTCCTTGCAACGGCATCACCTGCAATTCCCCTTCCAGCCGCGCCTTGATGGCTTGGGCGGCGGCATGGGCGCCCGCGGCGGTGGTGAAATAGGGGATCTTGTCATAAAGCGCGACCGAACGAATCTCGCGGCTGTCTTCCACCGCCTGCGCGCCTTCGGTGGTGTTCATGACCAGCGTGATCTGCCCGTCTTTCAACATATCCACGATGTTCGGGCGGCCTTCGTAGACCTTGTTAACCACGTCGCAGTCAATCCCGTGCTCACTGAGGAAACCCGAGGTGCCGCGGGTCGCAACGATGGTAAAACCCATCTCGACCAGCAGGCGCGCGGTGTCGACCAATTGGTCGGTCTTGTCCGCATCCTTGATCGAGAAGAACACCTTGCCGCCCTCGGGCAAATCCGCACCGGCGCCCATCTGCGCCTTCAGGAACGCCCGCGGGAAGGACACGTCCCACCCCATCACCTCCCCGGTCGAGCGCATCTCGGGCCCGAGGATCGTGTCGACGCCGGGGAAGCGCGCAAACGGCAGCACCGCTTCCTTGACCGAAAACCATGGCATATTCGGATCGGCCAATGTCATCTGGTCGGCCATCGGCAGGCTGCCGGGCATTGCGCCTTCGGGATAGGCTCCGCGATGCGGGAAGGCGTCCATTTTCTCGCCCGCCATCAGGCGCGCGGCGATCGAGGCAATCGCGCTGTCGGTGGCCTTGGCCACGAAGGGCACCGTGCGGCTGGCGCGCGGGTTCACCTCGATCAGGTAAATATCGTTGTCCTTCACGGCGAACTGCACGTTCATCAACCCCTGCACGTTCAGCGCAAGGGCAAGCGCCTCGGTCTGGCGTTTGATCTCGGCAATCGTTTCAGGGCACAGCGAATAGGGCGGCAGCGAACAGGCGCTATCGCCCGAGTGAACGCCAGCCTCTTCGATGTGCTGCATGATGCCCGCCACATGCACGGTTTTCCCGTCACACAGGGCGTCCACATCGCATTCGATCGCGCCGGATAGGTAGCCATCCAGCAGAACCGGGCTGTCCCCGGACACCACGACCGCCTCGGCGATATAGCGTTCCAGATGCGCCATGTCGCGGACGATTTCCATCGCCCGTCCGCCCAGAACGTAAGACGGGCGAATAACCAGCGGAAACCCAATTCCTTCTGCGATTTCAAGGGCTTCTGCATCCGAATGGGCAATGCCGTTCGACGGTTGCTTGAGCTTGAGTTGATTGACAAGCGCCTGGAACCGCTCGCGATCCTCGGCCAGGTCAATCGCGTCCGGTGACGTGCCCAAGATCGGAATGCCCTCGGCTTCCAGATCATTGGCCAGCTTGAGGGGCGTCTGCCCGCCGAACTGCACGATCACCCCATGCAGGGTGCCGTTTTCCTGCTCGACCCGCAGGATTTCCATCACGTGCTCGAATGTCAGCGGCTCGAAATACAGACGATCCGAGGTGTCATAGTCGGTCGAAACCGTCTCGGGGTTGCAGTTGACCATGATCGTCTCATAGCCCGCGTCGGTCAGCGCGAAACAGGCATGACAGCAGCAATAGTCAAACTCGATCCCTTGGCCGATCCGGTTCGGCCCGCCACCCAGAATGACCACCTTCTTGCGGTCGCTGGGGCGTGCTTCGCATTCCACGTCGCCCATCATCGGGGCTTCGTACGTGGAATACATATAGGGTGTTTGCGCCTCGAACTCGGCGGCGCAGGTGTCGATCCGTTTGAAAACGGCCGTCACCCCTTTGGCATGGCGCGCGCGGCGCACATCGGCTTCGGTAAAGCCGGTCAGCTTGGCAAGGCGGGCATCGCTAAAGCCCATCATCTTGAGCTTGCGAAGACCGGCCTCGTCACTGGGCAGGCCGTTGGTTTTCACCTCCTCTTCGGCCTCCACGATCTCGCGGATACGCGACAGGAACCAAGGATCAAAGGCGGTGGCGGCCTGAATCTCGTCGTCGCTCAGCCCCTCGCGCATGGCCTGCGCGATGGTCCGCATCCGGTCGGGGGTCTGTTCGCTGATCGCCTTGATCACGGCGGCCTTGTCGGGCGCGCCGGGGATGTCCACCTCGTCAAAGCCGGTCAGGCCCGATTCCATCGACGACAGGGCCTTTTGCAACGATTCGTGGATCGTCCGGCCAATCGCCATGGCCTCCCCCACCGATTTCATCGCCGTGGTCAGCTTGGGTTCCGAGCCGGGGAATTTCTCGAAGGCGAATTTCGGGATCTTGGTGACGACATAATCAATCGTCGGCTCAAAGCTGGCCGGCGTCACCTTGGTGATGTCGTTGTCCAATTCGTCCAGCGTGTACCCCACGGCCAGTTTCGCGGCGATCTTGGCAATCGGGAAGCCCGTCGCTTTTGACGCCAAGGCAGAAGAGCGGCTCACACGCGGGTTCATCTCGATCACAACCATGCGCCCGTCTTCGGGGTTGATGGCCCATTGCACGTTCGAACCGCCGGTTTCCACGCCGATCTCACGCAGCACGGCGATACTGCCGTTGCGCATGACCTGATATTCCTTGTCGGTCAGCGTCAGGGCAGGGGCCACGGTGATCGAATCGCCGGTATGCACGCCCATCGGATCGACGTTTTCGATGGAGCAGACGATGATCGCGTTATCCGCTTTGTCGCGGACGACCTCCATCTCGTATTCCTTCCACCCCAGAAGCGACTCGTCGATCAGGATCTGGCTGACGGGCGAGGCATCGAGGCCCGATTTGCAGTAATGCTCGTAATCATCGCGGTTATAGGCCACGCCGCCGCCGGTGCCGCCAAGGGTAAAGGCGGGGCGAATGATCGCCGGAAGGCCGACATGTTCAAGCGCCTCCATGCACTCTTCCATGTTGTTGGCGATGGTGGCCTTGGGGTTCTCGATGCCGAGTCGATCCATCGCCTCGCGGAACAGCTTGCGGTCCTCGGCCATCTCGATGGCCTCGCGGTTGGCGCCGATCAACTCCACCCCGAATTTCTCCAATACGCCCATGTCTGCCACGGCCAAAGCGGTGTTCAGGCCGGTTTGGCCGCCCATCGTGGGCAACAGGGCGTCGGGGCGCTCTTTCTCGATGATCTTGGCGACGGCCTCGGGGGTGATCGGCTCGATATAGGTGGCATCGGCCAGCCCCGGATCGGTCATGATCGTCGCGGGGTTGGAGTTTACGAGGATGACGCGGTATCCTTCCTCGCGCAGGGCTTTGCAGGCCTGTGCGCCGGAATAGTCGAACTCGCAGGCTTGGCCGATAATGATCGGGCCCGCCCCGATGATCATGATGGACGAGAGGTCTGTTCTTTTCGGCATGGTGATCCCCGGGCAGCTGATTGGGCGCATCGCCAGTATGGGTGCGCGCAAATTGATGGCGGTTATATCCATCATGCGCAGGCTTGCAAGGGGGATCGCAAATCTTGAACGAATGGCCGCTTTTGTGGGTGTCATTCGGACTATGGCGGATTACATACCGCCAGATCGCAACGGGAAACACGGCATTTGAAGATTCGGTTCGATAATGGCCCCAAGGCCGCCGCCTGCCGTTTCGCGCATCCGCGCGAAATGATCGTTGCGCATGAGGTCGCACAGGTGCCCGCCGCCCTTGAAGCCCTCGATGCCGCCCAAGGCGCGGGCGGATGGCTTGCTGGGTTTGCCAGCTACGAACTGGGATTCGCGTTGGAGCCCCGGCTTGAACCGCTCATGCCCAAAGACCGCCGCCTGCCGCTCCTGCAATTCGGGGTTTATGACGCCCCCGAAGACGCGCCCGACCTCATGCACGGGCCTGCCAGCCTGCACCGTTTCCAACCCGGCTGGCGCAAGGCGCAATACGCGCAAGCCTTTCAGACGGTGCATGACTATATCTGCGCCGGTGACATCTATCAGGCGAACCTGACTTTCCCGCTGTTCCTGCGTACGAAAGGCACGGCGCAGGCACTCTATCATGCGCTGACACAGGTGCAGCCCGTCCGATACGGTGCGATGATCGAGGCCGAGGGGCTACCCGCGATCCTCTCACGCTCGCCCGAGCTTTTCTTCCGCACCAAACCCGATGGCCGGATCGAAACCCGCCCCATGAAGGGCACACAACCGCGAAGTAGCGACACGAACGAAGACACCCGTCGTAAGGCCTTCCTGCAAACGGACGAGAAAAACCGCGCCGAAAACCTGATGATCGTCGACCTTCTGCGCAACGACATCAGTCGCATCTGCGAGGCCGGAAGCGTCAAGGTGCCGGAACTCTTCTGCGTCGAAAGCTATGAAACCGTGCATCAGATGGTCTCGCTCATCACCGGGCAGATGCAGGCGGGCACCGGGTTGGGCGACATCTTCCGCGCGTTGTTCCCCTGCGGCTCCATCACCGGGGCACCGAAACTGCGCGCCATGGAAATTCTTGCCGAACTCGAAGGCGCGGCGCGCGACATCTATTGCGGCACCATCGGCTGGGCGGCCCCCGATGGCACGTCGGAATTCAACGTGGCGATTCGCACGCTGATGCTTGAGGGGGATGAGGTCCGCCTCAACGTGGGCGGCGGCGTGGTCTACGACAGCACCGCCGACGCCGAATACGAAGAGGCGCTCTGGAAGGCCCGCTTCGCCCGGGCTCTTACCCCCGCCATCGCCTGATCTATTCGGCGGCGTGGCGCATGTCCTCCACAGGGGCAGGATAAAGGTAATCGCGCGTCAATGGCACCGCGTCCTGCTTGGGCGATAGCTGGAACTGGAACACCACTTGCCGATTGAACCGAAAGGTCAATTCGCAGGCAATCAGGTAATACCGCCACATCCGGCAAAAGCGTTCATCATACAGCGCGCGGGCCTTGTCGATATTCGCCATGAACCGATCATGCCAGTGCTTGAGGGTCTCGGCATAATGCAGCCGCCAGATTTCGATATCCGTCGTATATAAATCCTGCCCTTCGATGGCATGGGTCGCCTCGGACAGCGCCGGCACATAGCCGCCGGGAAAGATGTACTTGGCGATCCACGGGCTGGTCACACCCGGGCGCTCACACCGTCCGATGGTATGGATCAGGGCCACGCCGTCATCCCGCAGCCTTTCGCGCACATTGCGGAAATACTCGCCGTAATGCGGCACGCCCACATGTTCGAACATGCCGACCGAAACCACCCGGTCGAACCTGTCCTCAACATGCCGGTAATCCATCAATCGAAAATCCACCCGGTCCGACAGGCCCGCCGCCTCGGCCCGGGCCCGTGCCATGGCGTGCTGTTCACGCGACAAGGTTACGCCCACCACGTCCACCCCATAGTCCTGCGCAAGCGTCAGGCCCATACCGCCCCAGCCACAGCCGATGTCCAGAACCCGCATTCCCGGCTCAAGCAGGAGTTTCCCGGCGATATGCTGTTTCTTGGCCGCCTGCGCCTCTTCCAATGTCATGTCCGGATCACGGAAATAGGCGCAGGAATACTGCCGGTCTTCATCAAGAAAGAGGTCATACAACTCCCCCGACAGGTCGTAATGATGCGCGACATTGGTCTGCGCGCGCCCCACGGGGTTGAACTGTCCCAAGGACCGCAGCAAATGCCGCCCAACTTCCAGCGGACGCCGAAACCACGGTTGCCCACTCGCCGCAATGTTGCGAATGGCCAGCCCGAGGAACCCGTAAAGGTCATCACCCTCGATGGTCAGGCGGCCATCCATATAGGCCTCCCCCACCGCCATGTCGGGCGAAATAACGATTTTGCGCGGTAGCGTCGGGTCATGCAGGCGCACCGCAACGGCCTCTCCCTTGCCGTCGCCATACCGGCGCGTCTGTCCATCGGGATAAGTTATCGTCAGTTCACCACGACGAAAAAGATGCCGCAGCATCCCGTCCAAGGCCTTGATCCACATGTTTCACCCCCTATTTCCCGCGCCCACACGGCGCACTCAATTTGGCGATGCGAAACCTGCCGATTGTCACGCCGGATACCCCGGCGACTGCTCGTGACGTGTATTTTTGCCGAAAAACCTCATTTCTGTAAATGTTTTTGGTCAATGATGCTGACTTGCGCGGTGCCCCGCCCTTGACTTTACCGCCCTGCCAAGGTGTATCGGCGCGGACCACAAGACATACCCGTAACGGGCCCTGAGAGGACACCATGCACGCATATCGCAGCCACACCTGCGCCGATCTGACGAAATCCAACGTGGGTGACACAGTCCGCCTGTCCGGCTGGGTCCACCGTATCCGCGACCACGGCGGGGTTCTGTTCATCGACCTGCGCGATACATACGGCATGACACAGGTGCTTTGTGATCCCGACAGCCCGGTGTTCGCCGAGGTCGAGGGCGTCCGCTCGGAATGGTGCATTCGCATCGACGGCGAGGTGAAAGCCCGCGACGAAAGCCTCGTGAACCCGAAAATCCCCACCGGCGAGATCGAGGTGTTCATCCGCGACATGGAGGTTCTGGGCAGCTCCGAGGAACTGCCCCTCATCGTCTTCGGCGATCAGGAATACCCCGAGGAAACCCGCCTCAAGTATCGCTACCTCGACCTGCGCCGCGAGGTGATGCAAAACAACATGGCCCTGCGCTCGGACGTGGTGGCCTCGATGCGCCGCCGCATGTGGGATAAGGGCTTCCGCGAATACCAAACGCCGATCATTACGGCCTCAAGCCCCGAAGGCGCGCGCGACTTCCTCGTGCCGTCCCGCCTGCATCCGGGCAAGTTCTATGCCCTGCCGCAGGCCCCGCAGCTGTTCAAGCAGCTGATCATGGTCTCGGGCTTCGACAAGTATTTCCAGATCGCGCCCTGCTTCCGCGATGAAGACCCGCGCGCCGACCGCTCGCCCACCGATTTCTACCAGCTCGACATGGAAATGAGCTTTGTCGAGCAACAGGATGTTTTCGACACGATTTCTCCCGTTATCGCCGGTGTGTTCGAGGAGTTTGGCGGCGGCCGCAAGGTGGACGCGCCACAAGACTGGCCGCAAATCCCCTATAAAGAGGCCGCGCTGAAATACGGCACCGACAAGCCCGACCTGCGCAACCCGATTGAGATGCAGGACGTGTCCGAGCATTTCCGCGGCTCGGGCTTTGCCATCTTCGCCAAACTGCTGGAGCAAGACGGCACCGAGATTCGCGCCATCCCCGCCCCCACCGGCGGCAGCCGCAAATTCTGCGACCGGATGAACAAATTCGCCCAACAAGATGGCCTGCCCGGCATGGGCTATATCTTCTGGCGTGAGGGCGAAAACGGCACCGAGGCCGCAGGCCCCCTTGCCAAGAACATCGGCCCCGAACGCACCGAGGCGATCCGCCAACAACTGGGCCTTGACAAAGGCGACGCCGCCTTCTTCCTTGGCGGCAAGCCCTCGGCCTTCGAACGCGTCGCCGGCAAAGCCCGTGACGTCATCGGCGAGGAGTTGAGCCTCACCGACACCGACCGTTTCGCCTTTGCCTGGATCGTCGATTTCCCGATCTTCGAGAAAGACGACGAAACCGGCGAGATCGACTTTGAACACAACCCCTTCTCCATGCCGCAAGGCGGGATGGAGGCGCTTGAATCCGACCCGCTCAGCGTCAAAGGCTTCCAATACGACCTTGCCTGCAACGGTTACGAACTGGTCTCGGGCGCAATCCGGAACCACAAGCCTGACATGATGCTCAAAGCGTTTGAGATCGCAGGCTACGGCGAGGACGAGGTGAAAAACCGCTTCGGTGCGCTGTTCCAAGCCTTCCACTACGGCGCTCCGCCCCACGGCGGCTGTGCGGCAGGCATCGACCGGATCGTGATGCTGCTGGCGGATGAACAGAACATCCGCGAGGTCATCATGTTCCCGATGAACCAACGCGCCGAAGACCTGATGATGAACGCGCCCTCCGACCCCACCAGCGACCAGTTGATGGAACTCGGCCTGCGCGTCATCCCGCAGGACGACTAAGGCCCATGGACCAAAGCCGCCCCGTTGGCCCCCCGGTGCCCGATTGGACACCACCGCCCGTGCCAACGGGCGAGGGGCTGTCGGGGCGCTACGCGCGGCTTGAGCTGCTCGATGCCGACCGTCACGCGGCGCTGCTGTTCAAAGCCTTCGACGGGCATGACGAGGTCTGGACCTATATGCCCGACGGCCCCTTCGCCTCCGCCGCGCAGTTTCACCGCTGGATGCGCGAGGCCACGGCCCGCGACGATATCCTGTTCTATGCCATCTGCGATGAAACCACCGGGGAGTATGGCGGTTTCGCCTCCTACCTTCGGATGAAACCCGCCGCAGGCTCCATCGAGGTGGGCTTCATCGCCATGGCGCCGCAGCTACAGCGCACCCGCGCCGCCACCGAGGCGATCTACCTGATGATGAAATGGGCCTTCGAGGCGGGGTATCGCCGTTTTGAGTGGAAATGCGACGCGCTCAACGCCGCCTCGCGCCGGGCCGCGCAACGCCTTGGCCTGAGTTACGAGGGAATTTTCCGGCAGGCCACCGTCTATAAAGGACGCAACCGCGATACCGCGTGGTTTGCCGCCATCGACAAGGAATGGCCCGCCCTGAACGAGGCATTCCAGTTCTGGCTGTCCCCGGCCAATTTCGACGAAACCGGCACGCAACGCGAACGCCTGAGCGACCTCACCAGTCTCGTCCGGGCCGCCAGCGATCCGGCCCAGGCCCGCCAGCGCCCATAATCAACTCATCCGCGCCTGCGGTTGATGCAGCCGTTCCTGCACAAGCCCCGCGATCCGCGCCGCCACCTCGCGTGTCCCGCGCCCGGCCTCGCGCAATTGCGCCAGATCGTTCGCGGCACTGGCAAGGGGCCCATCCTCGGCCGATCGCGCGACACCGCCCAGAAACTGCGCCACATAGTCCATCATCGGCCCGTCGCCGTGATCTTCCAGAAGGGTCGCGGCATGGGCCATATCGTCAAGATAGGCCACGGGGTCGGGTTCGATCACCTCGTCGCACAATGCACGCGGCCCGCTAGGCTGGAACTCGTTCGGCATATGATCCAGAAGCGCCTGTTGGAACGTGGCAAGGCTGGCCATGGGTTTGTCGAAAAACCCATCCGCCCCGGCCGCCGCAGCCGCACTCGCCCCGGTGCCATCACCGCTCATTCCCATGATGATACCGACGCGTGGCACCGCCGCATTCAACTCCGCGATCAGTTCAAGCCCCGACCCATCGGGCAACCCGTGGTCAATGATCACCGCCGAAGGGCGGTAGACCTGCAAATGCCGCCGCGCCGAGGCAAGGCAATCGGCCCGCCGGATGCGCGCCCCGCTGCGCAAACACATCAGCCGCAGCGCCTCACAGGCATAAAGGCTGTCTTCTACAACGAGGATCGTCATCCCCAGCAGGGGGCGCCGTGCCGTCGGTGTGCGTTGCGGGCTGAATGCGTCCTCAAGATCTTCCATCGATCCGATCCTCTTTGTTGCGGTCCATGTCCAGAGGCTATCCAAAGAATGGCTAACGACGGGTTAATCATGCGGATGCGGCCCCCTGTCGCTTGTCAGACGCGGGTCGCACCCCCATAACGTGGCGCAAACCATACGAAAGGATTCACCATGATCGGACGTCTCAATCACGTCGCCATCGCCGTGCCCGACCTCGAAGCCGCCGCCGCCCAGTACCGCAGCGCGCTGGGCGCCAATGTGGGAGAGCCGCAGGACGAACCCGATCATGGCGTCACGGTGATCTTCATCGAACTGCCCAACACCAAGATCGAATTGCTGTATCCCTTGGGGGATGACAGCCCGATCAATGGCTTCCTCGAAAAGAACCCGTCAGGCGGTATACATCACGTCTGCTACGAAGTTGACGACATCCTTGCCGCCCGGGACCAGCTCAAGGAAAGCGGCGCCCGCGTGCTGGGCAACGGTGAGCCCAAGATCGGCGCCCATGGCAAGCCGGTGCTGTTCCTGCATCCCAAGGATTTCCAAGGGACCCTCGTGGAGCTGGAGCAAGTCTGATGAGCATCGCATCTGCCATCGTTCTGTTCCTGGTGATCTGGTTCATGACCTTCCTGATCGCCCTGCCGATTCGAATCCAGACGCAGGGTGAGGCGGGTACGACCGTGGAGGGCACGCACGCGGGCTCCCCCGAACAGCATCACCTGCGCAAGAAAATGATCATCACCACCCTGGTCAGCATCGTGCTCTGGATCATCATCGGCGGTACGATCCTGTCGGGTGTGATCTCGGTGCGCGACATCGACATGTTCGACCGGATGGGGCTGCCCTCAAGCGCGACGGAATAACCGGATTGAGCGCGCCTGTGGCGCGCCCTCTATGTCTCGGCCTTTGCCTTCGGCAAAATCCTCGGAGGCCTCCGGCGGGGGTATTTCGGCCAAGAAAAAACCATGCAGGAGAAATGGCTTTTTCTTGGTTCAAAATACCCCGGGGAGTTTGAGGGGCAGCGCCCCTCATTCCGGGAAAGACTGTGCGGCGTCAGCCGCGCCTTTTGAAACGCCGTGCGGTTGACGAACTCAATGTTCCCCGCCGCAAAAGCCATGGTCGGCCAATGAGGCCAGAACGTAGCAGTCGCTGGAGGGCCCATCGCCATCGCAGCCCCCGACAATCCGCTCAAGTTCGCTCTCCAGCTTGCGAAGTCGGCTGATTTTGCCGCGTACGGCCTCCAACTGTGCCTGCGCCATGGCGTTCGCCTCGCCGCACGATCGGTCGGGATGTCCCTGCAACTCGATCAAGGCGCGAATCGCCTCGATGGAAAAGCCCAGGTCGCGGGCGTGCTTGATGAAACCAAGCTGCTCCAACTCCCCCTCGCCATAGCGCCGCTGGTTGCCCTCCGTCCGTCCGGGGGCCGCAATTAGGCCCATCTGCTCGTAATATCGGATGGTGGGCACCTTGACCCCGGTTCGTTTCGACAATTGACCGATTGAAAACATCGCAAAATCCTCTTGAACCTCTAGTTGCTATAGAGATTACATTGCGCCTGAGACAAACGAAAGGGGGGCCATATGGCCGGATGTTGCGGACATGACGCCAAGTTCGAAGGGGTGTCGCAAGATTACAAGCGCAGGCTCTGGATGGTGATCGCCATAAACGCGCTGATGTTCGCCGTGGAAATGGGCGCGGGCCAGATGGCCGGGTCACAGGCCCTCAAGGCCGACGCGCTCGACTTTCTGGGTGATGCGCTGACCTATGGTATCTCGCTGGCCGTGATCGGGGCCTCGATTCGGGTACGCACAACCGCGGCCCTTGCCAAGGGCCTCAGCCTTTTCGCGATGGGCGCCTGGGTGTTCGGCTCCACGCTTTACCGGGTGTTCTACATCGGGGTGCCCGAGGCCCAGATCATGGGTGTGATCGGGGTTATGGCGTTGGCTGCCAATCTGGCCAGTGTCCTGCTGTTGCTGCCTTACAAGGATGGCGATGCCAATGTGCGGTCGGTCTGGTTGTGTTCGCGCAATGATGCCATCGGCAACATCGCCGTGATGATTGCGGCCCTTGGCGTCTGGGGCACCGCCACCGGCTGGCCCGACCTTATCGTTGCCGGGATCATGGCCGGGCTTTTCCTGTCGTCATCTGTCCAGATCATCCGCCAGGCACTCGAAGAACGCAGGCATGAAGAATCCGGGGAAACCTGCGCCTAACCGTGCTTTGCCTTCAGGCGATGGTATAGGTGGGTAAAGGTCGCCGCCCCGATGATCGGCACGATCAGGTTCAGGATCGGCACGATCAGGGGCAGGGCCATCAAAACCCCTGCCGCCCAGATTACCGCGCCATGTTTCCGGCGCATCGCCTTGGCCCCGGTGCGCCCTTCGCGGCGCATGGCCGCCAAGGTGAAATATTCGCGCCCCAGAAGGAATCCGTTGAGCGCGAAAAACACCGGAAGGCCCGCGATGGGCAAAATCATAGTCAGGACAAGCGCCACGATATTGGCCACGATCAACACCCCGAAGGCCGCCAATCCGTCGCGAATCTCGTCGCTCAGAGGCGGGCCCTTGACCTTGGGCAGGGTCGGGTAATGCCGGTCTTCCACCGCATCGGCCACCTCGTCGAGGAACATCGACACGAAGGCCGATGCCACGGGCACCATCAGGAACACCGACAGCCCGATCATCAGCGCGACAAAGGCCCAGCTCAGAACGTTATCCACCCACTGCACTTCGCCCAGCAAGGGAAGCGTCACCGCATCCCCCACCATCCAGCCGACCCCCCAGACCAGCACCGCGGTAATCGCGGCCAGCAACCCAAGGGTCAGCCCAATGCCCCGCCAGAATACCTTGCGGAACCGACGATCGCCGATTTGCCCGAGGGCTTTCAAAAAACTCGTGAAAATCATTCCGATACCCATGTCGTGATCGTGTCCATGTCGGGGCGGGGGCGATCGGGCGGGGTGGTGGTTTCGGTTCCGATATGGATGAACCCGGCCGCCCGCTCATGCGTTTCAAGGCCAAGCCCGGTTTCCAGGAATCCGCGGTCATGGCTCGGCCACCCGCTCAGCCAATTTGCGCCCCAACCGCTGGCTAGGGCGGCATTGAGAAGCGCCAAGCAGACGCCTCCAACGGCATAAGTCTGTTCGATGGGCGGGATTTTCTCGGAGGGTTTTTGTACCTCGATCACCGCAACGGCCAGATGGGCAGAATCGAACTGAACCCGGGCCTTTGAAATATCCGCCTCATCCCGGCCAAGGGATTTGCCGCGCGCCTCTACCACCTCGGCCAGCCGTTTCAGGGCAGCGCGCTCCAGCACGATGAACCGCCAGGGTTCCAGCTTGCCGTGATCGGGGCTGCGCGCCGCGGCGGTCAGCATCGGTTTCAATGCGTCGCGACCCGGTACCGGGGTGGTCAGCGTCTTGGCGGGCCGCGACCGGCGCGACAAAAGAAAATCCATAACTGGCTGGTTCGGTGCAGGCATATGACCCCCTAAAGATTGCTCTGGATATGTCGGGGCAGGGGCCCGCCGGGTCAACCCCCAACCTCTGGCACATCGGGCCATGCCGGGGTATGACCCCCCATGGCCGACACTCCGCTTGCCCATCTTGCCCAATCGGGCACACAGATTGCCGTGCGCGTCACCCCACGCGCCTCGCGCAACCGTATCACGCAGGACGAGGGGCAAATCCGCGTCTACGTCACCACCGTTCCCGAAGACGGCAAGGCCAATGCCGCCGTGCAAAAACTGCTGGCCAAGGCGCTGGGCGTGCCGAAATCGCGCCTCACGCTGATCCGTGGCCAAACCGCCCGCGACAAGACCTTCGTGATCGACTGACGCTATTTGGCCTTGGGCGGCAGGGTATACACCCCCTCGGGCAGGTTCAGAGCCGCCGCAAGGTCCCGCAACTGCGCCATCGACAGGGTGACTTTCTGCATGCTGTCCGTGCGCGCGTCGTATTGTTCGACCGTCACACATTCCTCGAAGGCATTGACGATCACATCCTCCTGCAAGGGCGCCTCGCCATCATCGACCAGCGTCACCACCGTCGCGTCGAATTCATGTTCAATTGAAAACATGAGCTCAGCCTACCGCCTCGGCGGGCCTTTGCAAGCCCCTCTTGGTTTTGCGCAAGGGGCTGGCATGACCCGGAAAGCCTGTTAAATAAGACGGGATATTAAACCAGAGGATGACCATGCGCTGGATCGCTCTTATCGGCCTCGCGGCCCTTGCCGGTTGCGTTTCGACCGTCGAACCACAACAACCCGCCGAACAGCCCCGCAAGGTGCAGGACCAGAAAAAGCCCCAGCCGCCCACCCGCGCCGAGGTGCAGCGGTTTTCGAACGTGGTGAAAACCGTTGAACCCGTGGCCGAGCGCGAATGCCGCGCCCGGACCGGGGCCGGCACCAATTGCGACTTCCGCATCGTGGTGGACGACCGCCCGAACCAGCCGGTCAATGCCTACCAGACGATCGATAAATCCGGCCGCCCGATCATCGCCTTTACCCTCGCGATGATCTCCGAGGTGCGCAATACCGATGAACTGGCCTTCGTCATGAGCCACGAGGCCGCCCACCACATCAAAGGCCACATTCCCCGCCAGCAACAAAATGCCATGGCGGGGGCCGTGCTTCTGGGGGGGCTGGCCGCCCTGACCGGGGCCGGAAGCGATGGCGTGCGCGTGGCGACCGACCTTGGCGCCTCCGTCGGCGCACGCAGCTATTCCAAGGATTTCGAACTTGAGGCCGATAGCCTTGGCACCGTGATCACCCGCAAGGCGGGCTACAATCCGATACGCGGCGCGGAATTCTTTACCCAGATTCCCGATCCCGGCGACCGTTTCCTTGGCACCCACCCGCCCAACGCCAAGCGGATCGAAACCGTCCGCCGCGTGGACGCGCAACTCTGATCCATGCGCCAGCTTACCGGAGTCATCAGCGACCGGGGCTCGAAATACGCGGTCTCGGGTGGCCCCGCGCGGGATCGCGCGGGGGTGGATGCCTTTCTCAAGGATCTGAAGAAAGACAAGAAATTCGCCAAGGCCACCCATAATACATGGGCCATGCTTATGGCCGATGGCACGCCCCTGAAAGGCGACGATGGCGAATCCGGGGCGGGTATGGTGATCGTCCGGATGCTGGAACGCGCAGGGCTCACCGATCACGTGATCGTCGTGACACGCTGGTACGGGGGCAAGCATCTGGGCGGGGATCGCTTCCGCCATGTGCAAGACTGCGTGACGGCCTATCTCGACGACCTCAAGGCTTGATGCACATCAAGGTTGAATGGCCCTCCATCCTATAGCGTCCCTGCGTGCCCGACCGACGGGCAACAGCAGGAAGGCTTTGCCATGACCAGCACTCCGAATTTCAAGAAACACGCCGCCCTTGTGGACCGGATGGCCAGTACCCTTGGTATCGACCTCGAACAAAAGGCCATGGAGGGCCAGATCGATTTCGAACAGATCAGCGACGCCGTGATGGCCTGTACCGGCTGCTCCAACCCCGAGGAATGCACCCATTGGCTCGATGCGCAGGAGGGGAAGGCCGGGACGACACCGGACATCTGCCGCAACGCCAAAATCTTTGCCCGCTTGAAGGCCGGAAAACATGCCTGACGTCACACCCTTGGGCCACCCACGTCATCACTATTGGCTGGTGCAGGGGATGGCTCGCGCTACTGGCCTCGACCTGCCCGGCGCAGTACGTGAGGGGCGGCTGGGCCTGCACGATTGGGCCGATATCGTGCATCATTGCCGGTCCTGCGCCGGGGCTGGATGGTGCGATCAATGGCTTGCGGGCGATCCGCATGTCACCTCGCCGCCGCGCACCTGCCGCAACCGGGCCGCCCTTGCCGCGCTGAAAATCGAACAGGAGCTCGCAAAGGCATGACCGTTCAAATTTCCTATCTCGGCGATCCGAACCTGCATTTCTGGCTGACCCGCTCGGTGGCCCGCACCGTACGCGTCAATCTGTCCGATGCGCTGGCCGTGGGGAGGCTGACGCCGCGGGATTATGCCGACATGGTCACCAATTGCCGCCGTTGCCCACACGTCGAAACATGCACGGCATGGCTTGCCGAAAATGCCGCCGGTGCACAGGAAGTCCCGGCTCATTGCGCCAATGCCGACCTTCTGAATGCCTTGGTCGAAGAACTGGGGGCGACAAGCCTGCACTGAGGGCGAGACACTTTACGTTATATACCGCACGGTAAGCGCACCGCCCCTCCGGCACGTTGCGGAGGGGCGGTACATCGTCGGCGCGTCGAAGCGCGCATTACTTCGCGGTGATCACTTTCATCACAAGGTCACCATCCACGCGGATCGGGCCATCCTCCTTGGCGCCCAAGGTATATTCGAAAATGCCGGTGGCATTGCCACCATCTTCGGCATGCACCATCAGCATCAGCATATCACCGGCGGCCACATCCTCGGTCAGAATGGCGGCGACATCGGTGGTTTCACCCTTTCGAATGGGCGCATGACCCACAACCGGACCGGGGGCCATGTCGGCATCCGTGCGGTGCACGACCAGCCAGCCATTCTTGTCGGCGACGATCTTTTCGGCGCTGACAACGCCGCTCTCAACAGATTGATCCGAGGCCATCACCATCGGCATGGCGTGGTCATCGGCAAAAGCGGTCGTTGCCGCCAGTGCGAAAAGTGCTGTCATGCATGTACGTTTCATATCAAAATCCTTTCTGCATTGCGTGTCTCAATAGACACGCGGGGACCGTTGAAAAGTTTCAAAATATCTGAATTTTTCGGGTGGGCGCGCCGATCAACCCGCGCCGCGCGCGTCCCGCCGTTTGTGCCACGCATAAAGAACCGGCGCGAGGGCGTCGTCATAGATCACGCCCGTCACCTGCCGCACCACCGGCAGCCCCACGACCCACGCCAGCCAGCGATAACGCGGCATCTCGCGCCACAGCACAAGGAAGGCCGGAATGCCCGCGTAAATCTTGCCACCCTGCATCACATGCAACCGCTTGGCGGCCTCGTCGCGGCTGACGCCCCACCGCGCCAGATCGCAATCGCTCAGGTCATCATAAACCAAGGGAAGGGCGCGCGCTTGGCTGTACTTGGCATAGTGATCGATCTCCACGCTGCACACCGGGCAATCGCCATTGTATAAAATGCGGGTGTCATCCTTGGGCATGAAGCACTCCTTTTCTTTCCAGAAACCTAGGGTCAGCCACCTCGCGGACAAAGCCCGCGACGCGCCGTAGGGGGCACATTCACTGCGCACCGCCGCGCCGGGCGAAACCGTACGAAACTCGCGTACGAAACGTACGAAACGCACCGCGCGCTTTGTTAATTTCCGGTGCTACAGACAAAAATACCGACGTGATCCCGACGTTTTGCCGATGCGTTACAGCCTGCGGTTTGGCCTGTTAACCAAGGGGTTTCGGGCGATTCGGCGGAAAGGTTAATCTCCGCCGGTCTCCTCCCGCAGCCAGGCTTCGGCATCCGCCGTGCTGGCCACCTCTTCCCAAGTGATCACCGGCAGGTCATAGGGGTGCTTTTTCGTCAGCATCTCGATGACCTCCGCCCGGTGCGCCTCCCGCGTCTTGAGGGTCAGGGAAACCTCTTCCTCCTCATCGACATGCCCTTGCCAGTGAAAGACGCTCCGCACCCCCGGTATGATATTCCCACAGGCCGCAAGCCGCGCCTTCACAACCGCGCTGGCCAAGGTCCGGGCCGTCTCCAGATCGGGGCATGTGGTGGTGACATGGATCATGAGGGGCCTCCGGTCTTTGTTCAAAACCAGATCAACACGCCTTGGCCCTCTCTGGCAAGCCTTAGCCGGGCAAACGCCCCCAAAGGTCGTACTCGCCCGCTTCGTCCACCTCGACGCTCACGATATCGCCCACGCTAAGGCTTTGAGTTCCCTCATCAATAAACAGGCACCCGTCAATCTCGGGCGCGTCGGCCTTGGTGCGGCAGGTGGCGATGCCATCCTCGTCGATGTCATCGACGATCACTTCTTGCACCGTTCCAACCTTGGCCGCCAGCTTCTCCTCGGAAATCGCCTGCGCCTTTTCCATAAAGCGCTCCCAGCGGTCCTGCTTGACCTCCTCGGGCACATGATCGGGCAGGGCATTCGACCGCGCCCCATCGACGTTCTCGTATTTGAAACAGCCCACCCGATCCAACCGCGCCTCGTCCAGCCAATCCAGCAGGGTCTGGAATTCTTCTTCCGTTTCACCGGGATAGCCCACGATGAACGTGGATCGCAGGGCAATATCCGGGCAGTCCCGCCGCCACGCGGCAATCTCGTCCAGCGTCTTGGCTGCCGCCGCAGGTCGTGCCATCCGCCGCAACGTATCGGGATGCGCGTGCTGAAACGGAATATCCAAGTAAGGCAGGACCAAGCCTTCCGCCATCAGCGGGATCAACTGCCGCACATGCGGGTAGGGATAGACATAATGCAACCGCACCCAAGCCCCCAAACTGCCCAAATCCCGTGCCAAATCAGTGATATGCGCACGATGTCCGCGCTCCTCGGCATGCTTGATATCCACACCATAGGCACTGGTATCCTGGCTGATGACCAGCAGTTCCCGCACGCCGCTTTCAACCAGTTTCTCGGCCTCACGCACCACCGCATGGGCCGGGCGGCTGGCCAGACGCCCCCGCATATCGGGGATGATGCAGAACTTGCACTTGTGGTTACAGCCTTCGGAAATCTTCAGGTAACTGAAGTGCCTCGGCGTCAGCTTCACACCGCTACCGGGTAGCAAATCCACGAAGGGATCCGGCGCAGGCGGCACCGCACCATGCACCGCGTCCAGAACCTGCTCGTATTGATGCGGGCCAGTGACGGCCAGAACCTTGGGATGCGCCCCGGTGATATACTCGGGCTCGGCCCCAAGGCACCCGGTGACGATCACCTTGCCATTGGCATCGATCGCTTCGCCTATCGCCTCCAGCGACTCCGCCTTGGCGCTGTCCAGGAACCCGCAGGTGTTCACGATCACCGCATCGGCGCCTGAATAATCCGGGCTGATGCCATAGCCTTCGGCGCGCAGCCGGGTCAAAATCCGCTCACTGTCGACCAAAGCTTTGGGACAGCCAAGGCTGACCATGCCGATGGTGGGTTGGCCCTTGCGCGGGGCCTCGGTCACGCGGGCGCGGGCCAGATCGGGCCGCAGATCGGGGGGATTGGTGCTCATGCAGGCGCATATAGACATTTGGCCGCCCCTCGGGAAGGGAAAACAGGTTGTTGCATGGCCCGCGCCCGCCTACATCTAAACAAAGCCAAGAAGGGGGTTGCCATGCGGTTGTTGTTGCGTCTTGTGGGTTTGGTCGTCGTGCTGGCCCTCGTTCTCGTAGTCTCGTTGGTGATGCTGCCGGGCGACCGGATCGCGCGCATCGCCGCCGATCAGATTTCATCGCTCACGGGCCGCAAGGTCACCATGGAAGGCGATACCAAGGTCAGCTTCTACCCCGTCCTCGGTATCTCGACCGGGCAGGTCACCGTCGCCAATGCCCCTTGGTCCGAGGCCGGGCCGATGTTCACCGCCCAAAGCCTCAAGATCGGGGTGGAACCGCAGGCGCTTTTCGGCGGCGACATCCGTATTACGGGGCTTGAGGCCGTGGGCCCCAAGATCCTGCTGGAGCGCGCCGCGAATGACGCGGTGAACTGGCAAATAGGGGTCGAAGGTGTGGCCCCCTCCGGTCAGGGCGAAGGCGAGGCCGCCCCCGCCACCTCCAACCCGCTGGCCCTGACACTGGACCGCGCCCTGATCACCGATGCCGACCTGACCTATGTCGATCACGGTACGGGCGAACGGATCGCCATGCCCGGCATGGATTTCGACCTGCGCTGGCCCGAATACGAGGGCACCGCGACATTCGACGCCACCCTGCGCCCCGCCGGAGAGGCCCTGCAAATCTCGGGTCACCTCGACAAGGTCGGCAATTTCATTGCCGGGGGTGTCTCGGCATTGGAGGCGACCGTGACCGCCCCGGGCGGGCGCGTGACATTCTCGGGCCGTGCAGGCGTACAGCCGCAGGTCGCGGGTAAGGTCAGCGCCGATCTGGATAGCACCGCGCGCTTCATGTCTTCGCTGGGACTGGCTGCGCCGGACATTCCCAAGGGGCTCGGTCGCACCTTGGGGGCTGAAACCGATATGACTTTCACCCCGGACATGCGCCTGTCGCTGCGCAAAACCGCGCTGACACTCGATAACAACCGCCTTACGGGGGCGGCCGATGTCATGCTGGGTGGCGCCAAACCCCGCTTCAATGCACAACTCAACGCGGGCGCGCTCGATCTGCGCGGGCTGTCCGCCGACGACGGGGCGGCAGGCACCTCAGGCGGTGGAGGTGGCGGCGGGGCCTCCTCCGGCTGGCCCAAGACGCCCATCGACGCCGGTGCATTGGCCATGGCCGACGGTGAAATCGCGCTTGTTGCAGACAGTGTCGATCTGGGCGATTTCAAGCTGGGCAAGACACGCACACTCATGACGCTCGACCGCGCCCGCATGGTGTTCGAGTTGCGCGAGTTGCAGGCCTACGACGGCACCATCACCGGCCAGTTCGTGATGAATAACCGCTCGGGCCTCTCGGTGGGCGGCGACATGGCCGCACGCGGCATCAACCTCGAAACCTTCCTGTCCGACGCCATCGACGTCTCGCGCTTTGCCGCCAAGGCCGATGGCGATCTGAACTTCCTCGGCGTCGGCAATTCGCTGCACGCCATCATGAACAGCCTCTCGGGCGATGGGGCCATCAAAACCGGGCGCGGCGTGATCTCGGGCATCGACCTTGACCGCCTGATGCGCTCGGGCGATGGCACCGGCGGGACCACGGTTTTCGACAGCCTCGGGGCGACCTTCACCATGAAAAACGGCAACCTGCGCAATGATGACCTGCTGATGACCCTGCCTCTGGCCAAGGCCGAGGGTGAAGGCCGCATCGGCCTTGGCGCGCAGGACATCGATTACCTGATTACGCCGGTGCTTCTGGAAGGCGAAAACCGCCGCGGCCTTGCCATCCCCGTCCGCATTCGCGGCCCATGGGCCAACCCGCGCATCACGCCCGACTTGGAAAAGGCCATCGATCTCAACCTCAAGGAAGAGAAAGAAAAGCTGGAACAGCGCGTGCGCGAAGAACGCAAGGAATTGGAGGCCAAGGCCGAAGAGGAAGTGAACCGCACGCTGGAAAAGGAACTGGGCGTGACCCGCGAAGAGGGCCAGTCCGTTGAAGACGCGGTTAAGGACCGGGCCGAGGAAAAGCTCAAGAAAGAGCTCTTCAAACTCTTCGACTGAGGCCACGAAAAAAGGGGCCGTCCGGCCCCTTTCCCACAAGGCTTTGATGCACGGTTTTACCGCTTGCGGTCGCGCCGGTTGCTCATCGGCTGGAAGGCCACGCCGACATGCGCTTCGCAATAGGGCTTGCCCGATTGTACGGGCAACCCGCAAAACCAGAAGTCCTCGGTCGCCGGGTCACCCACGGGCCATTTGCAGGTTCGTTCGGTCAGCTCCATGAGGCTCAGCTTCTTGGCCTTCTTCTCGATCTCGCTCACCTTGGCCAGGGCCTCGGGATCGATCTCGTTGGCCGAGGGCTGAGGCGGCAGGGGCTGACCTGCCGGAATGATCTGCTTGGCGCGACTCACGGGGGCCGCCGCCGCAGGCTTGTCCTCTTCGGCGGGCTTGGGGGCCTCGGCCTTGGGCGCGGCCGCCGGTTTTGCCGCGGCCTTGGGCTTGGGTTTGGCCGCGGGTTTCGCCGCCGGCTTGGCCTTGGTGCTTTCCGCGGCCGCCCCGCCCGAGCCGTTACGGTTCGACAGCCCGAGACGGTGGACCTTGCCGATCACCGCGTTGCGCGTCACGCCGCCCAGTTCCTTGGCAATCTGGCTGGCGGACTGACCCTCCCCCCACATTTTCTTCAGCAGTTCAACGCGTTCATCGCTCCAGGACATGGCCCGTTTCCTTATCTCAAAAGGCGGCCCCCTCAGGCGCCGCCCCGCAAAATTCATATGACGCCCTATTCTAATCACTCATGGGTAAGTTACAAGGCATCGAATCGGATGTGAAAGGACAGAGCATGAGCGAAACGACCGATATGGGCACACGCCGCTTCGGACGGGTAAACTGGCTTGGCCTCTACACGCTGGCCGGCCGTGAAGTGCAGCGTTTTCTTGCCGTCTGGACACAAACCCTGCTGGCCCCCCTCGTCACCGCCGGGCTTTTCATGCTGATCTTCTCGATCGCCATCGGCCCGCGCCGGGGCGATGTGATGGGCGTCAGTTTCACCACCTTCATCGCGCCGGGTATCCTGATGATGACGGTGATCCAGAATTCCTTTGCCAATACCTCCTCGTCCATCGTGATCTCCAAGGTACAGGGCAATATCGTCGACACCCTCATGCCGCCCCTCAGCGCGGCCGAGATGGTTCTGGGCTACCTTGCCGGCGGTATCGGCCGGGGCCTTTTCGTGGCCGTGGCCATCGCGATCGGGTTCTGGGCCGTGCTGGGCATCACCCCGGCGCACCCGCTTCTGGCGCTGGCCTTCATCACGCTGGGGGCCGCCTTCCTCGGGGGGCTCGGGATCGTCGCGGGGATTTTCGCCAACAAGTTCGACCAGATGGCGGCGATCACCAATTTCATCGTCACGCCGCTGGCGTTCCTGTCGGGGACTTTCTACTCGGTCGAGGCGCTGCCGCCCGTGCTCAACGAGATCACCCACTTCAACCCGATCTTCTACCTGATCGACGGGGCACGCTATGGCCTGATCGGGGTCTCGGACAGCGCCCCCATGCTTGGCCTCATCGTGGGAACCCTCTCGACACTCGTCATTTCATCCATCGCCTGGGCCATGCTCGCCCGGGGCTATCGCCTCAAGGCGTGACCAAAAGGCGCGCGCTGTCGCGCGCACAGGTTATCTCGCCCCTTGTGGGGCTCGGCGCCCGGGGGAGGCGTGACGCGCCGGGGTCAACCGTTTATATGGGGTTGCCTGTCGGATGCCTCCGGCGGGAGTATTTTGGGAAAGATGAAGGCGGTCTTTTTCCCGTGCTTTTTATTGGAGAAATACCCCGGTAAGATTGGATCGGATTGCGTTCACTCGGAAGGGGGGATTGAGGCCCAAACGGAGCCATGCAATTCGAAAACAGCGCGTTAACCGCACAATTGACGGGCGCGTTCGCCATAGTCGCTGTAGGCTTTCCAGAAGCGTTCATTGCCGCCGCGGTCCGATTGGCGAATTTCCTGGGCCGAATGTGGGTCTCGGTAGAACGTCACAGCCCGGCGTTGCTGACTACCGGTCAGCGTTTGGTCCGCCGCCGCTTGAATACATCCGCACAATTGTCGGGACCGCGCCTTGCGATCCGAGGCCATGCAGGCCTTCGAGATCGGGCCAAAGGCCATGGGCGTACCGCGGGGCACCTGTCCGCCGCGAAAACGGTCGCCGCCGCCACAGCCCGCCAGAACAAGAACCAGTCCAATAATTAATGCCTGCCGCATGGGCCAAGCCCCCGTTTTGCCTCGTCTCGTGGCGGCCCGGTTGGCCCGGGGTTGATGCCGCCTGTCACTGCTTTGTCAATGTTTGCAGCAAGTCTGGTGATTTTTCAATTCACAAGATGTGCAGAGGCTGCGACAGTTGGGCGACGACAGCGGAGCATGCCCATGGAGTTCAGTTTTTCAAACCTGATTTTTATCGTTCTCGCGGTGATGTTGCTTCAGCCGCTTTTGTCGGGGCGGCTTTTTGCCATCCGCCGCGAACAGGCCATTCGCGCGATCGAGAAAAAACGCCGCAGCCGGGTGATCACCATGATCCACCGGCAGGAAAAGCGGAGCTTTTTCGGCATGAACGTGTCGCGCCAGATCGATCTTGAGGATGCGCAATCCATCATTTCGGCCATCAAGGCGACGCCGGATGATACGCCCATTGATCTGGTGTTGCACACCCCCGGCGGGCTGGTCATCGCCGCCATGCAGATCGCCCGTGCGGTCGAGGCGCATCCCGCCAAGGTCACGGTGTTCGTGCCGATTTATGCCATGTCAGGTGGTACACTGATTGCCTTGGCGGCTGATGAGATCGTCATGGGAGAATTCTCCATGCTGGGGCCGATTGACCCGCAGATCATGGGCATTTCGGCGGCCTCCATCATCGCCGCGCGCGATGCCAAGCCGGTGGAGCATGTCTCGGATGTTGCTCTGGTTCTGGCGGATGTGAGCGAAAAGGCCATCAGTCAGGTCAAGTCTGGCGCGGTCGAGATCATGACCCCGCGCATGGAGCGCGCCAAGGCCGAGACGCTGGCCGAGACGCTGGCTTCGGGGACCTGGACGCATGATTATGCCCTGACGCCTGTCGAGGCCACGGAACTGGGGGTGCCTGTCACCGTGGGCCTGCCAAAAGAGATCCTTGAATTGATGAAGCTTTATCCCGCCCCGGTGCAGCAATCGGCGGTGGAATTTCTGCCGTTTGATCCGCCGGGAAAACGGATGCACTGATCGCCGTATCGGCCGGTGTGCCCTCTGGCTGACCAGAAGGCTGAAATGTGTTATCCTCCTTCTTGGAGGGAAGTGAAATGGATTTTCAGATACGCAACTCGATTTCGATGGCCCGCCTTGGACATTTCTACGGTGTCATGCAGACTTGCATCTTTGCCTTTGCGGCCATCACCGCGATCATCGTGTTTTCCGGCGGGGCCTATTCGGCACCGCTCGCCATGCTGGTCATCGCCAACACGGCCTATGGCATTCTTGCAGGAAATACAGCGATAAGCGATGTTTCGAACCTGATCAGGGATCTTGATGAAGAATCCGCGAAAACGCATTTCGGCCAGGGTCTTACACGTCGCAACATGCCCATGCTCAGGGTCGCGTCTTCCGGGCTGATCGGGCTGACAGGGTTGGCGGCCTTGGTGGCCATCTTTACGTGAGGCTTCAGCTTGCGCCCCGCGCGGCCTCCGGGTGGGTTTCGAGGAAGTGATGCAACACCCTGTACAGGTCTCGGGCATGGGGCAGGTCATCGCGGTGCAGGGCGTCGCGGATGTCCTCGCAGATCATTTGCTGGACGGTCTGCGGCCCTTTTCGCAGGTGCATGATATAGTCCCCCATGAGCGAGGCATTGAGCTCGGGCAAATGCTCATGCTCGGCCAAGGCTGAAATTTCCTCACGGGTGAGGCATGTCATGTCTTCGATATCATCCAGCGTGATCATCCCCTCATGATAGCACGGGCGAAGGTGCCCTGCCTGACATGGATCAATGCCAAATCTTGCAACCGCACCTAGGTGAGGCAAGACCCACTGGAAAGGTTCGCATATGTCCTGGCTTCTCTTCACCCTGCATCTGTTCATTGGCGCCACCCTGGCCGGGGTGGGGATTGTCGTGGTTCTCGTCGCGGGGCTTACGGGGGCGGCTTGGCTTTGGGCCGCTGTTTTGGCTGGGCTGGTCCTTGCCTTTCCGGTGGCTTGGATCGTGGCGCGCGCCATGCAAGGGGACTGACACAGATCAAGGTCAAATATTCCGAATCTGATATGTACCTTTGCGAACGCGCCTGATTGCATGAGGTTCGAAATGCTTCGTTTGGGTCTGATCCTTTACGTTTTCATTGGCACCACCTTGGCGGGCTCCGCCATGATCGCCGCTCTGGCTGCGGGTTATGACACGACTGTGCCCGTGGTGGCCTCGGCGGCCGCAGGGTTCATCGCGGCGATTCCCGTGGCATGGGCCGTGGCGCGGGCGCTATATTCTGAGTAACGAGTTTCGTACGACTCGTACGCAAGTCGATCATCCCCATATGATTTTAGTACGAAAATCCGGGGTCTTGCGTACGAGTCGTACGATGTTTCAGGTGGTCCAGGTCCGCACAGCAGCCTCGAACTCGCGCGGTTTTTCGGCATGAAGCCAATGACCTGCGCCGGGGATTTTTGCGAATTGCGCCTGCGGGAACAGCGCCTTGATCCCCTCGCGATATTCACGCTTCACATAGTCCGAGTTGGCCCCGGACAAGAAAAGCGTAGGCTTGTCGAACTGTCCTGCCACCTCGGGAAAAGACAGGATTCTCGGCATTTCGCGGGCCAGGACATCCAGGTTCAGGCGCCATTTTTTCTCTTTTACATCAAGGGATTGGGTGAAGAATGTGATCAGGGTGGGGTCGTCCACCACCTGTTTGAGCTGCTCTGCCGCGTCCGAGCGGCGCTCCACCTTGTCCAAATCCACCGCCTTCATCGCCTCGATGAATTGAATTTGCGAGTGGCCATAGGCGACGGGCGCAATATCCGCCACGATCAGGCGGTTGACCAAGTCGGGCCGCGTCAGGGCAAGAACCATCGCCGCCTTGCCGCCCATGGAATGCCCCAGCACATCAAACGGGCCGTCCAAACCCTCCAGAACCTGCGCCAAGTCATCCGCCATGTCAGGATAAGAATGCGTGTCGTGCCAAGGGCTTAGCCCATGGTTGCGCATATCCACCGCCACCACCTGTCGGCTATCCGACAGCCGTTTGGCGATCACGCCCCAATTGCGGGCCGAGCCATAAAGCCCGTGCACGATCAACAGCCCCGGATGGTCGGTGCGCTTGCCATGTTCAATCATGTTCAACATGGGGCAGACATACCTGCCCATGATCCCTGCCGCCACCCCTATTGAGGGCCTTGACCGCACAGGTTAATCTGCGCGCCGGAGGCAAACGCATGATCGACCCCAAGCCGTTTCAGGACAAGACCGAGGAGCTTGCTCATCTGCTGCAAGATCGTCTCGGTATCCGTGGCAAGACCTTCTCGATCAGGCTGCGTCGCGCCGGTCGGCTCTTGCCGCGTTTTCTCCGCCGCGCAGGGGAAGAGGTCGCGCAGGCCGAGACCATGATGATCCATCCACGCCTTGCCGTACATGTCGATGCGGATCGGTTCAATCGTGCCGCTGGTATCCTTGGGGATCATTTGAAAGAGATTGACCCGAAAGAGCGGCGCAAGACCCGCATCTTGCATCTTCTGGCCTCGATCGTTTTCAACCTCGCCCTTCTGGGCATCGCGGTTTATGCGATCCTCTGGGTCGTGGGGCGTGTCTGAGGGGCCGACCGCGGCGCATCCCTTAACAAACCGAAACGCAACCGAAGTCCAGACATGAAAAACCCCGCGCAGCGAAACCGCGCGGGGCCGTCATCAGATACCTACCCGATTACAGGTTGGGATACATCGGGAAGCGGGCACAAAGCGCTTCGACCTCGGCTTTCACCTTGGCCTCGACCTCGCCATTGCCCTCCTCGCCATTGGTGGCCAGACCATCGACAACCTCGACGATCCAATCGGCGATCTGGCGGAACTCGGCCTCGCCAAAGCCACGGGTCGTGCCCGCTGGCGACCCCAAGCGAATACCGCTGGTCACGGTGGGCTTTTCGGGGTCGAACGGCACGCCGTTCTTGTTGCAGGTGATATGCGCCCGGCCAAGGGCCTTCTCGGTGGCATTCCCTTTCACGCCCTTGGGCCGCAGGTCCACCAGTAGAACGTGGGTGTCGGTGCCGTGGGTCACGGTATCCAAGCCGCCCTTGATCAACTGGTCGCTCATCGCTTGCGCGTTGGTGATAACCTGTTGAATGTACTGCTTGAATTCGGGGCGCAGCGCCTCGCCAAAGGCCACGGCCTTGGCCGCGATCACATGCATCAGGGGGCCGCCCTGAATGCCCGGGAAGATGGCCGAGTTGACCTTCTTGGCAATCGCCTCGTCATTGGTCAGGATCATGCCGCCGCGCGGGCCGCGCAGGGTCTTGTGCGTGGTCGTGGTCGCCACATGGGCATGCGGGAAGGGCGAGGGGTGCTCGCCTGCCGCGACGAGGCCGGCAAAGTGCGCCATGTCCACGTGCAGGTAGGCGCCTACCATATCGGCAATCTCGCGCATGCGGGCAAAGTCGATCTGGCGCGGAATGGCGCTGCCGCCCGCGATGATCAGCTTGGGCTGATGCTCTTTCGCCAGCGATTCGATCTGGTCGTAGTCGATCAGGTTGTCTTCCTTGCGCACGCCGTATTGCACGGCGTTGAACCACTTGCCCGATTGGTTGGGCGCGGCACCGTGGGTCAGGTGACCACCGGCATCAAGGCTCATGCCCAGGATCGTGTCACCCGGTTGCAGCAAGGCGGTAAAGACACCCTGGTTAGCCTGAGAACCCGAGTTCGGCTGCACATTGGCAAAGCCGCAATCGAACAGCTTGCAAGCGCGCTTAATGGCAAGGTTCTCAGCAATATCAACAAATTCGCACCCGCCGTAATACCGGCGGCCGGGGTAGCCCTCGGCGTATTTGTTGGTCATCACGCTGCCTTGCGCTTCCATTACGGCGGCGCTGACGATGTTTTCGCTGGCGATCAACTCGATCTCGTCGCGCTGACGGCCCAGTTCCTGGCCAATCGCCTCGGCGATCTCGGGGTCGCGGGACGCGAGGGATTCGGTGAAAAACCCTTCGCTGACAAAGGGTTGGTTTCCGTCATGGGGCATTGGGCCACCTCCATCAAAATCTGCACTTCGCGCGATTTCCTATAGGAAACCCAGCCTTTTTGAAAGGTTGTAAAGCGACAAAAGGCCCGGCGGGACCGGCATTGCTGGTACATGCGGTGGATTTATGTTTCGATCCGACCCACAATACGCCCTTTGGAAACGGACCCGCCCCGCCATGACAGCAAGAATAGCCTTCGTCGCCAGTGATGCCCCCTCGGCCCAAACGGCACGCGGGGCGCTTGTTACACGCTATGGCACTGTCCCCGAGGAGGAGGCCGATGTCATTGTCGCCTTGGGCGGGGATGGTTTCATGCTGCAAACCCTGCACGGATCACAGCACCTTCCGGCCCCTGTCTATGGCATGAACCGTGGCACCGTGGGTTTCCTGATGAACGAATACAGCGAAACCGATCTGCTCGATCGTCTTGCCGCCGCCGAGGAGGCGGTGATCAACCCCTTGAAAATGAAGGCACAAACGGTTGATGGTAAAATGCACGATGCGCTTGCCATCAACGAGGTTTCGCTGCTGCGTGCGGGGCCGCAGGCCGCCAAGCTGAAGATCACCATCGATGGCCACCTGCGGCTTGAGGAACTGGTCTGCGATGGGGCGCTTGTCGCCACGCCTGCTGGATCGACGGCCTATAACTATTCCGCCCACGGCCCGATCCTGCCTATCGGGTCGGATGTTCTGGCGCTCACCGCAGTTGCCGCGTTTCGCCCACGTCGCTGGCGCGGGGCGCTGCTGCCCAAATCGGCGCATGTACGTTTCGACGTGATCAACCCCGATAGACGCCCTGTCATGGCCGATGCCGATAGCATATGGGTGGAAAACGTCCTCTGGGTTGAAATCCAGTCCGAGCCCAGCATCGAACACCGCCTGTTGTTTGATCCCGGCCACGGGCTGGAAGAGCGCCTTTTGCGCGAACAATTCGTCTGATGAAAAATAAGGCCACGGGGGTTTCAGTCCCCTGAACGCCTGCATACCTCTAAAGCATGGCGCAAGACGCAGAGCATATCGTGGCACTGCTGCAAAGCCCTTGGGTCCTATTGGCATGGACGGCGCTATTGCTGCCCTGCCTCGCAATTCTCGTGTTTGACCTACACCGCAACAACAGCCACCTCATGCAACTGATGAAATGGGTCTGGGCGCTGACCGTGGTGTATTCCGGCCCCTTGGGGCTGGCTATCTACTGGTGGTCGGGGCGCAAGGAAATTTCCGCGGATGGCCCGTTCCGCAGGGCCGCGCGCTCGGTCGCGCACTGCTACTCGGGGTGCGGGATGGGCGAAATCATCGGCCTGACCCTTGCAGTGGGCATCCTTGCCCTTGGCGCCACCGGAACGGCGCTACTGACCTTTGCCTTCGCTTATGTCATGGGCTTCGCCCTTACCGTGGGGCCGCTCATGCAAGAAGGTACGGGCCTTGGTGTGGCCATGCGTGACGCGATTTATTCCGAAACGCCCAGCATCGCGGTGATGGAGGTCGTCGCCATCGGGGTCGATCTTACCCTCGCAGGCAATGCTGGACCGGCCCAAGTGCTATTTTGGTCGTCGATGATCGTGTCCCTGACCTGCGGTCTGCTGGCGGCCTATCCGGTGAACCTGGTGTTGATCCGCATGGGCGTCAAAGAAGGGATGATGGACCCGCGCAACACGCGCCACGCTCACGGCTAATCTAATACCCCACTCAAAAGAAAGGAGAGTCTTTCATGGCACGCCTTCTTATGATTCTCACATCCAATGGCACGATGGGGCAGGATGGTGCCCCTACCGGTTTCTACTGGGAAGAAATGGCCGTTCCTTACTGGGCATTTCGCGAAGCGGGTTACACTGTTGATCTGGCCAGCCCGAAAGGCGGTATGCCGCCTGCCGATCCAGCCTCTGACGATGATACAATGGCCCGCCCGCGCGCCGTGCAAAATTTCATGGACGACGAAAAGGCGATGAAGGCCCTCGAAAGCACCATTCCCCTCACGGAAGTAGACGCCAGTAAATACGATGGTATTTTCCTTCCCGGGGGGCATGGCACGATGTGGGATTTCCACCAAACCCCGCAGGTCGCCGCCACCGTGTCAAAAATCCACGAACAAGGCGGCGTTGTCGGTGCGGTCTGTCATGGGCCGGCGGGCCTTCTTGGCACCAAACGCAGCGATGGCACCCCGCTTCTCAAGGGCCGCAAAGTCAACGGCTTCACCAACTCCGAAGAGACCGCCGCTGGCCTTTCAAAGGTGGTGCCATTCCTTCTGGAAGATGAATTGAGGGCTGAAGGCGCTGAATTCGAGCGTAGCGTCGAAGATTTCAGCGGCTTTGCAATCCGCGATGCACGTATCGTCACGGGGCAGAACCCGGATTCTTCAGCTGCCGTGGCCGAACATATGCTCGCCGCCCTCAATGATGCCAGCCGGAAGGCGGCCTAACATATATGCGCGCGCCGGGGCGACCCGACGCGCGCATCGTTTTACTTGGCATAGCCAATGGTTTGCAGCGCGTCCTTGATCTCGTCAAGGATCGCGTGATCGTCGATGGTGGCCGGCATCTTGTACTCGGCCCCATCCGCAATCTTCACCATGATCGCCCGGAGGATCTTGCCCGAGCGTGTCTTTGGCAAACGATCCACCACGACGGCCAGTTTGAAGGCAGCCACCGGGCCGATCTGGTCGCGCACCATCTTCACGCATTCCTGCACGATCTCGGCATGGTCGCGATTGACCCCCTTGGTCAGGCACAGGAAGCCGACCGGCATTTGCCCCTTCAACTGGTCCGACACACCGATCACGGCGCATTCGGCCACATCCGGGTGTGCGGCCAGCACTTCCTCCATGCCGCCGGTCGACAGCCGGTGACCGGCCACGTTGATCACGTCATCGGTCCGGGCCATGATCCACAGGTAGCCGTCTTCGTCCTTCATGCCCGCATCGCCGGTTTCGTAATAACCCGGGAAGGTGTTGAGATAGGATTTGCGGAATCGCTCCTCGGCATTCCATAGCGTTGGCAGGGTGCCCGGGGGCAGGGGCAGTTTAACCGCAATCGCGCCCAATTCACCTGCAGGCATCTCGTGCCCGCCCTCATCCAGAATCTGCACGTCATAGCCCGGCATCGCCACGGTGGGCGACCCGATCTTGACCGGCAGCGCCTCGATCCCCGCAGGGTTGCCCGCGATGGTCCAGCCGGTCTCGGTCTGCCACCAATGGTCATAGACCGGCACGCCCATCACGTCCTGCGCCCATTCGATGGTATCCGGGTCGGCGCGTTCGCCTGCAAGGTACAGCGCCCGCAGGTTCGAGATGTCGTAATTCTTGATCAACTCGCCCTTGGGGTCGTCCCGCTTGATCGCGCGGAAGGCGGTGGGTGCGGTAAAAAAGCTCCGCACGTTATGCTCGGAAATGACGCGCCAGAATGTTCCGGCATCGGGGGTGCCAACGGGCTTGCCCTCGAAGACGATCGTCGTGTTCCCGTGAATGAGCGGCCCATAGCAGATATAGCTGTGCCCAACGACCCAACCCACATCCGACGCGGCCCAGAACACATCGCCCGGATCGACGTTATAGATGTTCTTCATGGTCCAGTTCAGCGCAACCATGTGGCCGGCTGTATGCCGCACAACGCCTTTGGGCGCACCCGTCGTCCCCGAGGTATAAAGGATATAGGCAGGGTGGTTGCCCTCGACCGGGACGCACTCGGCAGGTTCGACACCATACTGGAACCCGTGCCAGTCATAATCCCGGCCTTCTTCCAGGTGGGCCACCTCTTCTTCGCGTTGGAAGATCACGCAGAACTCGGGCTTGTGCTTCGCTTCTTCGATGGCCCCATCCAGAAGCGGCTTGTAATGCACCACGCGGCCCGGCTCGATCCCGCAGGAGGCGGCGATGATGCACTTCGGCGCGCAATCGTCGATCCGTACCGCCAGTTCATGCGCCGCGAAGCCGCCGAACACCACGGAATGCACCGCCCCGATCCGCGCACAGGCCAGCATTGCCTCAAGCGCCTCGGGAACCATCGGCATGTAGATGATGACACGATCGCCCTTTTCCACGCCCTTCGCGCGTAGCGCACCGGCCAGCCGCGCCACGCGCGAACGAAGTTGCGCATAGCTGATCTTGTGCTTGGTGCCGGTCACCGGGCTGTCGTGGATGATCGCCGCCTGCGCGCCGCGCCCGTTTTCCACGTGGCGATCCACGGCGTTCCAGCAGGTGTTTACCATGCCGTCGCTGAACCATTCATAAAGATCATCGCCCAGATCGAACAACGCCTTGCTTGGGGCCTTGTCCCAGTCGATGGCTTGTGCGGCTTCCATCCAGAATCCTTCGGGATTCTGTTTCCAGCTTTCATAGACGTCACTGTATGCCATTGTATTCTCCTCCGGTCCTTTAAAGATGTGTTACGGAGGAGCGGACGTTGCGGCAAGCGGCTTGACAGGTTGCGTGGCAGATTACCGCATAATCTTTGCAGATAAAGGGCTTTTGTGGCTGCAAACTTTTGCAAACCATCCAAAATTCAATGCCGGTACATCAAATTTCACGTAGTTTGCAAATCTGCAAACCTGAGCGGTGCAAAGTTTGGTCGGGCGCGTGGTGCAGATTCGCGTTGCTCTATCCGTAATGCGCCACCGGTGTTCCGGCGATCGCCGCCATGTTCAACAAGCCGCGTGCGGTGATGCCGGGGGTGACCACGTGGGCGCGGTTTCCCATCCCCATCAGGATCGGCCCCACCTCCAGCCCACCAGCCTTCATCTTGAGGATATTGCGCACCCCGCTGGCCGCATCGGCATGGGCGAAAATCAGGATATTCGCCGACCCCTCCATCCGGTTCCCCGGAAGCAGCCGCCCCCGCAGATCGGGATCAAGCGCCGCATCCACGTTCATCTCGCCCTCATAGGCAAAATCACGCGGCTCCGCGTCCAGAAGGTCGATCGCGGCGCGCAGGCGCTTACCCGACCCTTCGGCCTGATTGCCGAACTGCGATTGCGAACAGAGCGCCACATTGGGTGTCAATCCAAAGCGTCGCACATGCCGCGCCGCGCCGATTGCCGTTTCGGCCAGTTGTTCGGGGGTGGGCAGGGAATGCACATGCGTATCGGCAATGAACAAGGGCCCATCCTCAAGGATCATCATCGACAGTGCCCCGTGCGGGCGATGCTCGGCCGTGCCCAGAACCTGCGTGACATAGTTCAGATGCCAACGATACTCGCCGAAGGTGCCGCATATCAGGCTGTCGGCCTCATCGCGATGCACCATCACGGCACCGATGGCGGTGGAGTTCGTGCGCATGATCGCCTTGGCCAGGTCGGGTGTCACGCCCCGGCGCTTCATGATGTCATGATAGCTGCCCCAGTAATCGCGATAGCGGGGGTCGTCCTCGGGGTTGACGATGTTGAAATCCCGTCCGGGGCGAATTTCCAGACCCATCCGTTCACACCGCCGGTCGATGACCGAGGGTCGCCCGATCAGGATGGGCGTCTCGGTGGTTTCCTCCAGAATCGCCTGTGCGGCCCGCAAAACGCGTTCGTCCTCGCCCTCGGCAAAGACGATCCGGCGCGAGGCTGTCGCCGCCGCCTCGAACACCGGGCGCATCAACAGGGCGGATTTGAACACGCTGGCATCCAGATCCTCCTTGTAGGCTTTCAAATCCTCAACGGGCCGGGTGGCCACGCCGGTTTCCATCGCGGCCTTGGCCACGGCGCTTGAAACAACGCCCGAAAGCCGCGGGTCAAAGGGTTTGGGGATCAGGTAATCCGCCCCGAAGGTCAGTTGTTCCCCCTTATAGGCTGCCGCCGCCTCGGCGCTCGTGGTGGCGCGGGCCAGTTCGGCAATCCCCTCGACACAGGCAATCTGCATCTGGTCGTTGATCTCGGTCGCGCCGACATCCAAAGCGCCCCGGAAGATGAAAGGGAAGCATAGGACGTTATTGACCTGATTGGGAAAATCGCTGCGCCCGGTGGCGATGATCGCCTCGGGGGCCACGCTGCGCGCCTCGTCCGGCATGATCTCGGGTGTGGGGTTGGCAAGGGCAAAGACAATCGGGCGGTCCGTCATCTTCTCCACATGCCCGGGCTTCAGGACATTCGGCCCCGACAGCCCAAGGAACATGTCGGCCCCGTCGATCACCTCGTCCAGCGTGCGCAAATCGCTATCCTGCGCAAAGGCGGCCTTTTGCGGGTTCATATCCTCTTCGCGGCCCTTGTAGACCAGCCCGTGAATATCGCACAGCCAGACATTCTCGCGTTTCACCCCCAGCTTCAGCAGCAGGTTGAGGCAGGCAATCCCCGCGGCGCCGCCGCCGGTGCTGACGATCTTGATATCCTCGAACCGTTTGCCCGCCACATGCAGGGCATTGGTGGCCGCCGCCCCCACGACGATCGCCGTGCCGTGCTGATCGTCGTGAAAGACGGGGATGTTCATCCGCTCTCGGCAGAGTTTTTCAACGATGAAGCAATCGGGCGCCTTGATGTCTTCAAGGTTGATCGCGCCGAAGGTCGGCCCGAGCGCGCAGACGATATCGGCCAGTTTTTCAGGATCCGTTTCATCCACCTCGATATCGAAACAGTCGATATCGGCGAATTTCTTGAACAGAACGGCCTTGCCTTCCATCACCGGTTTGCTGGCAAGCGCGCCAATATTGCCAAGGCCAAGGACCGCGCTGCCGTTGGTGACAACCGCCACAAGGTTGCCGCGCGCGGTGTAGCGGCTGGCGTTTTTCTCATCCTCCTTGATTTCAAGGCAGGCTTCGGCCACCCCGGGGCTATAGGCGCGGCTCAGGTCGCGACCATTGGCAAGGGGCTTGGTGGCGCGGATTTCCAGTTTCCCGGGCTTCGGATACTCATGATAGGCCAGCGCCGCCTGGCGCAGGGTTTCCTTGTGGCTGTCAGTCATGGCATCCTCCCTGTATCGCGATAGTTTAATATTAAACTAATTGATATGCGGCGCAACCGGCCCTTATTGGCAGCTTGCATCGCGCGGCGCAGCGGCGCAATCTTAATCTGAAATGCCGCATGAAACGGAGTCACCTGATGGAGCTTATGAACGCCGCACGTAGCGTACGCGACAATGCTCATGCCCCCTATTCGGGTTTCCGTGTCGGGGCCGCCTTGCGCGCGGGCTCGGGGCGTATCTATACCGGGTGCAATGTTGAAAACGCCTCGTACCCCGAAGGCACATGCGCCGAGACAGGGGCACTTGCCGCCCTTGTCGCGGCGGGAGAGACAGAGATTATCGAGGCTGCAATCATCGCCGATAGTCCCACCCCAATCACACCCTGCGGCGGTTGCCGGCAAAGACTGGCCGAGTTCGGGGCAGGGGAGATACGCGTTCATATGGGAACACTCGATGGACGGTCTGAAACCATGACCCTTGCTGCGCTCCTGCCAGGGGCCTTTTCGTCACAGCAGTTCAAGAAAGACTAAGCCCATGGATGCGCGACAGATTATCGCCAAGGCGCGCGACGGTCAGCCCCTCGGCCACGACGCCCTCAATTGGATGGCGCAAGGTTTGGCCGATCACCGCGTCAGCGATGCACAGGCCGCTGCCTTTGCCATGGCGGTTTTGCTCAAGGGGCTTTCCGCCGAAGATCGCACGGCCCTGACGCTTGCCATGCGCGATAGTGGCAAGGTTTTGTCGTGGCCGACCGACCGCCCGGTGATCGACAAGCATTCCACCGGCGGCCTTGGGGATTGCGTCAGCCTCGTGTTGGCCCCGGCGCTTGCGGCTTGCGGGGCGATCGTTCCGATGGTGTCCGGTCGCGGCCTTGGTCACACCGGCGGCACGCTGGATAAGCTTGAAGCCATCCCCGGCCTCACCACCACGCTGACCGAGGGCCAGTTCCGCCGAGCTATCGACCACGCGGGCTGCGCCATTGTTTCGGCCACAGCTGATATCGCCCCCGCCGACCGGCGGCTTTATGCCATCCGCGATGTCACCGCCACGGTCGAAAGCCTTGACCTGATCACTGCCTCGATCCTGTCCAAGAAGCTCGCCGCAGGGCTTGAGGGGCTGGTCTTGGATGTCAAACTCGGCTCTGGCGCGTTCATGAAAACACCCGAGGACGCGACGGCCCTTGCCGCCGCCCTTGTCGATACCGCCAATGCCGCAGGTTGCAAGACAAGCGCCCTGATTACCGATATGAACCAGCCGCTGGCCCCCGCCTTGGGCAACGCCCTTGAAGTGTCCGAGGTGATGAAGGTGCTCACCGGACAGGCGAAAGGGCGGCTTCATGATCTTAACTGCGCACTGGGTGGTGTGGCGCTGTCCAATGCCGATCTGGCCGCCGATCCCAACACCGGGGCCGCGCAAATCGCTGATGCGATTGGAAATGGCCACGCCGCCGAGCATTTCGGCCACATGGTTGCCGCTATGGGCGGGCCGGTGCATTTCACCGATCAATGGCAACGCTTTCTGCCCGAAGCGACCGTGATCATGGAGGTTGAGGCCCCTCGCGCGGGCTATATCGCCGCGATGGAAGGCGAGGCGATGGGCCTTGCCGCCATCATCCTTGGCGCGGGCCGACAGGTGGAAACCGATCTTGTCGATCCCGCCGTGGGTATTGATCAGGTCCTGCCGCTGGGAGCGAAAATCGCCAAGGGGCAACCCTTGTGCCGCATCCATGCCGCCCGCACCGATCAAGCCGACCGCGCCGCCGAGATGCTATTGAACGCCATCACCATCAGCGACAGCGCCCCCGAGGTGCCGCCGCTGATCCATGACAGGTTGGGCTGACTCATGCCGCGCGCCTTCCTCGTCGTCATGGACTCCGTCGGTATCGGCGGCGCGCCCGATGCGGCGCAGTTCTTCAACGGCGATACGCCCGACACCGGCGCCAATACCATCGCCCATATCGCCAAGGCGCATCCCGGCGGGTTGCAGTTGCCCGCTCTGGATGCGCTTGGCCTTGGCGCGTCGCTACATCTGGCCTCGGGCGCCATGGCCCCCGGCCTTTCGGCCAAACCCACCGGGCTTTGGGGCTGCGCGACCGAGGTTTCGCCGGGCAAGGATACGCCCACCGGCCATTGGGAACTGGCGGGCGTTCCCGTGCCGTGGCAATGGCATACCTTCCCCGATGAAACCCCGGCCTTCCCGCCGGATGTGGTCGAAGCCGTCAAGCGGGCCGCTGGTACCGACGGCATCCTCGGCAATTGCCATGCCTCCGGCCTCAGGATCATGCGTGATCTGGGGGGCGAGCACCTGCGCACCGGCTGGCCCATCTGCTACACCTCTGCCGACAGCGTCTTTCAGATTGCCGCGCATGAGCAGGCCTTCGGCCTTGACCGCCTGCTGGATCTCTGCCGCACCGTGGCCCCCATGCTGCACGATATGCGCGTGGGCCGCGTGATTGCCCGCCCCTTCGTGGGCGACGAAGACTCCGGCTTCCGCCGCACCCCCAACCGCCGCGATTTCGCCATCCCGCCCCCCGCGCCCACGCTCTGCGATTGGGTGCAAGGGGCCGGGGGCAAGGTCCATGCCATCGGCAAAATCGGCGACATATTCTCGATGCAGGGCATCGATGACGTGGCCAAAGGCACCGATGCGCAGCTCATGTCGCACCTGTTCGATGCGGTTGACAACGCCGGGGATCACAGCCTCACCTTAGCCAATTTCGTCGAATTCGACAGCCTCTATGGCCATCCCCGCGACCCGTCGGGATATGCCCAGGCCCTCGAATGGTTCGACAGCCGCATCGCCGCCCTGCTGCCGCGCCTGCGGGATGGCGATATGCTCCTGCTCACCGCCGATCACGGCAATGACCCAACGTGGCATGGCACCGACCACACCCGCGAACGCGTGCCGGTCCTGATTGCCGGTCTGGGGCCGGGGGAGTTGGGCCAGATCGCTTTCACAGACATAGCCGCCAGCATCGCCGCCCACCTTGGCGTGCCCGCCCAAGGGCCGGGCCAAAACCGCCTGCCGCCCCATCTGACCCGAACCCCATAACCCGGAGGCCCCATGCCTGATCACCTGACCATCGTCGATCACCCCCTCGTGCAGCACAAACTGACCGTGATGCGCGAGGTGGCGACCCCGACCGCCACCTTCCGCCAACTCCTGCGTGAAATCAGCCAGCTTTTGGCCTTCGAGGTCACCCGCGACCTCGACCTCACCACGCGCCAGATCGAAACGCCGCTTTGCGAGATGCAGGCCCCAACACTGGCCGGGCGTGATCCGGCCCTCATTTCGATCCTGCGGGCGGGGAATGGCTTTCTTGACGGTATGCTTGATCTCATTCCTTTTGCGCGTGTGGGCTTTGTGGGGCTCCAGCGTGACGAAGAAACGCTTGAACCCATGCAGTACTACTTCAAGGTCCCCGACCGACTGGACGAGCGTGCCGTGATCGTGGTCGATCCGATGCTGGCGACGGGCCATTCCTCGGCGGCTGCCATCGACCTTCTGAAGCAAAATGGCGCAAAGAATATCCGCCTGATGTGCCTTGTCGCCGCCCCCGAAGGCGTGGCGCACATGCACGAGAAACACCCCGATGTGCCACTCGTCATTGCCGCCCTCGACGATCACCTGAATGAGAAAGGCTATATCGTGCCGGGGCTAGGGGATGCGGGTGACCGCATGTTTGGCACAAAATAAGCTATCTGCTGTTTACTCAGCGGAACAAATCAGGCAAGATTCCCCAATCTGTCTTGGGGGACAAAATGCAGGTGAAACGTTTACTGGCGTGTGCTGTCATCGCCGCTTCCATGGGTATCGGGGTCTTGCAGGCACAGGATATGGCCGACGTGCAGGTCCCGGCGGAATTTCCGCCCGCCTCCTACAAGGCGCGGCAATACGTCGATAGCCGCGGCTGTGTCTATGTCCGGGCCGGGATCGACGGAAATGTCAATTGGGTGCCGCGTGTCTCGCGCAGTCGTAAGCCGATCTGCGGCTTCAAACCCAGTCTGGCAGGACAATCGGCCAAGACCACGCAAACCGCCGCCGCGCCCAAATCCGAGCCGAAGCAAATCAAGATCGAGGCCACACCGAAACCCAAGGCGAAACCGGCCCCGACGCGCACGGCGAAGGGTGTCAAACGTCCGGCCCGCACAGCCAAGCCCACGCAGGTTCGCAAGGTTCCTGCGGCCACCACCGCAACCGCCCCCAAGACGGTCAAGGTGATCAAGCGCACCGCGCAGGCGCCCAAGCCTGCCCCCAAGGCACAGCCCAAGCGCATGGTCAAGAAAGTGGCCGCCCCCCAAGGGCAACCGGCCTGTCAGGGGGCAAGCGCCATTTCGCGGCAATACTACCGCACCGCGCCGGGGACCAGCGTTCGTTGCGGTCCGCAAAACACGCCACATGCCTTCGTCGTGGAAAGCCGCACCGCCCGCGCCAACGCGATGCGCGCCCCGCGCGGCGCGCAGGTCACGACCTACCAAAGCGCCCAGCCCGCGATCCGGCGAGCCGCGCCGCAACCGCGCCGGACAGTCTCCAATGCACAGGTTCGCGTTGTGCCCAAGCATGTCTATGACAAGCAGAAAAACAGTACGGCGGGTATCTCGGTGCCGGACGGTTACAAACCCGTCTGGGAGGATGATCGCCTGAATCGCCGTCGCGCGCATCAGACCTTTGAAGGCATGGCACAGATGGAGGTGGCGTGGTCCAACACCGTGCCCCGCTACCTGGTCAACCGTAAAACGGGCCGCGACATCAGCTATATGTATCCCGGTCTGCAATACCCCTACACCAGCTTCGAGGATCAGCGCGCCGCAGGTGTCACGATCGCGACCCGGGGCCGCGTCGTGCAACCGCCGCAGCGGGTGACAGATGCCACAGCGCGCCGCGCCACCGTATCAACCCGCTCGGTCGCGCCCAAGGCCAAGCCGCAACAGAAAACGGTGCGCAAGGCCAGTCGCCCTTACGTTCAGGTCGGCGCCTTCCGCGATGCCGGGCAGGCACAACGCGCGGCGCAACGTCTGGCCAATGCAGGTCTGCCCACCCGAATGGGCCGCGTGACCCGTGGGGGTCAGGACTATTCCATGGTCAAGGTCGGCCCCTTCCGTACGCAGCCACAGCTTGAACGTGCCTTGCGCAAGGTCCGTGGCAAAGGCTACGGGCAGGCGCGGCCCGGCAACTGATCTCGATGTCATGCGACTGAAAAGCGCCCCTCGGGGCGCTTTTTCATGTTACCCGCCGCAAATCCCCTGAAGGCGCAACCAATTGGCATCGCTCAGTACCGGCTCGGGCGTGGCCGTGGCATAGGGGTCGGCCTCGATCAGGGGCAGGGTCGTTTCCCCCGAAATATCGCGCGCATAGGCATAGGGGGTGGACCGTACACGCCATGCTTCGAACCCCTTGAGCAGAACATCTTCGTCCAGATCGGGGCGCTCGCCGGTCAAAAGATACTCGGCATAGGCATTGAGCGTTTCCTCGTCCAATGCCCCGGTGGTCAGAAGCCGGATACTCGACCACAGCCCGCCATGCGCCAGCAAGTCGTCTAGTGGGTCATTCACCTGCGCACGCAGACGCTCGGCCACGATATAGCCAGCCACGACATCGGGGTCTTCGTAGTCTTCGACCAATCCGCGATTGAGAAGGATGGTGCCTCCGGGCAAGGCGACCGCATCCTTTACCCCGCCGCGCACCACCGCCAACTGCCCCGCACCGCCCGGCGCAGGCAGGCGGCGGGCCAGACGCATTAGCGCATCGCGCCCGCCCGCCTCGCGACAGGCCGGGCCGGTGACGTTCTGAATGCGCTCGAACAGGGCATTGCCGATTTCGGTCCGTTTGACGTCCGGTACGACCGAAACCGCATGGCGCCGTGTTGCATCCGGCAGCCAGAACACCGCCAGACCCGCCACTGCGGCCATCGAGGCCAATAACATGACCAGTCGAAGACGCCCGGGGTGCGGGCGTTGCCGTGCGATCGCGGCGCGCAGCTTTTCGATGGCCTCGACCATCTGGTCCTCGTTTTCGGCCAGTTCAAGGGTTTCGCCGGGGTCGCCGTCGGGATGATAGATTGCCGGGGTCACGCCCGGATTGGCGCGGTCCACCGCTGCCAGTGACCAATGTGCCAGCGCCCGATCCTGCATGTCCGTGATCACAAGGGTCGCATCGCCAATCGAGACAATCACCTCACTGCGCTGTTCCTCGAGGGAGGCGCGCCACAGGCCCGAGGCCTCAAGCCGGTGATATTCACTCAATGCGGTCATACGGTTTGTGTGGGCCTGCTCTGCCTCTTTGACAGTACGATAGCACGGGCCAGTGTGGGGCGTCTATCGCCTATGGGCCTTTCGGGGCGGGGGCGTCACGGCCACTCCATGTTAAGATGCCCGCGGGGACGGATGAGCGACCCATGGAAACGTACGAAACTCGCGTGCGTTTCGTACGTTTCTCACCGTTCGCCCTGTTAATTCCGGGGGTGCCGGGGAAAAATACCGACGCGATACCGACGTCTTGCCGACGCGGTGCAGAAAGGGGTTTTCCTTGTTAACCAAGGGGTTGTACCCGATTCGGACCGCGTCGGGGCTACATCTCCCGCGCCATCGTCCGCAGTTCGAATTTCTGGATCTTGCCGGTCGATGTTTTCGGAAGCTCCTGAAAGACAACAGCCTTGGGCGTCTTGAATCCGGCCAGCCGTTCACGGGCAAAGGCGATCAGGTCCGCCTCATTGGTCTCGGCCCCGTCCTTGACCTCGACAAAGGCGCAAGGAACCTCGCCCCACTTCTCATCCGGCTTGGCCACGACGGCACATAGCAGCACCGCCTGATGCATCATCAGGACACCTTCCACCTCGACCGAGCTGATGTTCTCCCCGCCCGAGATGATGATATCCTTGGCCCGATCCGCGATTTGCAGGTAGCCATCCGGGTGCTGAATGGCGATGTCACCGGAATGGAAATACCCCCCGGCAAAGCTTTTTGCCGTGGCCCTGGGATTCTTCAGATACCCCTTCATCACCGTGTTGCCGCGGATCATGATCTCGCCTTGCTGGGTGCTGTCCATGGGCGTTTGCTCCATGGTTTCAGGGTCCATCGCGGTGATGTCACCGGCCATGGGCATACTGACACCAGTGCGTGCCTTGATGGTGTAGCGTTCCTCGTCCGGCAGGTCATCCCATTGCGCTTGCCAGATGCACTCGGTCACGTGGCCATAGGTCTCGGTCAGGCCATAGACTTGCGTGACATGGAACCCCAAGGGTTCGATCGCGCGCAGGGTGGCCGCGGGCGGCGGAGCCCCGGCGGTGAAGACTTCGACGATATGATCGAAGGCCCGCCGCTCGTCGTCCTTGGCGTTGACGATGGTGTTCAGAACAATGGGCGCGGCACCGAAATGGGTGACGCCCTCATCGGCAATGGCATCGTAAATCGCCTTTGCGGTGATGTCCCGGCAGCAGATGATCGTGCCGCCCAGCATGGGCATCATCCATGTGTGGTTCCAGTTGTTGCAGTGAAAAAGAGGGACGATTGTCAGGTACTTGGCATAACGCGGCATCGGCCATGTCACCGCTGTCCCCATGGTCATTAGGTACGCGCCGCGATGGTGATACACCACGCCCTTGGGCCGCCCCGTCGTGCCAGAGGTATAGTTCAATGCAAGGCTTTCCCACTCGTCTTCCGGCATGATCCATTCAAAATCGGGATCGCCCGAGGCCAGCAGGTTTTCGTACTCGGTGTAATGCCCATGGGCATGGACACCGGCCTCGTCATCGGCGACCTCGATCACCGTGGGGGGCGGGCCCTCCATCTGTTCGATGGCGTCCGCGACAACCGGCAGGAACTGCGGATCGACCAACACGACCTTGGCCTCACCATGATCGAGGATATAGGAAATCGTATCGGCCTCCAGCCGCGTGTTGATGGCATTCAGAACGGCCCCACAGGCGGGCACACCGAAATGCGCCTCGGCATGGGCGGGCAGATTGGGCAGAACCGTCGCCACCACGTCACCCGGTGCAACGCCCAGTTTCATCAGCCCCGAGGCCAGACGGGTGCAGCGTTCATGGTATTCCGAATAGGTGCGACGGATGGAGCGATAAACAATGGCCTCTTGATCAGGGTAAAGCCGCACGGCGCGTTGCAGATGTGACAGCGGAGTCAACGGCACGAAATTCGCCGCGTTCTTCTCCAGTCCGGTCTCGTCCCGCATCCAACCCATGGTAATCCCTCCCTGATTCCCCGCGTTTAAGGTGCAGGAAAGCTTATTGAGTTTGGTGGTGTAAGCAATTGTTAATGGTCTTCCCGATAGGGTTCCCAAAGCCTTGTCCAATCGCGGCCTTGGTTCTAGCGTGCCTGACATGATTATTTCGCCCGGGCGCAATTATATCTTCGTGCATATCCCCAAGACCGGGGGCACATCCATGGCGCTCGCGCTTGAGGGACGGGCGATGAAGGATGATATCCTGATCGGCGATACCCCGAAGGCCAGGCGCCGCCGCAAGCGCCTCAAGGGGGTCGAAACCGCCGGGCGGCTTTGGAAACACTCGACGCTGGCCGACATCGATGGGCTGGTTTCACCCGATGTAATCGACCGCGCCTTCGTGTTTACCCTTGTGCGCAACCCTTGGAATCGGATGGTCAGCTATTATCACTGGCTTCAGGATCAGGCGTTTGAACACCCCGCCGTGAGCCTTGCGAAGGCGGTCGATTTTTCGACCTTCCTAAACACGCCTGAAACACAAGCCGCCATGCGTGCGGCACCCTATGGGCACTACGTGACCGACGCCAAGGGCCGCGAGCGATGCGATGCCTTCATCCGTTTGGAGCATCTCGAAACCGATGGCGCGCCTTTGTGGGAGCATCTTGGCTTCTGCCTCGATCTTCCTGTTAATAATCGGTCAACTCGGGACAGGGATTATCGGCGTTATTATTCGCAGGATGATTCGACCTTGGTAAAATCGCTCTTTCATCATGATGTTGACAGATTTGGCTATGCATACTGACCGCTGGCTGTCGTGCCGCTGACGATGATTGCCATTTTTTCATCTCATTGATGCTCAACTGCGAACAGTGCCCCAATTCCGCCCTTTTCCCGACCAAGGAGCGGCAAGAGAATCGCGCTTTGTGGTCTCATCAAAACAAGGCTCGCTGCTACGGGTCGCGAATGAGGGGATAGAAGATGCTTGGTTGGATGTCTGCATCATACATGGGGACCAAACGCACCGCAGAAGTCACTGCCGCCTACGACGGTGCGGCTACAGGGGTTATGACCGGGTTGCTGGCCGGAACCTGTGTCGCCACTGCCATGGGATGGCGCAGGGTCGATGCTATGGCCGAAGGTGACCAGGTTCTGACCTTCGACAATGGCCTTCAGGAGGTAACCAAGGTTACCCGCATCCGGTTATGGGATGGGGAAGGCCAATGCCCTCGTCGTTTCTGGCCACTTGAGGTGCAAGCGGGTGCCTTGGGCAATCGTTCCACCCTGAAAATACTGCCGAGCCAACCGGTGATGTTGGAAAGCGATGCCGCCGAGACGCTTTACGATGATCCTTTCGCGCTTGTCCGGGCTCGTGTTCTCGAAGGAATCCGAGGGATCGACCGCACACCGCCTGCCAATGACGCCGAAGTCATATTGCTGTACTTCGCCGACGAGCAAGTGGTTTTCGGCAAAGATGGTGCCTTGATCTTCTGCCCCTCGTCGCGTGACCTGATCGAACGTTCGCTGGATGGTGATGACTCTCAGTATTCCATCCTGCCCATGCACGAGGCCATTCGACTTGTTGACAAGATCGAAGGTGACAGTTGGTGCCGTGGTCCGGCCGCGCCGTATCAAACGAATGACGCAACCGCTGCCTGAAACAAACGGCTTCCAATGCCAAGGGCCCAGGATTTTCCGGCCGACCTTACAGGTTTAAGATCGGGCGAATTTCACGATACCGGAGACGAGGCAATCCAAGCTGTCAGTCCATGGCATATCATCCGGTAAGTTGTTGGTAAGAAGGGATAACTCCGTGCAAGCCACAAGCAGGTGGTCCGCGCCATGATCGCGCAATTGCAGGGCGATCCGTTTCAGTTCCGGACCGGTCTGACTGGCGTATTGTCCAGCTTTCACCGCCCGGATCACCTCAAGAAGCGCGCCGTCATCCGGTAAGGTCAACGGAGTCAGGCCGCGTTCCGCGAATGGTGCATCGAAGACACCTGTCAGCCGCGTCGCGGGTGAGGCCAGCATACCCACCGTCTTGGCCCCGGCCCGCGCCAGATGGTCGGCTGTCAGATCCAGCATGTTGAGGAACGGCAGGGGGCTGGCCGCCTGTACGACCGGAGCATAGTGGTGCGCCGTGTTGCAGGGCATCGCCAAGGCGGAAACCCCTGCCTTTTCAAGATCTTGGGCCATATGCGCCAAGATCGGCGCCGGGTCGGCGCCGGTGCCCTCGATCAAGGCCTTGATCCGGCTGGGCACCTGTGGGTTCTGATGTACGATCAATGGGATGTGATCGGCGTCGTCGCGCGCGTCCGGTACCGCTTTGAAGACCTTTTGCATCAAAAGAATCGTGGCCTCGGGGCCCATTCCGCCAAGGATGCCGATGGTTTTCATGGGTCACGTCCCTTCGTGCGCAGATTACCCGTTCTGATTGGCGCTAAGTTTGCTGGTATTGGCTAGCTGATCAAGTCGAATATCTGCACTTCGGGCGTGTCCTTCCATGCGCTCCTCGCGGCTGATCCGGGCGCTGACGCGGGCGAGGTCGGGCAAGGCGCGCTCGTCCACTTGCTGCCAAGTCACTGTTTTCAGGAACTTATGCACTGATAAACCCCCGGTATAGCGCGCGGCACCGGATGTGGGCAGCACGTGGTTCGGCCCGGCGGCCTTGTCACCGAAGCTGACGGTGGTGTTCTCTCCCAGGAACAGCGAGCCATAGGCACGTAGCCGATCGCGCCAGAAGCCAAGGTCGCGGGCCTGCACATGCAGGTGCTCGGGGGCTTTTTGGTCGGCGTATTGCGCCATCTCTTCGTCATCGTCGCACAGGACGATCTCGGCCATGTCACGCCATGCAATGTCCGCCGCGGTCCGGTTTGGTTCGGGCAGGTCGGCAATAAGGCGCGGCACTTCGGTCATGACCGCCTCGGCCAAGGGGCGGTGCGTGGTGGCCAACCACACAGGGCTGTTGACACCGTGTTCGGCCTGACTCACCAGGTCGACGGCCACGGTCAGCGGGTCGGCGCTTTCGTCGGCAAGGATCAGGCTATCGGTCGGACCTGCGAACATGTCGATCCCTATGGGGCCGAATAATTGTCGCTTTGCTTCGGCCACATAGGCGTTGCCGGGGCCGACCAGAATATCCGAAGGCGGCGCGCCAAACAGGCCAAAGGCCATGGCCGCTATGCCCTGTACGCCACCTATGCACAGGATACGGCTCGCCCCGGCGAGGTGCATCGCATAAAGCATTGGCGCAGGGATGCCCTCGGACCCATTTGGCGGTGAGCATGCCGTTATGTCACCCACACCGGCCTCACGCGCCGTCGCAATGGACATCAGGGCAGAGGCGATATGTGTATATCGGCCACCAGGTACATAACAACCTGCCGCCGACAGCGGGATTTGCTTCTGTCCGGCGATCAGCCCGGGGCGCAGTTCGATTTCCATATCCTGCGCTGTTGCACGTTGTGCGGCCGCAAAGCGGCTGATGTTGTCATGTGCCCATCTGATATCATCCTTGAGATCCTGCGGAACCTTGGCCACGGCTTTTTCGATTGCATCAGTTGAGACGGTGATCTCGCCCTGCCAGTTGTCCAGTGTCCGGGCATATTCAAGTGCGACCTGTCCGCCGCCTTGGCGCAATCGAGCCAGCATGACCTGCACAGTGTCAATGATGTCAGCGGCTGCTTGCGGCGTCTCTCCGGGGGCGGTTTTCAACGGGGTTACAGGCATTGGGCATCTCCTTGTTCTGTCCTGAATGGGGGTGCTTGAGGCGGCAGGACAAGGGAAAGGATGCAATGCCTGGTGTGTTTTTTCAGGCGCTTAAAGTCATGTTCGGAAAAGCCGAAGCCCTCTGGTCGGGGCTTACAGGCTATCGCGCAGGCCTTTGGCCGCGGCTTCTATCAAATCCAGAACACCGTTGAAATCACGGGTATAGTAAGGGTCGGGCACATGGGTCATCCCAGTTGCTGGGGCATAATCCGTCAGGCGTTTCACAGGTGTGGCACTGCCCGCGGGGCGCAAGCGTTCAATCGCCTCAATATTGGCGTCGTCCATACCGATGATCAGGTCGAACGCTGTAAAGTCACCTGCGTGAAATTGACGTGCACGCAGATCGGAAAGGTCATGCCCTCGCGTCTGTGCCGCGGATTGCATCGGTCCGTAAGGTGGCTCTCCGATATGCCAGCCGCCGGTGCCTGCGCTATCGGTTTCGACATCGGGGGCAAGGCTGCGGAAGACACCCTCGGCAGCGGGGGAGCGGCAGATATTGCCAAGGCAAACGAACAGGATTCGGGTGGTCATCGCGGTCTCCTTTGGGCACATATGCATAAGCCAAGGAGGGAGCATGGAAAAGATCGTCATTCTGACCGGCGCCGGGATTTCTGCGGAAAGTGGTCTTGGAACATTCCGGGACGAAGGCGGCCTTTGGGCGCAGCACCGGATCGAGGATGTGGCCACGCCTGAAGGGTTCGTGCGCGATCCGCAATTGGTGCATGATTTCTATAACGCTCGCCGCGCTCAAGCCGCAGAGGCAAAGCCGAACCCGGCGCATGAGGCCCTTGCCCGTTTGCAACGCGAGGCCAAGGGCGAGGTCGTGATCGTCACCCAGAACGTGGATGGCCTGCACGAGGCGGCGGGGGCGACAAGAGTTTTGCATATGCATGGCGCTTTGGACGGCGCGCTTTGTGCAGCTTGTGATCATCGGTGGGGTGCACCGTTGACCATGGCGCCCGATGATCTGTGTCCGGCATGCCAAAAGGCGACAACGCGCCCTGATATCGTCTGGTTCGGGGAGATGCCGTATTATATGGATGGCATCTGGCAACATCTTGAAGAGGCGGATGTTTTCGCGGCTATCGGAACCTCGCGGCAGGTCTATCCGGCGGCGGCTTTCGGGCAGCATGCGGGCCGGGCCGGGGCGCATACGGTTGAGTTGAACCTGGAGCCATCGGCCAATACCCGGGATTTTGCCGAAGCGCGGCACGGACCGGCGTCCGCGGTTGTGCCACTCTGGGTCGAGGATGTGTTGTCACTCTAGGGTGCGCGGAGACATGCCGGGCTCAATTGAGCCCGGCACATCAATGATATCATTCGGACATTTTGCCGTGGCCACCACCCTGCATCGGTTGGCGTTCAAGGTCGACGGGGACTTCGACCTCGATCTCCCCTGCTTTCTCAAAGGTCAGGGTCAGGGGGATCATTATGCCTTGTTCGAAGGGTTCAGAGATGCCCATGAACATGACGTGATGGCCGCCACGCTGCATCTTGATCATGCCTTCGGCGGGCAGGGCAAAGCCTTCTTCCACGTGCATCATCTTCATGACGCCGTTGGCGTCTTCCTTGTGGGTGTGCAGTTGTACGACCTTGGCGGCGGGGGACGAAACGCCGATCAGGCGGTCGTCTGTGTCGCCTTGGTTATGGATCATCATGAAGGCCGCGCCTGTCTTGGCGGACATGGCCGAGGAGCGCGCATAGGCATCGTCCACCATGATATCGGCGGCCATGGCGGGCAGGGCGGTTGCAAGGGTGGTGAGGGTCGCGAATGCGATGGATTTGAAGGACATTGGTCTCTCCTGAACATATGGTGTCTGGTCGATGATAATGGACTAGATCGCGAAAGGAGGCGCGCGGGCAGCGAAGGCGCAAGACAGTGTTGGCCGAAATTCCAGCGTCAAATCAATGGCTTCTGCCTCAGACTTGCCTGTGTCGTGTGTCAAGTCAGGCTGCGTTGGCGTCAGGGCGTTGAAAAGGCCAAGGGCGCAGTCGGGGCAAATGTGAACCTGGCCCGTCGGTTGTCCGTCGGCATCGACCAGAACCGTGACCGGCCCCGTTCCGGTACAGAGCACGGCCTGCCCTACAGGGGCGGGCGCACCACGGGCGACGGCCATTGTCTGGCTGGTCAGGGCCAGTAACAGGGCGAGGGCAAAACCCAGGTATGTCCGCAAGGGGCGAGTCATGCGGATAGATATAGGCCCTCGGTCGCCGGGAAGAAAAGCGACAAAACGCAACAGCCCCGACCGATTGGACGGGGCTGTAAAATCACATCGTTAAGATCGTGCTGATCAGGCGTTCGCGGCCTGAGCCTTGGCGATTTCTTTCTTCACTTTCAAAGCGTTGGCCGACAGCTCGGTGTCTTTTGCCTTGGCAAGATAGCCGTCCAGACCACCGCGGTGATCGACGCTGCGCAGGGCAGACGCAGAGATTCGCAGCTTGATCGCGCGGCCCAGGGTTTCGGACTGCAACGACACGTCCTGCAGGTTGGGCAGGTAGCGGCGCTTGGTTTTGTTGTTGGCGTGGCTGGAGTTATTGCCAACCATCGGGCCTTTTCCGGTCAGTTCGCAGCGGCGCGACATGGGCTTTTCCTCGTGTTTGCTGGGGCTTGACGAAGCCCTGCTCAATACAAACGGGCACCGCCATAGGCAGCGCCCCGAATTCATCACAGGGTCTTTAGGGGGAAACTATGGGGGCGTCAAGGGATTCGGGGCGGCCTTTGTCAAGGGCACGTCGCATTTCGTACGAGTCGTACGTTCAAGGGGGGAGTTTCGTACGAAAATCCGGGATGTGTAAAATTATTTCGTACGAGTCGTACGATCTGGCATTAGTTTCGGGGCATGCGGCGGTGACAAGGGAGGCGCGACAATGAAGATCATGCGAGCGGGGGAACGCCCCAGCAAGCTGGCCAATCCGGAGTGGTTTACCGGGCGGGTCTGGCAGGAGCCGGTGGTGGAGGCCGAGGCGCCGGCGCGGCTGCACGCCTTGCGGGTGACCTTCGATCCCGAAGCGCGGACGGCCTGGCACACCCATCCCTTGGGGCAAACCCTGCATGTGCTGTCGGGGGTCGGACTGGTGGGGCTGCGCGGCGAGCCGCCAAAGGTGATCCGGCCGGGTGATACAGTGTGGATCCCGCCCGGGGTGGAGCATTGGCATGGTGCCGCGCCCGACAGCCAGATGTGCCATCTAGCGATGCAGGAAGCCGACGACACGGGCCGGGTGGCCGAGTGGCTGGACCAGGTGAGCGATGCGGAGTATCGGCGGACGACGCGATAGCGCGGGCGGTTTACCCATTGGTAAGCCTTCTGTGGCGCAATACGATGTGTCGCGTGAGGTGATTTGACTGTGCATCTTGGGGGCGTTGCCCCCGTCGCCCTGCGGGCGTCTCCCCCAGGGTATTTGGCCCAAGAAAAAACCGCCCCTGCTTTTTCTTGGCAAAAATACCCATGGAGCCACGCCTGATCCGGACGGCAGGGTTTGTTATTTCAAGCGATCACGCCCGTGGTTCGACATCAGGTCCAGGTCGGGCCCGATGGGCACGATGCGATGTGGATTGATGGTGTCGTGGCTGTAGTAATAGTGCCGTGTGATGTGGTCGAAATTCACCGTCTCGGCCACGCCGGGCCATTGGTAAAGTTCGCGCAGGTAGCCCCAGAGGTTGGGGTAATCGACGATCCGGGCGCGGTTGCATTTGAAATGCCCGTGGTAGACGGCATCGAAACGGATAAGGGTTGTGAAAAGCCGCCAGTCGGCCTCGGTCAGGCGGTCGCCCATGAGATAACGGTTGGTCGAGAGCCGCTCTTCCAGCCAGTCGAGGCTGTCGAAGAGGGGTTTGACGGCCTCTTCATAGGCCTCTTGCGTGGTGGCGAAGCCGGATTTGTAAACGCCGTTGTTGACGGTGTCGTAGATGCGGGCATTCACCGGCTCAATCGCTGCGCGCAGGTCTTGCGGCCAGTAGTCATCGGTGTTGCCGGTAATGTCGTCAAAGGCCGAATTGAACATGCGGATGATCTCGGCGGATTCATTGGAGACAATGGTTTCGCGGGTCTTGTCCCAGAGGATCGGCACGGTGACGCGGCCCGAGGCATCGGGCTTGGCCTTGGTATAAAGGTCGCGGGCGAAGGGCAGGTCGTAAAGTTGGTCTCCGGTGGCGCCGGGGTAGTCTGGGCGAAACTCCCACCCGTCCGATAGCATGTCGGGGTGTACGACGGAGACGCCGATGTGTGGCTCAAGGCCCTTGAGGGCGCGGAAGATCAGCGTGCGGTGCGCCCAGGGGCAGGCGAGCGAGACATAAAGGTGATACCGATCTGATTCCGCTGGAAAGCCGCCCTCGCCGCTGGGGCCCGCCGCGCCATCGGTCGTGATCCAGTTGCGGAATTTCGAGGTGTCGCGCTGAAATTTCCCGCCGGTGCTGTCGGTATCGTACCAGCAGTCGTGCCATTCGCCGTCGATCAAGAGACCCATTGTGCCATCCTCCTTTACGGCCAATCTAGGGGCGTCCGCGAGGGCCAGACAGGCCCGCCGCCGCGCAGGGGGCGTGCGGGGCTGCACATGTCGCTGGTTGGTGGTCGGGGGGCGTTTCCCGGTTTGCGCGTAGGCCGTGGGAGGGCTATACCTGAAGTGACGATGCCCCGAGGGGCCGGAAAGGTGTGCAGGCGGGATCGACCCAATCCGGGGGTCTTGTGTCTGGAATCGTCAAGGCGGCGGATGTGCCGTGACCCTCCTTTCCGGGGCCTTTCGGGGTGAAACGGCAAAAGGGGATATCCCATGAAACACGCAATCCTTCTGGTGGCGCTTTTGGCGGCAAACGGGGCACAGGCGCATCCCGGCCATTTGGCCGAAGTGGCGGGCCATGGTCATTGGCTGGGGGCCGCGGCCTTGGGCGCGGCGATTGCCATCGGGCTTTGGGCCGGTCTTAAGGGCCGCAAGGACGAGGCGGCGGATGAGGCCGAGGGCGAAGAGCCTGCCGACGAAGAGTTGCAGGAGGCCTGAGCGCATGGTCAAGACCGGTGTGATGATCTGCGGGCATGGTTCGCGCAGCCAGTCGGCGGTGGATGAATTCGCGACGCTGGCCGAGAGCTTGCCCGCTTACCTGCCCGCGGATTGGGAAATGGAGTATGGCTATCTGGAATTTGCCAACCCGGTCATTCGCGACGGTCTGGACAAGCTGCGCGCGGCGGGGTGTGAGCGGATCCTGGCGGTGCCGGGGATGCTTTTTGCCGCGATGCATTCCAAGAACGACATTCCCACGGTTCTGAACACCTATGCCACCAAGCACGGGATCGACCTGCGTTATGGCCGGGAGTTGGGGGTGGACCCCAAGATGATCTCCGCCGCAGGTGGGCGTATCCAGGAGGCCGTGGAGCGCGCCAATGCCGAGGCCGGTGAGGTGTCGTTGCATGATACCTGCCTTGTGGTGATCGGGCGCGGCGCGTCCGATCCGGATGCCAATGGCAATGTATCCAAGATTGCCCGGATGTTGCAGGAGGGTATGGGCTTTGGCTGGTGCGAGGTGGGCTATTCCGGCGTGACCTTCCCGCTGGTGGAACCCTGCCTGCAGCATGTGGCGAAGCTGGGCTACAAGCGGGTGATCGTGTTCCCGTATTTCCTGTTTTCCGGCATCCTGATCGACCGGATTTATGGGTTCACCGACCAGGTGGCCGCCGAGCATCCGCATATCCAGTTTTTCAAGGCGGGGTATCTGGGTGATCACTCGAAGGTTCTGGAAACCTTCGCTGAGCGGGTGATGGAACAGACCAGTGCGACGCCGCCGCCCAACTGCGGTACCTGCCAGTACCGCACGCAGGTTCTGGCCCTTGAAGGCGAGGGCGCGACGGAAATCACGCCCGAGCAGCGCCGCGCCCTGGCCGAGGCCAAGGGGGCGGGGCATGCGGCCTTTGGCGATGTGCCGCCGCCGACCTGTGTGCTGTGCAAGTACCGTACCACCATTCTGGGCTTCGAGGCCGAGGTGGGCGCGGTGCAGGAAAGCCATCACCACCATGTGGAAGGGCAAGGGGCCAGTGCGCCGGGGTCGAACGTGGCCGATTGCAGCCTCTGCGACAATTTCTGCACCGGGCTTTGCCGTTTGGAAGGGCAGGGGCATCACCATCATCATGATCACCATGATCATGGGCATGGTCACGATCATCACCACCACCATGATCACAATCACGACCACCATCATCATCACCATGCCGAGTATCCGCATGCCGACCATCCGCATGGGCCGGAGAGTGCGCGGAAAACCCGGGCCTGACCCTTTCTTCTTTTTCCAAATATCCCCGCCGGAGGCATCCGACGGGGCCACCCAGTGAAAGGCCGTGGCTGTGCGTCCCTACGAAAAGAACCCCAAAGCCATCTATGCCGAGAGCTTTGCCACCGTGCGCCGCGAGGCGCGGCTTGACCGCTTCGGGCCGGGGATGGAAGCCCTTGTCATTCGCCTGATCCATGCCTGCGGCATGGTGGAGGTGGCCGACCGCTTGGCCTTTTCGCCCGGGGCCTACGAGGCGGGCCATGCGGCCTTGCGGGCCGGTGCGCCGGTACTGTGTGATTGCGAGATGGTCGGCGCGGGAATCATCCGCCGCTACTTGCCGCAGGACAACGAGGTGATCGTCACGTTGAACGATCCGAAGGTGCCGGGCATCGCGGCGGGGATTGGCAACACGCGCTCGGCGGCGGCGGTGGAGCTTTGGGCCGAGCATCTGGAAGGCGCCGTGGTGGCCATCGGCAATGCACCGACGGCGCTGTTCCACCTGTTGGAACTGTTGGAGGAGGGCGCGCCGAAACCGGCGGTGATCCTTGGGTTCCCGGTGGGTTTCGTGGGGGCAGCGGAAAGCAAGGCGGAACTGGCCGACAACCCGCGTGGCTGTGATTTTGTCGCCCTGCGCGGGCGGCGGGGAGGATCGGCCATAGCCTCGGCGGCGGTCAATGCCTTGGCCGCTGGATTGCCGGAGATTGCAAAATGAGCGTGAATGAGATGAGAGAACCTTGGCTGCATATCGTTGGGATTGGCGAGGATGGGATGGCGGGGCTGATGCCCGCCACCCGTGCCGTGGTGGAGGCCGCCGAGGTGATCGTCGGCGGGGACCGGCACCACAAGCTGTCGGATAATGTCACCGCCGAGCGCGTGGCCTGGCCCAGCCCCTTCAATGCGTTGATCGAGATGTTGCAGGGGTTCAAGGGCCGCCGGGTCGTGGTGTTGGCGACGGGGGACCCCTTGTGGTTCTCGGTGGGGGCCCGGATCGGGCGGGCGATCGACCCGTCAGAGATCACCTATCACCCGCAGTTGTCGGCCTTCCAGTTGGCGGCGGCGCGCATGGGGTGGTCTTTGCCGGACGTGGAAACCCTCACGGTACACGGGCGGCCCGTGGAGCAGATGATCGCCTTTATCCAGCCCGATGCGCGGTTGTTGATCCTGACCACCGGGGCCGAAACCCCGGCGCAGATTGCCGGGTTCCTGAGTGAGCGGGGCTTCGGCCGGTCGAAACTGACGGTGCTGGCCAATATGGGCGGCGCGGAGGAAGAGCGGTTTGACGGGGTGGCCGAGGAGTGGGATCACGAGGTGCCCGCCTTCAACACCATGGCGGTGGAGTGTATCGCCGCACCCGATGCCGCGCTTTTACCGCGGGTGCCGGGGCTGGCCGACGAGCTTTTTCAGAATGACGGGACCATGACCAAGCAGGAGGTGCGTGCCGCCACGCTGGCAAAGCTGATGCCGATGCGCGGGGCTTTGTTGTGGGATATCGGCACCGGCTGTGGCTCGGTCGCGGTAGAATGGATGCGGGGTGCGCGGTATGCGCGGGCCATCGGGATTGAGCCGCGTGCCGACAGGCGGGCCATGGCGGCGGCCAATGCGCTGGCGCTTGGGGTGCCGAAGCTGGAATTGGTGGAGGGCCGGGTGCCCGAAGCCTTGGACGGGTTGGCCGCGCCCGATGCGGTGTTCATCGGTGGCGGTTTGAGCCGTGAGACATTCGAGGCGGCATGGGATGCGCTGCGCCCGCTGGGGCGGATGGTGTGCAATGCGGTGACGCTTGAGAGTGAGGCGCTGTTGCTGGAGTTGCATAAGGAGCGCGGTGGACAGCTTGTGAAACTGATGGTCAACCGGGCCGAGCCTGTCGGGGGCTTGACCGGCTGGCGGCCCTTGATGCCGGTCACCCAGTGGAGCCTTGTGAAACGATGATCGGGCGGGTGTGCACGTGGCAGGCTTGGGATGCCTCCGGCGGGAGTATTTCGGGAAAGATGAAGCCGGGAGTTTCGCTGTGAGTGGCGTCTTGTACGGGGTCGGGCTTGGCCCCGGGGACCCGGAGTTGATGACGCTGCGGGCGCATCGGCTGATTGCCGGGGCGCAAGTGGTGGCCTATCCCAGCCTTGCAGGCGGCGAGAGTTTCGCGCGGTCGATCGCGGCAGGGGCGATCCCGGCGGGCGCGCGTGAGATTGTCATGGATGTGCCGATGACCACCGAACGCGCCCCTGCGCAGGCGGCCTATGACGCGGGTGCGGCGGAGATTGCCGGCGAACTGGCGGCGGGCCGCGACGTGGTGTGCCTGTGCGAGGGGGACCCGTTTTTCTATGGCTCCTTTATGTATATTTTCGCGCGGCTGTCCGGGCGGTTCGAGGTGGAGGTGGTGCCCGGTGTCACCTCGATTACCACTTGTGCCGCGCGGGCGGGGATGCCCTTGGCCGCGCGCAACGAGCGTTTGACGGTGTTGCCGGGGCCCTTGCCCGAGGCGGAGTTGCGCGCCCGGATCGAAGGGGCCGAGAGTGTCGCCATCATGAAGGTGGGACGGCACCTGGAGAAACTTCGCGGGGTGATCGGCGATTTGGGTCTGGCCGAGCGGGCCGTGTATATCGAGCGTGCGAGCCTGCCCGATGAGGTGGTTTGCCCGCTGTCCGAGGCGCCGGGGACGGCACCGTATTTTTCGATGATCTTGCTGATGAAAGGGGCCGATCCATGGCTGTGAAACCTGTTGTTCTGGCGCTGAGCCGGTCGGGTGAGGCGGTGGCGCACCGCGTGGCGGCCCTGTTGGGGGCGCGGGTGCATGGGCGCGAAGGGCGTGTGGACAAGGCCGATGCCTTTTTCCCCAATGCGCTGGACCATGCGCGGGATTTGTTTGCTGCCGGTGTGCCGGTGGTGGGCGTTTGTGCCAGCGGGATCCTGATCCGGGCGGTGGCACCTTTGTTGGCCGACAAGATGGGCGAGCCGCCGGTGGTTTCGGTCAGTGATGACGGGGCCGTGGTGGTGCCGCTTTTGGGGGGACATCGCGGGGCCAATCGCTTGGCCAGTGAGATCGCCGCCGGGTTGGAGGCGGTTTCGGCGGTGACCACGGCAGGCGACGTGGCGATGGGGGTGGCCTTGGATGCGCCGCCCTTGGGGTATCGCTTGGCGAACCCCGGTGATGCCAAGGGGGCCATGGCGGCGATGCTGTCGGGGGTCGGTGTGTCGATTTCCGGCGAGAATATCTTTGGCATCGCGGATACGGGCGGGGCGGTTGAGCTTTGTGTCAGCGAGGCCCCGGTTGAGGGGTCCGAGGCGCGGCTTGTCTATCATCCGCAGCGGTTCGCGCTGGGCTTGGGCTGTGCGCGCAATGCCGACCCGGAGGAGCTTTGGGCCTTGGTGCAGGAGGTTCTGGCCGAGGCCGGTGTTGCGCCCGGTGCGGTGGGCTGTGTGTCCTCGATTGACCTCAAGGCGGATGAACCGGCGATGAACGTGGTGGCGGCGCGGTTGGGTGTGCCGCTGCGCTTGTTCACGGCGGCAGAGCTGGAGGCGCAGGCGGTGCCGAACCCTTCCGACGTGGTGTTCTCGGAAGTGGGGTGCCATGGGGTGAGCGAGGGGGCCGCGCTGGCCTGTGGCGATACCTTGGTCACCGAGAAGCGCAAGACGGCAAATACCACCTGTGCGCTGAGCCGTTCGGCGGCGCCGATCACTGACCTGCCGGGCCGGGCGCGTGGGCGTTTGTCGGTCGTCGGCATCGGGCCGGGGCAGGCCAGTTGGCGCACACCGGAGGTGAGCCGCCTTGTGGCCGAGGCCGAGGAATTGGTGGGCTATGGGCTTTATATCGACCTGCTGGGGCCGCTGGCGGCGGGCAAGCAGCGCAGCGATTTTCCGCTGGGCGGGGAAGAGGCGCGGTGCCGATATGCCTTGGAGCGGGCGGCCGAGGGGCGCAACGTGGCGCTGGTTTGTTCCGGTGATGCCGGGATTTACGCCATGGGGGCGCTTGTGTTCGAACTCTTGGATCGGGGGCCCGAGAACGAGGGTGTGAGCGATGCGGCGCATCGGGTTGACGTGGTGTGCAGTCCCGGGGTTTCGGCCTTGCAGGGGGCGGCGGCCCGGGCCGGGGCGCCTTTGGGGCACGATTTCTGCACGATTTCCCTGTCGGACCTGCTGACCCCGCGCGAGGATATTCTGCGGCGGCTGCGGGCGGCGGCGGAGGGCGATTTCGTGATCGCCTTCTACAACCCGGTGAGCAAAACGCGGCGGACGCTTCTGGCCGAGGCGCGTGATATTCTTTTGCAGCATCGCCCGGCTGACACGCCGGTGATGCTGGCCAGCAATCTGGGCCGCCCGGAGGAGCATGTGCGGTACCGGCGGTTGGAGGATTTGCAGGTAGACGAGGTGGATATGCTGACCGTGGTGTTGATCGGGTCGAGCAACTCGCGGCTGGCGCATTTGGGCGAGGGGCCGCGGATGTTCACGCCGCGCGGCTATGCCCGCAAGATCGATGGGGATTTGGCCCAAGGCCGGGGATGACGCGCGGCCCGCAGGAGGAATGACATGACGGTGTATTTTATCGGTGCGGGTCCGGGAGACCCGGAGCTTTTGACCAAGAAGGCCGAACGGGTGATCGGGGAATGCCCGGTGTGCCTTTATGCGGGCAGCCTTGTGCCGGAGGAGGTCGTGGGCTGTGCGCCCGAAGGGGCGCTGGTGATGGATACCGCGCCGATGACGCTGGACGACACCCACGCGGTGATCAAGGAGGCCCACGCCAATGGGCAGGACGTGGCGCGGGTGCATTCGGGCGATCCGTCGCTTTACGGGGCGATTGCCGAGCAGATCCGCCGCCTTCGCGCGGATGGGATCGATTACCAGATCATTCCCGGCGTGCCGGCCTATGCCGCCGCCGCCGCCGCATTGGGCCAAGAATTGACGGTGCCGGAGATCGGGCAATCCATCGTGCTGACGCGGGTGAGCATGAAATCCACCTCGATGCCCGCAGGTGAGACTCTTGAGAATTTCGCGCGGACCGGAACAACGTTGGCCATCCATTTGGGCGTGCGCGCCCTGCGCGAGATCGAACGGGTTCTGACGCCTTACTATGGGGCCGATTGCCCCGTGGTGGTGGCCTATCGGGTGGGCTGGCCCGATCAGATGTTCATTCGCGGGACGCTGAGCGATATTCGCCTGAAGGTGCGGGATGAAAAGATCACCCGCACGGCGCTTATCCTGGTGGGGCCGGTTCTGGGGCAGATCAGCGAATTTACCGAGAGTGCGCTTTACGATCCCGAAATGCCGCATGTCTTGCGCCCGAAAGCCACAGAACGCGCTTAATTTCCGGCAAGGTGACAATCGTCATTGGCCGTTCATAGTTATGGCCTATCTTGATTGTCCAAGCGAAGGGGACGGGCGTCATGACAACGATATTGCCGAACGAGGTGCAGGCGGGATTGGATTTGGCGCGCAAGCGTGCCTTGAAGGCATCCAGCCGATTGGCGATCGAAGCCGGGGATCGCCGCCTGAAGGTCTTGCGCCGTTGGGACGGTGGCTTTGCCGTGGAGGCCGAAGAGGTTCCGCATCTGCGGGGCTTGGTGGATTTGTATGACGGGCCGCGGCACCTGTCGCGGTGCCTGATCGTGGCCTCGGAAGAAGAGGGCGGCGAGATTCGCTATGACGTGAAGCAGATGACCGCCGCCGCCGACGAGCAGCCGTTGGATTATGTGCGGGCCGAGGATGCGCCGGTGGGCTTGATCGAACAATATGCAGGAAACTAGTTTGCCTGTCCCATTACGTCGCGGTTGATGCGGTTGTGGGTCTTCACCACGCGGCGGGGCCATGTGGACTTGATATAGGCCAGTACTTCGAGAATTTCCTGATCTGTCAGGACGTCACCAAATCCCGTCATGTTGCTTTTGTAGCCATTGCCGACGACCGCCTCGGTGCCATGCTTGGTGAGGTTGAAAAGCTGGCTGTCGGGGTGGTGCCATGTATGGCCCGTTTCGTCATGTGGCGGGGCGGGAAGGTAGCCTTCGGCATCGCGGTCGCGCCAGTTGTCTTGGCCCTCAAGGTTCGTGCCGTGGCAGGCGGCGCATTGTGCCTTGTAGATGGCTTGGCCATTTTCGGTGGCCTTGGCATCGGTATAGGGCAGGAGACCGGCGGGGGCCTCGGCCCAGAGGGGGGAAGCGATGAGGCAAAAGGCGAGGGGCAGGCGGGACATGGTCATTCCGGTAATGCGTTGGGTTGGGACGTAGCATTACGTGGTGGCGGAGCAATGCAAATCACCCTTGCGTGAAGCTATCCGCACTGGACGCCGGGGAGCTTGGCATTTACCTCTTGGGGCAACAGGAGACTGCGCAAATGACCACCAAACCGCCTTTGACACTTTACCTTGCCGCGCCGCGTGGATTTTGCGCCGGTGTGGACCGGGCGATCAAGATCGTCGAGATGGCCCTGCAAAAGTGGGGTGCGCCCGTCTATGTGCGCCATGAGATCGTGCATAACAAGTACGTCGTGGACGATCTGCGCGAAAAGGGGGCGGTGTTTGTCGAGGAACTTGAGGAATGCCCGGATGACCGGCCGGTGATTTTTTCCGCCCATGGGGTGCCCAAGGCGGTCCCTGCCGAGGCGGCACGGCGTGAAATGCTATATGTCGATGCGACATGCCCCTTGGTGTCAAAAGTGCATATCGAGGCCGAGCGGCATCACGAGAACGGGTTGCAGATCGTGATGATCGGTCACGCGGGCCACCCCGAAACCATCGGCACCATGGGGCAATTGCCCGAGGGCGAGGTGTTGTTGGTGGAGACAGTGGCGGATGTGGCCGGGTTGGCTGTGCGCGATCCCGGGAAGCTGGCCTTCGTGACGCAAACCACGCTGTCGGTGGACGACACGATTGATATCGTGGCCGCCCTGCAAGCGCGGTTCCCGGCAATCAAGGGGCCGCACAAGGAAGACATCTGTTATGCCACCACCAACCGGCAGGAGGCGGTAAAGGCCATGGCCCCCAAGGCCGATGCGATGCTGGTTGTGGGGGCGCCGAATTCGTCGAATTCCAAGCGGTTGGTCGAGGTCGGGGCCAAGGCGGGCTGTTCCTATTCCCAGCTTGTGCAGCGCGCGGGTGATATCGACTGGCGGGCCTTGGAGGGGATTTCGAGCATCGGGATCACCGCCGGGGCCTCGGCCCCCGAGGTTTTGGTCAACGAGGTGATCGACGCCTTTCGCGAGCGGTACGAGGTGACCACCGAGGTGATGGAAACGGCGCAGGAGAACGTGGAATTCAAGGTGCCGCGTGTCATGCGGGAGGCGTCATGAGCCTGCAATTCTTGTTGACTGCCCTCGTGGTGGTCGTGGCCCCCGGCACGGGGGTGATTTACACGTTGGCCATTGGTCTGGGGCAGGGGCGGCGCGCGGCGACGATGGCCGCTGTGGGCTGTACCTTCGGGATCGTTCCGGCGCTTTTGGCGGCTGTTCTGGGCCTGGCGGCGATCATGCATACCTCGGCCTTGCTGTTTCAGGTGGTCAAGTTCGCCGGGGTGGCCTATCTTCTGTATCTGGCGTGGCAGATGCTGCGCGATAAGGGCGGCGTGGCGGTGCGCGCCGAGACGCGAGACCGCGCAGATAGGGCGATTGCCCGGCGCGGGGCCTTGATCAATATTCTCAATCCCAAGCTGTCGATCTTCTTTCTGGCGTTGTTGCCGCCGTTCTTGTCGGGCAATCCGGCGGCGGCGACTGCCGAGATGCTGGGGATGGGCGCGGTGTTCATGGGGCTGACTTTCGTGGTTTTCATGGGCTACGGGGTGTTTGCCGCCGCCGCGCGGGACAAGGTGTTGTCCTCGCCCCGCGTGGTGCGTTGGATCAACCGCGGCTTTGCCGCCGTGTTTGCAGGGCTGGCGGCGCGGCTTGCCATGGAGAAGGCCACATGACGGCGGTGCCGCGCGCCCCGCTGATCCTTGGGCTGGCGGGGTTGACCCCCTTTGTCTGGGGGGCTTTGACCGTGCTTTTGCCGGGGTTGGCGGACTGGACCCTGGCCAATATCGGGGCGCGGTTTGTCGGGCCTTACGTCATGTTGTTTTACGGTGCGGTGATCCTGTCGTTCATGTCGGGCGTCCTTTGGGGCTTTGCCGCGCAGCTTGAGGGTGCGCAGGCCGCCACGGGTTATGCCCTGTCGGTGATCCCGGCGCTTTGGGCGTTTTTCATGACCGGTGGAGGGCCGACCAGTTCGGGGATTTCCCTGATGGTGGGCTTTATCGGCATTCTGGGGCTGGACTGGATGTTCTGGCACCATGGCGCGGCGCCGGCGTGGTGGATGCAGTTGCGGGTGCTGTTGACTGTTGTTGTCGTGACCTGCCTCGCGATCGGAGTGTTCTTGTGACCTCGGACAAGGAGACGCTGGCCTATTATGGCAAGGCGGCGGGTGAGTATGCCGAGCGCACCGCGCATCTGGACAAGGACCCGGCGCTGGATGCTTTTCTGGCGCAGGTACCGCCGGGTGGGCGGGTACTCGACCTAGGCTGTGGCCCGGGTGTGATGGCGGCGCGCATGGCGGGCGAAGGATTTGCCGTGGTGGCAACCGATGCCGTGCCGGAAATGGTGGAGATGGCCGCTGTGTCCCCCGGGGTGGAGGCGCGCGTGGCGCGGTTCGATGAGATCGAGGGCGAGGCGGAGTTTGATGGCGTTTGGGCCAATTTCTCGCTTTTGCATGCGCCGCGCGGGGATTTGTCGGGGCATTTGCGGGCCATTCATCGCGCGCTCAGGCCCGGGGGGCAGTTTCATATCGGGATGAAGACCGGCGAGGGGGAGCGGCGCGATGAGCTTGGGCGGCTTTATACCTTTGTCACCGAGGTGGAGTTGCGCGGGCTGCTGGCGGACGCGGGATTCGCGCCGATCAGCGACAGGCGCGGGCGCGAAGCGGGAATGAGTGGTATTCCCGAGGATTGGATCACGATTTTATCGGAAGCGATTTAGAGCATGAGCAACTTGACCCTCTATTCCATGCCCTCGTCCGGCAATAGCTACAAGGTGCGGTTGTTGCTTGCGCTTTTGGGGCGGGATTACCGGCATGTGTCCTGCGAGACGCAATCGGCGGAACTGGAGCGGGCCAAGGCCGAGGGGCAGTTGCCCTTGGGCAAGCTGCCCGCGTTGCATCTGGGCGATGGGACGATCCTGTCGGAGTCGAACGCGATCCTGTGGTACCTTGGCGCGGGCAGTGATTGGGTGCCAAGCGACGCGCTCACGCAGGCGCAAATGCTGGGCTGGATGTTCTTTGAGCAAAACCGGTACGAGCCGGTGGTGGCGGTGCGCGCCTCGCTCAACACGTATCCGCACCTCAAGGATGAGGCGACACCGGAGGTCATGGCGAAGTTGTTGCAGGAGGGTCATGCCCTGCTGCACCTGATGGAGGATCACTTGCAGGGGCGGGCCTGGTTCGCGGGTGCATCCCCAAGCCTTGCCGATATCGCGCTTTATGCCTACACCCACACCGCCGGGGAGCGGGGTGGTTTCGAGATGAACCGTTTCCCTTTGATCAATGGTTGGTGCGCGCGGGTGGCGGCACTGCCGGGATATGCGGGGTTGTTCGATCATGGCTGAGCTTTTCGCCTATACCGATGGGGCCTGTTCGGGGAATCCCGGCCCGGGGGGCTGGGGGGTTCTGCTTCGGGCCAAGGAGGGCGACCGCGTTGTCAAAGAGCGCGAGTTGCAGGGCGGCGAGGCGGAGACCACCAACAACCGGATGGAGCTTTTGGCGGCGATCAATGCGCTGGAAACCCTGAGCCGCGCGTCGCAAGTGACCGTGGTGACCGATAGCGCCTATGTGAAGAACGGCGTGACGGGCTGGATTCACGGCTGGAAGCGCAATGGCTGGAAAACCTCGGCCAAGAAGCCGGTGAAGAATGCCGAGCTGTGGCAGCGGCTGGATTCCGCGCAGGCCCGCCATGACGTGACGTGGGAGTGGGTCAAGGGCCATGCGGGCCACCCCGAGAACGAACGCGCGGATGAACTGGCCCGCGCGGGGATGGCGCCCTTCAAGCCAAGCGCGCGGGCCGAATGAGTGCGCTGTCGCTTCTCGACTATGCCTCGGTGCTGGTCTTTGCCCTGACCGGGGCCTTGGCGGCCTCGCGCAAGCAATTGGACCTTGTGGGGTTTGCCTTTCTGGCCTGTCTGACGGCGGTGGGCGGCGGCACGTTGCGCGACGTTCTTCTGGATCGTAACCCGGTCTTCTGGATCGCGACCCCGGGCTATATCGGGATCGCTTGCGCGGCGGCGGGCCTGATTTTCTTTACCGCCCATCTGGCCGAAAGTCGCTATCGGTGGCTGTTGTGGCTGGATAGTTTTGCCTTGGCCGTGGCGGTTGCGGCGGGCGTCGCGGCGGCGCTGACCATGGTGCAGCCGTGGCCGATCGTGGTGATCATGGGCATCCTGACGGGCTGTGCCGGGGGATTGATGCGCGATGTGGTCTGCAACGAGGTGCCGCTGGTCCTGACGCAGGGCGAGCTTTATGTGTCGGCGGCTTTCGCCGGGTCGCTGCTGGCCGCGGTGTTGGCGGCCTTTACCGATGACATGACGATGATCCTTGGCGGCTGCGCGGTGGTCACCTGGGGATTGCGCGCGGGATCACTTGCGTTTGGCTGGCGCTTGCCGGTCTATCGGGGGCGCCCGCCAAGAGCCTAGGGTCCACGGACCCTGGTTATTTCCGCTTGGCGATATAGGTCTGGTAAAGCCAGATCAGCAGGAGCGCGCCCAGAACCGCCCCGATCAGCCCACCCAGAAGACCCGCCACGGTGAGCAGTATGCGCAGGACGAAACCGCCGATCAGCGCGCCCGCGATGCCGATGGCGATGGTCGTCAGGATGTCGGTTTCGAGTTTCATCAGGCGGGTGGCCAGAAACCCCGCCGCGGCCCCGACAATGACAAGATAGATGACGGTCATGGGCTATCTCCTTGAGCGCCAGTGAAATGGAACAATGATGAGCGCCCCGATGGAAGACAGGATCGCATCCATCCCGGCAGATCCGAAGTTGAACCCGAACATGATGCGGATGAAATAGAACAGGAAGGCCCCGCCGACGCAGATGATGATGGATTGCAGGTATCCATTGCGGGTGAAGCCGGATTTCTCGCTGATATATCCAACGATGCCAGCAATCACCACGGTTCCGAAGAGCCTTAGAAACAAGGGGTGTACCTCCTGTTCAGGTCAGTTGGGTGCCTGCGGGAAGGGCCATGCCGCGCAGGAAGGTTTCCGCATCCTGCGCGCCCTTACCCGCGCGTTGCAAGCGCAAAAGCCGGATCGCCCCTTCGCCGCAAGACACGGTGAGGATTTCGTCGAGGATTTCGCCGGGGTGGCCTTGGCCATTAGCGAGTTGCGAGGCCAGAAGTTTGATCCTTTGTCCCTCGACCTCGCTCCAGGCGCCGGGGAAGGGCGAGAGGCCGCGGATATGGGCATCGACCTCCGGGGCAGGGCGGGACCAATCCACGCGGGCCTCGGACTTGTCGATTTTCTCGGCGTAGGTGACACCCTCGTCGGGTTGAGGCTCGGGCGTGAGGCTGTCGAGGTTGGCAAGCGCCTCGGTGATCGCCTCTGCCCCCATGGCGGAGAGGCGGTCGTGCAATTCGCCGGTGGTTTCCGTGGCCCCGATGGGGGTGGCGCGGCGCAACAGGACAGGGCCGGTATCAAGGCCCGCCTCCATTTGCATGATGCAGATGCCGGTTTCCGCATCGCGGGCCATGACCGCGCGGTGGATCGGAGCGGCCCCGCGCCAGCGGGGCAGAAGCGAGGCGTGAATGTTGAGGCAGCCAAGGGGGGGCGCATCCAGCACCGCTTGTGGCAGGATCAGGCCATAGGCCACGACGACGGCCACATCGGCGTTGAGGGCGGCGAAGGCGGATTGCTCGGCCTCGCCCCTGAGGCTTTCCGGGTGGCGGACCTCAAGGCCCAGTTCAAGGGCGCGTGCATGAACGGGGGTGGGGCGGTCTTTCTTGCCGCGTCCGGCAGGGCGGGGCGGCTGGCAATAGACAGCAGCCACTTCATGCCCGGCCTCGACAAGGGCATCGAGGACAGGAACCGAGAAATCGGGGGTGCCCATGAAGATCACACGCATGGGTCAGCCTGCCTTTTTCGCTTTGCGCAGCAGCATGTCGCGCTTCATCTTCGAGAGGTGTTGAAAATAGAGCTTGCCGTTCAGGTGGTCGATTTGGTGTTGCACGGAAGTGGCCCAGAGACCGACGAAATCGCGTTCTTCCATCTCGCCCTGTTCATTGAGAAACCGCACGGTCACGGCGCGGGGGCGCTTGATGGTGGCCGAGACACCGGGGAGGTTGGGGCTGGCCTCTTCATGCGGGCGCAACTCGATACTGGAATGCAGGATCTCGGGGTTGGCCATGCGGATGGCCTGACCGCGTTCGGAGCTGGCATCGACCACGGCGAGGCGTTGCATCACGCCGATTTGCGGGGCGGCGAGGCCGACTCCGGGCATGGCCTCCATCGTGTCGATCATATCGGTCCAGATGGCGCGGATGTCGTCGGTGATCGCCTCGACAGGCTCGGCCACTGTGCGCAGGCGTTTGTCGGGCCACGGCAGGCAAGGGCGGGCGGGCATGATCAGGCCCTCGCCTTGGCCTGTTCGCGTTTCAGCTTTTGCATCTTGCGGGTGATCATCTGCCGCTTCATTGGGCCGAGGTAGTCGATGAACAGCTTGCCGTTGAGGTGGTCGATCTCGTGCTGGACACAGGTGGCCCAGAGGTCATCGAAAGTTTCGGTCTGTTCGTTGCCGTCGCGGTCGATCCAGCGGACATCGACGACTTTTGGGCGCCTTACCTCGGCGTATTGTTCGGGAATCGACAGGCAACCTTCCTCGTAGACGTTGGTTTCATCCGAGGAGGCGATGATTTCCGGGTTGAACATCACCAGCGGGCGGGGCTGTTCGCCCTCGTCCTTGACGCAATCCAGCACGATCAGGCGATCCATCACGCCGATCTGTGGCGCGGCCAGCCCGATGCCCGGCGCGTCATACATGGTTTCCAGCATGTCGTCGGCCAGCTTGCGCAGATCGTCCGAAAGGTCGAGCACCGGGGTGCAGACCTTTTTCAGGCGCGGATCGGGGTGAATGAGGATCGGGCGTTTCATGGCGTGGATTTATGTCATGCGCGTAGAGCGTGCAATGGGCCAATGTTTCACGGTGGCTGTCGGTTGCATGTGGGAGTCGGGTGATTTGTTCTTTTCTTTGGTTTTAAAATGGGAAATTCTCCCAAATTTGCAACCATTGTTAAAACATACTTCCAAATCTGTGTGCTTGTGTGGAATAACCGCCCTTGGCCCTTCTGGCCTACACCTCATGGGAAACAGGATATACCCTGCGCGACGACGCAGCAAGGAGACAGGCATGGATTTCGACCGCATTATCGACCGCCACGGCACCCATTCGCAGAAATGGGACATGATGGAAAAGATTTATGGTGTGCCCGCCAAGGACGGGATCGCCATGTGGGTGGCGGACATGGATTTCGAGCCGCCCAAATGTGTCTCGGAGGCCCTGCGCGGCATGGTCGACCATGGGATATTTGGTTACTACGGCGACGACCGCAGCTATCTTGAGGCGATCGGGTGGTGGATGCAGGAGCGGCACGGTTGGACCGTGAGTCCCGAATGGGTGTTTACCACCCATGGTCTGGTCAATGGCACCGCGATGTGCGTGGACAGTTTCACGCAACCGGGCGACGGGGTGGTTCTGTTCACGCCGGTGTACCACGCGTTCGCCAAGGTCATCAAAGCCGCGGGTCGGCGCGTGGTGGAGTGCCCGCTTGTGAACAATGCGGGCCGTTACGAGATGGATTTCGCCGCCTACGACGGGATGATGGACGGCAGCGAGAAGATGGTGATCCTGTGTTCCCCGCATAACCCCGGTGGCCGGGTCTGGACGCGCGAGGAATTGCAGGGGGTGGCCGATTTCGCCAAGCGGCATGATCTGGTTCTGGTCTCGGACGAGATTCACCATGATCTGGTGATGCCGGGGCAAAAGCACCTGCCGATGGCCACGGTGGACGAGAGCATCCTTGACCGGCTGGTGATGATGACGGCGACCACCAAGACCTTCAATATCGCGGGTTGCCATTCGGGCAACGTGATTATCGCCGATGGAAGCCTGCGCGCCAAATTCGGGGCGCGTATGGCGGCGCTTGGCCTATCGCCCAATTCTTTCGGGCTGGTCATGGCCGAGGCGGCCTATAGCCCGGGCGGGGCCGAATGGGTGGATGCGCTGGTCGGGTATCTCGATGGCAACCGCAAGGTGTTCGATGCCGGTGTGAATGCCATTCCCGGCCTCAAGTCGATGCCGCTTGAAGCGACGTATCTTGCATGGGTCGATTTCGCCGGAACAGGTATGGAACGGGCAGAGTTCACGCGCCGCGTTCAAGAGGATGCGCGTATCGCTGTAAACCACGGGCCGACCTTTGGCCAAGGTGGTGAGAGCTACCTTCGGTTCAATCTGGCCACGCCCCGCGCGCGGGTGGAAGAAGCCGTTGGTCGTCTGCAAGAGGCCTTTGCCGATTTGCAGTAATCGGGCGGGGCAACGAAAAACCGGGGCGCACAGCCCCGGTTTATAGGTTAGCTTTGCCGCTCGTAGCTGGCTTCGCGCTCAACCGGGGTTTCGCGCGGCGGGCGGCCGATCACGTCTTTGAGATCATCGAGTTCGATGAAGTTGTCGGCTTGTCGGCGTAGGTCGTCGGCGATCATCGGCGGCTGGCTGCGGATGGTCGAAACCACCGAAACACGCACGCCCTGCCGTTGCAGGCTTTCCACCAGAGGGCGGAAATCGCCATCGCCGGAAAACAGGACGATATGGTCGATACGCGGGGCCAGTTCCATGGCGTCGACGGTCAGTTCGATGTCCATGTTGCCCTTGACCTTCCGGCGGCCTTGACTGTCGGTGTATTCCTTGGCCGGTTTCGTGACCATGGTGAACCCGTTGTAGTTCAGCCAGTCCACCAGAGGGCGGATCGGGGAGTATTCGTCGTTTTCCAACAGTGCCGTGTAGTAAAAGGCCCGCAGCATTTTTCCGCGACGCATGAATTCCGTGCGGAGAAGCTTGTAATCAATGTCAAATCCAAGGGCCTTGGCGGCAGCGTATAGGTTTGAGCCATCGATGAACAGCGCGAGCCGTTCGTCTTTGTAAAACATAAAATGTCCTTCCGAATGTCTTGGCCCTGTTCGAGGGTTGGATTAAGTGAGTGGTCAAAACGAACAAGGCTATATTAATTAGATAAGTCGTGCGTAGGTGTTAGGCAAGCAGGCACGGTGGTTCAAAAGGATAGGGTTTTGTGTATGGCGGAACGGTGTTTGATCGCGCTTGGCGCCAATGTTCCATCGGGGATGGAGGCGCTGGAGCGGACCTTGCGTGCGGCCTTGGATCGCCTGAAAACCCTTGGGTTTCAGGGCTTGGAGGTCAGCCGGTTTTACCGTACCCCCTGTTTCCCTGCCGGGGCGGGGCCGGATTACTTGAATGCGGCGGCTTGCGTGAACTGGGCGGGAACTCCGGGCGAATTGTTGCGCATGCTGCATGAGGTCGAAGCGGAATTTGGCCGAGAGCGTGTACAGCGTTGGGGGCGCAGGACACTGGACCTTGACCTGATCGCGATGGGAGGCAGGGTTTTGCCCAATGCCGAAACGCAAGATGCATGGCGCGCCTTGCCCATGGAAGAACAGGTGGAAAAAGCACCTGCGCATCTCATCCTGCCGCATCCGCGAGTGCAAGATCGGGCTTTTGTTCTCGTGCCGCTGGCAGAGGTCGCGCCGGATTGGGTGCATCCGCGTCTGGGGCGAAGTGTGATCGAGATGCGGGATGCCTTGCCTGAAGATGCCTTGAATGAGGTTGTCGCCCTATGATTCCGGGCTTGTAAATATACGGTCAAGGCTTTAGATACACGGTTTCTGATACCCCTATGACTGCCTGATCGGAGGTCCCATGGCCCGCGTTACCACTGAAGATTGCGTTGACAAGGTTCCCAATCGCTTTGACCTTGTGATGCTTGCCGCGCACCGTGCGCGCGAAATCTCGGCCGGTGCGCCGATCACCGTGGACCGTGACAACGACAAGAACCCGGTCGTGGCCCTGCGCGAGATCGCCGAGGAAACCCAATCGGCCGACGAGCTGCGCGAACGTCTGATCGAGTCCAACCAGACCCAGATCGAGGTGGACGAGCCGGAAGAAGATTCCATGGCGCTTCTCATGGGCGGTGGTGCGGAAGCCGCCGACAAACCTGCCGACGACGATATGTCGGAAGAGAAGCTGTTGCGGGCGCTGATGGAGGCTCAGGGCCAGGGGTAACCCCGGCCCGCAGCGGAGATGCGGACCGTATGATCGCCTGCCAAGACCTGATTGACCTGGTCCGCGCGTACAACCCGAAGACAGATGCAAAGCTGATTTCGGCGGCCTATGAATATGGCCGCGAAATGCACGAGGGGCAGTTTCGCCACTCGGGGGAGCCTTATTTTTCGCATCCCGTGGCCGTTGCTGCCATCCTGACCGAACAACGGCTGGACGATGCCACGATCATCACCGCGCTGTTGCATGACACGATCGAAGATACCCGGGCGTCCTATGCCGCGGTCGCCGAACAATTCGGCAGCGAGATTGCCGATCTTGTGGATGGGGTCACCAAGCTGACCAACCTGCAACTGAGCAGCACCGAAACCCAACAGGCCGAGAACTTTCGCAAGCTGTTCATGGCAATGTCCAAGGACATGCGGGTGATCCTTGTTAAGCTGGCCGACCGTTTGCACAACATGCGCACGATCAAGGCGATGCGCCCCGAAAAGCAGCTCAAGAAAGCGCGCGAGACGATGGACATCTATGCGCCGCTTGCCGGGCGCATGGGGATGCAGTGGATGCGAGAGGAGCTGGAGGACCTGGCGTTTCGGGTAATCAACCCCGAGGCACGGGCCAGCATCATCCGCCGGTTCATCACCCTGCAAAAGGAAACCGGTGACGTGATCGAGCGAATCACCGGCGACATGCGGCGCGAGTTGGACAAGGCGGGGATCGAGGCGGATGTTTTCGGGCGCGCCAAGAAACCGTATTCGATCTGGCGCAAGATGCAGGAAAAGGAGATGGGGTTTTCCCGTCTGTCCGACATCTATGGGTTTCGCGTGATCACCCGGAAAGAAGAAGACTGTTATGGCGTTCTGGGGGCCATTCACCGCCGCTGGCGCGCGGTGCCGGGGCGGTTCAAGGATTATATCAGTCAGCCCAAGTCGAACGGCTATCGCAGTATCCATACCACCGTTTCAGGGCGGGACGGCAAGCGGGTGGAGGTGCAGATCAGGACGCAGGCCATGCATGACGTAGCCGAAAGCGGTGTGGCGGCGCATTGGTCGTATCGCGACGGTGTCCGCTCGGAAAACCCTTTTGCCGTGGACCCGGTCAAGTGGATTGCCGGTTTGACCGAGCAATTCGACGCGGAAGAGGATCACGCCGAGTTCCTCGAAGCTGTGAAGCTGGAGATGTACGCCGACAAGGTGTTTTGCTTCACGCCCAAGGGTGATGTGGTGAAGCTGCCGCGCGGGGCGACGCCGATTGACTTTGCCTATGCCATTCACACCCGGATCGGGCATGCCTGTGTCGGGGCCAAGGTCGACGGGATGCGTGTGCCCTTGTGGACGCGAATCAAGAATGGCCAATCCGTCGAGGTGATCACCGCCGACGGGCAGGCACCACAGGCCACATGGCTGGATATTGCGACGACCGGAAAGGCGCGGGCGGCCATCCGCCGTGCCCTGCGCGAACAGGATCGCGACCGCTATATCAAACTGGGTCGGGAACTGGCGCGATCGGCATTTGAGCATGTCTCGAAGAAGGCGACCGACAAGGCCTTGGATACTGCGGCCAAGACCCTTCGTCTCAAGGACCGGGACGAGGTTCTGGCGCGCTTGGGCAGTGCCGAACTGACCGCGCGACAGGTTTTGCACGCAGTCTATCCCGACCTCGCCCCGGGCGACGATGAAGAGGTGGGCCGGGAGCGGGCGGTGATCGGTCTTTCCCCGGATCAGAGCTTTGAGCGGGCACGTTGTTGCCAGCCCTTGCCGGGTGAGCGGATCGTCGGCATCACCTATCGTGGCAAGGGCGTGGTGGTGCATGCCATCGACTGCGAGGCGCTGTCGGCCTATGATGAACAGCCGCAACGCTGGCTGGACCTGCATTGGCACAGCGGAACACACCCGGCGGCGTATAGTGTGACGCTGGATGTCACGATCGGCAACGATGCCGGGGTGCTGGGACGGATTTGCACATTGATCGGAGAGCAGAAGGCCAATATCTCGGACCTGACATTCGTCGACCGCAAGCCGGATTTCTTCCGGTTGCTTGTCGATGTCGAGCTGCGCGATGCCGAGCACCTGCATGGGGTAATTTCCGCGCTCGATGCCGAAAGCGATGTGGCCGCCGTGGAACGGCACCGGGATCCGCGTCAGGCGGGCACGGCGCCATCAACCGAAGATTAGGAGCCCCCAAGGTGGTCTTCAAGCGACGTGACAGACGCCCCCTGTGGAAGGTGGTGGCCGATTTTTTCTGGCCGCGCGGCGGATGGACGCGTGCGTTTCATTACGTCAAACACCGCTTACGGCGGTTGCCCGACCCGCCGCATCGCATTGCGCGGGGCATCTTTGCGGGCATCTTCGTGACCTTCACACCGTTCTTCGGGTTGCATTTCTTTCTTGCGGCCTCTTTGGCGTGGATCATGCGCGGCAATATCGTGGCCGCGCTTCTGGCGACGTTCGTGGGCAATCCGCTGACTTTCGTGCTGATCGCGGCGAGTTCCCTGCAAACCGGGTATTTCCTGTTGGGTATGGGCACGCCGGTTGGCCATTCGGTCGAGCGTTCCCTGGGCGGCAAGTTCGTCGATGCGGGCACCGACCTGAAACACAACCTCTGGGCCATGTTCACCGATGAGCCCGCGGATTGGAGCCATCTGCATCTTTTCTATGACGAGGTCTTCTTTCCCTACATGATTGGTGGGTTGATCCCCGGGTTGATCACGGCGCTGATCGGTTACTACGTCAGCCTGCCGCTGATTCAGGCCTATCAGAACCGCCGCAAGGGGGCGCTCAAGGCGAAACTGGCCGCGCTCAAGGAAAAAGCCGCGCACAAGGCTGACGTTCGCAACAAACCCGACTAATCTGCCCGCGACTCGGAACAAAGAGGGACGCGAGATGGCAAGTGAAGGCAAGTTGCGGCTTGGTGTGAATATCGACCACGTGGCGACCCTGCGCAATGCGCGGGGAAGTCCCTATCCCGACCCTGTGCGCGCCGCGACACTGGCCGAGGAGGCCGGGTCTGACGGGATCACGGCGCACCTGCGCGAAGATCGCCGTCATATCGTGGATTCCGACATTGATGGCTTGATGGCCGCGCTAGGTGTACCTCTCAATTTCGAGATGGCCGCCACGTCCGAGATGCAAGCAATCGCCCTGCGCCACAAACCCCATGCAGTTTGCCTCGTGCCCGAAAAGCGCGAGGAACGCACGACCGAGGGCGGTTTGGACGTGGCGGGCGATGACAACAGGCTGGCCGATTTCATCGCGCCCCTGCGCGAGGCCGGGTGCCGGGTGTCGCTGTTCATCGGACACGAGGCACGGCAGATCGAGGCCGCGGCCCGGATCGGGGCGGCGGTGGTGGAACTGCATACCGGGGCCTATTGCGATTTTCACTACGAAGGCGATTTCGACAAGCGCGACAAGGAGTTGGAGGGGCTGCGCGCGGGTGCGGCGCTGGCAAGTTCCCTTGGCCTTGAGGTGCATGCCGGTCACGGGCTGACCTATGAAACGGTTACGCCGATTGCCGCCATGCCCGAGGTGATGGAACTCAACATCGGGCATTTCCTGATGGGAGAGTCGATCTTCCGAGGCCTCGGGCCTGCGATTGCCGAGATGCGCCGCCTGATGGATGAGGCGCGGGCATGACCCTGTGGCGGTATGCCTTGGTGTTCCTGGCCGTGGCCATCGGGGCAAGCCTTGCGGTGCAGGCCTTGCAGGGCCGGGTTGCCGGTGTGGTGGGGTCTTCGGCGCAACTGATGGTGCCGGCGATGATCGCTGCATTGATCGAAGGGCAGCAGTTCGTTCGCCACAATGGGCGCAAACCGGAAAGTCGTGAAATCTGGGGCTTTGTTTGGGGGGCGACGGGGGTGGCCGTGGCCTTGAATATCGGGTTGTCTTTTGCCGGGCAGGGGTATTTCCCCGAGTTCGAAAAACTGGCCATAGCACGGGTTTTTTCCAAGCAATTCATGATCTTGCTGGGGCTTTATGCGGGGGGGTATCTGCTTTGTAACCGATTTTTCGCGGGGCTTGGCGCGGGCAACCAACTCAGCCTCATGAAGGACAAGGATGACACCGAATGATCCTTGGTATCGGGACCGACCTGGCCAATATCGAGCGCATCCAGAATACTCTGGACCGTTTTGGCGACCGTTTTCGCAATCGCGTCTTCACAGAGGTTGAACAGCGAAAGGCCGAGCGCCGGGCCGATGTGGCGGGCACCTATGCCAAGCGCTGGGCCGCGAAGGAGGCCTGTTCCAAGGCGCTGGGCACGGGGCTTCGGATGGGGATCGCGTGGAAGGATATGGCCGTCAGCAATATCGACACCGGGCAGCCCACCATGGCGGTCACGGGCTGGGCCGCCGACCGGCTGACCGAGATGACGCCCGAAGGGTATGAGGCGGTGATTCATGTGACCCTGACAGACGATCACCCGTGGGCGCAGGCCTTCGTGGTGATCGAAGCGCGGCCGGTTTTCGCGAATCAATCCTAAGTCTCTGTTAACGCGGCATAACTCCATGCTGCAAAGCGTCGGTATCCTATCGGTATTGCGTCGGTTTTCGCGCGCCTGTCATGCATGGTTAACATGGCGGGCGCGGGGCTTGCCTTGACTCCCTGTTGCGGGCACCTCATGAAGCGGACAACACCTTATACCGGAGGGCGGGATGGCGAGCGACGGCAAGACAGGCAGCGGCATTTGGGAAACGGTGAAAACCGTTTTCTGGGCATTGGTGATTGCCGGCATTTTTCGCACGATTTTCTTTCAGCCGTTCTGGATTCCCTCGGGGTCGATGAAAGATACGCTGTTGATTGGCGATTTCCTGTTCGTCAACAAGATGGCCTATGGCTATTCCTATGCCTCCTGTCCGTCGATCCGTATCCCTGCGGTGGGACTGGATATCGACGCCAAGGATATTTGCGGATTCCTGGACGGTGACAACACCCGCATTCTGGGTGGCGAGCCCGAGCGTGGCGATATCATCGTCTTCCGTCATCCGGTGAATGGCACCGATTTCATCAAGCGCCTGATCGGCTTGCCGGGGGACCGGATACAGATGAAGGACGGAGTGCTTCATATCAATGGCGAGGCGGTCAAGCTGGAGGATGCAGGCACCTTCGAAGAGGAGTTCGCGGCACAGGGCCCGATGCGGCTTCGCCCGCGCTGTGAAAACGGCGTGGTGGGCGAAGGGGCGACCTGCGAAAAATCGCGCCAGATCGAGACATTCCCCAATGGTCAGGCGCATCAGATTTTGAATATCGGGCGCCAGAGGTCTGATGATACGGGCGTTTATACCGTGCCGGAAGGACATTACTTTTTCATGGGGGACAACCGTGACAATTCCACCGACTCGCGGTTTCCGCAGGCCGTGGGTGGGGTTGGGTTTGTTCCTTATGAAAACCTGATCGGGCGCGCCGGGCGGGTAATCTTCTCATCTGCGGGACGGTCGATGCTGTTTTTCTGGACATGGCGCGGCGACCGCTTTTTCGAGAAGCTTGACTGAGGCCCGCGATGAAGCTGTCGGGGGAGTTGAAGGCGTTCCAGACCCGGTTGGGACACGAGTTTAGCGATCCGGCCTTGCTGGTTCGGGCGGTGACGCATTCCTCGATGTCCTCGCCGACGCGCGACGACAACCAGCGGCTTGAATTCCTCGGTGACCGGGTGTTGGGGCTGGTCATGGCCGAAGCCCTTCTGGAGCATGACCGAGGCGCCAGCGAGGGTCAGTTGGCGCCGCGTTTCAACGCCTTGGTGCGCAAGGAAACCTGTGCCGAGGTGGCGCGCGAGATCGATATCGGGGCGGTGCTCAAGCTGGGACGCTCCGAGATGTTGTCTGGTGGGCGGCGCAAGATGGCGCTTCTGGGCGATGCCATGGAGGCGGTGATTGCTGCCGTTTACCGCGATGCGGGATTCGACGCGGCCAAGGCGCTTGTTTTGCGGCTGTGGGGGGGGCGGATCACAAGCGTCAAGGAAGATGCGCGCGACGCGAAATCGGCGCTTCAGGAATGGGCGCAGGCGCGCGGCTTGCAGCCGCCGGAGTATCTGGAGACCGCCCGCAGCGGCCCCGATCATGCGCCGCAGTTCACCATCAAGGCGCGGTTGTCGAGCGGCGAGGCCGAGAGTGCCACGGCGGGGTCCAAGCGGCAGGCCGAGCAGGCGGCGGCCAAGGCTTTGCTGGCGCGCGTCGAGGGGTAGGGAGCATTCAAAATGTGCCCTTCGGGCGCAGGTTTGATTTGGATGAGGGGCTTTGCCCCGTTTGGGCCTCAATCGCTCCCCCGGAGCGATTGCTAGACGGCCCAAACACCCCAGAGTATTTATCGAAAGATGAAGCGGGTTGTGGCGTGGCCTGAGGAAATAGGCTAGGGCTGCGCCGTTCATAAGGAATTGACGTGACATGAGCCAACGTGCCGGATTTATCGCCCTGATCGGGGAGCCCAATGCGGGAAAGTCGACGCTTCTTAACCGGATGGTTGGGGCGAAGGTTTCGATCGTGACACACAAGGTGCAGACCACGCGGGCGCGCATTCGCGGGGTGGCGATCGAAGGCGAGAGCCAGTTGGTATTCGTCGATACGCCGGGCCTGTTCCGGCCGCGCCGCCGGCTGGACCGGGCCATGGTGGCCGCGGCTTGGGGCGGCGCGGCGGATGCAGATGTGATCGTTTTGATGATCGAGGCGCACCGCGGGATCACCGAAGGGGTCGAGCGTATCCTTGAGGGGTTGGACGAGGTGGCGACCGGGCGCACCGTGGCGCTTGCCATCAACAAGATCGACCGGGTGAAATCGGAGGTTTTGTTGGGTCTGACCGAAGAAATGAATGCCCGGTATCCTTTCGCGAAGACCTTTATGGTCTCTGCCGAGAAGGGGCACGGGGTGGAGGATTTGCGCAGATGGCTGGCGGGCGAGGTGCCGGAGGGGCCGTGGCTGTACCCCGAGGATCAGATCGCCGATTTGCCGATGCGGATGATCGCCGCCGAGATCACGCGCGAGAAACTGACCCTGCGTTTGCATCAGGAGTTGCCCTATCAGTTGACGGTGGAAACCGAGAACTGGGAGGAGCGCAAGGATGGCTCGGCCCGGATCGACCAGATGATTTACGTGGCGCGCGACGGGCACAAGGGGATCATTCTTGGCAAGAAGGGCGAGACCATCAAGGCCGTCAGCAAGGCCGCGCGCGAGGAGCTTGAGGAATTCCTTGGCCGCAAGGTGCACCTGTTTTTGCAGGTCAAGGTGCGGCCCGGGTGGCTTGAGGAATCCGAGCGTTATTCCGAGATGGGGCTTGAATTCAAGGACGGCAACGCGTGACACGCCTGACGGCGGAATTCTGGGTGCAGGCCTATTTGGCGAGGCTACGGTTGCAGGACATCCCGGCCTTCGTCGTGGCGCATGGCGATGATACGGCGGGGGCGGTTCTGGTCAAGCTGAACACCTTGGACGGGCGGGCGACGGCCTTCCAGCGGTCCTTTGACCTGATGAGCGGGGCGCGACAGTGGGTCGTGCTGTCCGAGGGGGAGGAGCGTGCGGTGGATGAAGCCGTGGCAAAGCAGCGGTCGTTCGATCCCGATCTGTGGGTGATCGAGGTGGAGGATCGGGCCGGTCGGCATTTGCTGGATGAGCCGGGCCTGAGCGAGTGAGACATTGACGGTGATCAAGGCCGGTAGCGGCCTGTAACTCTAGCCTTTGGTCATCATGATCAAAGGGGGATCTCCATGAAAACGCATATTCTTGTGGCAACCGATGGGTCGGACACGGCGATGCGGGCGGTGGAATTGGCCAGCGAGATCGCGGCGAAATTCGAAGTGCCGTTGACAGTGGCACATGCCATGCACTTCGGGCGTCCACCCGAAGAATTGGCGCGTATGGCCGAGGTGGAGCACCTGGTCGAAGGCGCAAAAGCGCGTGCGCCGGTGGATTTTCCGGATGTTCCGGACACGATGATCGGACTGTTTCGTGATACCCGGCCCGGGGACGAATCGATGCGCTTGGTGACGATGATCGGTGACGAGTTGATGGAGCGCGCGGCGGAGCGCGCCAAGGAACTGGGGGTGAAAAGTGTTTCCACCCGGTCCGTTGTGGATGATCCAGCGGAGGGGATCTTGCATGTTGCCAAGGATGTCGGGGCGGAGATGATCGTAGTTGGTCATCGCGGGCTTGGGCGGCTGAAGCGAGCGGTTCTGGGTTCGGTGGCTCAGAAGGTGCTGGACCACGCCGATTGTACTGTCGTGTCGGTGCGTTGACGGCCATCAACACCGTCCCTCGTGGTCACGGGTAGGCTTGTGTCTGTTCAGGCGTCAACGAAGAGGACAGAAGGATGAGACAGACATTCTTGGGGCTGGCCGTGGCAGCGGTTTTCGGTCTTACAGCATGCGAGGATATGACCCGCGAGGAGAGCATGGTTGTAGGCGGGTTGACCGGGGCTGCGCTTGGCGTGGTGACAGCTGATGCACTTGGCGCTGATAGCGATTGGAAAATCATTACTGGACTGGCCGGTGCGGCGGCGGGGGTGCTGGTGGCGCAAAACAGGCACCGTAACCGCTGTGCCTATGCGCGTGGGGATGGCACGTACCTAGTGCGGCGCTGTCCGTGATTGAAGATTTAGCTTACGATAACTTTAAGAAGTTATTGTTTTTCGTTAGCTAATTTCAAGATTATAACTTCCGAGAGGATGTTGATCCAAATCTCGGGAGGGGTGACGTGTCTGCGGATAACGGCAGTATGACGGTAAAAGTCTGGCGTGGCGCCGGGCCAGTAGGGCAGTTCGAGACCTTCGAGGTGCCGCGGCAGGAAAGTCAGACGGTTCTGGATGTGGTGAGCTGGATTCAGCAATATGCCGATCCGACGCTGACCTATCGCTATGCCTGCCGGGTGGGGATGTGCGGCAGTTGCGCGATGATGGTGAATGGCGTGCCGCGTTGGACCTGCCGAACCCATGTGGGCAAGGTGGCCGAAGATGGCGTCTTGACGGTGGAGCCGTTGCGAAACCTGCCGGTGATCAAGGATCTGGCCGCCGACATGGACCCGTTTTTCGACAAATGGGTCAAGGCGGAGGCGGTCCATCATCCCAGTGCAACCCGGCATGATCCGATGCGCCCGGTGGACGTGGACAGCGCCGCGCGCCAGCAGGCCAATGCCGGCATCGAATGCATCAATTGCGCGGTCTGTTATGCGGCTTGTGACACGGTGGCGGGCAACCCGGATTACCTTGGCCCGGCGGCCCTGCAACGGGCATGGACCCTATACAATGATGAGCGCGAGGCGGACCCGGAGGCGGTTCTGGATGCAGTTTCCGGGCAGGGAGGCTGCCACAACTGCCATTCCATGGGCAGTTGCACACAGTATTGCCCGAACGAGTTGAATCCTTTGGCGGCGATTGCTGGGCTGAAGCGCGAGACGACCAAGCGGGTATTCCGGAGGCGCAAGGATGCTTGATTTACGGTTATACATGGCGCAGCGCCTGAGTGCGCTGATCATGGGCCCCTTGGTGTTGGGGCATATCGCGGTGATGATCTATGCCATTCAGGGTGGCCTGAGCGTGGGCGAGATATTGGGCCGCACGCAGGGGTCACTGGCGTGGTTTGCCTTTTACGGGTTGTTCGTGCTGGCGGTGTCCATTCACGCGGCGATTGGCCTGCGGGTGATCGTGCATGAATGGCTGGGCCTCAGGGGAGGGGCTTTGCAGGCGTTCACATGGGCCGTGGCATTGGGCCTTTTGGTGCTGGGAGGGCGGTCTGTCTGGGCCGTGACCTTCGCATGAAGGCCCCGGCGCGCGCGCACCCCCTATGGCTGGCTTTCGTGCTGCATCGGGTGTCCGGTTTGGCTTTGGCGCTATTCCTGCCGGCGCATTTCTGGGTTCTGGCCAAGGCGGTGACGGCACCGGACCAGTTGGACAGTTTCCTGCAACTGACCGAGCAACCCATGGTGAAGCTGGCCGAGTTTGGCCTTGTGTTCCTGCTGGCGGTGCATCTGTTCGGCGGTCTGCGCCTTCTGGCGCTGGAGTGGCTGCCATGGAGCGATACCCAGAAGTCCCTTGCCGCGGGTGCGGTCGGGGTGGCGGTGCTGGTTTCCGGCACGTTTTTCCTGAATGCGATATGATATGACCACACAGATCGACACACACGATACCGATATCCTGATCCTCGGCACCGGGGGGGCGGGGCTGTTTGCCGCGCTGCATGCCCAGCAATCGGCGCCCGAGGGGACGAAGATCACCATCGCGGTGAAGGGCTTGATCGGGAAATGCGGCTGCACCCGGATGGTGCAGGGCGGCTATAACGTGGCGCTTGGCGGCGGTGACACGGTTGAGCGGCATTTCATGGACACGATCAAGGGCGGCAAGTGGCTTCCCAATCAGGACATGGCGTGGCATCTGTGCAAGGAGGCGGTGACGCGTATCCACGAGTTGGAAAACGAGGTGGGCTGTTTCTTTGACCGCAACGGTGACGGCACGTTGCATCAGAAGGCCTTTGCCGGGCAGACCGCTGACCGCACGGTGCACAAGGGCGACCTGACGGGGATCGAGATCATCAGCCGCTTGATGGAACAGGTTCTTTCGCGCCCCGTCGAGAAATTGCAGGAGCATCGGGCGATCGGGTTGATTCCCACGCGGGACGGCAGCGCGCTTGCCGGGGTCTTGATGATCGACATGCGTACCGGGCGCTTCCGGTTGGTGCGGGCCAAGACGGTGCTGATGGGCACGGGCGGCGGCCCGACCATGTACAAGTATCACACGCCTTCGGGCGACAAGACGATGGACGGCCTTGCCATGGCCCTGCGCGCGGGGTTGCCCCTGCGTGATATGGAGATGGTGCAGTTCCATCCCACGGGTCTATTGGCGGGCGATCACACGCGGATGACGGGCACCGTTCTGGAGGAGGGGTTGCGCGGGGCCGGGGGGCAGTTGCTCAACGGAGCCGATCATCGGTTCATGTTCGATTATGACCAGAAAGGCGAACGCGCCACCCGCGACGTGGTGAGCCGTGGTATCTACGAGGAAATGCGCAAGAGCAACACGACCGAGAACGGTGGCGTCTATATCTCGATGAGCCATCTTGGGCCGGAGTACGTGGCCGAGAAGTTCAAGGGTATGGTGAAACGCTGCGCTGATTGCGGATTCGACCTTGCCGGGGGCAAGGTGGAGGTGGTGCCGACGGCGCATTACTTCATGGGCGGTGTCGTGGTGGATGTGGAGACACGTACCGCGATGGAGGGCCTGTACGTGGCCGGTGAGGATGCGGGCGGCGCGCATGGCTCGAACCGTTTGGGCGGCAACGGGGTGGCCAATTCCACCGTTTATGGCGGGATTGCGGGCGATACCATGGGTGCCGATATACGCACCATGGGAGCGTTGCGAGAGCCGGACCCCGAGGTTCTGGAGGCCGAGGTGGCCCGCGCGATGCAGCCTTTCAGCAAGACACCGGACCTGATCCAGCCGCTGCGCGACCGTTTGCAGGAGGTCATGTGGGACGACGTGGGTGTCATGCGCATCGCCGACAAGATCGTGCGGGGGCAGAAACAGGTCGCGTCGATCCGCGACGACCTGATGGAGGTCGGTGTCTCGGGCGAGGACCGGGCCTTCAACCTGACATGGCACGATTGGCTGAACATGGCCTCTTTGTGCGATATTTCCGAGGTAATCGCGGGGGCGGCACTGGCGCGGGAAAACTCGCGCGGGGCGCATTACCGCGAGGATTTCCCCGAAGAGGGGGATTTGGAAACCTCGTATTTCACCGTGGCGCGGCAAGTTGACGGCGCGCTTGAGGTCGGCCGCGAAGCGGTTGATTTTTCCATTGTTCGCCCGGGCGAGACGATCCTGCCTGAGGGGGAACCAGATACATTGGTGGCAGCGCAATGATTGCAATCGACACGATCCAAAGCACCGCCGAAACCCTGATGGACAAGGCGGCCATCGAAATTCCGCAGGATTACCTGGACGGGCTTCAAGCAGCGGCAAAAAGCGAGGATGGCGACCTGTCGTCATTCGTCTTGCAGGCCATGCTTGAAAACTACGAGGCCGCCAAGGAGGACCGCCGCGCCATGTGTGGCGACACCGGTGTGCCAAGATGGTTCGTCAAGATGGGCAACGAGGCGCAGGTCGAGGGCGGCATGTGCGCGCTTGAAACCGCGCTGCGGCGGGCCACGGCCAGTGCAACAAATGGCGTGCCGCTGCGGCCCAACCGGGTGCATCCGCTATGGCGGACGGATCACAACAACAACGTCGGTATCGGCGCGCCCGAGATCGAGTACGGGTTCGAACCCGAGGGCGACTGGATCGACTTGATCACGGTGCACAAGGGCGGGCTGTTCGGGACGGATTACCGGATGCTGTTCCCTTCGGACGGGATCGAGGGGATCAAGCGGTTTTACCTTGATACGCTGGTGGCCTTCGGCAAGCGCGGCCTTGCGTGTCAGCCCGCGATCATCGGCATCGGCCTTGGCGGGTCGAAAGATACCTGCATGGTTCTGGGCAAGCGGGCCTCGGTCCTGCGCACGGTGGGCAGCCGCAATTCCGACCCCAAGATTGCCGAGCTTGAGGATGAACTCAAGGAACTGGGCAATTCCATCGGCATGGGGGCTATGGGCTTTGTCGGCAAGAACATGGTCATCGATTGCAATATCGAGGTGGGCTATTGTCACACGGGCGGGATGCAGATGAGCGTGCATGCCTTCTGCCTGAGTTCGCGGCGCGCTGTGGCGCGGATATATCCCGATGGCCGCGTCGAATACCGCACCGACCCCGATTGGTTCACCCCCTACCAGCGGCGTGAAACGGTGGAGTGGGACCCGGCAGCATCGCAGGCGGCGGAGTGAGCAGGTCATGAGCACCGGCGCCCCTCTGGACGGCTTGCGTATCCTTGACCTGACGCATGTTCTGGCCGGGCCATATGCCACCGGGCAACTGGCCCTGATGGGGGCCGAGGTGATCCGTGTGGAACGGCCCGGATCGGTGGATTTCGTGCGCCGCCACGGGGGCGATGCCGCGATGCAGGACGCGGGGCTGGGGGCCTCGTTCCTGAGCCAGAACGCGGGCAAGCGTTCCACGGTGATCGACCTGAAAAGCGATGAGGGCCGCAATCTTGTTCTGCGCATGGCGACGCAGGCGGATGTCTTCGTTGAGAATTTCCGCCCCGGCGTGATTGACCGTCTGGGGTTGGGGTATGATGCGATACGTGCGGTTCGCCCTGATGTGATTTATGCCAGCATCTCGGGCTTCGGCCCTGATGGGCCAATGTCGGACCGTCCGGCGTATGACCATATTTTACAAGGCCTTAGCGGGCTGATGGCGATGACCGGCACACCCGAAAGCGGGCCGATGCGAGTGGGCTTTCCCATTGTCGATTACATCGCCGGTCAGGCACTTGTCGCCGCCATTTTGGGGGCAGTCATCCAGCGAGGCAAAGACCCGGGGCAGGCACAGCGTTTGCATGTGTCGATGTTGGATGCCGTGGTGAACCTGATGGGCCCTTATGCGATCAACTGGCAGGCGACGGGTGCGATGCGTGGGCTTGAGGGGAACCGGGCCTTTTCGGATTCGCCCTTTTCCGGGCGGTTCGATACCTCGGATGGGCAGATCGTGGTGACCGCGAACACGCCCGCGCAATCGGTGCGTTTGTGCGCCGCGATCGGGCGCGAGGATCTGGCCGAGGAGGCAGAGCCGGAGGCTGTGCGCGCGGCACTGGATACGGTGTTCGCCACGAAAGACACGGCGCATTGGGATGCGGCCCTTGCAAGAGCAGAGGTGCCGGCGGGGCCGGTTCTGGGGCTTGATGAATTGTTGTCGGATGAGCCGCTTTCGGCGCTGTTGTCATGGCACGATTTGGATGTGCCGGAACTGGGCCGCGCTTTTCGCGTACCGGGATTGAGTTTTCGCGCGCCCTGGGGGCCTGACAGTCTTGCGCCTGCGCCCCGTTTCGGGCGCGATACGCGCGATGTTCTGGCCATGCTGGGCCTTGAGGATGCAGAGATTGACCGGCTGTCAGGGGCTGGCATTGTTCACACGGAAACCGAAAAGGAGGACCAGTTATGAAACCACGTGAGGTCCGACTGAGCACGACACCGACGGATGAGGATATCGCCGCCCTGCGCTTGGGCGATATCGTCTACCTGGATGGGCTGATGTATACCGCGCGGGAAGGCGTTTACATGCGTGCATTGGAGGAAAAAGCCAATATTCCCATGGAGTTGCCATCGGAAAGCGCGGCGAATTTCCATTGCTCGCCCGCCGCCGTGATCCGCGAGGACGGCAGTTTCGACATGGGCGCGGTGACGGCGACGGCCTCGTTCCGCTTTGCCAAGTGGTTGCCCGAATGGATCGCCAAGACCGGCGCGAAACTGATCATCGGCAAGGGTGGGATGAGTTCCAAGGATTACAAGGAATACTTCGTGCCCAATGGCGCGGTGTACCTGTCGACCGTGGGCTATGGCACCGGCGCGCTGTTGGGGCGCGGGGTCGAGAACGTGGAAGCCGTGCATTGGAACGAGGAACTGGGCCTTGCGCAGGCGATGTGGGTGATCCGTTGCAACAAGATGGGGCCGTTCATCGTGGCCTCGGACATGGAAGGCAATTGCCTGTTCGAACGGGAAAATGAGAAGATTTCCAAGAACCTGGAGCATGTTTATGAGGGTACGAAGCCTGCCGTGTTGCGGCGGTATGGCGAAACTGACGACCGAAGCGACGAGGTGATCGGATGACCGACAACCCCTTTACCGGCGCGCCGGGGCGTGAGGAGACGACACCGGGGGTCTTTTCCGAGGCCGAGGTGGGCTTGGCGAACCGTAACTCGGGGGCCTTTCTTGAGATGCTTTCGCTGGATGTGACGCCGGTCGGGGCGCATTACCTGCTGACCCATTTCGATGTGCCCCTGTTGGAGGAAGGGGCGCATCGGGTGGTGTTTGACGGGGCCTTCGAGGCCCCTTTCGAAATGAGCTTGGAGGAGGTCAAGGCGGCGCCGAAGGTGACCATGCCGGTGACCATGGAATGCGCGGGCAATGGGCGGACGGGCATGAAACCACGCCCGTTTTCAATGCCTTGGTCCTATGAGGCGGTCGGCACAGCCGAATGGACGGGCACACCGCTTGCCCCCTTGATCGAAAGGGCCAAACCGCAGGCCGGGGTTGTGGATTTTGCCTTCGAGGGGGCGGATTTCGGCTATGACAAGGGGGTTGGTCATGCCTTTGGCCGGAGCCTGACGCCCGAGCAATTGGCCGATCTTGAGGTACTGCTGGTCTATGAGATGAATGGTCAGCCTTTGCTGCCGCAACATGGCGCGCCGCTGCGCCTGATCGTGCCGGGGTGGTACGGGATGGCGAGTGTGAAGTGGCTAAGCCGCATCACCGCCATGACCGAAAGATATCAAGGATTCCAGCAGGTTGAGACCTATCGCTTTCGCCAAGCCGCGGATGAACCGGGGGAGCCTGTCACCGAGATCAAGGTCAAATCCCTGATGGTGCCGCCGGGCGTGCCGGACTGGATTACCCGCAAACGCTGGCTGTCGCCGGGCAAGGTGACCTTGCAAGGCCGGGCGTGGTCGGGGGCCGGTGTGCCGGTTGAGCGGGTCGAGGTGCGGATAGGCGATACATGGCACGAGGCCGAGGTCGAGGCGCCCTTGGGGCGCTATGCCTGGTCGGGGTGGTCGTTCGAGTGGGAGGCCGAACCGGGGCATTACAGGCTGGCCTGTCGGGCGACAGACACCAACGGAAACGTGCAGCCCTTGGAGGCGGAGTGGAACCTGTCGGGGTTTGCAAACAATACGCTGCATGAGGTCGAGGTTTTCGTCGGCGATTAACCCGAGCCGCGAATCGGGGCTAAGACCTTGAGTTAACAAGAAAACCCCTTGTCGGCATCGCGTCGGTGTTACGTCGGTATCGCATCGGTATTTTTTCCCGCACCCCCCGGAATTAACAGGGCGTGCGGTGAGTTTTGTACGAAACGTACGTGAGTTTCGTACAGTTTGTCGGGCGTTCATCAGGCCTTGCTGTCGCCTTGGCGGTCAGCGGTGCGGTGAGTGCGAAATCTTGAAAAGATTTCGGTCCGATTTCTTTCGAAGAAATCGGCTGGGGGCCGGATCAGGCTTTGGCCTCCAAGGTCAGCGTTTCGAACTTGGAAAGGCTATCGGGCAGGGTTTCGACGCCGAGGCCGGGAGCGTCCGGGAGGTGGAACGTGCCCCGATGCAGAGTGCCCTCGGGGAGCAGATTATCGCGCAGGGGGTTGGCGTTGATGTCGAGTTCCAAGAGGCCGTCACCACCTGCGGCGGCGAGCAGGTGGGCAGAGGCCAGAAGGCCCACGCCGCCGCCGAGGAAATGCGGGCAGTAGGTGCGGCCTGCCTGGGTGATCTTCTGGGCCGCATCGAAGCAGCCGGTGACCCCGCCCCATTTGGCGACATCGGGCTGGATGTAGCTGAGGTGACCGTTGGCGATGGCGGTCTCGAAGCCGTCGGTCCCGGTGATGTTCTCGCCGCCTGCGAGGGGCGGGGCTTTGAGCACGGCGAGGCTGGCCCAATCGGTTTTGGGCGCATCTGCGGCGATGGGCTCTTCCAGCCAGCCGAGGCCAAGGTCTTGGGCCGCTTCCATGAAATGCCGGGCGGTGGCGGCGTCCCATGCTTGGTTGGCGTCGGTGAACAGGCGTTCGTTGTCTTTCAGATCGGCTTTGACCGTTTTGAGAGCGGCAAGGTCGGTTTCCATGTCGAACCCGATCTTGAGTTTGAAGGCGGTAATCCCTTGGGTTCGGGCTTTGTCGACCTCGACCTCGGCCTCGGTGATCTTGATGCCGCTGGCGTAGACCGGGACGGATTTTGCCGCGTCGGGATTCAACGACTGGGTCAATGGTAGCCCCGCGCGGCGCGCGGCAAGGTCGTGGCAGGCGGTATCGAGACCGGCCAGCACCTGGGCGAAGGGCCCCCATTCGCCGCATTGCAGGGCGCGGATGTGGGTTTGCCGGGTGAGGCGATGCCAAAGCCCGGCCGGGTCGTCCGAGGGCTGGCCAAGGACCAGTGGCGCGATGTCCTGAATCAGGAGGTTGGCGCGGTGTTCGGCCCCGGCGGCGGGCCAGTTGGCGAAAACCTCGCCCCAGCCGAAGGCGCCATCGTTGGCGGTGAGGCGAACGAAGACGGCAGGGCGGTCGCGCATGATGCCGAAAGAGGTGGCGACGGGGCGCGGGGTGGGCGCGCGGAAGACGCGGATTTGGATATGCTCGATCATGAGGTGAAGGCCCGTATCATAAGGATGATGCCCGACAGCAGGCACATGGAAATGAGAAGGCGGCGGAAAAGATCGTCGGAGAGGCGGCGGAAGACGCTGATGCCGATCTGTGCCGAGATGAGTGCGCCGGGAATGGCGATGGCGAGGTTCCAGAGCACATCGCGCGTATAGACCCCCTGCCACCAGAGCATCAGCGCGGTCAGGCCGAGGATCACCACGTTGAAGGGTTGCAGCACGGCGCGGGTTTCGGCCTTGGGCCATGGCCGCATGGAACACCACATGGTGGGCAATGCGCCCGAAAGCGAGGCTGCGCCGCCAAGCACGCCCCCGGCAAAGCCGACGATCATGTCGATCATCGGGGTGGGGCGGTCAAACTTGGGCAGGGCCCGGCGCAGGGTGAAGAACCCGCCATAAATCAGCAGGAAGGACGCAATGACCAGTTTCAGGCTGGCCGCGTCGATCACGGCGAGCGCTGCGATGCCGAGCGGAATGCCGACCACCCCCGGCCCCATGAACCGGATCATGCGCCGGGGTTGATCCCATATGGCGTGCCGGACGATCCAGAGGCCTTGCAGCCCGCTGGTGACCGAAAGCACCACGACGATGGCCACCGCCTGTGGCGGGGTCATGACGTTGAGAAAGAAACCAAGGGCGAAAAGGGCCGTGCCGAAGCCTGCCAGCCCGTTGATGAAGCCCCCCGCGGCGGCGCCGAGGGTGACCATGAGGATCGTTTCGGTTGACATTACGCCCCCCCGGTTTGGTGTCTTTCGGGCCCCGGCATGTCGGTGCCCGCACTATCGAGCAGGACCGTTTCGATCTCTTCCAGAACGCGCAGGCGGAGGCTGTCTCGGCGGTAGACGAGGCCGAGTTGGCGGACAGGGGCATCCGAGCCGAGGGGAATGCGTTCGATCGGGATCGGATTGTGCGGAGGGACGCAGCTTGACGGGACGATGGAGACGCCGAGGTTTGCGTAAACCATGCTTGAGATCGCCTCTAACCCGTCGAGTTCCATGCTTTCCTGCACCCGGATGCCTTTGCCCTGAAGCCAGCCTTCGATCATTTGCCCGACCACGGCATCGCGGTTGAATCGGATGAAGGGGCGGGAAGCCAGCAATTCGAGCGGGTCGTCACAGGTGGTGCCTTTGGCGGCCAGCAATTGCAGGGGTTCGTCGGCAATGTGACGATAATCGAATGCGGGTGGGATGACCGGCGGGCGCGAGACGAGGGCAACATCGAGTGTGCCGCGTTCGATCTGTGACATGAGTGGCGTGGTCAGGCCCGGATGGACCTGTACGTGCAATTCTGGGAAGGCGTGTTTGAGCCGGGACATTGCCACGGGAACCAGCCCTGTCAGGGTGGTGGGCACCGCACCGAGGGAGATATCCCCTTGAAGGGCATCCGCGCTGATGACCGAGGGCACGATGTTGTCATAAGCCCGCACCACTTCGCGGGCCTTGGCGACGATGGCGCGCCCCATGGGGGTGAGTGCGGGGGTGCGTTTGGCCCGGTCGAACAGGGTGATTTGCCATTCGTCTTCGAGGGCGCGCATTTGTTGGCTGACGGCGGCATGGGTCACGTGCACCGCTTCGGCGGCGGCGCTGAAGGTTTTGTGTTCGTCCACGGCGATCAGGGTGCGCAGCATACGGATCGACAAGTGCTGACTCCTTGTGTTAGCTGTGCTAACTGTTTTGGTAAGTGATTATTACTTCTATTAAGTTCACCTTAACGATATACGAAGTCAAGGGCACAAGAAAAGCGTAAGACTTTGGCCCGGACCAACAGATGAGAAAACTGGGAGGACGACATGACATTCAAATCAATCCTAGCGGCCGGAGCCATGGCTGCCGGGCTGACGGCAACGGCGGCTTTTGCAGAATATCCCGAGCGCCCGATCAACATGGTGATTCCATATGGTGCGGGCGGGGCGACGGATATTTCCGCGCGTACGATTGCCGAGCCCTTGGGCAATGCCGTGGGCAAGCCTTTGGTCATGGCCAATGTGACCGGCGCGGGCGGGGCCACGGGATCGGTGACGGTGCAGAACGCGCAGCCCGACGGCTATACCATGCTGTTCGCACGGGTCGGCTCGCATTCGGTGAGCCCGGCGATGAAGGCGACCCTGCCTTATACGCTGGATGATTTCCGGTTCGTGACCGTTTACGAGATCAACCCGGTGGCCTGTGCGGTGAACCCTTCGTCGGGGATCGAGAGCATGGATGACCTGATCGCCAAGGTGAAAGAAGGCGGCGTCACCTATAGCTCTTCCGGGGTCGGGTCGCTGCTGCATCTGGCGGGGGCCATGGTCTTGCGCGAGTTCGGGATCGAGAACCCGCTCGAAGCGGCCACGCATATTCCGCTCAAGGGCGGTGGGGCCGCGGCGACCGCAGTTCTGAACGGAACGGCAACCTTCATCTGCACCAACTCCTCGGCCTTGGCGAGTTTCGTGGCCAACGATCAGTTGAACCCGATCCTCGTGACCACGGCCGATCCGGTGCCGGGGTTCGATGCGCCGACGGCGGCGGATCTGGACAAGCCCGCGCTGCATCAGCTTGTCGGCTGGACCGGGATTGCCGGGCCCGATGGCCTGCCCGATGACGTGGCGGCCAAGTGGGGCGAGTGGATGGCAGAGGCCACCGCCGACGAAGGCTTCCTTGAGAAGATGACGGCGCGCGGCTCGGTCATTCGCCTGATGGACCCGGTGGAGGCCAATGAGTTTATCCAGACGCAATACGAGACCTTCCGCGCCTTGGTGGACGAGTTGGGGATGCGGATCGAAGGGTGATCCCGCGACCACAATCTTGACATGACGAAGCGCCGGGCCTGTCATGGCCCGGCGTATAACCGACAAGGGAGGGGTTGGTGAGCGAACGTCGTCTGCATTTGCAGCTTGGAGTCGGGGCCTGTGTTGCCTCGGGCCTGCTGATTTTCCTAGCGATACCGCAATGGGTCGCGGCACCCAGCAACATCAAGAACATCATCCTGTCACCGCTGTTCTGGCCCTATGTGCTGGCCGGGTGTACCGGGGTGGCCGGTTTGGGCCTGATTGCATCCGGTTTGCGGATGCCGGTTATCGCCCATGACCGCCCGACCGACCCCGAAGAAGGTCCGGGGGCCTTGGGCCGCCTGTTGGGCATGGCCTTGATCATGGTGATGACGATGTACCTGCTGCCGCGGCTTGGCATGGTCTGGACGTCGATGCTGTGCTTTGCGCTGACTGCCTTTCTGGTCAAAACACGCCATCCGAAACTGGCGGTCGTCTGTGCCGTTGTCATCCCATTGGCGCTTTATGCCTTTTTCGCGCATGTCGCGGGTGTGGCGATCCCGCAGGGTCATTTTGTGAGGCTGCCATGAGTTTTGTCGATAGCCTGATGGCGGGGCTTTCCCTGGTCGCCAACTTTGAATCCTTTCTGGCGCTGGCCGGGGGGGTGGCCATCGGTGTCATCGGCGGGGCGATTCCGGGGATGTCGGCCACCATGGCCGTGGCCCTGACCCTGCCGTTCACCTTCGCGATGCAGCCGATCACCGGCATTCTTTTGTTGCTCGGGGTCTACAAGGGCGGGATTTTCGGTGGGTCGATCCCGGCGATCCTGATCAAGACACCGGGCACGCCTGCCTCCTCGGCCACGATCCTTGATGGCTATCCCATGGCCGAGAAGGGCGAGGCGGGGCGCGCGTTGGGCATGGCGCTTTGGGCGTCCTGCACGGCGGACCTGATTTCAAACCTCGCGTTGATTGTCTTTGCCGGGTGGCTGGCCTCTTTCGCGCTGAGTTTCGGGCCGCCCGAGTTTTTCACCCTGATCCTGTTCTCGCTGACGATTATCGCGGGCGTGTCGGGCGAAAGCCTGTTGCGTGGGGCGCTGTCGGCCATTCTGGGGCTTTTGCTGGCCACGGTGGGGCTTGATCTGGTCTATGGCACGAACCGCTTTACCTTTGGTGATCCGAACATGATGGGCGGTTTGAACTTCATCGCCGTGCTGATCGGGTTGTTCGCCATTCCCGAGGTTCTGGCGATGGTCTGGCACCCGACGGCGCATCTGGGGAAGGCGCGGTCGCTTGGCAACAACTGGGTCAGTTTCGCCGATTACAAGAAGAGTTTCCGCTCGATTGTGCGCGGCAGTCTGATCGGCGTTTTCCTTGGCTCGATCCCCGGGATCGGGGCGGCGCCCTCGGCCTTCCTGAGTTATTCCGAGGCGCGGCGCAAATCCAAGGACAAGGCGAATTTCGGCAAGGGCGAGGTCGAGGGCGTGGCCGCCTCGGAAGCCGGTAACAACGGGGTTGCGGGAGCGACGCTTATCCCGCTTCTGGCGCTTGGTGTGCCGGGGGACGTGATCACCGCGATCATCATCGGGGCCTTCATGATCCACGGGCTTCAGCCGGGGCCGATGATGTTCATCCTCAACGTCGATCTGATTTACGGGCTGTTCATCGGGTTGATCGTCAGTTCGGTTTGCCTGTTTTTCATCGGCTCGGTGGCGATCAAGGGGTTCAAATACGTCGCCGACATTCCCAAGCGGCTGTTGATCCCGGGGGTTCTGGTGCTGTGCATCTATGGTGTCTTCGCGGTGAACAACAATATCTTCGACGTCGGCGTGATGTTCGCCATGGGCTGGGTCGGCTATGCGATGATGCGTTGGCGCATTCCGGCCGCGCCGTTCCTGATCGCTTTCATCCTCGGGCCGCTGTTGGAGGATAATTTCCGGCAGGCGATGCTGATGTCGGGCAGCGATTGGAAGATACTGTTCCGGGGGCCGATCACGTGGTTCTTCTGGTCTGTAACGGCAATCACCATTTTTGCGATCATCCGCATGGGTGTGAACGCGACGCGCGAAGGGCGTCGTGCCGCCAAGGATGCGGGGTAAGGCGATGCGTGGTGCGGACAGTCTTGTGCAAACGTTGGCCTCGGCGGGGGTGACGCGTATCTTTGCCCTGTCGGGGAACCAGATCATGCCGATTTTCGATGCCTGTCTGGAGGCCGGGATCGAGTTGATCCACACCCGGCACGAGGGGGCGACGGTGTTCATGGCCGAAGCCTATGCGCAACTGACCGGGCAGGTCGGCGTGGCGCTTGTCACCGCCGGGGGCGGTCTGGCCAATAGTGTCGGGGCGGTGGCCTCGGCGCGGGCGTCGGACACGGCCCTGTTGTTGCTGTCGGGGGATAGCCCGCGAGGGCAGGACGGCACCGGGGCCTTTCAGGAAATGGATCAGGTGGCAATCACGCAGGCGGTCACGAAATGGTCGTTCCGGGCCGAGGCGCCGGATGGCCTTGGGGCCGATGTGGCGCGGGCCATGGCGTGTGCCAGGGCGGGGCAACCGGGGCCGGTGCACCTTGCGTTGCCGTTCGATGTGGTCAAGGGCGCGGCTGATGGGGCCGTGCCTGTGGTCGAACTCACCGAAGACAGATCTGCGCCGGAGGATGTTGAGGCGGTCAGAACCCTTGTGGCGGAGGCCGAGCGGCCCTTGGTGTTGTTGGGGCCATCCCTGACGCCAACGCGGCACCCCGGGCTGTGCGATGAATTGTCCGCGGCGTTGAACGCGCCGGTTTTCGCCATGGAAAGCCCGAGGGGCCTGCGCGATCCGGCCATGGGGCGGATTGGCGAGGTGGTGGCGCGGGCCGATCTGGTGTTGTGCCTTGGCAAGCGGGTGGATTTCACCCTTGGCTTCGGGGCCGGGGAGGCCGGATGGATCACGGTGAGTGCCGATGAAGCCGATCATGCGATGGCGGCGGGAAACCTTGGCGTGCGGCACCGGGCCGGGGTCGTGACCCCGGCACTGGGCATGGCGCGGGCCTTGTGCGACGGGCCTGTGGCGCAAGTGCGGGATGACTGGCAGGCCGAGGCGGCGCGATTGGTGTCAATCCGGCCTGACGGGACGGGCGATGGCCTGACCTCGGCCACGTTATGCGCGGCGGTGCAGGAGTGCGTGGCGGGCTGTGACGAAAGCGTTGTCATTTGCGACGGCGGGGAGTTCGGGCAATGGGCACAGGCCCTGACCCGTGGCACGGCGCGGGTGATCAACGGCGTGTCGGGCGCGATCGGGGCTGGGTTGCCCTATGCCATGGCGGCGCATGTGGCGCGGCCCGGGGCGACTGTTTTCGCGCTGTCGGGGGATGGATCCATCGGGTTTCATTTCGCGGAGTTCGAGACCGCCGCGCGGCACGGTCTGCCGTTCGTCATGGTGATCGGCAATGACCAGCGATGGAACGCCGAGCATCAGATCCAGTTGCGCGATTATGGCGAGGAGCGGCTTTCGGGCTGTGGGTTGACGGCGGCGCGGTATGACTTGGCCGCCGAGGCCATGGGAGCGCATGGCGAGTTCGTGACACATGCGGCGGATTTGCGGCCCGCCCTGGAGCGGGCCGTGGCGAGTGGCAAACCCGCCTGCGTGAATGTTATGATCGAAGGTCTGCCTGCGCCGGTGGTTTAGGTGTCGCGCAGGGCCTGCCATGCCTCATATTGCGACAGGTAGACGGTGCCACCCATCTCTTGCAGGAAATGGCTACGTTGCAGGCGGTCCATGACCGGGCCTTTGACCTCGGACAGGTGCAGTTTGACGCCCATGGCCTTGAGGCGGGTATTGATGGCTTCAAGGCTTTCAAGCGCAGACATGTCCACCTCGTTCACCGCGGTAAATTGCAGGATGACGTGTTTGACGGCGCAATCCTCGGTGATGCGGTCGGCGATGTAATCTTCGAGGAACCGGGCGTTGGCGAAGTAGAGGCTTTCATCCACCCGCAGGGTGACGACGCTTGGGCAGGTGGTGACGCTGTGGCGCTTGATGTTGCGGAAATGTTCGGTTCCCGGGACAAGGCCCACCTCGGCCACGTGGGGCTTCGAGGTTTTGTTGAGGTGCAGGGCGATGGACAGGATCACCCCCGCCGAAACGCCGATTTCCACGCCGAACCCGAGGGTCAGGAGGATGGTCGTCAGGATCGCCGCGAAATCCGCGCCGGAATAGGCCCACGCGCGTTTCAGGATCGACAGGTCCACGAGGCTGAGCACGGCGACGATGATGGTGGCGGCCAGCGTGGCCTTGGGCAGGAAGTAGATGAGCGGGGTGAGGGCGAGGGCCGCGATGGCCAGCCCCACGGCGGTGAAGGCCCCGGCCGCGGGGGTGGCGGCGCCCGCGTCGAAGTTGACGACCGAGCGCGAGAAACCGCCGGTGACGGGATATCCGCCCGAGATCGCCGCCCCGAGGTTGGCGGCACCCAAGCCGATGAGTTCCTGATTGGGGTCAATGCGTTGGCGTCTCTTGGCGGCGAGCGTTTGCGCGACCGAGATCGATTCCACGAAGCCGATGATCGAGATCAGCACGGCAGGCAGGATCAGCGCCTTGATCAGGTCAAGCGAGGTGTCGGGCAGGGTGAAGGGCGGCAGGGATTGCGGCACGGTGCCGACGATTGCCACGCCCTGAGTGTCAAGCCGCAAGACCCCTGCAAGTGCCGTGGTGACGACAACGGCGGCGACGGGGCCTGCCTTGGTCAGCACATCCGCGAGGCGGGGGCCGAGGCCGAGGTTGAGCAGAAGCGGTTTGAGGCCCTTTCGGACCCAGAAAAGGAATGCCGCAGCCGAGCCGCCGATCAGCAGGGTGATCAAGTTGAAGGTGCCCAAGCCGCTCCAGAGGCTATGGAGCAGGTGGGTCAGGGTATGGCCCGAGGTCTTTATGCCGAGGATATGGCCCATCTGGCTGAGCGCGATGAGGATGCCGCTGGCGTTGATGAACCCGGCGATCACCGGATGCGACAGGAAGTTCGCGAGAAACCCCAAGCGCAACAGGCCGAGGCCCAGAAGGATGGCCCCCGACAGCCCCGCGAGAGTCAGGGCCGCCGTGGCATAACCTGCGGTGCCTTGGGCCGCGACCTCGCCAATGGCGGCGGCGGTCATCAGCGAGACCACGGCCACCGGCCCCACGGCCAGAACGGTGGAGGTGCCGAATAGCGCGTAGAGCACGATCGGCAGGATCGAGGCGTAAAGCCCCGCCTCGGGTGGCAACCCGGCCAGAAGCGCATAGGCCAGCGATTGCGGGATCAGCATGATCGTCACGATCACGGCCGCAACCATGTCCTGCGAGAAGGTCTCGCGGGTGTAGCTGCGAGCCCATGTCAGGATGGGCAGGTAGCGGGCGAGCGTGCGGGGCATGGGCGGGACCTTTCGGGAAAAGGGAAGACGGGCGCAGGGCGGGACCTGCACCTGTCATGCTTGAAAACGGGCGGAATCAGAGCTTGTTGACCGGCACCTTGAGCATCGGGTTGCCGTCATCATCCGAGGGCACGTCGCCTGCCCGCATGTTCACTTGCAGCGACGGGATGATCAGGCGTGGCATGGCCAGCGTGGCATCGCGTTCGGTGCGGAACTTGATGAATTCCTCGCGGGTCTTGCCGCCGCCGACGTGGATGTTGTGCTCTTTCTCTTCGGCCACGGTGGTTTCCCACGCGATGTCACGCCCGTTGGGGCCGTAATCGTGGCACATGAAAAGGCGCATGGCGTCGGGCAGGGCCAGCACCTTCTGGATGCTGTCGTACAGTGTGCCCGCGTCGCCGCCGGGGAAATCGGCCCGGGCCGAGCCGCCATCGGGCATGAACAGCGTATCGCCCACGAAGGCCGCATCGCCCATGACGTGGGTCATGCAGGCGGGGGTGTGGCCGGGGGTATAGATGGCGAAGGCCTGCATGTTGCCGATCATGTAGGTATCGCCATCTTCGAACAGGGCGTCGAACTGCGATCCATCGCGTTGAAACTCGGTGCCTTCATTGAAGATCTTGCCGAAGGTATCCTGCACCACGAGGATATTGGAGCCGATGCCGATTTTCCCGCCCAGTTTGTCCTGAATATAGGGCGCGGCGGAAAGGTGGTCGGCGTGGACGTGGGTTTCGATGATCCACTCCAGCTTGAGCCCCTGTTTTTCGACCTGCGCGATCAGTTCGTCGGCGTGGTCATAAGTGATGCGGCCCGCGGCATAATCGATGTCCATGACTGAATCCACGATGGCGCAGCTGTCCGAAGAGGGATCTTTGACGATGTAGGAGATCGTGTTCGTGGCCTCATCAAAGAAGGCCTGAACCTTGGGCTTGATCTCCATGTTGACGGGGTACTCTGTCATGGGGTGGACTCCTTTGTCGGTTTGTCAGGATGTGCCGTGCGCGCTGTGGCGCGCGGCAAGGTTTTGCAGGGCCTTGGCAAGCATAATGCCTGCGATCAGGGATGCGGTGAAGATCAGGACCTCGGGTTTGAAGGCGCCCAAGGCGGGCAGGGCCGCGCCGGGGCAGAAGCCCGCGATGCCCCAGCCCACGCCGAAGACGGCCGAGCCGCCGAGAAGACGGGCATCGATGGTGCGGTTTTGCGGGACGTGGAAGGTATCGTCCATGACGGGTTTCTTCGGGCCTTTACCAAAGATCAGGCGGTAGCCAATGAAGGTGACAACAAGGGCACCGCCCATGACAAAGATGAGCGAGGGATCCCAGGAACCTGCCACGTCGAAGAAATTGAGCACCTTGGCGGGGTTGGCCATGCCCGAGATCATGATGCCGAGACCAAAGAGAAGCCCGATGAGGTAGGTGATGATGATACGCAGCATTGGGTTACCCTCCGATCACGTGGCGCAGCACGTAAACCGTGATGCCCGTAAAAAGCATGAAGGTGAGTGTGGCGGCGATGGAGCGCGGCGAGAGCCGCGCATTGCCGCAGACGCCATGGCCACTGGTGCAGCCCGACCCGAAGGTGACGCCAATCCCCACGAGGATGCCGCCGACGATCAGCATCGGGGTGCTCACGGGGACCTCGATGTTGGGCATTTGGCCAGAGGTGACCAGCATCAGCGCGGGGGCTGTGACCATGCCGGCCAGAATGGCGGCGCGCCATGTCCAATCGCGCGGCGAGGTGGGCTGCATGAAGCCGGCCAGAATGCCGGTGGCTCCCATGACGCGGCCCAGTGTCAGCATCAGAAGGACACTGGCCAAGCCGATCAGCGTACCGCCGATCAGGGATTGTAGGGGGGTGAAGTCGGTGATCATGTCTTGCGTTTCCTGTTCCTGTCCTGTGGTGCGGTACGCCTTTTGTAGCTGTACCGGCTAACATGGGGTCGCGCACCCCGCAGTATCGCAGAATGATATATAGTGAAAGCTGAATGTGTCTACCCCGTGGGCTGAATTTAATTGCGGCAGTTGTCAGGGTAGGGGTTGCCGGATGTTTCAAAGCAGCCGAAGGCTTGCTAAGCATTGATTGGCCTTATTCTTCGGCTTGATATGTCCATCAGACAATTTTGCGGAGCTTTTCAGTGGTGATTCCCTTTCATGTGACGGAGATGCTGCGCCGGGTGATGGCGCGCTATGATGCGGAAAAGACCCCGCAGAAGATGGCCCCCAACGACGATGCCTTCAGCCTGCTGCGGCCCATGCGCAAGATCAGTCAGGCGACGGTTGAAAAATACTGGGCGCGGTTGAGGCCCACGGCCTGCGCTGCGGATCAGGCAGAACTGGCCGATCCGGTGACGATGGCGCAGGCGGAGCAATACAGCGCCAATATCGAGAATTTCATCGGCACGGTGAAACTGCCGGTGGGGATCATCGGGCCGCTGCGCCTGACGGGGATGAATGCCAACGGCGATTATCACGTGCCGCTGGCCACCAGCGAGGCGGCTTTGGTGGCCTCATATGCGCGGGGGGCGGCGGCGGCCACGAAGGCGGGCGGAATCAGCACCGCCGTTTTGTACGAGGGCGTCATTCGCACGCCTGCCTTCGTGATGAAAGACCTGCTGAGCGCCGGGCAGTTCGTGGAATGGGTGGTGCGCAATGTCGAGGATTTGCAGGCGGCGGCAGAGGCCACGACGCGGCATGGCAAACTGGTGTCGCTGGAGCCGTTCATCGACAACAACATCGCCTTCTTGATCTGCCGCTATACCACCGGGGATGCAGCGGGGCAGAACATGGTGACGATTGCCACGGATGCCCTGTGCCAACGCATTGCCGAAGCCTGCCCCGTACCGATCGAGGCGTGGTATATCGAGGGGAATTTCTCGGGCGACAAGAAAGCCTCGGCGCTTGGCATGGTCACGGGGAGGGGCCGGAAGGTAAGTGCCTCGGTCATCTTGCCCCGCGAGGTGGTGGAGCAGGTGCTTGGCACCACGGTCGAAGACATGCTGGCCTATGGGCGGGTGGCGAATTTGGGCTCGCTTCTGTCGGGGCAATTGGGGGCGCAGGCGCATTATGCCAACGGCTTGGCCGCGCTTTACATCGCCACCGGGCAGGATGCGGCCTGTGTCGCCGAAAGCGCCATGGGGGTCACGCGGATGGAGCCACGGGGCGAGGATTTATATGTTTCGGTGACCATGCCGAATATCCTTGTGGGATCGGTCGGCGGCGGCACCGGATTGCCCAGCCAGTCGGCGGCGCTGAATATCCTTGGATTGAAGGGTGCGGGCCATGGTGCGGCCCTGGCCGAGATCGCGGCGGCCACCTGCCTGTGCGGCGAGATTTCCATTGTTGCGGCGATTTCGGCGGGCGATTTCACCCGCGCGCATGAAAATCTGGCGCGGCACAGATGAGTTTCGCAGCAGCCCTTTGGACCTATCAGGCCCAACGCTTTCCCTTGAAGAAGACCGCGCCCTTGCTGGCGGTGTTTTCGGCGGCGAGCATCTGTGTTTCGTCGCAACTGGCAGGGCGGGATTTGCCCGGCTGGCCCGCCTTCGTGGCCGGGTTCGTGGTGGCCATGGCGCTGTTTTTCCAGATGCGGGTTTGTGACGAGTGGAAGGACGCCGAGGATGACCGGCTTTATCGCCCCGAACGGCCCATTCCGCGCGGACTGATCGCGCAGAGCACGGTCTTGTGGCTTGGGGCGGCGACGTTGCCCTTGGCGGCGGGGGCGGTGTGGCTGTGGCATCCGCCCGCCTTGTGGCTGTTGGCGCTGGTCTGGCTGTGGCTGGCGGCGATGACACTGGAGTTCGGCGCGCCGGAGTGGCTCAAGGCGCGGGCGGTTTTATACCTTCTGAGCCACATGATGATCATGCCGCTGATCGACCTGCTGTTGACAGGGTTGGAGTGGGTGCCCGGCGGCGGGGCCGCGCCGCAGCTTTGGCTGTTTCTGGCGCTCTCGTTCGTGAATGGCTGTGTGCTGGAGATCGGTCGGAAGCTGTGGGCGCCGGAGAACGAGATTGTGGGGGTCGAGACCTATTCGGGCCTTTGGGGGCCGGGGCGGGCGGCGCTGATCTGGATGGGCTGTGTTGTACTGTCGGCCGCGTTGTTGGTGGGCACGGGGTTTGCCACTGGCGTTGGATGGGTCACGGTGGGTTTGGCGGCTGTGGCGCTTTTGGCCTGCCTTTGGTCGGCTTGGCGGTATCGCGCGACCCCCACGGCCAAGGCGCAGGCGCGGATGGATACCGTGGCCGGGCTTTGGGTGTTTTTCTGTTATGCAACGGCGGGGTTCCTGCCCTTTGTCATCGGGTGGTTTGAATGAGATTTGTTTTGACTTCGGATCAGGCGAAGGACGCGGAAGTGGTGGGTGGCAAGGCGGCGGCGCTGTCGCGACTGGCGCGCGAAGGGTTTGCCCCGCCCGCGTTTTTCGTGATCTTGGCCGATGCCTTTGACCACGGGAAAACTGGGCCTGTGATGGGGAAGGGCCTGAAGGCCGAAGTCACGCGCGCCTTGGCAGATTTGGGCGCGGGGCCTTATGCGGTGCGCAGTTCGGGGCGCGCCGAGGATGGGGCCGAGCATAGCCATGCCGGGCAGTTCGATACGGTGTTGAATGTCGAAGCGGGTGAGATTTTGGCGGCAGCCAAAAAGGTCTGGCAATCGGGGTTTTGTGACACGGTGGAGACCTACCGCGCCAAGACCACGGGCGACGGGGCGGAGGCCCCGGCGGTGATCGTGCAACGGATGGTGGACGCCCGCGCCTCGGGTGTCGCCTTTTCGGCGGATCCGGTGAGCGGGCAGCGCGGGCGTGTCGTGATCTCGGCCATCCAAGGGCTCGGGGAGCGCTTGGTTTCGGGCGAGGCGGATGGCGAGAATTGGGCCTTGGATGGTGCGGGGCAGGTGGTGACCGCCCCCGATGCACCGCAAGCCCTGAACGCGGAGGAGGCCCGCGCGGTGGCCGATCTGGCGCGGCGGACCGAGGCGGGTTTTGGCCACCCGCAGGATATCGAATGGGCGATGGATGCGGAGGGCCTGCATATCCTGCAAGCGCGGCCCATCACCACGGCGCTTTTGCCTGCAGCACAGCCCGACAAGACCCTGACCATTTTCGACAATTCCAACATCGTCGAAAGTTATCCGGGGATGGTCAGCCCGCTGACCTACTCCTTTGCCCTGCATGTTTATGCCCGGGTCTATCGCGCTTTCGTGCGGCTTTTAGGGGTCCGCATGGCGGTTGTGGCCGAGAATGCCGCCGTCTTCGACAACATGCTGGGGCGTGTCGATGGGCGGGTCTATTACAACCTTGTGAACTGGTATCGCGCACTGGCGCTGTTGCCGGGGTTTGCCCTGAACCGCGACCACATGGAAACCATGATGGGGGTGTCCGAGCCGATGCCGCGCGAGGTGACCGATGCCATCGGGCCGCCGCCGGCCACGGGGCTGGCGCGGGTGCGGGAATACGCCAATCTGGGGCGTGTTGGCGCGGGGCTTTTGTGGCAGGCTATTCGGTTGCCGCGCACCCGGCGAGATTTCTATGCGCGGTTGAATGCGGCGTTGGAGGGCGATCTGGAAATTGCCACGGCCAATGCCAGTGAATTGGCGCGCGAATACCGGCGGATTGAAAGTACACTTTTGGACCGTTGGGATGCGCCCCTAGTCAATGATTTCCTGTGCATGATGGCCTTCGGGGCCTCGCGCAAGGTGATGGAAAAATGGCTGGGCGAGGCGGGGCTACAGCTTCATAACGACGTGATGATCGGGCAGGGGGATATCGTCTCGGCCGAGCCTGCACAACGGATCGCCAAGATGGGCGCGATGGTGCGGCAGGCCGGGCTGGCCGAGGCATTGCGGGCGAAGGGCATGGCGGCGCTGGAGGATGCGCCGGAGATCCGCGCCGAGGTTGAGGCGTATCTGGAGCGGTTCGGCGATCGCTGCACCGAGGAGTTGAAGCTGGAAAGCATCCCCCTGAGCGAGGACCCCAGTAGCCTTTTGGCGGCGGTTGCGGCCTCGGCCGGGCGTGCGGAGGGGGCCAAGCACGCGGTGCGGGAGCCGGATTGGCAGGCGCTTTTCGCGGGTAAGCCGGTGAAGCGCGTTCTGGCGCGGTGGATCATCGGCTGGACCAAGGCGCGGGTGCGCGACCGCGAGAACCTGAGGTTCGAACGCACACGGATTTTCGGCCATGCGCGGCGGGTGTTTCTGGGGATTGGCCGCGAGTTGACAGCACGCGGGCACCTGGCCGCGCCGCGTGACGTGTTTCACCTGACCACGCAGGAGGTTCTGGGTGCCGTCGAGGGGTTCAACCTGTCGCCGGATTTGAAGGGCATCGTGGCAATGCGGCAGGCCGAGGACGCGGCATCAAGCGGGCGGCCCGATCCGCCCGAGCGGATCGAGGTACGAGGGCCTGCGATCCTGCCCCACTGGCAGGAGGACGAGGGCCCGCGCGACGACAGCCGTCGCAAAACCGGCACGGGCTGTTCGGCGGGGCAGGTGCGGGCCAGGGCGCGGGTGATCCGCGATCCGCGCACCGAGGCGCTGGAGCCGGGCGATATTCTGGTTGCGCGGCATACCGACCCCGGCTGGATCGCGGTGTTTTCCAATGCTTCGGCCATCGTGGTTGAGCGCGGCTCGCTTTTGTCGCACTCGGCGATCGTGGCGCGGGAGTTGGGCATTCCATGTGTTGTCGGCCTGAAGGGCGCGACGCAGTGGATCGAGGACGGTGAGACATTGGCCGTCAACGGGGCCACGGGCGAAGTGGAGCGCGTTGATGACGGGAAGTGAGATCGAAAGCCGCGCCGCGTTTGACCACATCCGCTATGCGCAACTCTGGGAAGATGCCGATGTGTTGACCCAAGGCTTGGGGGAACAAGCGGGCCAGACGCTGGTTTCGATTTGCTCGGCGGGGGATAATGCACTGGCCATGCTGACGCTGGACCCCGCGAAGGTGGTGGTGGTGGACCTCTCCCCGGCGCAGATCGCCTGTTTGCGGGTGCGGATCGGGGCCTATCGGGCGTTGTCGCACGCGGAGTTTCTGGAACTCATGGGATCGCGGCCAAGTGCGCGGCGCGGCGCGCTTCTGGCGCGGGCTTGTGAGGGTTTGGATGCGGAAACACGCGCCTTTTGGGAGGATCTTGCACCCGAAGTCGAGGCGCATGGGCTTGGTGGTGTGGGTAAATTCGAACGCTATTTCCGCATCTTCCGCCGCTGGCTTTTACCGCTTGTTCATTCGCGCCGGACCATCGCGGCGATATTCGAGCCGCGCGACCCCGAGGCGCGGGAAGAATTTTTTGACAAACGCTTTAACACATGGCGTTGGCGGCTGTTGATGCGGGTCTTTTTCTCGCGTTTCGTCATGGGGCGGATGGGCCGTGACAAGGCGTTTTTCGACCATGTGGAGGGCAGCCCGGCACAGCATGTGGCGCGGCGGTTGCGCCATGCCGGGGTTGGGACCGACCCGTCGCAAAACCCATACCTGCACTGGATCATGACAGGCACCCATGGTCCGGCGTTGCCGATGGCGTGGCGGGAAGAGCACTTCGAGGTGATCCGCGACAGGCTGGGCCGGTTGGACATTCGGCCCGGATCGTTGGAAGCCTTTGTTTCAACGGGGGAAAAGGCGCATGGGTTCAACCTTTCGGATATTTTCGAATACATGTCACCGGATGTGTTTGCGCAGGTTTACGGTACGATCCTCGGGGCATCGGCACCGGGGGCGCGGCTGGTTTATTGGAACATGATGGCGCCGCGCCGGGTGCCCAAGGTTTATGCCGACCGGGTCGAAAGCTTGAGCGACCTTGAGGATCGCCTGAAGGCACAGGACATGGCGTTTTTCTATTCCGATTTCGTTGTGGAAGAGGTGCGCGGGTGAGCGTGGCGGTGCAAATCGGTTTGGCGGTCGCTTCGGTTGCCGTGTTGCTGGGGCTGATGGCGCTTGTCCGCAAGGGAGCACGTGCCATGGGCCTTGGCTCCGAGGTGCAGAGGAAACTGGTGCATGTGGGCACCGGGCTGTATGCGCTGACCCTGCCCTGGCTGTTCCCGGAGCGCTGGCCTGTTTACATGCTGATCGGACTGACGCTGGCCGTGATGCTGCTGCTGCGCCTGCCGCGCTTTGCCAATGGGATCGGCGGGGCGCTGCATGGGGTTGAGCGCCGGTCCTACGGGGATGTCCTGTTGGCGGCCTCGGTGGGGCTGTGTTTCTTCTTTGCCAATGGTGATGCGCTTCTTTATGTGTTGCCGCTCGCGGTGCTGACGCTGGCCGATGCCGCCGCCGCGCTTGTTGGTACACGATATGCCACGCGGCTTTACCGGGTCGAGGAGGGCTACAAGAGCGTTGAGGGCACGGTAGCATTTTCCCTTGTGACGCTGCTTTTGTCGATCATCTGCCTGATGTTTCTGGTCGACCTGCCGCCGGGGAACATCCTTGCGCTGTCCGTGATGGTTACCGGCTTTGCCTCGTTGGTCGAGGCGCAAAGCTGGCGCGGGTTCGACAACCTGTTCCTGCCGCTTGGCCTGTTGGTTTTCCTGTCGGTGCATGTCGATAGCAACCTTGTGGAACTGGTTGTTTTCGCGGTGCTTTTCCTGATCGCGATTGTAGGCTTTCGGCTGGTCGGAACGCGCGCGGGGCTAAGTGCGCATGCCTGCCGGGTTTACGTGGTGGCGATGTTTTTGGTGTTGGCCGTGACCGCGCCACAAAACGCTCTGCTGCCTGCCTTGGTCCTGTTGTCGCATGCCTGGGCCAAGGTTCAGGCGCCGGGGCAGGATGACCATGGCGATCTGGATGTCGTGGCGGCTCTGGCGATCATCAGCTTTGGCTGGCTGGCTTTGGGCGATGCCACGGGATGGAGTGCGATTGGCTTTTACGGATTGACCGCGATGGGAATGACGATGGGGTTGTCGGTGATCGCGCTCTGTGGGCATCTCCCATGGATCATACTGATTTCACTGGGCCTTTTGGGGTTGCGTGAGGCCGTTATCGTAGTGAATTCGGACGCCTCGAACTGGGCAGAGCCCTTGGGGGGGGCTCGCCGGGGCGACGTTGGTGTTGACGGCGCTCATGGCCAAGTTTTGGCCATGGGCCTTTGCCAGCGACCGGGTTTTGAAGTTAACCCTCTTGTCGCTGTTTTTTCCATTGATTGCATATATTTACATGACATTCACACAGGTCGCTGATGTAGGGGTGCCAAGATGACGAAAGAGGTTTTGAAGACAGATGGCGGGCGCCTGACATTGTATTGGGATGCACCTGAATGGGATGGCGTGCCAACGGTGGCAATTGGAGACATCGCCTTTCGGTCGCGCGCAGACGGGAAGCAGATTTTGCAACAAGCCATTGATATGGCAGGGGAAAAAGGCTTCGACCGTATGGTCGGGCCAATGTCGGGGGATACATGGCATAGTTACCGTTTCGTCAGTGAAAGCGACGGGAGTCCGGCGTTCTTGATGGAGCCCAAGGAGATGCCGGAGGCGCGGGCGGCGTTTCATGCGGCGGGGTTTTCGGTGATTGGGCGCTATTTCTCGGCGCGGCAATCCCTTGAGGACATCGGCGCGTCGCCGCCGGAGAGTGAAGGGTTTCGGATCGAGGCATGGGATGGGGCCGATCCAGAAAACTTGTTCCGGCAGGTGTTCCATGTGTCCTCTCAAGCTTTTGAAAACAATGCCTTTTATAAGCCGATCACGGTGGAGCAGTTCCTTACGATGTATATGCCCATCGTGCCGATGCTCAAGAAAGAGCTGATCGTTTTCGCCCGAACGCCCGAGGGGGAATTGGCGGGGTTCCTGTTTGCTATTCCTGACTATGCGCATGGGCCGGAGAGTGAAACCGTGATCCTGAAAACCTATGCCAGCCTTGTGCGCGGGGCCGGGCGGGCCTTGGTGCATGCCTGTCAAACTGCGGCTAAGTCATTGGGGTACAAGCATTTAATCCATGGTTTGATCCATGATGCCAACCAATCCGCTGAGCGCAGTGAACAGGAAGGTGGCAAGATTTTTCGCCGCTACGAATTGTTGGGTCTTGAGCTAAATGACTGATTTGCTTGATCATTTCGACGCGGCCGTGGCACGGCACCCGGAGCGGGTGGCGATTGTCGATGGCAGCGGCCGGGAGGTCACGTTTCAGGAATTACAAAGCCTTTCCAGAGGGTTAGCGGAAGAATGGCGGGCCAAGGGAGTGCGACCCGGCGACCGGGTGCTTATGGCAATGGGGGTTAACGTCGAGCTTTATGCCAGCCTTGCCGCCCTGTGGTCCTTGGGGGCGACGGTGGTTTTGCCGGAACCTGCCATGGGGCTGAAGGGGCTGCGCCATGCGGTGGCGACGACCAAGCCAAAAGCCTTTTGTGCCAAGGGGTTATACAGGTTCCTGAAGTTGATTATACCGGGGCTTTGGAGGGTGCCGGTTTTGCGCCCCCACGCGCCAGCGGAGGTAACAGAGGTTAAGGAACGGGTTAACGAGGCGGTGGCGCTCATCTCGTTTACCTCGGGGACCACGGGGGCACCCAAGGCGATCCCGCGGAGCCATTTTTTCCTTATGGCACAGTATGATGCGGTCGCGTCGATCTTGGAGAGCGAGGGGGAAGAGCGCGATCTGGTGGCATTCCCTGTCTTTACCTTGGTTAACCTTGCGGCGGGGCGAACCTCGATCCTGCCCTGTTGGAAAATGAGCCGATTGGCGCGCCTGACGCCGGCGCGATTGGGGGATTGGTTGCGCGAAACCGGGGCGACACGGGCGCTTTTACCGCCGTCGCTGGCGGGGCTTTTACCCGGGGCGGGCAAGACCGGCCTGCGCCATGTGTTCACCGGGGGCGGTCCTGTTTTTCCCAATGTTGTCAAACGCCTGCAAGATGATCTTGGGGTTGATGTGACCTGTGTCTATGGCTCCACCGAGGCGGAGCCGATTGCCCATCTGAAGGGCCAAGAGATCGACGCAGAGGACATGGAGGAAATGGCGCGGGGGGCGGGCCTTTTGGTGGGCCGCCCGGTGCCGGAGGTGCGATTAAGGATTTGTGAGGGTGAGATCGAAGTCACCGGAGATCACGTTAACAAGTCTTACCTCGACCCCGCGCAGACCCGTGAGAACAAGATTTTCGAGGGGGACGACGTTTGGCACCGCACGGGGGATGCCGGGCGCTTGGACACGCAAGGGCGCTTGTGGCTTTGGGGTCGGGTGGGCGATGAGGTTGACGGGCCGGATGGGCCGATCCACCCTTTCGTCGTGGAAGTGGCGGCAGCCGGGTGGAAAGGTGTAACCCATTGTGCATTAATGGAAAAATCAAATTCCCCGGTCCTGCTGATCGAGGGTGAGCGGCGGTATTTGCCAGAGTGGAAAGAGGCCGCGCGGACCTTGGGGATCGAAAAACTGGAGCTTGTATCGGCCATGCCGATGGATGCGCGGCACCATTCCAAGATCGACCGGGTGAAACTGGCCCGGATGCTGAATGGTTAACGTACGAGTCGTACGTTTTAACCATGGGTTTCGTACGAAAATCCGGGGGACCAACCAGAGTTTCGTACGAGTCGTACGAAACGCGGTGCGCCTGCGCGCCCGGCGGTCCGTTTTTTCGCAATAGCCCGATGGTGAATTCTTTGATCTTTGCTCTGGACCTGTGGCCGGGGACGCGCGACGCTGTGGGGGACCGCATGTGATGAGCCGGGATTTTTCAGGGGCGCTGCCCCTTGGTTGAAAATGGGATTTTCAACCCACCCCGGGATACTTGTGAAAAGAAGAAAGGGGGGCGTCATGCGCGCATCCGAGAGGTTCGATCAGGATTTAGGCGCGCGGCTGAACGGGCTGCGCGAAGAGGGGCTTTACAGGCGCGAGCGGGTGATCACCTCGATGCAGGCCGGAGAGGTTTCGTTGGAGGGGGGAGCGGAGGTGGTGAACCTGTGCGCCAACAACTACCTTGGCTTGGCCGATGATGCGCGGGTGATCGCGGCGGCGCATGAGGCCTTGGACCGCTATGGGTTCGGGATGGCCAGCGTGCGGTTCATTTGCGGCACCCAAGAGGAACACAAGGCGCTGGAGGCGCGGATCGCGGCGTTTCTGGGGATGGAGGATGCGATCCTTTATGCGGCGGCGTTCGATGCCAACGCGGGGTTGTTTGAAACGCTTCTCGGGCCGGAGGATGCGATCATCTCGGATGCGCTCAATCATGCGAGCATCATTGACGGGGTGCGTTTGTGCAAAGCGCAGCGGTATCGCTATGCCAATTCGGATATGGCGGACCTTGAGCGCTGTTTGCAGGAGGCGCAGGGCGCGCGGCATCGGATGATCGCCACCGACGGGGTGTTTTCCATGGACGGTTATATCGCCAAGCTGGAGGCGATTTGCGATCTGGCCGAACGCTATGACGCGATGGTCATGGTGGATGATTGCCATGCCACCGGGTTTCTGGGCGAGACCGGCCGGGGGAGCCATGAGCATTGCGGGGTCATGGGGCGGGTGGATATCCTGACAGGGACACTTGGCAAGGCGCTTGGCGGGGCCTCGGGCGGGTATACCGCGGCCAGTGCGCGGGTGGTGGATTGGCTCAGGCAACGCTCGCGGCCGTATTTGTTTTCCAACACGCTGGCGCCGGTGATTGCCGGGGCATCCCTGACGGTGTTCGATTTGTTGGAGAGCGAGGGTGCGGCGATGCGCGCGCGGCTTTGGGAGAATGCGGCGTATTTCCGCGAGCGGATGGGGGCCTTGGGTTTCGAGTTGTTGCCGGGAGAGCATGCGATCATTCCGGTGATGTTGCGCGACCCGAAGCTGGCGCAGGACATGGCGGCGCGCTTGGGCGAGCGGGGGGTTTACGTGACCGCCTTCAGCTTCCCGGTGGTGCCGAAGGGGCAGGACCGGATCAGGACACAGATGAGCGCGGCGGTCACGCGCGAGATGCTGGATCGGGCGATTGATGCCTTCGAGGCGGTGGGCCGTGAACTGGGGGTGATCTGATGGAAAACCGGATGAAGGCGCTGGTCAAGGCGCGGCCCGAGCCGGGGCTTTGGATGGAGCATGTGCCGGTGCCCGAGGTTGGCCCCGGTGAGGTGCTGATCAAGGTGCGCAAATCGGCGATATGCGGCACGGATGTGCATATCTGGAAATGGGATGAGTTCAGCGCCAAGACGGTGCCGGTGCCCATGGTGGTGGGCCATGAGTTCATGGGCGAGGTGGTGGATTGCGGGCCGGGGGCCGGGAAGTACCACCTTGGCCAGCGGGTGAGCGGCGAGGGGCATATCGTGTGCAATGCCTGCCGCAATTGCCGTGCGGGGCGGGGGCATTTGTGCCGCAATACCAAGGGGGTGGGCGTGCAGAGGCCGGGGAGTTTCGCGGAATACATCTGTTTGCCGGAAAGCAACGTGGTGCCGATCCCCGATGACATCCCCGACGAGATCGCGGCGATTTTCGACCCCTTCGGCAATGCGGTGCATACCGCGTTGAGTTTCGACCTGGTGGGCGAGGATGTTCTGGTGACCGGCGCGGGGCCGATCGGCATCATGGGCGCGCTGGTGGCGCAGCGGGCCGGGGCGCGCAAGGTGGTGATCACCGATATAGCCCCCTATCGGCTGGAGCTGGCGCGCAAGATGGGGGTGCAGCACGTGGTGGATACCTCGGCGGTGACCCTGCGCGAGGTGATGTCGGATATCGGCATGAGTGAGGGGTTCGACGTGGGGCTTGAGATGTCGGGGGCGGCGCCGGCGATGCAGCAGATGATCGCGCGGATGAACAACGGCGGGAAGGTGGCGTTGCTCGGGATCGCGCCGACGGCATTCCCCGTGGATTGGAACACGGTGATTTTCAAGATGCTGCATATCAAGGGCATCTATGGCCGCGAGATGTACGAGACGTGGTACAAGATGATCGCGCTGGTGCAATCGGGGCTGGATGTTTCGGGGGTGATTACCCATCGGATCGGGATTGATGAGTTCGAGGATGGCTTTGCCGCCATGATCTCGGGGCAGTCGGGGAAGGTGGTGATGGATTGGGGGGGCGCCTGAGCGGCGGCCCCCGCCTTACATCTGCCCCGGCAGGTAGGTGACGATGCCGGGGAATACCGCGATCAGGACCAGGGCGGCGACCATCAGCAGGAAGAAGGGCAGCGCGGCCTTGGCGACGAAGAGGATGTCGCGCCCGGTGAGCGACTGGATCACGAAGAGGTTGAAGCCCACGGGCGGGGTGATTTGCGACATCTCGACCACGATCACGAGGAAGATCCCGAACCAGAGCGGGTCGATCCCGGCCTCAAGCACCATGGGCATGATCACCGAGGCGGTCAGGACCACGACCGAGATACCGTCGAGAAAGCAGCCCATGATGACGAAGAACACCGTCAGCGCGGCCAGAAGCGTGAAGGTGGACAGCCCGAGGGAGCCGATCCATTCGGCAAGGATGCGCGGGATGCCGGTAAAGCCCATGGCCACCGTCAGGAAGGAGGCCCCGGCGAGGATGAAGGCGATCATGCAGGAGGTGACCGTGGCGCCCATCAACCCGTCGATGAATGTTTTCTTGGTGAGTGAGCCGCTGCTCCAGGACAGGAGGAGGGCCAGCACCACGCCCACGGCGGCGGCATCGGTGGGCGAGGCGAGGCCTGCGTAGATCGAGCCGATCACGCCGAGGATAAGCAGGACGACCGGGATCAGGCGGCGGGATTGCCGGAGCCGCTCGGCAAAGCCGACGTGGAGCGTTTCATCGGGAAGGCGCTTGCGGTTGAGCAGCGCCCAGAGGATCACGTAGCCCACGAAAAGCCCGACCAGAAGCACACCCGGCAGGACGCCCGCGACGAAGAGCCGGGCGATGGATTGTTCGGTGGCCACGCCATAGACGATCAGGATGATCGAGGGCGGGATCAACAGGCCGAGGGTGGCCGACCCGGCCAGCGTGCCGATGATCATTTTCTCGGGGTAGCCGCGCTCTGACAGTTCGGGGATCGAGAGTTTGCCGATGGTGGCGGCGGTGGCCGCCGAGGAGCCGGAGACGGCGGCGAAGATCCCGCAGGCAAAGACATTGACGTGGAGCAGTTGCCCTGGAAGGCGGGTGAGCCATGGCGAGAGCCCCGCGAACATATCGTCCGAGAGGCGCGAGCGGAACAGGATCTCACCCATCCAGATGAACAGCGGCAGGGCGGCAAGCGCCCATGAGTTGCCATGCCCCCAAAGGGTGGTGGCCATGACAAGGCCAAGGGGGGCGCCGCTGTAGAGGGCCATGGCGGCCATGCCGACGCCCAGAAGCGCGAAGGCCACCCAAAGTCCCGCGCCGAGAAAGGCGAAGAGCAGGACAAGCAGGATGATGGACAGAAGGGCAATGGACATGGCCGGGCCTCACTCGTTCAGAAGGGTTTCGCCCTTGTCCGCCCAGCTGGCCGGGTGGCCGCGCAGGAGGCTGACAAGTTCATCGGCGAGGGCGAGGGTGAGCACCGCGAGGCCAAGGGCCACGGGAAGTTGCGGAATCCACAGAGGGACCGAGACCATGCCGGAACTTTTGTCGCCGAATTCATGCGATTCCAGCACCAGCAGCACCATGTACCATGTCCCGAAACCGGCCATGCCGAGGGCCAGCGTGGTGACCACGATCTCGGCCACGTGGTTGGCGCGTTGGCCGAGCCCCTGGGTGATGAGCGTGACGCGGATATGGCCGCCCTTGCGCAGGGTATAGGCCAGCGCAAGGAAGCTGGAGGCGGCGAGGAAAAAGCCGGTGAAATCGGCGTAGGAGGGGATCGTCACGCCGAGGCCGGTGCCGGTGAGGGCGGCGGTGATCTTGTCCGCGAGATTGAGGCCGACCTGTGCAAAGACCAGGGCCACGATCGCCACGATAAAGAGCGCCGCAAGGCCGCCAGCCGCACGATAGAGCATGTCGAGTGCGCGCCGCATGAGTGGTGTCTCCCTGTGGGTGGAGGGGGTGCCCGGGCGCGTCTTGCGCGCGCCGCGGGCTTTGGTCGGCTTAGCCCTGGTAGGCGTCGAGAAGCTGCTGGCCGGTGTCGCCGGCGTCTTCTTTCCAGCTTTCCAGCATTTGCGCGCCGATTTCGCGCAGGCCGGTCATCAGGTCATCGGAGGGGTCAACCACGGTGATGCCGTTTTCCTTGAGGACCTCGACCATTTCGGCGGATTCCGCCTTGCTCATCTCCCAGCCGCGGGTTTCGGCCTTGGCGGCGGCATCGAGGACGGCCTGTTGGGTGTCCTCGTCAAGGCGACGGAAGGCGCGCTTGTTCACCACGACGATGTTTTTCGGAATCCAGGCCTGGATGTCGGTGTAATGCGACAGGAAATCCCATGCCTTGGAGTTCACGCCGGTGGAGGGCGAGGTGATCATCGCCTCGACGCGGCCGGTGCTGAAGGCCTGCGGGATGTCGGGCACTTCGACCTGTGTCGGGGCCGCGCCCGCGAGGTTGGCGAACTGTTCCAGTGTGGCGTTGTAGGTGCGGAATTTCAGGCCCGCGAGGTCATCGACCGAGGCGATTTCCTTGGTGGTATAGAGCCCCTGCGGCGGCCACGGCACGGCGTAGAGCGGCATCAGGCCCTGTTCGTCGAGCAGGCCGGTGATGACCTCTTCCTGCGCGTCCCAGAGCTTCATCGCCTCGTCATAGCTGGTGGCGAGGAAGGGCAGGGAGTCGGCACCGAAGACCGGGTTGTCGTTGGCCAGAAGCGACAGGAAGAATTCGCCCGCGGGGACCTGCCCGCTGCGGACCGCCTTGCTGATTTCGGGGTGTTTGAAGAGCGACCCCGCCGAGTGGACCTTGATCGACAGATCGCCGCCGGTGGCCTCTTCGATGTCCTTGGCGAACTCGTGGATGTTCTTGGTGTGGAAGGTGGCGTCGGGGTATGGCGTGGGCATATCCCATGTTTCGGCACTGGCCGGAATGCTGAGCGCGGCGATGGCAACGGCGGCCCCGCCAAGAAGTCGTGACATAAACATCGGTTTTGGCTCCCTGTGTTTGTTATGATGTGGGAACACTGGGTTAACGTTTGCAATTTGTCAACGTTTTGTCATTTTTAGATCGCGGTCGCGACTGCCCGTCCGCGCGGTAGCCCCAAGGCGCGCTTGGACATCGGCGCGGTGGTTTGGGCGAACGGGCAATTGTCATGGGCCGGGAAATGTGAAAAAGTTTGTAAAACGCAGGTGTTTTGACAGCGATGAGGGCGAAAGCATGGTTCAACCCCAATCCGACAACCGCCGTATTGTATCATCCCGGCATCTTGCCGAGGGCGAGGGTTGGGAAATGTCGGAGTTCGAGTTTGGCCTGATTATCGCGTTCAATGCGTTTTCGCGGTGGATGACCCGCTGCATGGCGGCGGCGGGGCAGGCGGATCTGAACCCGCTGGATATCCTGATCTTGCACAACACGAATCATCGCAACCGGGACAAGCGGCTGTCGGATATTTGCTTTTTGCTCAATATCGAGGATACGCACACGGTGAATTACGCCTTGCGGAAATTGTCCAAGGCCGGGCTGATCGTTTCGGAGAAGCGCGGCAAGGAAGTGTTCTATCGAACTTCGCAGGAGGGGGCCGCGCTTTGTGAGGCCTATCGCGATGTGCGGCGACAGTGCCTTTTGGATGTCTCGGGTGGAACCGGCGTGTCAGGCGAGGAACTGCGCGAGTTTGCCCGGACCCTGCGGGCCCTTTCGGGGCAATACGATCAGGCCAGCCGCGCGGCAGCCTCCTTGTAACGTCACGCGGTTGCGGCTTTGGCCCATATCTCTTCGATGCGGGTGGCAAGGGTCATGGGATCGACCGGCTTGGTGATGACGGCCAGGGCACCTTTGCGCAGCAATTCCTGAGACAGGGAATCCTCGGCTTTGGCGGTGAGGAAAATGGTTGGCAGATTGCCTCCGGCGGGTTGCTCGGAAATCTTGCGCCAGACATCTTCGCCCGACATGTCGGGCATCATCATATCAAGCAAAAGCATCTGGGGCTGGACGGTTTCGACGGCATCCACGGCCTCTTGTCCGGTGGCGAACTGGTGCACCTCGAAGGACCCCACGGTTTCCAGGGCCATCTGGATAATGACGCGGATATCGACATCGTCGTCGACATGGAGGATCGTTTTCAAAGTGTCTTGTGGCACGCCTGTCTCCTGTTTGGGGGCGATTGGAAAGGGTAGGATGCGCGCGGCAGTCATGCCGCTCCGGTGGTTTTTGTCCGCGGGGCATCGGTCTGCACGACGCGATGTTCGGGGATTCGGAATGAAAACGTGCTGCCTTGGCCCACTTCGGATGCGCAATCGACCGGATATTCAAGACGATGCAGGATTGCCGCCACGATCGCAAGGCCAAGGCCGGTGCCCGGCCTTTTGCTACCGTCCCCGGCGCGGGCCTGTGAAAAGGGTTTGAACAGCATGGTCTGATGATCTTTCGCGATTCCGGGCCCCTCGTCAGAGACGGAAAACAGAATGCTGCCGTCTTTGGGCGTGACCCCGAATGTTACGGTGCCGCCCTTGGGAGAATACTTGATGGCATTGGAGGCGAAGTTGGTGATGACCTGCGCCACGCGGTCGGGATTTCCAAGGACCGTGGCACTGTCCAGATGGGTTTCCACGTCAAGCGTGACATCGTTTTCGGCGGCGATCCCCGAGACCAGCTCAAGGGTGTCGTGCAGGCACTGAAGGATGTCCATCTCGGCAATCGAGAAATCCATCTTGTTGCCCTTGATCTTCTCGAAGTCGAGAATGTCGTTCACGATGGACAAAAGCCGGTCGGTATTGCGCGAGGCGATATCGACGATGCAGCGCGCATTTTCATCAAGGTTGGCCACCGCCCCGGCCTGCAACAGGCGCAGCGCGCCGTGGATTGAGGTCAGTGGGGTGCGCAATTCGTGACTGACTGTCGAGACGGTTTGCAGCTTGGCGTTTTCGAGGGTCTTGCGGCGGGACAGGTCGCGCACGACCGAGAGGAAGAAGTTGCCCTCGCCCTTCGTTTTGAGAAGTTTTGTCGAAACTTCGATCGGGCCGCTGGGGAAGGTCAGTTCGACGATGAGCATATCCTGCCGACCGTCCAGCAGGGGGGCGGTTTTGCGGTGAAAGGCGTCGGTGTCGAAGGTGGCGACGGTGTCATGGATGCACTTGTCACGCGCCTGTTCCATGGTCCAGCCGAGGCGCTGGCGCGCCGCCCCGTTCAAGTAGCGAAAGCGCATCGTGTCACAGGCATAAACGTAAACCTCGTCCTGCAAATCTTCGAGCACGGTTTCGAGGAAAGACAGGTCTTCCGTTTCGGGCAAGGATGGGCTTGCCGCGATCTGCAAGTGGCTTTGTCTGTTTGCGTCTTGATGCATTGTTACTTTCCTACCCTGAACGCTTTGTTACAAAACTTATAAAGCAACCATACGGTTGTCTTAGGGCCTGATCGTGGTCATCTTTGGGCAGGCGCGGGTTAACCATGTCGGAGACTGGCGTCATCATGCGGCATACCCCAATTTACACAGCCTGACCGGAAGCGTGATTGTGAAGGTGCTGCCATTCCCCAGTTCGCTGTCAACGGTGATGTCACCGCCGTGCAGGTTGATGATTTCGCGGGTGATGGCCAGCCCGAGCCCCGCGCCCGAATTGCGGCGTGTCACGGATGTATCGACCTGCACGAATTGATCGAAGATGTCCTCGTGATCCTTGGCCCCGATGCCGCAGCCCGTATCCCGGATGGTGAGCCGGATTTGGTTTTCATCCTGTTCGGAGGAGATATAGACGCCGCCCGTTTCAGTGAACTTGATGGCGTTGCCGATCACGTTGATCAGGGCCTGCCGAAGGCGTTTGGCATCGGCCAGGAGAATAACGTCGCTGACATCGCTTTCAAGAGTGAGGCCTTTTTCAGCGGCCTTGAGTTCAAGCGTTTTCGTCACGCTTTTCACAATGTCCCGAAGGTTGCATTGGGCGGTGTAGAGGTGGATTGTTTCGGCCTCGAATTGCGCCCGGTCCAGAATGTCGTTGATCAGGCCCAGCAAGTGATCACTGGATGATGCGATCCGGTTGGACATATTCGCGATCTCGTTGTGCAGCTCGGTCAGTGCGCGTTTCTGTGCGTCGGCCTCATGGCCTTTGGCGATGCTGTCCTGGACCTTCTTGAAGGCGGGCAGAACCGACAGGTTTTCGAGAAAGCGGGCGTACCCGATGACGGAAGTCAGGGGCGTGCGCAACTCGTGACTGATGATGTTGAGGAAATCGGTCTTGGCCCGGTTTGCGGCTTCGGCTTTTTCGCGTGCCAGTTTCAGTTCGGTCACATCGACGCGGAAGCCGGCGGTGTTGCCCTCTGGTGAACGGGTTTCCGCGATCTGGAGCCAGCGGCCGTCTGCCAGCTTTTGTTCGACGGGCTCACAGGGGTTGCGGTGGGCCGCAAGCCGTTCCTGAAGCCATTCTTCCTCACGTCCGATCGCCTCGTCGTACTGGCCTTCCTCAAGACCGGTGCGGAGAATGTTTTCGAATGTATTACCGGGATATATCGCGTCGCCTGACAGGGTGTAATAGCTGCGATATTTGTCATTGGCGAACACGAGGCGGTCATGCTTGTCATAAAGCGCGAACCCGTCTTCGATGGAGTTGATGGCCGAGCGGAGCTGATTTTCGGTAATGGATTTGGACCGGTACATCGTCCAGAGGGCCAAAAGCAGAAACCCCAAAAGCCCGTACGCCAAAGCGGTTGCCACCCAGACCGCGAGTGATGCGCCGGGTTCTTGTGGCCAGCCTGTGCTGGGCCGCAGGCCGATTTGCCATGTGCCTGTATCGGTTGGAAGATTGCGCAAGACCGGGTGGAGATTGAAAACAGTCGGGTCGCCGTAGAGCAGCCCGGCGGGGCGCGCCCTTTCGTTGAGCTTGCGCAGTGCGATATCCATGTGACCGGGGCCGTGGTTTTGCATGGTTTGGGCGATCAGCCTGTCGCGATCAATGATCAGGGATATGATGCCTGTTGCAGGGCCGCCGTTGTTTTGATCCTCCTCGGCGTAATAGGGGGAGCGCTGGATGAAGGCGGTGCCCCCCTGAACAAGGTCAATGGGCCCCAGAAGCTTGGTGTCTCCGCTGCGCAAGACCTCATTGACCGCTGGGAACTGATCGGGAATGTCGCGATAATCCAACCCGATCGCGGCCTGATTGCTTTCGAACGGATAAACCCGGTCGACAATGAAGCCATCGGAGCGGGCGGCATTGATGATCGAGGGCGATGTTTCGACCAAGGGCTTCACAAGTTGTTGGTATTCCTGTTGGTTCAGGTTCGGGTGCCGTTCGATGACGGATCGTATCGCGTGCGCGATGACCTCGAATTTTATGATTTCCCGTTGCAGGGAGCGCGCAATCATCTCGGCTTCGCGGCTGGCGTCTTGCACGGCTTCCTGGCGTGCGTCTCTCAGCAGAAAAGCATTGATCTTGTTCGCGGTTATGGTGGTCATGAGAATGGTCAACGTGACCGCGATCATGACCGCGATGGGGAAATCGCGCGGTTTGAAGACTTTGTTCAGCCTGTCAGGTTTTCCAACCACTTTTATAGGCCCCTTTCGTGGTGTTCTTATTGGCCGTGCGCGTGCCAGTGGCGGTTCGTGCAGCGTGGCTATTCTTCGTTCAGTTCCTGCTCAAGGCGGTCAAGAAACCCGTTTATCCGGGTGTCGAGCTCGGCCAGATCATGTTCTTGCAACGCGCTTTTGGATGTCGCCATGATCCGCGCTTCCAATTCATGTGCCTGCGTGCCCAGGCGTTTGAGGCCGAGGCTTCCGGCGACGCCGCTGATCCGGTGGGCTTCAAACTCGACAACGGAAAGGGCGTCGCCCATATCCATGCTGCCGTTTTTGGCCGAGACCCATGCCGTTTCAATGCGGCAGATGCGTTCGTCCAGCCCATCGCAAAAGTTATTTCGAAGGGTCAGAAGTGCCTGTTCGAAATTGGCGCCGTTTTGCGATTGCCGGTCGGGGGTTTGGGCGAGTGTCCGAGTCATGCGCTGTCTCGCATAAAGATTTCATCGTTGTGTCGGGGCGGCTGACCTGCCGCGTCGCGCGCCTTGCTGATAAGGGTCGTCGGGCATTGCATACGCCACAGGCTGACATGGGTGGGGGCGCCCATCCTGACGGTCGGGACGGTCATGTCGAGGTTCGCCAACCGCAAGCGGAGCTTGGTCATTTCCTCTTGGAAGTTGCGTTCGAGGCTCTGGGCATCGGGATTGGGGTGATCCAGCAGAAGCGCCACGACATCCCCTTTTCCGGGGCAGACCAACATATGGGGGCAAAAATCCAGAGTTCTTGAGACCGCCAGCGATACTTCCCCCATCAGGACCGCGTAATAGGTCGGGTCCATCATGCGGAAATAGCTTTCGGCGTTGAGCATGTGAAAGCCGATGGCACAGCTTTGGCGCAGGCGGATATTTCCCTGTTTCAACAGGAAATTTTCCATCGACATCATGCTGATCGAACTTTGGACATCTTCCAGGATGATTTCGTCTTCGAAATTCATGGGGGCGTAGAGCGCCGCTTCCTGTCCCAGAAGGTGCTCGTGCAGGAGGCGTGTCTGGGCACGTTCTTCCAGAATGGAATTCGCCATTTCGAGCCGGATTTTCAGCTCTACCGTATCAAGCGGCTTGGTGATGTAGTCATTGGCACCGGCCATGAAGGCCGCATCGATCGAGGCCTTGTCGGTCAGGGACGAGATCATGATGATCGGTGTGCTCATGTGGTGCGGGATCGCGCGGATTCCCCGGACGATCTCGATGCCATCCATCGGGATCATCCGGATGTCGACAAGGAAGCAATCGAACGGATTGTCGGTGTCAGACGCTTTCTCAAGCGCCTCCTGCCCTGTGTAGGCGGTTTCGACATCTGAGATACCGAGTTGTGCAAGCCGTGTTTGCAGCAGGTCGCAAAATGTCGGTTCGTCGTCTATCGCAAGAACGCGCATTGTTTTTTCCTGGCTCGATTATTGTTCTCGCTGAAGTTGTTCTCGTGATAGTTGGGCGAAATTAAGGCAATTGGCAAACTGAAGGCGATTATTAACAGTAAATTCTTCTTTAGGTTGAGTTTGTGGCGCGTATTTCCCGTTAATGAGGTTCAATCCTTTGAGTGTAGCGGTTTTGTTGTGAAAACGGAAAAAATTGGCGCCTGCACGAGCCGAGCTTTTGAGGCCAGCTTCGGGCAAGTGGGCGTCGTGCCGTGGGCCTGCTCGTGGCGTGTTATAACAAGTTTTGCAGGATTTGCGCCGCAATTCGGGGCGCGGGTTTGACAGGGCCGGGGGGAGTTGGTACCGCTTTGCGTAACCGTTGGGGTGCCTTTTCAAGGCTGAGAGGCGTGATTGCGTCAACCCATCGAACCTGACCCGGGCAATGCCGGCGTAGGGAACGGTCTTCTATATCTGGATGGACAGTTTCCGCGTTCGGTGCCCTTGGTAAACGGAGCATCGACATGGCTCATGTGTCGGCGATCATCGCAGGCAGTGATTGGGGGGCGGAATGACCTGTTTTACCGTTATCGGCGCCGGGGTGGCGGGGCTTGCCGTTGCCACCGAACTGGTCGGGCGCGGGGCAGAGGTGCAGGTTTACGACCCCTCCGGCCCGCCGGGTCCGCATGGCTGTTCATGGTGGGCCGGGGGCATGTTGGCCCCGTGGTGCGAATATGAAAACGCAGAAGAGCCGGTTTTGCGCCTTGGGCAGGAGGCCATTGGCTGGTGGGCGGACAAGACCGAGGTGGCGCATCGCGGAACGCTCGTGGTGGCCGCGCGCCGGGACATCCCGGATATGCGCCGGTTTGCCCGGCGCACGGAGGCGTTCCGCGAGGTCGGCCCGGAGTTGGCCGAGCTTGAACCCGATCTGCCCGGATTTTCCAGGGGCCTGTTTTTCGAGGGGGAGGCGCATCTGGACCCGCGCAAGGCATTGCAGGACCTTTACAAGGGACTGCAGGCCAAGGGGGTGCCGTTTCACAGGAAGCCGGCGCCGCCACGCCTGAAAAATGCCATTGATTGCAGGGGGTTACATGCCCGCGACATCCTGCATGATCTGCGTGGGGTGAAGGGCGAGATGCTGGTTATTCGCTGCCCGGATGTGAACCTGTCGCGGCCCGTGCGCCTGCTGCATCCGCGTATCCCGCTTTATATCGTGCCGCGCGGCGACGGGATTTACATGCTGGGCGCGACGATGATCGAAAGCGAGGACAGCAGCCGGATCACCGCGCGGTCCATGCTGGAACTGCTCAGCGCGGCTTATGCGCTCAACCCTGCCTTCGGCGAGGCGGAGGTTCTGGAAATCGGCGTCGATCTGCGCCCGGCGTTTCCCGACAACCTGCCGCGTATTCGCAGGCTGGGACATACGATTTATGCCAACGGGCTGTATCGGCACGGGTATCTTCTGGCGCCTGCGCTGGCGCGGGGGGTGGCCGATCTGGCCCTGAACAACAGACATTCGGAGATGGTCGATGAAGATCGTAGTTAACGGAGACCCCCGCGAGGTCACCGCCGCCACCCTGTCGGGTTTGCTGGCGGAATGCGGCTTTTCCGGGCGGGTTGCAACGGCGGTGAACGAGGCGTTCGTTCCTGCGGGCCTGCGGGAGCAACACAGGTTGAACGAGGGTGACCGGGTCGAGATCGTCGCCCCGATGCAGGGGGGATAAGCCATGAAGACGTTTTATGGGACCGAATTGCCCAATCCTTTGATGCTGGGCACGGCGCAGTATCCAAGCCCGGCCATCCTTGAACAGGCGTTCAGGGAAAGTGGCGCGGGGGTCGCCACGGTTTCCTTGCGCCGGGAAGGCGCCGGGGGCGCGGGACAGGCCTTTTGGCAGGTGATTCAGGACCTTGGTGTTCTGATCCTGCCCAACACCGCCGGGTGCCATACGGTCAAGGAGGCGGTGACGACGGCCCAGATGGCGCGCGAGGTCTTTGGGACCAAGTGGATCAAGCTGGAACTGATCGGCCACACCGATAGCTTGCAGCCAGATGTGTTCCAACTGGTCGAGGCGGCCCGCATCCTGACCGACGAGGGGTTCGAGGTGTTCCCCTATACCACCGAGGACCTGATCGTGGCCGAGCGCCTGTTGGGCGCGGGTTGCGAGGTGTTGATGCCATGGGGCGCGCCGATCGGGTCGGGGCGGGGCCTGACCAATGAATATGCCCTGCGCGCGATGCGGGCGGAGTTCCCCGATGTTCCCTTGGTCGTCGATGCGGGGATCGGTTTGCCCAGCCATGCCGCACGGGCGATGGAGCTGGGCTTTGACGCGGTGCTGCTGAATACCGCCGTGGCGCGGGCCGGGGACCCGGCGGCGATGGCGCGGGCGATGATGGGGGCGATTCAGGCCGGGAAACTGGCGCATGAGGCCGACCCCATCGAGGCGCGGGACATGGCCGAAGCCTCGACCCCGGTGATCGGAAAGGCCTTTTTGTCATGACGCTTGATCGGTTTTACCCCATTTTCGACCATTCCGATTGGCTGCGCCGGATGCTGCCGCTGGGCGTGAAGCTGGTGCAGTTGCGGATCAAGGACCAGCCCGAGGACGTCATCCGAGACGAGATTGCCGCATCGCGGGACCTGTGCCGCGCGCATGGGGCGGTTCTGGTGGTGAACGACCATTGGCGGGAGGCCATCGAACTGGGCTGTGACTGGGTGCATCTGGGGCAGGAGGACCTTGATGAGGCGGATTTGCAGGCGATCCGCGCGGCGGGACTGAAACTGGGCGTGTCGACCCACGACGAGGCGGAGTTGGAGCGCGTGCTGGACATGCGGCCCGATTACGTGGCGCTGGGCCCGGTCTATCCGACGATCCTGAAGAAGATGAAATGGCACCAGCAGGGCCTGCCGAGGGTTGCCGAATGGAAGGCCCGGGTCGGTGTTGTGCCCCTGGTCGGGATTGGTGGCATGTCGGTGGAGCGCGCGCCGGGGGTCTTCGAGGCGGGGGCGGATATCGTCTCGGTCGTGACGGATATTACCCTGAATACCGACCCCGAGGCGCGGGTGCGCGCGTGGATCGAGGTGACGCGATGAGCCGCTATGCCCGCCAGATGATCCTGCCGGAGGTGGGCGCGGAGGGGCAGGCCCGCATCACCGGGGCGCGTGTTCTGGTTGTCGGGGCCGGTGGGCTGGCCGCCCCGGCCTTGCCGTTGCTGGCCGGGGCCGGTGTGGGCCATCTGACGATCGTCGATGCCGATAGGGTTTCCCTGTCGAACCTGCACCGGCAAACCCTGTTTGCCGAGGAGGATTGCGGGACGCCCAAGGCCGTGGTTGCCGCGGATCGCTGCCGGGCGATCAACGGGGAAATCAAGGTTGAGGCGGTTGAGACCCCCCTGACCCCGGCCAATGGGCCGGGCCTTGTGGCGGCGGCGGATCTGGTTCTGGATTGCGCGGACAGCTATGCCGTCAGCTATACCCTGAGCGATATTTGCATGGCGCAGGGTGTGCCGCTTATCAGTGCCTCGGTTCTGGGGCTCGGGGGCTATGCGGGCGGGTTTTGTGGCGGGGCGCCATCGCTGCGCGCCCTGTTCCCCGAGGCCCCGGACAGCGGGGCGAGTTGCGAAACCGCTGGTGTTCTGGGGCCGGTTGTCGGGATGATCGGGGCGATGCAGGCGCAGATGGCGTTGAGTGTTCTGCTGGGGCTTGCGCCCTCGCCACTAGGGCAGTTGGTGCAGTTCGACGGCCTGCGCTTTCAGTCCAGCAGTTTCCGTTTCGATGGCGCGCCGGAACCTGACGCGCGGTTTGCCTTTGTCGCGGCCTCGGAGCTTGGGGCAGGGGACAAGATCATCGAGTTGCGCGAAGATGGCGACCCTTTGCATCCGTCGGCGCACCGCCTGGCTGCCGCCGAAGTGTCCGGGCATTTGCCCGACCCCGGGACGCGCCTCGCGTTGTGCTGTGCAACGGGCCTGCGGGCGTGGCGGACGGCCGAGCAGGTCAGGCAGGTCTGGCCCGGGGAGATTGTTCTTGTGGCTGCGGCGGCGTCCTGATCAAGGCCGACCGGGGTGGTTTTCGCCCGCCACAATCGCTATTGGCGAGGGGGCTGAATTCCCGCCCTGTCGGGCATTTGGTTAATAAAGGTTAACCTCGTCGCCGAGGATTGATATAAATCATTATTAACAAGGGAAAATGTTCCATACTTGGCGTATTCGGGCAGGTGCGGTGTGCATCGGTTTACGAATCCCGCCGCAGAAGTCTGGAGTTTCCGGTGACCGCCTTGATGGAGCAAGTACAATAGCGCGCCTTGGAAAGACAGTGATCGTGACTGGCGGGAGTGGATTCCTGGGGTCGTGGCTATGTGATCGGTTGCTGAAGGAAGGCCACCGGGTCATTTGCATCGACAACTTGATGACAGGCCGGATTCAGAACATCCAAGCCTACCTGAGCCTGCCGAATTTTACCTTCTGGCAGCAGGATATCATCAACCCGGTCTATATCGACGAGCCGGTACACCAGATTTACAACCTTGCCTGCCCGGCCTCGCCGAAATGCTATCAGGCCGATCCGGTACACACTTTCAAGACCAGTGTTATCGGGGTCATGAACATGTTGGAACTGGCCGGCCGGCACGGTGCGCGGCTTTTGCAGGCCTCGACATCCGAGGTTTACGGCGACCCCGAGTTCAACCCGCAAAGCGAAACCTATTTCGGCAACGTCAATGTCTATGGGCCGCGTTCCTGCTATGACGAGGGGAAGCGCGCGGCGGAAACCCTGATCCGCGAATACCACCTGCATCGCGGTGTCGACACGCGCATCGCGCGGATATTCAACACCTACGGACCGCGCATGCGGTACGATGACGGGCGCGTTGTTTCAAATTTCATTGTCGAGGCCCTGAAGGGTGAGGATATTACCGTTTACGGTGACGGGTTGCAGACGCGATCCTTCTGTTTTTACGAGGATCTGATCGACGGTCTGGTCCGGCTTATGCACGCGTCTTCCGAAGTGGATCATCCGGTGAATCTTGGCAATCCGGACGAGCACACGATACTGGACCTCGCCGAGCGGGTGATCGAGATGACCGGCGCGAAATCCCGGCTTGTGTTCTCGGACATGCCACAGGACGACCCGCACATTCGTCGGCCCGACATCGCCTGTGCGATGCGAGAGCTGGACTGGAAACCCAAGGTGCCGCTGCAAGACGGGTTGGCCCGGACCGTTGCTTATTTCCGGCAAGACCTGCAAGACCGTGGCGCCACGGAGGTGGCAGGATGAGCGGTGAACCCATTTTGGTGACCGGCGGCGCGGGGTATATCGGCAGCCATGTGTGCAAGCAGCTGTCGAAGGTCGGGAACCTGCCGGTGGTGATGGACAATCTTTCGGTCGGTCATGCCGATGCGGTGAAATGGGGGCCGCTTGTAACGGCCGATATTCGCGATACGACGGCGGTCGAGGCCACGCTGCGCGATTACGGGATCAAGCGCGTGATGCATTTCGCCGCCTTTGCCTATGTCGGCGAGTCCGTCGCGCATCCAATCGCGTATTACGACAACAATGTCGGGGGCATGATCTCGTTGCTCAAGGCCTGTGGCGCAGCCGGTGTCGAGTCGCTTATCCTGTCCAGTAGCTGTGCCACCTACGGCATCCCCGAGCACCTTCCGATCTCGGAGGACACGCCGCAAAATCCGGTCAATCCTTATGGCCGGACAAAGCTTATCTGTGAACACATGCTGCGCGATGCGCAAACGGCACCTGGCCTGCGCTTTGCGGCGTTGCGGTATTTCAATGCGGCGGGGGCCGACCCCGAGGGCGAGTTGAGCGAAAGACACGACCCGGAAACCCATGTCATCCCGCTGGCCTTGATGGCCGCCGCCGGACGGCGGGCGCATTTCGATGTCTATGGCACCGATTACCCGACGCCGGACGGCAGTTGCATTCGCGATTTCATCCATGTCGAGGACCTGGCGCGCGGCCATGTCGAGGCCTTGGCGCATCTTGACGCCGGGAAAGACAGCTTTGCCGTCAATCTTGGCACCGGGAAAGGGCATTCGGTTCTGGAACTTGTGGCGGCGATTGAGCGATTGACGGGATCACGCCTGCCGGTGCGCCATCGGCCCAGACGGGCAGGGGACCCGCCTGTTCTGGTGGCTGATGCCGCGAAAGCGCGGGATTTACTTGGTTTCGAGGCACGGTCAAGCGATCTGGATACCCTGATTCGTGATGCAATGCCGGGATTTGTGGGACCCATGCAATGACCCCAGCGTTCCAAATCCTTGAAGGATATAGTATACTTACCGGATATAGAGGCGCATATTCCAAGGCGCCCCGTTAAGAAGGGAGACGAAAATGACGTTCCTGATTGCGGCGAAAGACCATTGCGGGGGGCGATGGTTGTCCGTTTTGGCACTGGCCTGTGCCGGAGTTTTTTCATTTGCTCCAGTCCATGCCGCCCCGCCGGGTGAATTGCCCTTCGGTGTTTATGACCCGAATGGCGATTTCGAGTCTGATCCCGAAGTGACCATCGAACATTTGTTCCTGCCGTGGGAAGACGTTTTCCTGCCAAGCCTCGTGGATGCCGATGTTTACGCCAAGGATCGAAATCGCGCCATTCTGGCGACGATCGAGCCTTGGACATGGTCACGCTCGGAGCGCAACAGCCCGGATATCCTCAAGCGTAATCTGGCGTCGGGTGAGTATGACCAGTACATGCGCGGTATCTGTGCGGTTCTGGGCACGATGGAAAGCCCGGTCACCGTGCGCTGGGCCCAGGAGATGGATGACTACACCAGTCAGTTCATCTGGGCAGGCTGGCAGCCCGGACAGTATATCGAGGCGTATCGCCGGGTCGTCGATATTTGCCGGGAAGAAGCCCCGAACGTGAATTACATGTGGTCGCCGCTTGGATATGAAAACCTTGCCGAATTCTATCCCGGCGACGATTACGTGGACCTTGTCGGGGTATCCGTCTTCGGCTTGCAGGCGTGGGAGCAAGAGAAGTTCGGCGAGGAATTGAGTTTTGTCGATATTCTGACGCCGCGCTATGAGCGTGCCGTGGAATTCGGCAAACCGGTTGTGGTGGCCGAATTGGGATACGTCGGTGATAGCGACTATGTTCAAAAATGGGAGAACGACGTGCGCCAGGCCTATCCGCAGTTCCCGGAGTTGGTGGGCGTGGTCTATTTCAACCAACACGAGGTTTACCCGTGGCCCGATGGCTATGGCCTGCCCGATTGGCGTATCGATCACCGGGTGACGGACCAATAACGCCGGACAGCCAGTTTTTTGGGGGGCGCTGCCGTTGCAGCGCCCCTTTTTGTATGAGGTGGTGTGTCAAATGGCGAAAATCCGCTAGCGTTCGAAGGGCCGGAAAAGCGCCGCCTGAGTTTTGGCGCTAGTTTTAAGAAATTATTCAGAAAATCAGCCTAAGCCTGTCTGTCATTCGAAAGGTTTTGTCACGAACAGACCCTGCAAATGCCGCAAAAAGACCACGCTTATGTGGTCCTTTGGGAATTGCGAGTTGCTCGTGTCAAAGGTTGCACGGTATTTGTAGCTTGTGAGGGAAACCTCGCGTTACAGGCAAGTCAGCAGTGACTACCGCAAGATTGGACCTTTGATTTTACCGCTTTGGCGGGCGGGTGACGTTTTGCTGGTCAGATCCTCAACAAGGGGCAGACGAATGAAGACTATCGGAGCATACACGAAGCGCGCCATCGCCATGAGCTTGATTTCGGCGGTGACGCTATCGGCGGCCCCTGCATTGGCAGGTGGCAAGGTGGGTCAGAACGGGCGCGCCATTCAGGTGAGCTATGATTGGCTGAGCGAGTCCAGTTCCTCGCGTCTTTCGGCAGCAGAGCGCCGCCGTCTTGCCGCGCGTATCGCGAAACACGGCAATGGCTCGTATATCTGTTCGCCCTCGGGGTTCGGGAAGAAATCGCGCTGCTACGCGCGGTGACGTGATCTAGGTTAACCCGGCTGGGGCATTCTTGAGCGCGCTTTCGGGGCCAACCCGCCCCGCTTGGGCGCCGGGGGTCTTGCGCCTATTCATCCTGCCAGGGCGATACGAATTGGTAATGTACCGGTGCGCCGCGCCCCCTGAGCCCGGCGCCCGAAACGACGTATTGCACCTTGACGAACTGGTACTTTCCCAAGCCCGATGAGAGTGCATAAAGCCCATCCATCCCACGTAAATACAAGGATGCCGTTGCAAGGGTGACCAGCAGCGGGATCATCGCCATCTGCGGCGCAAGGGTGCGTAACGCCCGGCCAAAACCGATCTGGTGGTCGCGGATATGGCGCACGACGATCACGATGACCACGACCAGATAGGCAAAACCGCTGATGAAGGTGAGCAGGTAAAACCCGGCCGCGTCCTGCAAGAAATCCACCATGATCACCGGAATGAAACAGCCAAGGGCCAAGCCGACATAGGGCAACACCACCCGAAGCGGCAGCTTTATGTCAACGGCTTCGCCCTTGGGCGTTATCCGGAAATCCACGAACCCTCCGAATACGCGGTCTCGTACGGCCATGAGACAGCCCCATAAAACCCAGGGCCATTGCAATGCGGGAAACAACGCCTTTTCCCAGCTCCAGACGCGCCCATCCTTTGGGCGATAGAAACCATCGCGTTTCAATGAGACGGAAAAGGCGATCATGGCCAGGGTCGGTGCGGTTATATGCAAGATGAACTGGGGATATGTCACATCGGCATAGCGTATGTCGAAGAGTACCGCGACGATCGGCACAAAGTAGAAAACGACCATCACCCCGGCGATGATGGGGTAAAGCAACTGGCACAGCACGAACTGGTAACGCAGGCGCCTTGGCAGGTCCTGAAAATATCTCGGTGTATGGAAGAGCAACAAGGATACAAGGCTGCGTGACCACTGGAATTCCTGTGTGCACAGGTCGCTGACCGTGGCTGGCCCGTCCCCCATGGCGATAGCGTCGAAGGCATGCACGCCTTTCCAGCCGCCCGCACTCATGATCATGGTCGTGGAGTGATCCTCGGCCAGTTCCGGCCCGAGGCCGCCAACCTGTTTCAACGCCTTTGTCCTGACGGCGTAGTGTGACCCGATGCACATGGGCGTCAGGGTTCCGGCATAGCCGCATTGGAATATTCCGTGAAACCCGGCCTCGGTATGAAGGCGGGTGCGTGCGGCCCAGCTTTCGTCGGCATTCGCGCCACAGATGCTTGGCGCGCTGACATAGCCGACCTCGGGGTCGGCGAAGCCGCGCATGATTTCCTCAAGGTAGGTGGGGCGTGGCACGTGGTCGGCATCAAATTGTGACACGAAATCATACTGGTCATAGCCGTAATGATCATAGAAATAGGCAAGGTTGCCTTCCTTGCACCGCGTGCGGCGCGGCCAGCTTTGGCGATGGTAATCGGGACGGTCCTTGCGTGTGGAGATTTTGACGCCATGCGCCTTGCACCAGGCGATGGTTTCTGGCTGCGGGTCTTCGTCGGCCAGCCATGTATCGTGCGGATAGGTCTGGGCGAGCATTGCCTCAAGCGTTTTCCTGACCAGTGAAAACGGTTCGGACGGGGTTTTGGTGACAATCATCGCCACGCGAACATCATCCGGGTTTGGGGGATCGAGCGCCGGAACAACGGCCCGCCGCGACACGACGATCAGCAGGATTTGCAGTATGAACAACCAACTGAGGGCAAAGGTTACGACCCAGTAACGCGCCCCGGGCAGGATGTGATCGGGATGTAGCCACCACGCCCAGAACCACAGTGCTGCCAAGGCCCAGATTATCGCCAGAATATGATATTTTATGCGTTTGCGGCCTTGCAGGAGAGGCTTTGTATAGGTCGTCTTGCCGGACTCCTGCCGGGGTTTGGGCGATGTCTCAGATGTGACTGTGTCAGGCGCCGATTTCATCGCTTGGTCCAAACCGTCAGGGAAGGCGTGCAAAATGTCTTGCGTTATGAATCAGGTTATCCGCTTGTCCTTTAAAGACAAGCTTTGAAACTTGCGGAAGCGGTGGAAATCAGTCCTCAGTGGGATGTATGGCGGGCAGGTAGATCCCCAAGGGGATCTACTCGGCCACAAAGATTTCCGGCGACGGGTTGCGAAGTTCCCGGGCGAAGTAGGGAATTGTCCGGCGCAATCCCTGTCGCAAGCTCACCTTCGGCTGCCAGCCCAGCAACGCCTTGGCCTGAGTGATGTCAGGGCACCGTTGCAACGGGTCATCCTGCGGTAAAGGCTGGAACGTGATCCCGGATTTCGAGCCGACCTCTTCTATGACAATCTCTGCCAGTTCGCGCATGGTGAACTCGCCGGGGTTGCCGAGGTTGACGGGAGTGTGGATCGGCGGCTCGGAATGCATGAGCAGAACAAGACCGCGCAAGAGATCGTCGACATAGCAGAACGAGCGGGTCTGCAACCCGTCCCCATAGATCGTGATGTCGTCACCACGCAGGGCCTGCGTGACGAAATTTGAAACCACGCGCCCATCTGCGGGGTCCATTCGCGGCCCGTAGGTATTGAAAATCCGTGCAATGCGGGTGTCGATCCCTTGCCGGAGACCGGATTCGTAGAAAAGGGTTTCGACGGCGCGTTTGCCTTCATCATAGCAGGCGCGCGGCCCCATGGTGTTGACGTTGCCATGATATTCCTCGGGTTGCGGCGTTATATCGGGATCGCCGTAAACCTCGGATGTCGAAGCCTGAAGGATGCGCGCGCCTTTCGCCTTGGCCAACTCAAGCAGGGTTTCGGCACCGTGCACGTTGGTCCAGAACGTCTTGATCGGGTCAAGCTGGTATCGCGGTGGCGATGCCGGGCAGGCCATGTTGTAGATCAGGTCGATCTTGGCCTCGGTCCAATAGCGTTCGGTCACGTCGTGCCGGACAAATTCGAAGTTTGGCCGGTCGAGAAGGTGCGCGATATTCGCTATTCGTCCTGTCGACAGGTCGTCAAGGCACAGGACGCGGTCCTTCCGCTTGATATAAATGTCGCAGAGTTGAGAGCCGAGAAATCCCGCCCCTCCTGTAATCAAAACCGTTGTAACATCACTTTTTATTGTATGGAGCGGACCGAGCTTTGCGACGCTCACAGTGTCTACCGAGTCGTACAACATTGTTTTCCCCCACAAAGTGGGCACACAATGCGCCTGCTCGTTGGATTTTCTGGATTGTTCCCCCAATCAGATCATGACGCGATCTGGAAACATCCGCGCAATCGAAGGTTTTTCCCCCGTGTTTTTAAAGTGTACCCAGCATCCAAAATTGGACGTTTCAACAAATTTAGTACGAACCCTTGGCGACATTTCGTCAATGACTATCGCGGCGAACGTACGAAATAGCAATAAATTCAATCAATTAGTGTGATTCCGCGCGGCGCGACCACTTTTGCGCGAGTCCACGGGGAAGTGGTGATCACTCTTGTCGTAGGCCATGACGGCTGAGGTCCGCGGGTGGGCGGCTTTCTGCCATGCGGCCGGGTAGGGGGGCGCAACGGTTGACCCTTGGTCGCGTTGCTTTAAACGCAAATGAAGTGATGAGTATCTGGCGCCGTGTGGAGACTGCTTCAAGAAGAAAGCGCTCCGCCTGCGCCGCAAGCGATGTCTGGTCGCAGGTTGATTGGTGGGGATAGTCGAGCAGATCTTCGATCTCCGTTCATGTTTGCCGGAATACGCGCGGGCTTGTCCTGTCGTGTCGTGGCTGTGCAAATGATCGGAAAATCGTCTCGTTACGGCCTCATTTCCGCCGCCCTGATTTGCGACCATCAGAGGCCAGATCGAGGTGGACATGACCAGATTTCTACTCATCTTTGCGACACTTTTGGCGCTTGCCGGGCAAGCGACCGCGCAGAAGGCCGGGGTGGGTGCGTGGGAAAACCCGCGCCGGACCATGATGTCGTGGATAGAAGAGACCCCAGCCTTGGGGTGGTATTACAATTGGCGCACCGATCAAATCCATTCACGCAAACACACGGCACGTGATGTCGAATTCGTGCCGATGATCCACGGGGCCAAGGACATCAACAAGCGCATCCGTTCGGATGTTCCGGTGCGGGCGCTTTTGGGATTCAACGAGCCCGATGGCGGGCAGGGCGCCCATCAGGCGAATATGCCCATCCGGGAGGCTGTGCGCCTTTGGCCGCGGCTTGAGCGTCGGGGCCTTCGCCTGGGCAGTCCGGCCACGACACAGGGGCAGACGCTTGGCCGCAATTCGTGGCAGCGGCGCTTCATGAACCAAGTCGAGGCCAAGGGCCTGCGGGTCGATTTCATGGCCGTGCACTATTATTCGACCACCGGCGACGTCAGGGAGTTTCAAAGGTGGCTGAAAGCGGTTTATGCCGAATATCGCCGCCCGATCTGGGTAACCGAGTTCGCCTTTATAGATTGGCGCCGGCCAAGCAGCGCGTCATACGCGAAAAACGCCAGGTTCATTCAGCAATCCATGCTCATGATGGAACGTCTGCCCTTCGTTGAGCGCTATGCGTGGTTCGCGGCCAATCCCTATCCTTGGAAAGGCCGCGCGCCACAAATTAATCTGGTCAGCAATGATCTGGCTCGTACCCCAGTGGGGCGGGCTTTTGATCAGGCGTTGTCGCAAATTTCCGGTGTCCGGGTGTCGTCGGCGGACTGATCCGGCCGCGCCGTGTGGCCACCTCTATTGACCAAGCCGCTTTTTCTGACGGGCAAAGCGTTTGGCATAGACATTTCCCCTGACCAGATTGTCACGCGGTGCAAAAACGCTCCAAGCCCAGTTTTGACCGGTTGGAGATTGCCAGATCGTGCCCTTCTCGTCCTTGGCATGGCGCCAGCAACGTTTGTTTTCCACGCTGCCGTATTCGGGGCTTGTCCAAGTGGCGTCAACGCAAAGCCGACCCTGTGAGGTGGCATACCACTTGCCTTCGCCAATCTCGTTGTCCCCTGCAATGGCGGTGAATGTGCCGTCATTGCCAAAGTATCCGTGGCCGTTTTTCCAAGTCCAGGTTTTCCCCAGGAAGGTATCGGCCACGGCCCGGGCCTCCAACGGCTTGGCATTGATGCCTGGCCGCTGCCCGGTGACATACTGGTACCGGTATTCGTAGATATTGCCGGTGACGAGGTCGTCGCGGGGATCGAAGCGCGAGAAGTTGTACCAAAGACCGCCTTCAAGCGGGGCTTGCCAAACCTGTTTTTGTTCGTCCGCGACATGCTTCCAGCATTTCTTGGCCGGTGCCGCCGTGTTTCCACTGGACCACTCGGCCTTGAAGCAAACCTTGCCGCCCGGTGCGGTGTACCATTCGCCTTTGGCGCTTTGCGTGCGCCCTACAACGGCCTGAAAGCTTCCGTCCGGCCCAAAGTAGGCGTGGCCGTCGTCCCATTCCCATGTCTTGTTGCTGAAAGCCTGAGACAGCCAGTCCTGAGCTATGGGCAAGGGGTTGTGTTCCGGGGTTTCAGCCGAACTTATGCTCCCGATCATGGCGACCACGGAGAAGACGGCGAAAAAGTCTTTCAATTTCATGGCAATAATCCCCAATAATCATGTTATCATACCAGAGAATTCACAAATATTCCAGATACTTGTAGCGATTATGCCTGATCGGGGCCTTTGGAATACCGGGGGTCTGTTGCGTATTTTGAGGCAAAACATCTGCAACCGCGCACTACATAATTGCTTTGTCGGGTGCGCTGCCCCTTGGCGGGCATTTCTTTCATCTCGGGTTCGTGCTTTTAATCGGTCATGGACAAGTTGTCAGTCATGTACGCGTTTTGCCGGATCGTCGAGCGCAGCAGCTTTGCACGTGCTGCAGAGGATATTGGTGTATCGCCGGCCTTGTTGAGCCGTGAGGTGAAGCTTTTGGAAGAAAGCCTTGGGGCGAGTCTGCTGACCCGCACGACGCGCAGCATGTCGCTGACCGAGAATGGTCAGCTATTTTATGACGAGGCCCATCGGATTCTCGGTGCTGTCGGCCAAATGGAAGACCGCATCCGAAAAGGGGCGGGGGAGGTCAGCGGACACCTCAAGATCAACGCGCCGAGTTCCTTCGGGCAGATGGTGATCGCGCCCATGCTGCCGGATTTCGTGGAACGGTATCCCGACTTGCGCCTGACCCTGTCGCTTGATGATCGCGTTGTCGACATGATCGAGGGCGGCTTTGATGTCTCGATCCGCATTCGACCGTCCATGCCCGATTCCGCGCTTATCGCCCGAAAGATCGGGACCATGCGGCAACGCATCTTCGCCGCTCCGGGATATGTCGCCAAGCATGGCGCACCAAAGTCACCGGGCGAGATTGTTCAGCATCGTATCATCGGGTTCCTGCTTGCGGACCACCTGACGTCTTGGGCTCTGCACAGGGATGGCGAGGTCACCGAAGTCCCGGTGGACCCTTCGATACGGGTCGGGAACAGCCTTGTGCTCAGGGATCTTCTGATCGCGGGGCAGGGGATCGGGACCTTGCCGGATTTCATCTCGGATGCGGAAGAGTCAAAAGGGGCGCTTGTCCGAGTGCTGCCGGATTATGACCTTCCGGCGCCGGGGATTTTCGCGGTCACCGGATCGCGGCTTGGGCTTGATGCGCGCGTTTCGGCATTCCTTGAATATCTTTACAAGGTGCTGCGGCGCTGACATTCTTCAATCAGCGTAAAGAGTGATCTTACATCGCGCCGGTTATTCCGCCGCCTTCCATGACCGATCTTCTTGGCAGTTCAAACCAAGCCAAGGAGATTCCCATGACCCGGATCCTTATTGCCTATTATTCCAGCTATGGCCATGTGCGCGCACTGGCCGAGGCCGAAGCCGAAGGGGCCCGTGGTGTGCCCGGCACGACGGTCGACATCCGCCGGATTCCCGAAACAGTTCCAGAGGCCGTTCGCGAAAGCGCGGGTTACGTGGCCGATGACACCCCCGAGGCGTCGCCGGCCGATCTGGCGAATTACGATGGCATCCTTTTCGGCACGCCCACCCGGTTCGGGATGATGGCGGGGCAGATGAAGCAGTTTCTCGATCAGGCGGGCGGCCTTTGGGCGCAAAACGCACTGGTCGGCAAAGTCGCGGGCGTCTTTGCCTCGACCGGCTCCCAGCACGGCGGCCACGAGGCCACCCTGCTGTCCACACAGATTCCGCTCCAGCATTTCGGCATGTTGATCGCGGGGATGCCCTATACATTCGCGGGCCAGACGTCGCGCGAGGGCATCATCGGGGGCGCGCCCTATGGTGCGGGGACGATTGCCGGTGCCGACGGGGCGCTTGCGCCGACCGAGACAGACCTTGCCGGTGCCCGCTTCCAGGGGGCGCATGTGGCGCGGATCGCCGCACAGCTCGCGGCGGGTGCAGATAGGTCGGAGGCGGCATGATGACCCGTTCTCTGACCATAGATTTCTACCATGACGTTGTTTGCGTCTGGTGCTTCAATATCTCGTCCCGAATGCGCAGGTTGGTGTCCGAATGCGATCTCGACATTCGCCACCGGACCTTCGTGCTTCAGGACAGCGAGCAGGCGATGGCCGAACGCTGGGGCACCCCCGATCAGGCCCGCGAGACCATTCTTGGCCACTGGGCCGCTTGCCGAAGGGCCAGCGATCATCCCGAAGACATCAACATCGACGGGATGCGCCAAGCGGGGTTCGATTACCCGCATGGCATGGTGGCGGCGCTGGCCTGCAAGGCGGCCGAGCTGATCTCGGGGCACACCGGCCATTGGGATATGTTCGACCGCTTGCAACACGCGCATATCACCGAGGCACGCAACATCGCGGACCGCGATGTCGTGGCCGGGTTTGCCGCATCCATTGGGTATGACCGCGCCGCGTTCGTAACGCTGCTGGACGATCCCGAAACAGCGCGGCGCGTGGAGGCCGACCGCCAACACGCGCGACGCTTTCAGGTCTACAGCATTCCGACGCTGATCGTACGGGAGACCGGGACACGCCTTGTGAATGGGCCGGTCGAGGACCTGCGGGCCCAGCTGAGCTTTGCCCTTCGCCTTGCCGAACAGCGGGAGGGAGCGGTCTGATGCGGTGTCTTGCCCCTCTTCAGCGGTGGTATCGCGCGCGGCGCCGCCTGCGCGGCGTGCCCGATGACCTTCCCCGTACCTTATGCGCGACATAGGGCTTGAACCACGAGCCGAGTTGCGCCGCCTTCCGTCCACGCTCCATTGGTGAGCCCTTAGCGGAGATGCATGTCATGTCTCGAACTTCCGATATTCTTATCACGGCGCTTGCCCCGGCCATCTGGGGCAGCACCTATTTCGTCACCACAGAGTTCCTGCCGGCGGGCTACCCGATCACCCTTGCGGTGTTGCGGGCCCTGCCGGCGGGCCTGCTGCTTCTGGCCGTCACACGGTGCCTGCCGCCGCGTGATTGGCTGGGCCGGGTGTTCCTGCTCGGGGCGCTGAACTTCGCGGTGTTCTGGACGCTTCTGTTCGTTGCGGCCTACCACCTGCCGGGGGGCGTTGCCGCGACCGTGACCTCGGTGCAGGCCCTCATCGTGATCGGCATGGCGCGCGGGTGGCTGGGCACACCCGTCCGCTCGGCGGCTGTCATCGCGGCCATCACGGGGATCACGGGCGTCGGCCTTCTGCTTCTCGGGCCGGGTGCGGCGCTTGATCCGGTCGGGGTCACCGCGGCCCTTGGCGCCGCGGCGGCCATGGCCGCGGGAACCGTCCTCAGCCGTAAATGGCAACCCCCGGTCGCCGCCTTGAGCTTTGCGGCGTGGCAGTTAACCGCAGGTGGCCTTATCCTCCTGCCTCTGTCACTCATCGTGGAACCCGCCCTGCCGCCGCTTACGCTGACCAATATCGGCGGACTTCTTTGGCTCGGGCTGATCGGGGCCGCGGTGACCTACTGGATCTGGTTCCGGGGTGTTGCCCGGATTGAACCCGGCGCGGTTTCGATGCTCGGGATGATGAGTCCTGTGACCGCGGTTGTCCTTGGCTGGACATGGCTTGGACAGGCCTTGAGCCCACTCCAGATACTCGGCGCGATCGTGGTGTTGGCATCGGTCTGGGTCAGCCAAGCGGCGAACCGCCCCGGCGGGATGGCGATGCCGCGGTTGTTTATGCGGCGCAGGCCTTCGATCTGACTTTGCAAGGTTCGAATATTGCGCAGAAGCAAGGAGGGCGCCCCGATCCCTTCATGAAAACAGGCATATTGCGGGCTCGTGATGCGAGCCTGCTTTGCCATGTCATCATTTGTGGATCATGGCGTGACCGACTGTCCTGTCATCTTCGTTGGCGACATGGGGCAGGTGGGCTACCGGCCCGAGCACCCCATGCAGATGATCTTGTCATTGGATGAAATGACAGCCGCCGCCTGAAGGCTGAAGGCGGCCCAGGGATCGAAGTGCGAAGGGGGCTTTGGTCTTCCTCCAGCGAGACTTCATTGGATGTCGCCACCTGCGCTTACTGCCAAGGACACCTCATCGTTCAATACTGCGGCCCACTGGACGAGATGCAAAAGGGAATGACGCTCTGATCAAACAAGCGCTGTTTTGAAAGAAGAGATCGCCTTTCCAACGTCCTCATCGCGCCGTTTCTTGGGAGTCACGCAGGCCATCGCGCGGGGGCGCTGGATGAACGTGGGACGGTCCGGCGAAAGGCAGCTACAGAGGCAATACGGACATTTGGCAGTGGATTCCTTTGTTGCTGTTGCACGAGCGTTCTGATCGCGCTTTATCCGGGGGGATGAGGCCGCCCCGAACATGCAGGACGGCCCAGATGGATCACACGGGTTGCACCGTCGGACGAAACAGGATTTCGTTTACATCGACGTTTTCAGGTTGCGACACCGCGAACGAGACCATGTCGGCCATCGTGTTCGCAGGAACCGCGATCTGGCTGACAAACTCACGCACATTGTCGCCGAGTTCGGGTTCGGTGATGTGCTGGGTCAGTTCGGTGTCCACCGCGCCGGGCGAGATGACCGTGACACGCACGTTGTAGTCCTTAACCTCTTGACGCAGCCCCTCGGAGAGAGACCGGACGGCATGTTTTGTCGCACAGTATACGGCGCCGGACGCAACCGTGATGTGGCCATAGACGGAAGAAACATTGATCACCTGGCCTGATTTCTGTTCCTTGAAAATCGGCAGGGCGGCGGCGATGCCGTAAAGCGTGCCTTTGATGTTCACATCGATCATCTGGTCCCATTCGTCGATCCGCAGGCTTTCGAGCGGTGAAAGCGGCATCAGACCCGCATTGTTGAAGATCACGTCAACACGGTCGAACCTGTCCTTCGCAGTATCGACGAGAGCCTGAACATCGGCGCGCTTGGTGACATCCGTGGCGACAGCGACCGCTTCGCCGCCGGCCTCGGTGATGTCCTTCACGATGCCGTCGAGCCGGTCCAGCCGCCGCGCGCCGAGGGCGACCTTGGCCCCATTGGCGGCGAGATCCCGGGCGGTTGCCTCGCCCATACCGCTGGAGGCGCCGGTGATGACGATGACTTTTCCTTTGATGTTGTCGGTCATGATTTTTCCTTTTGCATTGGACAAGATCGAGTAACAGCGATCCAAGGTCGGACCGCCTGCATATGTGTTTGGAATTGGGTTTTGGGATCAGTCGGTTGCTTCGATGCGGACCGGAATGGACCCATCCCGGATCAGAGCGTCGATCGGCCCGTCGAATTCGCCCAGGCGAACGAGACCGCGAGACTCCTGAAACGGCTTGTAGAAGATCGCAAGATTGCCCCAGGGCGCATAAAGCGTGATGTCGCCCGTCTCGGGCTTGTAACTGGCGGGCGCGCCGGAGGTGTCAATCTCACGCGGAAGATCTGCGACCTTCTCGATCCCGTGGTAATCCGTCAGCGTCACTTCCAGCGGAAGCATTGCGGCGAAGTCCTGTCCCGGCGTCGTGTCGTCAAGTGTGGCGAACAGCACGTTACCACCGACGGTCACCTGGATTCTGGTCATGGCGGAGTGATCCTTCGTTTCTACTACGGTGTCGGCCAGTGCCGGACCGACAAGGGACAGCACCGACGATATCGTCACAACTATGATCCTGGACAGCTTCATCATCGAAATCCCCTCGATTACGGATGACATAAACCTACACGCTGCCTCTTTAATCTGCTTTTTGCCACTACCTCTCATGAGGAAAATTCATCAATCCGAGAGTCGCAGGCGAACCCCGGATATCATCCCGTCATGCGAGAGGACGGCACCGGAAACGTCTGTTGCATGTAGAGATGGGCCCACACGGCCAATGGAAATTAACCGTGCCAGAGAACGTGATGGCATGACTGGCGGCAAGGGCGATCTTACCGGAACGGCATACATCAAGCCTGTGTTCCCGGCCTGTGACCGGTTCGTCGTGGCGGTCCGCAGGCCATGACGATACCTGTGTCGAAACGGACACTCCATCGACACATGAGTTGTGCACATATATCCTGAACATGGCGCCCAAATATCAACGACCAACAGATCACGGAATTCTTCATGCTCCGAGAGAACATTCAAGACTTGATTGCGCTTGCCGCAGTCGCCGAGGAGCGCAGCTTTACCCGCGCCGCCGCCCGCCTGAATGTCTCGCAATCGGCACTCAGCCATACCATCAAGGGGCTGGAGCAGCGGCTTGGATTGCGTCTTCTCACTCGGACGACCCGGTCGGTTGCTCCGACGCTGGAAGGCGAGGATCTGTTGGCAGCATTGAACCCGTGTTTCGAGACAATCGAGGCTCGGCTGCAAGCCTTGAACGATTCACGGGATGTGCCTTCGGGGACAGTGCGGATTGCCGGGGTGGAATATGCAATCGAGTCTCTTCTGTGGCCCAAGCTTTCGCCGGTGTTGAAGCAATACCCGGACGTCAAGATCGAGTTCGTCATGGACTATGGATATACCGACCTGGCCGAAGCGCAATGTGATGCAGGCGTGCGCTATGGCGACCAAGTGAGCGAAGGCATGATCGCCATGCGTATCGGCCCTGATGAACGCATGGTCTGCGTGGGCGCGCCATCCTATTTTGAAACAGTCGGCACACCCGAAACACCGTACGACCTTGCAAACCACCAATGTATCAATCTGCGCCTGTCGAACCACGGCGCGCTCTATGCGTGGGAGTTCGAGGATACGGACGGAAACGAGATCCGCATAAAGGTGCGGGGGCAGGCAATCTTCAACACGATCAATCCCGTGTTGCGGGCGGCGAAAGATGGTCACGGTCTTGCGCTGGTTCCCGAGAGGCTGGCGCAGGAGCTTCTCGACAAGGGCGATCTGCGGATCTGCCTGGGCGATTATTCGCCTTATTTTCCGGGGTTCCACCTTTACTACCCCAGTCGGCAGCGTCCATCTTCCGCGTTCGAGGTGGTGCTTGAAGCACTGCGAGAGCGGGGCTGAGGATTTATTAGGGTCCCTCATGAATGGCTTGCAGATTTGGGCCATTAACCGCAGCGCAGGGTTGCTCCATATCTGCGGAGACTGAATACCATCCTCAAGGAGTTGCCGATGAAGATCTATCTCACCGCCTCCGCTCTTGCATTGATCACGACAACTGCTGTGGCTCAGGACGCTTCGGGAACCACATGGAGCAAGAGCAGGCATCGGGGCCCGAACGCCCCGTTCGTCTAATCCGAAAAGGAGCTAGCAGGACATGAAGATCGGGATTCTCGGATCGGGATTGATGGGCGCCAATCTGGGCAAGCTATGGGCCCGAGAGGGGCATGAGGTAATCTTTGCTTACTCCCGCAGCGTGCAAAAGCTCGAACGCCTCGCGCAAGAATGCGGTGGATGTCATGGATCCGTTTCCGATGCTGCGAACACGGCCGATGTTCTGTTGCTGGCGGTCCACTGGTCCCGTATCGAGGATCTGCTGGAAAAGGCGGGCGAACTGTCGGGAAAGGTTGTTCTGAACTGTTGTGTCCCCCTCAACGAGACAGATACCGAAATCGCAGTCGGCACGACAACCTCGGGCGCCGAAGAACTGGTCCGGTTGCGGCCGAAGGCGCGGTGGGTGTCGTGTTTCAACACGGTCCCGTCCGAAGCCTTCGAGCCGGTATATGCCCGCAAGGGTGCCATCCCCCAGCCGCAGGTGCTGATGTATGGCGACGACGCGGGCGCGAAAGACGTCGCTGACGGCCTGATCCGCGAGATCGGCTTCGAGCCGCTCGAGGCAGGCCCTCTGCGAACCGCCCGGTTTGCAGAACCCTTCGCCATGGTCACCGCCGAGCTGGCCTATTCCCAGCCCGGCGGTCCAGCTCTGACCTATCGTTTTGAAAAGCTGCGCTGACTGCGCGGGAAAGGAAAGACATGAAAATCACGCGATCCGGTGCAAACCCGTCCAATCCCGGACCCGAGGACTATTTCACAGGCACAGTTCGCATCGATCCGTTGTTCGCAGCCGAAGACCCGGGGAGGGCCAGCGGCGCGCAGGTCACGTTCGAGCCCGGTGCGCGTACGGCATGGCATACGCATCCGGCGGGCCAGACACTCATTGTAACATTCGGTCGGGGCCGCGTTCAGCGCGACGGCGGCCCTGTCGAAGAAATCCGCCAGGGGGATGTTGTCTGGTTTCCCGCCGGGGAAAAGCACTGGCATGGGGCCGAGCCGGATACGGCCATGAGCCATATCGCCATTCAGGAAAGCATCAATGGCTCACCCGTCACCTGGATGGAGAAAGTTTCGGATGAAGACTACGGCGGTTGAAATCCGCCGATGTCCCGATCAGCCGTGGCTTTGCAGCGGCAGGGCCCTACCATCCAAAGCAACAAGGGGAATCATCGAAGCGCCGCCCCGACCGCAACACAGACCCGAAAGGAGTTCTCATGCAGCTTAACATCAATGGAACGACCCATGAGGTCGACGTCGAGCCAGATACCCCGCTTTTGTGGGTCATCCGCGAAGAGATCGGGCTGACCGGCACGAAATTCGGGTGCGGGATTGCACAATGCGGAGCCTGCACCGTGCTGGTCGATGGTCAGCCCACCCGGTCCTGTGTGACCCCGGCCGAGGGGCTTGAAGGGGCAAAGATCACCACGATCGAAACCGTTGAGAATGATCCGCTCGGCAAAAAGGTGGTCGAGGCCTGGGTCGATCACCAGGTACCGCAATGCGGCTATTGCCAATCCGGGCAGGTGATGGCGGCGACCGCGCTTCTGGCGCAGACCCCGAACCCGAGCGAGGCGGACATCGACGCCGCGATGACCAACCTTTGCCGCTGTGGCACCTATAACAAGGTCCGCGCCGCCATTCGCAGCGTTTCGGAGGCCTGAACCATGAAAGACCTGACACCAGACCCCAACCGCCCGCTCAATGTCTCGCGCCGTGGCTTTATGACTGGAACCGCTGCGCTTGTCCTCTCGGTCAGCCTTCCGACACGGAACGCCCGCGCGCAAGGCGAAGCCGCTCCGGTCGACGCGTATCTGACACTGAAGACGGATGGCACGGCCACCCTGCAAAGCCCGTTCATCGAGGGCGGGCAGGGCGTCTTTTCGGCATTGGCGCAGATCGTCGGCGAAGAGCTCGATCTCGACCCTGCGCAGATTGCCGTGGAATGTGCGCCTCCCGGCGACGCCTACAAGACCATCGACGGCGCCCGCTTTACCGGCGGCAGCCTGTCGATCCGGTCAAGCTATACCCTCATGCGGACGCTCGGTGCATCCGCCCGCGCGATGCTGGTGCAGGCGGCGGCCGAAAACTGGGGCCTGGACGCCAGCGAAGTGACGACCGAGCCCGGCCATGTCCTGCACGAGGACAGCGGCAAGCGGGCCGGGTACGGCGACTTTGCCGAAGCGGCGATGGATATGCCCGTGCCCACGGATGTCAGCCTGCGCGATCCCGCCGATTTTCGCTGGATTCGCCAGCCCTTGCCGCGCTTCGATGTGCGGTCCAAATCCACGGGACAGGCGAAGTACAGCATCGACGTCGACGTCGATGGCCTTCTGAATGCTGCCGTGCGTCACGCACCGCGCCTTGGTTTGACGCCGGTGTCGGTGAACAACCTCGATGACATCGAAGCGATGCGCGGCGTGCATTCCGTGCATATGCTGGACGGCGCCGTCGCCGTTGTGGCCGATAAGTTCTGGCAGGCCCGGCGCGCGGTCGAAGCCGCGAAGATCGCGTGGGAGGCAGGCGATTCCAACTACCCGATGCCCGCCGACTTCTCGTCGACGGGATTTCATGAGGTACTGCGGGCCGAGGCCGGACCCGGCGTCGAAGTGGAAGCCGAGGGCGATGCGCCTCAAGCGCTGGCAAACGCCGAGACCGTGATCGAGGCGGACTACGACGCGCCCTTCCTTGTCCATGGTCAGCTTGAGCCGCCCTCGACAACCGCACGGTTCAACGAAGACGGGACGCTCGATCTGTGGCTGCCCAACCAAGCGCCTGAAATGTTCCAAGGGGCTGCGGCGGGCGCCGCCGGTATCCCCGCGGAAAACATCCGCATCCATTCGCAGCTTCTGGGTGGCTTTTTCGGGCGGCATTTCCTTTATGCCGGCGCCAGCCCGTTTCCGCAGGCCATCGAACTGGCCCGTGCCACGGGTCGTCCGGTCAAGGTGCTGTGGACCCGCGAGGAAGAGTTCCTGCGCGATGCGAACCGACCCATGGCGGTTGCCCGGTTCCGCGGCGCAGTCGATGCAAACGGCCCCTCCGCACTGACGATCGAAGCGGTCGGCGAAGGCCCTGTCGGTCGCTGGTTCGGGGCGCCACCGGGCCAGGACGGCTCGGCGCACGAGGGCCTGAGCGGAAAACCCTACGCTATCGACAACCGGCGGGTCGGACATGTCTTCGTGCAGAACCCGGCGATGATCGGTTTCTGGCGCTCGGTCGGGCACTCGATGAATGACTTCTTTTATGAAGCGTTCCTCGACGAGCTGGCGGATGCGGCGGGGCGCGATCCGTTCGAAATGCGCCGCGGCTTGCTGGAGGGATCGGACCGCCACCGCAGGTTGCTGGAGGCCGTCGCGGACCTGTCCGGCGGCTGGCAGGGCGCGGCCTTCGACGCCGAGGACGGCAGCCGCCGGGCGCGCGGCGTGGCCATGGCCTCACCTTTCGGCTCGGAGACGGCCACTATCGCCGAGGTCTCGCTCGACGGCGGCGCAGTGCGCGTGCATCAGGTCTGGGTCGCGATCGACCCGGGGCAGATCGTCAATCCGGCGGTGATCGAGGCGCAGGTCCAGTCCGCCGTCGCGCTCGGCGTGTCGCAAACACTGGTCGAGGAACTGGTCTACGAGAACGGCGAGCCGCAGGCGCGCAATTTCGACCTCTATCCCGTCCTGCGCCCTGATCAGATGCCCGAGGTCCATGTCCGGATCGTCGAAAGCGGTGCCACCATGGGCGGAATCGGCGAGCCCGGCCTGCCCGGGGTCGCACCGGCTATCGTCAATGCCGTGGCGAACCTGACAGGACAACGGGTACGCAGCCTGCCGATGTCAAAACACGATTTCGGATAAGGCAAATGGATAGCCGGCGTATTGTACGCGGCGGCAGAACCTGATCGGCCGCTTGATCTCTGCTCAGCACAGCGATCAAGCGGCCGTGCCCTTCTAAACAATATCCAGAAATTCATGACGGTAGATCAGGCATGTGTCTCTCGCTGACCAAGGTCACCGCCTGATGACCGCGCATCGGAACGTATTGTGGGGAACGACCTTCCGATTGTCAGGAATTGGCCGGGGTTGAACATTCGGTCGCGCAGGTCCAGAGCGGAATCAAGGCCGCAGGCCGCTGCGCATCTCTGGGCCGCCGCCCCCGGTACGGCGATTTGGCAAAGCTAAAGAAGAAGTGGCTGGGGTGGTAGGATTCGAACCTACGATACACTGTACCAAAAACAGCTGCCTTACCACTTGGCTACACCCCAACGGTGACGCGCTAGTTACTCTGGTCAGGCATCGGTTTCAAGAGTGCACCGTTAAAAAAATCGCGGCTTTTTGAAATGACCGTTAAAAGCCGCTCACTCAAGGATTTCACCGGCCTTCACGCCCCATAAACTCGTCTTGGGGGCCCAGCCTTCGTAACCGCCTGCCGAGATGTCGCACCAGTCGGTGCTGCATTCTTCAAGATGGGCGATCACGCCCATTTCCAACCGTGCCACTACCATCGCCCCCTCCACGGGTTTCGACAATAGTTCCAGCATGTCTTTCTCAACGATGGCCGTGCGGGCGCCGGACAGCAGGGAATAGTGAATCCAGCCCCCCGCACCATCGCGGTCGCGCACCCGGCGCCAGTGGCCGTGCTCGGCGGTGATCTCAAGCGGAACATCCTTGCGCTTGAATACCCAGTCGATTCTATGGGTCAGGCTGGGCCCGCGCCGCACGTTGCCTTCCGAGGCCTTCATCGACACGAAGCGGGGCAGCGGCAGGTTGGTCACCGGTCCACGATCCTGGGCCCGTGCCGCCCCTCCGACGATCAGGGCCACAGCCACGGCCAATGCCACGCTCGTTTTCATCCGCATCTTCCGATTTCTGCCCGATACTCACGGCGGGGTTCTTGTGCCCCGGCCTTTCCTGCGTCACTCTGACAGCAATGCGCGGGATTTGGAAGATGAAGGAGGCCCCCATGGCATCTGATCGCCTGAGTGTTGTCGTAACGCGACGCTTGCCCGACCCGGTCGAGCAGCGATTGGGCGAATTGTTCAACGTCCGATTGCGCGAGGAGGATACCCCCATGACCCGCGAGGAATTGATCGCGGCGGTGCAGGAGGCGGATGTTCTGGTGCCCACCTTGACCGACAGGATCGATGCAGGGCTCATCGGGCAGGCCGGCGAACGGCTCAAGCTGATTGCAAACTATGGCGCGGGGGTCGATCATATCGACGTGCAGACCGCGCGGGAACGTGGCGTTCTGGTCTCCAACACGCCGGGTGTTTCGGCCGATGACACCGCCGATATGGCGATGGGGCTGATTCTGGCCGTCACCCGCCGCTTGCCCGAAGGGCTGGCCGTGATGCAAAGCGGAAACTGGCAGGGCTGGGCACCCACCCGGCTTCTGGGTGGGCGCATCGCGGGGCGGCGCCTTGGTATCCTTGGCCTTGGCCGCATCGGTCAGGCGGTGGCCCGCCGCGCGGCGGCCTTCGGGATGGAAATCCATTATCACAACCGCCGCCGCCTGCGGTCGGAAATCGAGGATGAGCTTGCCGCGACCTACTGGGAAAGCCTTGATCAGATGGTGGCGCGCATGGATGTAATTTCGATCAACTGCCCGCATACCCCGTCAACCTTCCACCTGATGAATGCCCGGCGTCTGAAACTGATGAAACCCGATGCGGTGATCGTGAACACCTCGCGCGGAGAGGTGATTGATGAAAACGCCCTGACCCGCATGTTGCGGGCTGGCGAAATCGCCGGGGCCGGTCTGGATGTGTATGAAAACGGGGCCGAGGTGAACCCGCGGCTTCGGGATCTGGAGAACGTGGTTCTCTTGCCGCACATGGGCTCGGCCACCGTGGAAGGACGGCTTGAGATGGGCGAGAAGGTGATCCTGAACATCAAGACCTTCGACGATGGCCACCGCCCGCCGGATCAGGTGGTTCCGGCGATGCTGTGATCCATTATCGCACCCGTCCCGGAGGTCCGGCCATGAAACGACTCGTCCCGCTCTTGCTGTCGCTGGCGCTTGCCTTGCCGTTGTACGCTCAACAGGCTGCCGATGCGGTGGCCCCCGAAGGGGCAGGTGCGGGGGCGGTTTCGAGCTCACCTGCGGTGACCAAGGCACAAGAGGCGAAGGCCGCTGGCCGCCCCGTCGCGGCGCGCGACTGGATGATCTCGGCGGCCAACCCGCTCGCGGTCGAGGCCGGGGCAAAGGTCTTGCGTGCGGGCGGCACCGCGGCCGACGCCATGGTGGCCGTGCAATCGGTGCTGGGGCTTGTGGAACCGCAAAGCTCCGGCATGGGCGGCGGGGCCTTCCTTGTCTGGTATGATGCCGCGACAGGGCAGGTGACAACGCTGGACGGTCGCGAAACCGCGCCGCTTGCCGCCACCCCGCGCCTGTTTCAGGACGATGAGGGCGAACCACTGCAATTCTACGATGCGGTCGTCGGGGGCCGTTCGGTCGGTGTGCCGGGCACGCCCGCCCTGATGCAGGCCGCGCATGACCGTTGGGGCACACGGCCTTGGGCCGGGTTGTTTAAGGAAGCCATCCGGCTGGCCGACGACGGTTTCGCCGTCAGCCCCCGACTCTCGACCATGGTGGCGGGCGATGCCCTGCGGCTGTCGCGGTTCGAGGCCACGCGCGACTATTTCATGCCAGACCTGCAATTGCTGGAGGTGGGCCAGACCCTGAAAAATCCCGCCTACGCCGAAACCCTCCGCCAGATCGCAGGGCAGGGGGCAAAGGCGATCTACACCGGCGAGATCGCCCGCGACATTGTAAAGACCGTCCGCACGGCACCGGGCAACCCCGGTGTGCTGCAAGAGATCGACCTAGCGATTTACGAGGTTCACGAACGCGCCCCCACCTGTATTGAATACCGCGCGTATGAGGTCTGCGGCATGGGCCCGCCATCCTCGGGTGGCTTGACCGTGGGCCAGATCCTCGGGCTTCTCGAACCCTTCGACTTGGTCGCGCTCGGCCCTGACAGCCCCGAGGCATGGCGCCTCATCGGCGATGCCAGCCGCCTCGCCTTCGCCGACCGGGGCCGTTACATGGCCGACAGCGATTTCGTGCCGGTGCCGGTCAAGGGCCTGCTCGACAAGGCATATCTCGGCAAACGCGCCGACCTTCTCAAAGGCGACGACGCGCTGCCCGAGGTCACCCCCGGAACCCCCGAATTCGACCATGCCCTGAACCGCGCCGACGACGAGTCGATCGAATTTCCCTCGACCTCGCATATTTCCATCGTCGATGGCATGGGCAACGCACTCTCGATGACCACCACCATCGAAAACGCGTTCGGTTCGCGCCTGATGACCCACGGGTTCCTGCTCAACAACGAATTGACGGATTTCTCCTTTCGCACGCACCGCGATGGCCGCCCCATCGCCAACCGGGTGGAACCGGGCAAGCGGCCCCGCTCATCCATGGCGCCCAGCATCGTTCTGAAAGACGGCAAGCCGATCCTGATCGTCGGCAGCCCCGGCGGCAGCCGGATCATCGGCTACGTGGTCAAAACCCTGATCGCCCACCTGGATTGGGGCATGGACGTGCAAGAGGCCATTGACCTGCCCAATCTGGTCAATCGGTTCGGCCCCTATGACGTGGAGCCCACAAGCCCCCTTGCCCCCGCGTTGCAATCACTCGGCTACGAGGTCAACACCCGCCCGCTGATCTCGGGCCTCCACGCCATTGCCATCGGTGATACCCTGCAAGGCGGGGCCGACCGGCGGCGCGAGGGCGTGGCTCTGGGCGACTGACCTTCCCATCCCCCGCGCCTGCGTGTATCCGGGGCGAAAAGACCCCCTGCAAGAAAGACGCCCCCATGCCCGAAACCATGCTTCTGATCCAAATGCTTGTCGTGCTCCTCGTGATCGGGGGCTTTGCCGGGGTCCTTGCCGGCCTTCTGGGCGTCGGGGGTGGCATCGTTCTGGTGCCGGCTTTTTTCTATGCCTTCCAGACGCTTGGCTATGACGGCCCGCAACTGATGCAGATCTGCCTTGCCACCTCGCTGGCCACGATCATCGTCACCTCGGTGCGCTCGGTCCTGAGCCACAACAAGAAGGGCGCGGTGGATTGGGGCATTCTGCGCACATGGGCGCCGGGGATCGCGCTGGGCGCGATATTGGGCGTACTGGTGGCCTCGAACCTGCGCTCCAACACCCTGCAAGGGATCTTTGGCGTGCTGGGATTGGTCATCGGGGCCTACCTCGGGCTGGGCCGGTCCGAATGGCGGCTGGGTGCGGCAATGCCCAAGGGGGCCACCCGCGCCGTGCTTTCGCCGATGGTCGGGTTTCTCTCGGTTTTGATGGGCATCGGCGGCGGAAGCTTCGGCGTGCCTCTGATGAGCCTTTACGGCACGGCCATCCACCGCGCCGTGGCCACCGCCGCGGGCTTTGGCGTGACCATCGCCGTGCCCTCGGTGGCAGGGTTCCTGTTCCTTGAAATCGCCGCCGAAAACCGCCCGCCGTTCACCATCGGGGCGGTTAACCTCGTGGCCTTTTTCATCGTGATCGCCATGACACTCATCACCGCGCCCTGGGGCGTGAAACTGGCCCATGCGATGGATCCCAAGCCGCTCAAACGTGTCTTCGCGGTGTTCCTGACGCTGGTGGCCCTCAACATGCTGCGCAAGTCGCTCGGATGGTAGAGGGGCTGCTTGAGAAAGGCTGGACGCGCTTCCCGGCGGAACAAGGCGTTCTGGAGTGGGCGGAGGAGGCCCGGCGTGTCGCGCTTGACCGCATTAACGACCCCGAAGAACAGGCCAAATGGCTGCAATGCGAAGGCACATGGTTCGTGGGCGTCGATACCCTGCCCAATGATGCAACCGGCGCAGTGGGGCAGGCGGGGCAACTCCCCGGAGCCGCCATCGCCGCGGCGCGCAGCCTTTACGGCAACCTGCCCCTTCACCCCGGCCAGGTCTCGGTCACCTACCCGGGTTATCCAAAACCCCGCCAAGGCGAAGGCGAGGCCGCCTTCCGCTACCGGCTGAAGCGGGATGCGGCGCATGTGGATGGCCTGATGGCCGTGGGGGAGGCCCGCCAGCGTATGCTGCGCGAACGCCATGCCTATATTCTCGGCCTGCCTCTCACCGCCACCGGCCCCGGCGCCAGCCCCTTCGTGGTCTGGGAGGGCAGCCACAAGATCATGCAGGCCATGTTTGCCGACCGTCTGGGGGCAGACCCCGAACCAGACTGGGGCAACATCGACTTGACCGAGGCCTACCAAGCGACGCGCCGCGAGGTGTTCGAGACCTGTAAACGCGTCGAAATAAGCACCCAACCGGGGGAGGCCTACCTTGTCCACCGCATGGCCCTGCACGGCGTCGCCGCCTGGACTCCGGGTGCCAAGGCCCCGCTCGAAGGCCGGATGATCGCCTATTTCCGTCCCGAACTGCCCTTCGGCACCCGCGACTGGCTGGACCTGCCCTGACCAAATTGAGCGCGCTTCGCGCGCGCCTTATATCTCGTCAATCGCCTGCGGCGCTTGCCTCGGGATGCCTCCGGCGGGGGTATTTCACCAAGAAAAAGCCAAAGCTCTTTTCGGCTTCATTTTTCTTGAAATACTCTGGGGGGTTTGGGCCGTCTTGCAATCGCCCCGGGGGCGATTGAGGCCCAAACGGGGCAGCGCCCCTGATTCCTGCAAAACCTGTGCGGCGCAGCCGCGCCTTTTGGTTAGCCGCGTGCCAGTCGCGCGGCACGTCCGCCGCGGCGTTTCTTGAGAAGGCTGGCGCGGTCGGGCAAGGCGTCGATCACCTCGCGGCGGGCTTCGGCACTCATTTTCGACCAGCGGGTGATCTCGTCGATCGAGCGGTAGCAGCCTGTGCAGATACGCGCCTCGGGGTGTACCACGCAGACCCGCACGCAGGGGCTTTCGATCTCGTCGCGGCTCCAGACCTTGTCGTCACTCACGTCTCTGTCCTCATGTGCCTTAGGCGGTCCAATGCACCTTGCAGGATATAGGAGGCGGCGACATTGTCGATAACCTCGGCGCGACGCTTTCGTGTCGCATCCGCTTCCAGAAGCGCCCGTTCGGCGGCCACGGTGGACAAACGCTCGTCCCAGAAGGTGATCGGCAGGTCGGTGAGTTTTTCCAGGTTACGGGCAAAGGCGCGGGTCGATTGACAGCGCGGGCCTTCGCTTCCGTCCATGTTGCGTGGCAGGCCGAGGATGATCCCGCCGGCCTCGCGCGCCATGGCGATCTCAAGTAGCCGCGCGGCATCCAGACCGAATTTCTTGCGCTTGATGGTTTCCAAAGGCGAGGCCACCGACAGAAGCCTGTCGGACAGGGCGACGCCGATGGTCTTGGTCCCAAGATCAAGGCCCAAAAGACCCCGGCCCATTGGTACGGCCACGGCAAAGCCTTCGATCTCCTCGTAGATCATTCTGCCACGCCCGCCGCCTGCGCTGCCTCGCGTACGAGAGCCATGGCCTCGGGCGCCTCGGCAAAGCGCGTCTGAGCCTCGCCCCAGATGGCGGCGGCCCGGTCGGTTTCGCCCATCACGCCGAGGGCGCGGATCAGGCGGGCCCATTCGGCAGGGGTGCCGCCCTCGTTGGCAAGCCGTTCGGACAGGCGCTGCACCATGCCCTGGATCATCTGCTGACGGTCCTCCGTGCTCATCTCGCCCGCGGCTTCGATATCCGCAGCGCTCGGGCCGGGGGCCGTTTGCCCCGGGGCGGAGGGCAGTTGGTAATCGGTCACGCCCGCGCGCCAGGCCAGTTCCTCGATCCGCTCACGGATCGTCGGCACCCAAGGCGCCGAAGGATCGCTTTCGCGCAGCAGCGCATCCCATGTCCGGAAGGCTCCGTCGGGCCGGTCCACTTGCATCAGGTAAACGCCCAGGTAATACCGTGCCGTCGGTTCGTCCGGGTTGCGTTCCAGCGCCGCGCGCAGGGCCTGTTCGGCCTCTTGGCTGACATATCCACCCGCCGCACTGATCATCAGGTCGGCCATATGGGCGTAATCCCCGGCGCTGGCCCCGTTCCCCTTGGCGGCAATCAGCTTGGCTTGCGCCTCATGTGCCGCCGTGAAATTGCCAAGCGCCGCCTCGTTGCGCACCAGAAGGGTCAGCCCGCGCAGATCGCCCCCGCGTTCGGCCACCGTCTGGCGCAGCTTTTCCATCAATTCCAGGAACTCGGGGCTGGCCTCGGGGGTCACGTCGGGGGCGGGGACCTTTGCCTCGGCCTCGGCCTGGGTCAACCGGTTTTGCCGCGCCTCATCCGAGACCGCCAGCCGCGTTTTCAGGGGCAGGTCGCGATATCCCGGCGCGCCGACTTGGCTATAAAGCGCGAAAGATCCACCAGCCAATCCAAGGATCACCAACCCCGCCACGATAAGGCCCGCACGCCCCGGTTGCCCGCCGCTTTCACCGCCCGCGCGCAATTGCGCATCCGCCGCCAGCACCCGGCGCGAGACCTCGGCGCGCAGCCGTTCGGCCTCGGCCTCGGAAATCACCCCGCGCGCAAGATCGCGGTCCACTTCCTTCAACTGGTCGCGATAGACCTGCAAATCATAGGCCGCAGGCGGCGCATCGCCCACCCGTCCGCGCAACAGGGCAAGCCCCAGTATCAAGCTGACAACTAGGGCCAACACCCCGGCGATGATCCAAAATAACATGGCTTCTCCCCAAAATCCGCCCCCTCATGTAGCCATCGTGCCCGCGTGATGAAAGAGACAAGAGGTCACAATCGCGCCGATGCGCGCCGATGTCGCTTATCGCGCAATTTATGCCGCGCAGAATGGGATTCCAAAGGCGATCCTGTACCATACCGGAATCCATGCGGCCCCCGGGCCCGCGAATCCATCAGATTTCTGAGAGCGCGCATGAAACGTTATTCCGCCTTTGCCGTCGCCCGCGAAGCCCTGCGTTACCACATGGGGTGGGAGCGGGCCTGGGCCTCGCCCGAGCCGAAGAAAAAATACGATGTCATCATCGTGGGGGCAGGGGGCCACGGTCTCGCCACCGCCTATTACCTGGGTAAAAACTTCGGGATCACCAATGTGGCGATCCTTGAAAAGGGCTGGCTGGGGGGCGGCAACACGGGCCGCAACACCACGATCATCCGCTCCAACTACCTGCAGGATCCTTCGGCGGCGATCTATGAAAAATCCCGCTCGCTCTATGAAACCCTGTCGCAGGATCTCAACTATAACGTCATGTATTCGCCCCGCGGCGTGATCATGCTGGCCCAGACCGAGCACGAGGTGCGCGGCTACAAGCGCACGGCGCAGGCCAACGCCCTGCAAGGCGTCTCGACCGAGTTCATCTCGCCCCAGCGCGTCAAGGAAATCGTGCCGATCATCAACCTCGACGGCCCGCGCTATCCGGTCCTTGGTGGCCTCTGGCAGGCCCGCGCCGGCACCGCGCGCCACGATGCCGTGGCCTGGGGCTTTGCCCGCGCCTGCTCGGCCATGGGCATGGACATCATCCAGAAATGCGAAGTCACCGGCGTGTCGCGCGACGGCGACAAGGTCACCGGGGTGACCACCAACCGCGGCGATATCGCCTGCGATAAACTGGGCATCGTCGTGGCGGGCAACTCCGGCCACCTTGCCGATATGGCGGGCTTCCGCCTGCCCATCGAATCCGTCTCGCTTCAGGCGCTGGTGTCCGAGCCGATCAAACCCTGCATGGATTGCGTGGTGATGGCCAACACCGTGCATGGCTACATGTCGCAATCCGACAAGGGCGAAATGGTCATCGGTGGCGGCACCGACGGCTTCAACAGCTACACCCAACGCGGCTCCTTCCACCATATCGAGGAAACCGTGCGCGCCCTCGTGGAGACCTTCCCGATGGTCGCCCGCCTCAAGATGCTGCGTCAATGGGGCGGCATCGTCGACATCACCGGCGACCGCTCGCCGATCCTGTCGAAAACCCCGGTCGATGGCGTCTTCATCAACTCCGGCTGGGGCACCGGCGGCTTCAAGGCCACCCCCGGCTCGGGCTGGGGCTTTGCCGAGCTGATCGCCAAGGGCCACTCGCCGCTTTGCGATGAATTCTCGCTCACCCGCTTCAAAGAAGGCCGGTTTATCGACGAATCCGTCGCCGCCGGCGTCGCACACTAAGGAGGGAAAGACATGCTCATTCTCGATTGCCCCTGCTGCGGCGTGCGCGGCGAAGAAACCGAATTCCACTCCGGCGGCGAGGCGCACCTCAAACGCTTCGGCCCCGGCTCCTCGGATGACGAGTTCCACGGCTACCTTTTTGAGAAGGTAAACCCCAAGGGCGTGCATTTCGAACGCTGGCGGCATGTCAACGGCTGCGGCAAGTGGTTCCACGCCGCCCGCTGCACCATGACGCTTGAGGTTTTCGGCACCTACTCGGCCCAAACGCTTGAGCCACCGCAAGAGATCAAGGACAAGATCACAGCCAAGCGCCCCGGCTGGAGCTGGAGAGAATTCTCATGAGGCTTCATCTTTCCGAAAATACTCACATTCCGACCATCACCACTGGCACGAGGGCCTAGGACATGAGCACACGTCTCGCCACTGGCGGCCGCCTTCTCAATAAATCCCGCACGCTGGGCTTCTCTTTCAACGGCAAACAGTTGAAGGGCGTCGAGGGCGATACGCTCGCCTCCGCGCTTCTCGCCAATGATCAGATGCTCGTCGGGCGGTCCTTCAAGTATCACCGCCCGCGCGGCATCGTCGCCTCGGGTGGGGAAGAACCTAACGCGCTCGTCGGTCTGGGCGAGAACAACAAGTTCGAACCCAACCAGCGCGTCACCACGACCGAGCTTTTCGATGGTCTGACCTGCGCCTCGCAGAACCACTGGCCCAGCCTCGAATTCGACGTAGGCGTCATCAACTCCAAGCTTTTCGCGCGCTTCCTGCCCGCGGGCTTCTATTACAAGATGTTCATGCATCCGCGCCCCCTGTGGAAGCACGTCTATGAGCCCTTCATCCGCCAGTCGGCGGGTCTGGGCAAGGCGCCGCGCGACCGCGATCAGGACCGCTATGAACATTTCTACGCCTTCTACGACGTGGTGGTAATCGGCGGCGGCGTCGCCGGGCTTCAGGCCGCCAGATCGGCGGGGCAGGCCGGGGCCAAGGTCCTGCTGATGGAACAAGACCCCCACTGGGGCGGTCGCGCCCCCGTGGATGGCGGCACCATCGACGGCGACACCCCCGAGGCCTTCGTCGAGGCCACGCTGGCCGAGTTGCGCGACATGCCCAACGTCACCCTGCGCAACCGGATGATGGCGGCGGGCGTCTATGACCACGGCTATGTTCTGGGCTACGAGCGCGTGAACGATCACACGCCCGAGGCCAAGGGTCCCCGGCATCGCCTCTGGCGTATCCGCGCGGGGCAGGTCGTCACCGCTACTGGCGCCATCGAACGTCCGCTCAGCTTTGCAGGCAACGACATTCCCGGCGTGATGCTGGCCTCCGCCGTGCGCGACTACGCGGTCAACTACGGCGTGTCGATCGGCGACCGCACTGTCGTTGTCACCAATAACGACGATGCCTACCTCACCGCGATCACCCTCAAGGAAATCGGCCTTGATGTGCCGGTGATCCTCGATGCCCGCGCTTCGGGCGGTGGGGCTCTGGCCGACCGTGCCCGCGAGATGGGTATTCGCGTCGAGACCGGCAAAGGCATCGCCAAGGTCAAGGGCAACAAGCGCGTCGAAGGCGTGGCCATCTGTGCGCAGGCCGGCGAAGGCGCCGTGCTGGAAGAGGTCAAGTGCGATGCGGTCGCCATGTCGGGTGGCTGGTCGCCGGTCGTGCACCTCTGGTCGCATTGCGGCGGCAAACTCCTCTGGGACGAGGATGAGGCCATGTTCCGCCCCGACTCCGACAAGGCGCCGACCGGCGACGATGGCAAACCCTTCGTCATTGCCACCGGCGCGGCCAACGGCATGTTCGGCCTTGCCGACACCCTGAGCGATGCGCAAGCCGCCGGGCAGGCCGCCGCCACCGCGACGGGCCACAAGGGCAAGGCCACCAAGGCCCCGGCAGGTGAGACACCGCAATATGCCCCCATCGAACCCGTCTGGCTGATGCCGCAGGGCGCCAACATCAAGCTGCGCATGAAAGCATGGCTCGATTACCAGAACGACGTGAAGGTGTCGGACGTGCAACTGGCCGCCCGCGAGGGCTTCGAGTCGGTCGAGCACGCCAAGCGCTATACCACGCTCGGCATGGCCACCGATCAGGGGAAACTCAGCAATATCAACGGTCTGGCGATTCTCTCGGATGCGCTCGGGCAGGCGATCCCGCAGACCGGGACCACCACCTTCCGGCCGCCCTATACGCCGATTTCGCTGTCCTCCATCGCGGGCAATGCCATCGGCGACACCTTCCAGCCGATCCGCAAATCGCCCATGCACGACTGGCACGACGAGAACGGCGCCCATTGGGAGCCGGTGGGCGCATGGCGCCGCCCCTATACCTTCCAGAAACCGGGGGAAAGCGTCGAAGAGGCCGTCAACCGCGAGATCACCCAGACTCGCGAAAGCCTCGGACTGCTGGATGCCTCGACGCTTGGCAAGATCATCGTCAAGGGCCCCGACGCGGGCAAGTTCCTCGACATGCTCTACACCAACATGATGTCGACCCTGAAACCGGGCCGCTGTCGTTATGGCCTGATGTGCGGCGAGAACGGCTTCCTCATGGATGACGGCGTCGTGGCGCGAATCGACGAGGATACCTTCCTGTGCCACACCACCACCGGCGGGGCCGAATCGATCCACGCCCACATGGAGGAATGGCTGCAAACCGAATGGTGGGACTGGAAGGTTTACACCGCCAATGTCACCGAACAATACGCCCAGATCGGCGTTGTCGGCCCCAAATCCCGTGAAACCCTGCAAAAGCTCACCGATGACGACATCAGCGCCGAAGGCCTGAGCTTCATGGGCTGGAAGGACATCACGCTGAATAACACCACTGCGCGAGTTTACCGCATTTCATTCTCTGGAGAGTTGAGTTATGAAGTCTCCGTGCCTGCCAGCCAGGGGCGCGCTCTTTGGGACAGGTTGATGCAGGCTGGGGAAGAGTACGGCGTGACCCCATACGGTACCGAAGGACTGCACGTGATGCGGGCCGAGAAAGGTTTCATCATGATCGGTGATGAAACCGACGGTACCGTCATTCCCCAGGACCTGATGATGCACTGGGCCATTTCCAAGAAGAAAGAGGATTACCTGGGCAAACGCGCGCAGGAACGCTCCTTCATGGCCGATCCCAACCGCTGGAAACTGGTGGGGCTGGAAACCACCGATGGCAGCGTCCTGCCCGACGGTGCCTATGCCGTGGCCGAAGGCACCAATGCCAACGGGCAGCGCAACGTGCAGGGCCGGGTCACCTCGACCTACCACTCGCCCACGCTGGGCCGTGGCATCGCCATGGGCCTTGTCCACAACGGGCCCGACCGCATGGGCGAAGTGCTCGATTTCCCCAAGGTGGATGGCACCGTGGTCAAGGCGAAAATCGTCGATCAGGTCTTCTTTGACAAGGACGGAGAAAAGCAGAATGTCTAACGCAGCTGTCAGCGCCCTCAATGGCGCCACCGTACAGGGCTTTGCCCGCGTCGAAGAGATGGGCCTTCAGGGCATGATCACCCTGCGCGGCGATCTGGCCTCGGACAAGGTGAAGAAAGCCGTCAAGGAGGCCACCGGGCAGGACATCCCCGCCACCCGCACCATCAACGCGGGCGAGGGCGGCGCGGTGGCATGGATGTCGCCCGATGAACTGCTCATCATGGTGGGCTACGACAGCGTGACCGACACGCTGGCCGCGATCGAAACCGCGCTGCAAGGCGAACACTTCCTTGCCGTCAACGTCTCGGATGCGCGTGCCATGTTCCGCGTCACCGGCACCGGGGGCGGGGTTCGCGAAGCACTGGCCAAGCTCTGCCCGGTCGACATGACCCCGGGTGAGTTTGAGCCGGGCATGTTCCGTCGTAGCCGCATGGCGCAAATCCCCGCCGCCATCTGGATGCCCGATGCCGAAACGGTGCAGATCGTCTGCTTCCGCTCGGTGGCCGAATACACCTTCAACCTGCTGCGCGACGCGGTGGCCGAAGGTGGCGAGGTCGGGCTCTTTTCCTGACGGTTTTAGATGGATTTATGCGCCTTTGGGCCTTGACCTTACCGGGTCAAGGCTACCATGTAGTGGCATATGAATTTTCAAAACGAACAGGGGGCCCTCATGGCTTTTGAACTTCCCGATCTTCCCTATTCGCATGACGCCCTTGCCGACCACGGCATGAGCCGCGAAACCCTGGAATACCACCACGACATCCACCACAAGGCCTATGTGGACAATGGCAACAAGGCCATCGCCGGGACCGAGTGGGATGGAAAATCCGTCGAAGAGATCATCAAGGGCACCTACGACGCCAAGGCGATCGCCCAGTCGGGTATCTTCAACAACGCCTCGCAGCACTGGAACCACACCCAGTTCTGGGAAATGATGGCGCCGGGCGGCACCGGGATGCCCGGTGACTTGGAAAAAGCGCTCACCGAAAGCTTTGGCTCGGTCGATGAATTCAAATCGCAATTCGCCGCCGCAGGTGCGGGTCAATTCGGCTCGGGCTGGGCGTGGCTTGTGAAAGACAGCGACGGTTCGCTCAAGGTCACCAAGACCGAAAACGGCGTGAACCCGCTCTGCTTCGGCCAGACCGCGCTTCTGGGCTGTGACGTGTGGGAGCACTCCTACTACATCGACTTCCGCAACAAGCGTCCGGCCTACCTCGACAACTTCCTGAACAACCTCGTGAATTGGGAAAACGTCGCCTCGCGCATGTAATCGCGAGTTTGAACGACTGTTCACCGCGCCCCTCGGCCCCTGCTGGCCGGGGGGCGTTTTTTTTAAAAAAAAATCTGTGCCACCGGGTTTGCGTTTCATCAATGACATCGACGCGACCGAGGCAAGAATGATAAAATGTCCAAGGGCAACAGATAGACGCGGCACCTGTGGGCCAAGTCTTGGCACGCTGGCAACGCCCCTCTGGGTGGTCCGCGCCTAAGGCAATCTTGCCCGCAAGATTGCGGCCCGTAACGAATGAAACCGTGCCAGCCACCTCCGGGCGGGATGCACCGCCTCACGGACATGGGAAAGGGGGATGGCGGCACAGATCGGGGAGAAGACAAAGATGCCAGTTTTGACAAACGGAACATGGGTTCTGATTGCCGATGGCGAAAAAGCCCTCTTTCTCAGAAATACCTTGGACGCAATCAATCCGGGGTTCGAGGTCGTGAAAAAAGAGGAACAGGATAACCCCTCGGACTTTGAACAATCCGCCAATCGCCCCGGGCGGATGCACGATGGTGCAGAGCATCAGCTTTCCGCGATGGATGACACCGACTGGCACGAACTGGCCAAGGAGCGTTTTGCCGATGATCTGGCGGACAAGCTTTATGCTTACGCGCACAAGGGGGCATTTGACCGGATCGTTCTGGTGGCCTCGTCCCGGGTTCTGGGCCAGTTGCGCAAGACACTCCACAAGGAGGTCGAGACTCGCATCGTCGGTGAATTGGCCAAGGATCTCACGAACCACCCGCTCGACAAGGTCGAGACCATGCTCAAAAAGGAATTCGATCCGAACCTGTAAGGGCGCGGCCGGGGCTTGGGCGGATCAAGTCAGCCCGGGGTTTAAACCATGAACAACGCCTGACGTTCACGCGGGGATCTGGGCCTGAACTGGGTCACGGCCTCGATGTGCCTCTCGTCTTTTGGTCAAGCACGGCCACTATTGATGGCCTTGATACACGCACCGCATTTCGCTTTGTACCTGAAGCGTCCCGCCTTATACCTGAGACAGGAATGGGGCGGGGCGCCGCGCAACATATGAGCGTTGCGCACATTTCGCCAAAATCCAGTGGTTCAGGTTTTGGACGAACGCTGTAGGATAGCAGCCACCGGTAGAAGCGCGAGCACCGACTGTGTGGTGCCTGGCATTTTGCGAAACGCTTACGTGCCGGGGGTGTCCGCTGGCCTTGGGGGCAACACCTGCCCCGCGATGCAAAGTTCACCGTAACGATGTCCCGATCCGCTGTACCGGGCCTGCCCCGATCCAAACAGGGCGCCTCGGTAGGCTCGCTGCCAAGACACAAGGGCTTAGCCCCAAGGCACCGTATGGTCAGCCGGGAGGTCCGCGCAGGTGCCCAACGTCTGAATGAGACTCTCGATGAGATCCGGGCAGGCCATTTTGTGACGCTGCCGGTCGGATCGTGTCGTGTTGCGGTGTGTCGATGCCCGTTTCCATCCCGATTCCCGATCTGTTGCTGGGTTTCAAGATGCCATCCAAAGGTTAGCAAAGGGTTTAAACGTACGAGTCGTACGATCGCCCGAAATCATCGCCCGATTTTCGTACGAAACGCGCGTACAAAACGTACGACTCGTACGGTTTCCCGCTTGCCATTCCGCGCGCCATACCCCACCCCTTGAGCGTGGCCAAAACGAACGGGAATGATGATGCGCGAGCCGGTCAAAGGTGTTCTTGCAATGGTGTCTTGTTGCACCATCTGGGGTCTTTCGGCCATCTATTACAAATTGCTCGAACATATCCCGCCAATCGAGATATTGGCCCATAGAACCCTGTGGTCATTGGTTTTTTTCGCCTTGGTCCTGATCGTTCAAGGCCGGTTTCACATGCTGGTATCCGCCGTGGGCACCCGCCGTTCGGCGGCGGTGATCGGCGCGGCGGCGCTTCTCATCTCGCTCAACTGGTTTACCTTCATCACCTCGATTCAACTAGGGAAAGCGGTCGAGGCGTCCCTGGGCTACTACATCTTCCCTCTGGTCAGCGTCATCATGGGTGCCATCGTCTTCAAGGAACGGTTGGGCCGGGTGCAACTCATGGCCGTCATGCTGGCCGGATTGGCGGTCGTGACCCTGACGGCGGGCCTCGGTGTGGCCCCATGGATCGCCCTCGTCCTGGCCATGAGCTTTGGTATGTACGGTGTTGTAAAGAAAGGCCTTTCCGTCGGGCCCGTGGTCTCGGTCACGGCCGAGGTTCTGATGCTGTCGCCCATCGCCATCGCGGTTCTTGGCATCGTGCACGGCCAAGGCGGCGGCACCTTCGCCACCAACTGGCACGACAGCCTTCTATTGGCCTTTTCCGGCATCCTCACCGGCCTTCCCCTGATCCTGTTCAGCTACGCCACCAAGCGCGTGATGCTGTCGACCATCGGGCTTGTCCAGTACTTGAACCCCAGCCTGCAATTCCTTGTTGCGACACTGATTTTCCGCGAAGTCTTTAGTGTCTGGCACGCCATTGCCTTCGGTATGATCTGGACGGCTTTGGCGCTCTATACCACCTCGGCCCTGCGTCAGGACAGGGCCGCGCGCAGGGCCGCCATCAGTTCTTGAACATCCTCGATTTCCTCGATGAACCCAAGCAGGCTTGCATCGGCGAACCCTTCGTCGATCACGTGGTTCATCAATCGCATGAGGGGCGTCCAGTAGCCATCTGTATTCAATAGATAAATCGGCTTTTCATGAAGGCCCAGTTGCCGCCATGTCAGAACCTCGAAAAACTCGTCCAATGACCCGGCGCCCCCGGGCAGAACCACGATCACGTCCGAATTCATGAACATCACTTTCTTGCGTTCATGCATGGTTTCGGTCACCACGTAACGGGTCAGGTCGGTCTTGCCCACTTCCCAGCGCACCAGATGCTCGGGGATCACGCCGAAGGTCTCGCCACCCGCAGTTTGCGCCGCCCGCGCCACGGCCCCCATCAATCCAACGTCCCCCGCTCCGTAAACGAGGCGATACCCAGCTTCGGCAAGCAAGGCGCCAAGCCGGGTGGCCTCGGCTTCATAGGCGGGCTTGCCCCCCGCGCGTGAGCCGCAAAAGACACAGACCGAATGTGTTGACATGAAATTGTCCCCGTTTGTCAAAGGGTTGTTTTGACCAGTGATAGCCTTGTTGCTATGGTCCGGCAAGCGTGTGGCGTGGGGACGTCTCACAGGGGGAAGAGCATGAGCAAACTCGGTGGACTGGCTAGTGGACAGGGGCTTGCGATGACAGCGGCGGTGGTCGTTGTCATCGGCGGTGGCCTTGGGCTCTGGGGATCGGGGATATTGACCCGAGACACCCCTGTGGAAACGGCTGAACCTGTTGTTTTGAAAGACGAAAACCATGTGTCGCCCTCGGAGCCCGACCAACCCACGGCTGAAGCAGCGGCCCCGGTGGATATGCCCGAGGCCCCCCGGATTTCCAATTTCCGCTTGTCGCCTGACGGGGCTTTGCTGGTGGCGGGGCAGGCCACGGCAGGTTGGGACGTGGCCGTGCTTCTGGATGGCACGGAATTGACGCGGGTGCCCACCGAACCCGATGGGGCCTTCGTGGCCTTTGACGATATCGCGCTCAGTTCAGATGCGCGTGTCCTGACCTTGACCATGTATGCACCGGATGGAACGGCATCGCTTGCCTCCAAGGATGAGATCATCGTGGCACCGATGTCAGCGCCTTCGCAGGTCGCTACGATCGAAGGTTCGGATGCGCCTGAGATACCAGTCGCCGCACCGGAGCAACCTGCCCCGGACACAACTGCGAAGGATGCACCCGATCTCGCGGCGACCTCCACTCAACCTTTTGAAGCAGATGGGAAAAAACCTCCGGCCCAGACGGTTCTTCTGTCCAATGCCAGTGGGGTTGAAGTGCTGCAAACCGCTGCCCCACAGGCGACGTCCCCCGAGGTCATGGAAGGTGTGGCACTCGATGCCATCACCTATGCCGAGGATGGAGACGTGCGCCTTACGGGACGGGGTCAGGGGCAGGGGTTCGTCCGGATTTACCTCGACAACAAGGCCGTGACCTCATCTCGTATCACCGAGGACGGGGCGTGGCGCACCGACCTGCCAAGCATCGATACAGGGGTCTATACCCTTCGCGTCGATGAGATGGACGCCGGGGGGCAGGTAACGTCGCGCGTCGAAACCCCCTTCAAACGCGAGGCCGAGGAGGTTGTGGCCACTCAAGGCGATCTAGATCAAAGCGTGCGGGCCGTGACGGTCCAGCCAGGCTCGACTCTCTGGGCCATTTCGCGTCGCAACTATGGTGAAGGCACCATGTATGTCCGCATCTACGAGGCCAACCGAGACCGCATACGCGACCCGGACCTGATTTATCCCGGACAGGTCTTTACGGTGCCCGAGGGCGACTGAAGGCAGGGGTGGCCTTTCGGCCCGTCGCGGCCTATCTGTGGACGGTATATTCAAGACAGGCCGATCCATGCGCCGCAACACCCTGACAACAACCGAAATGCCCGCCAATGGCTGGTCCACGATCCGCCGGGTCGTGCCTTACCTGTGGCCCGAGGGGCAGACATGGGTGAAGCGCCGCGTGGTTCTGGCATTGCTTACGCTTTTCTTCGCCAAGCTCGTGGCGGTGGGCACGCCCTATTTCTACAAGGCCGCCGTGGATGCGCTGGCGGGCGAGGGGCAAAACCCGGCCTGGATGCTGGGCGCGGGGGCCGTGGGCCTGACGGTGGCCTATGGCATGGCGCGTCTGATGAACGTGGGATTTCAACAGCTTAGGGACGTGATCTTTGCCCGCGTGGCACAACGTGCCCTGCGGCAACTTGCGCTTGAGACCTTCACGCATATTCACCGCATGTCCCTGCGCTATCACATCACCCGCAAGACCGGCGGCCTCAGCCGCATCATCGAGCGCGGGGTGAAAGGCGTCGAGTTCCTCTTACGGTTCCTGCTGTTTTCCATCGGGCCACTGGTGCTGGAATTGCTCTTGATCAGCATCGTCCTCTGGACGCTGTTCGATTTCTGGTATCTCGCGGTGGTCGTGGGGGTGATCGCCGCCTATGTGGGGTTCACCTTCAAGGTGACCGAATGGCGCGTGAAGCTGCGCAAGCGGATGAACGATCAGGACACCGACGCCAACCAAAAGGCCATCGACAGCCTGTTGAATTTCGAAACGGTCAAGTACTTTGGCGCCGAAGAGCGCGAGGCCTCGCGCTATGACGCGGCGATGGAGGGGTATGAGGCGGCGGCGCTGCAAACCTCCTATTCACTGGCGTTCCTGAATTTCGGGCAATCCCTGCTGATCACAAGCGGGTTGGTCGCGGTCATGGTGATGGCCGCACTCGGCGTGCAGAACGGCAGTTTGACCGTGGGGGACTTCGTCATGGTGAACGCCTACATGGTCCAGATCACCATGCCGCTGAACTTTCTGGGAACCGTGTATCGCGAAATTCGGCAATCCCTCGTTGATATGGGGGAAATGTTCGGATTGTTAGAACAAGCGCCGGATGTCGTGGATAAATCTGATGCCAAGGTTCTGAATGTTAAAGGTGGTGAGGTTCAGCTTGAGAGCGTGGAGTTTGGGTATAACCCCGAACGCCCGATCCTGAAAGGGGTCGATCTGCGCGTAGGCCCGGGGGAAACCGTGGCTGTGGTCGGGCCTTCGGGCTCGGGGAAATCCACCATCGGCCGGCTGCTTTTCCGGTTTTACGATGTGCAGGGCGGCGCGTTGCGGATCGACGGTCAGGACCTGCGCGACGTGACGCAGGACAGCCTGCACGCCGCCATCGGCGTGGTGCCGCAGGATACCGTGCTGTTCAACGATACCGTGGGCTATAACATTGCCTATGGTCGTGACGGGGCGACTCAGGCCGAGATCGAGGAGGCCGCCAAGGCCGCGCAAATCCATGACTTCATCCAAGGCCTGCCAGACGGCTACAATACACAGGTAGGCGAACGCGGCCTGAAACTCTCGGGCGGCGAGAAACAGCGCGTCGGCATTGCCCGGACCCTTCTCAAGAACCCGCCGATCCTGCTTCTCGATGAGGCGACAAGCGCGCTGGACACCGAGACCGAGCGTGACATCCAAGGCGCGCTGAAGCGTGCAGGTGAGGGGCGTACCGTCATCACCATCGCGCATCGTCTGTCCACGGTGGCCGATGCCGACCGGATCGTGGTGCTTGAAGAGGGCCGCATCGTCGAAGCGGGCACTCACGCGGATCTCTTGGCAAGACAGGGGCGCTATGCCGCTCTGTGGCGGCGCCAACAAGCGGACGAGGCGGCCTGACGACACCGTAATTTCCTTGCAATCTCCATCTTTTGACCACGGTCTGGGAACAGGGTGGCGCGCATGACACAAGTGGAGTCCTTCAAGATGCCGCAACGGGCGGTCTGGATCTGGATGCTATTCGCGGCGGAGCTGGTGGCGATCGTGGTTGCCTTTCAGGTTCTGGCCTCGGTCGAGTGCCGATTGACCAGCCTTGAGGTGGCCTGCCGCGGTTTGCGCGGTACCGTGGTGCGGACCATGTGCTTTGGCTGTATGGTGGGCATTTACCTTTGGGCACGATCTCCGGCCCGGCGTGACTTTGCGGCCATGGCCGCTTCGCAAGAGGCGGGCACGCCATGGATGATCCTGCACGCGGTTGGCCTCGGGGTGGCCTTCCTGCCGCTGCTTCTGGTGCCCCAGGCCGAGATGAACACGATGTTTGGCCTGATCTTCCCTGTGCTGGTGGCCGGTGGTGCCATGGCCGCAGTGGGAGGGCTTTTCTGGCTGGCGCGGCCCGGTGATTGGCGGGCATGGCTGCGACCGCGCTGGCGCGAGCTTCTGGGGCTGAGCGTGGTGGCTCTTGTACTGCCGGATGTCGCCGATTTGGTGGCGCCGCTGTGGTATTGGCAGGTGCTGACCGAGATCACCTTTTTTGGTGTGGCGGTCCTTCTGACGCTTCTGTCCGGTATGCCAGTGGTGAATCCCGAGGCCCAGATCATCGGCACCAACGGTTTTCTTGTAGCGGTGGCTGACAGCTGTTCGGGGATCGAGGGGTTTGCCCTGATTACGGCCTTTCTGGGGCTCTACGCCATGCTCTTTCGCGATACCCTGCGAATGGGGCGGTTCTGGCTGGTGGTCTGGCCGGTATCGATTTTCCTGAGTTGGCTTCTCAACGTGGTGCGGATTACCGTGTTGATCCTCATCGGCGCCCATGCCTCGCCCGAATTGGCCGTGAACGGCTTTCACAGTTTTGCAGGCTGGCTGTTTTTCACGGCTCTGGCCATCGGGGTCCTGATCGCGGTGAGCAAGCTTCGCTGGCTTCATAAAGAAGCGGCAGCCTGGGGTGCCACGCCCCTGTCACATGACGGTATGGCGGCCCGCATCCTGCCTTTCGTGGTTTTCATGCTGTCGGGGATCGTGGTGAATGCCTTCTGGCAGGCGCCCGAACTGGGCTATCCCTTGCAGGTTCTGGGCATGGCGGGGGCGCTTTGGTATGTACGCCGCCCTCTGAGAGCTTATTTCGCGCGGCCCTCTTGGTTGGCTCTGCTGGCGGGGCTTGCGATTGGGGTCGGGTGGGTCCTGATGGCCCCTGCGCCCGAAACGCCCGCGTCGGCGCTTACCGCACTCACGCCGGCGGTTTTCGCGGCTTGGGCGGCGGTACGCATCCTTGGCACGGTGGTTTTCGTGCCGCTGATCGAAGAGTTGTTTTTCCGCGGCTACCTGCAAACCCGGATCGACGATGGCACTTGGCCGCGCCGTATTCTGGCGATCGCCTTGTCTGCCGCGGCCTTTGCCCTGTTGCATGGCCGCTGGATCGAGGCCGGGGTTGCCGGGGTCATCTTTTCAGCGCTCTATATAAGGAAAGGGCGGCTGGCTGATGCCATAACCGCCCATGCCGTGGCCAATGCCCTGATCGCCGTTCTTGCCGCTTGGCGAGGCGATTGGACCTTGATCTGATGTTTACTGCGCGCGGCGGCGCTTGAGTTCCCACGCCAAGGCCAGAGTGGCCAGAACAGCCGCCAATGCCAGAAGGCCGGTCGAGGCATCGATTTCCGGAACCGCCGACGCGGTCGAGGTGTCTGTCGACGAGCCCGAAGAACCCGACCCCCAATTGTACCACGAATCCCACCAGCTATAGCTTTGGGCCGATGCCATTACAGTGGTGCTTGCATAGGCAAGAGCGGCAAGCGTGGATGTTTTAAGAAATTTCATGGTTACAGTCCCCAGATGTCTATCTTGTTTCATCATACACCAAATTCGAATTATGGCAAAAACTTGGTGCACGGTGACTCGGTTTGTTGCCAAACTGGAAACGCCTTGGGGCTCATCGTGAAATTGTACGGCGAAATGCGATAAAAATTCCCAATCCGCAGGGGATTGAGGCGAAAAGGTGGCCGTGTCCGGTGATTCGATACGGGGCTTATTCGGCCGCGCGTAGAGGGCGGCCGTTTTCGTCTTTTTCCATCCTTGATTTGTCGCGATCAGCGACCACGCTCTTGATGGCTTGGGCATCCGGCGCGCCGCCTTGCTCGTCCTCATACGCGCTCCAATCGCCATGCTCGCTCCACAGGATTTCGGGGGCCGGGGTATGGCCTGCGGCACGGTTGAGCGCCCAGTCCTGCGCGGCGCGGCTACTGCGCCCGAGCGAGAGCATAGCCAGACCCCGCGCGCCCCATTGTACATAGGTCGTTGCCCAGACCCGCAGCGCCAGCATTGAGGGTGTGAAAACCAGTGTCAGAACCGTCGCGATACCAAGGCCGAAAACCACCGCCGTGGCCAGTTGTTTCCACCACAGGGCAGTGGGCGAGTTGAAGGAATAGCCGCCGTTGATGAAATCAAGGCTCAGGCCGAACATCATTGGCGCAAGGCCCGCCATGGTGGTGATCGTGGTCAGCAACACGGGGCGAATGCGCGCCTCGGCGGTGCGGGTGATCGCATCGATCCGCGGCATGTAGCGGCTGTATTCCTGGTAGGTGTCGATCAGCACGATGTTGTTGTTCACCACGATCCCGGCAAGCGCGACAATCCCGGTGCCGGTCATGATGATCGAAAACGGCTGGTTCATCACCAGCATCCCGATCAGGACCCCGGTGGTCGAAAGCACAACTGCCAGCAGAACCAGAACTGCATTATAAACGCTGTTGAACTGCGCCAGAAGGATAATGAACATCAGCCCCAAGGCCCCGGCGAATGCCTTTTGCAGGAAGGCGCCGGATTCCTCCTGATCTTCCTGATCGCCGGTCCATTCATAGGAGACACTGGCGGGCAGAACCCCACTGTCCAACCATTCCGTCAAGACCTCGATGCGTTCGTTGGCGGTGATCGGCACATCGATGCTGTCGTCACCTTCTCCGGGAACGGTTTTGGTCAGCCCCTCTTTCACACCCGCCTTCACATCGAAATATCGGGTCTGGTCCACCCGGTCGATCTGGGCAAGTTTCTGCACCGGCTCGCGGGTGATGAAGTTGGACAGCGGCACAAGCCCATCCCCCGTGCGCACCTTGAGGGTGTCCAGCGTACTGAGAACGCGGTCTTTCTCGGGCAGGCGCACGCGGATGTCGATCTCTTCATCCGACGATGGCACCCGCATCGTATCAAGCAGGATCCCCCGCGTCACAAGTTGCACCATGGCCCCTACGGTGGCGACATCCGCACCATAGCGGCCCGCCTTTTCCACATCGACATTGATCTGCCAGTCGATCCCGGGCAGGGGCAGGGTATCTTCCACCAACGTCAGGCCACGCATGCCTTCGAACTGCTCCCGCGCGAGGCTTGTGGCCTCTTTCAACTCGTCCCAATTGTCGCCTTTCAGACGCAAATGCACCGGCTTGGCCGAGGCCGGGCCGCGGGCCTGTGCGAGGATCTCGATCTTGATGCCGGGGATTTGCTCCAGTTGCGCGGTCAACTCGTCGATGATCGTGTCACCGTCATAGGCTTCGGCACTCACCGCGCGCCGCACGGTATAGTCGATGACCGGAATGGTGAACCAGGCCTCGGTTTCGGTCGGGCGGTCTTCCCACGGGATGGTTTCAAGTTGCACCTGACCGATGGTATCCAAGGGGGGCTGCGCGCCGCCGGTATTGTTGTTCAGCCCGCCTTCACCCGCAAAGGCAAAGGCCGTTTCAACACCGGGGTGTTGCAGGACGATACGCTCCACCTGTTCGACCAGTTCATCTTTCTGATCAATCGACAGGTTGCCGCGCCCACGGACATAAACGATGGCCTGCTCGGGTTCGGATTCAACAAAGAACTCGGTGCCGTTGTTGTTGTTCACATAGTAGATCAGGACCGACCCGACGAGAACAAAGATCATCGCGAAGGCCACCAGCGGCATGACCGGGTTGGCGGCAATCGCATGTATGACCCAGCCAAAGGGGGACCGGCGATAGCCCGCTTTCACCCGGCCCGCCCGGTTTGGGAAAAGTTTGGATTTGGCCCATGCTATGGCGTTCCGGAATCGCCGGAAAATCGCCATCACGCCCAGAAGCAGCGCCACCACCCCGGCGATCGCCATGGCGGCCAGCGTCACGACGCCCAGCAGGATCATGAAAACCGTGGCCAATGTGGGGATGACCGATGTCACGATGCGGCCCGCGTCCATGTCGGCGAACTGGGCCGAGACATCGCCCAATAGCAGTGGGAGCACCGCTCCAGCGACAAAGACAGCCCCCGCCGCCACCGGGAAAAGCAGTATATGCCACAGCCAATACCCATCACCGATCTGCGAAATACGCGTGTTGAACCAGCGTTCCGTACGCCCCGTGACCCCGCCCATCACCGGCAAGTAGACCAATGCCACCAGAAGCGAGGCACTGAGAACGAAGATCAGCGTCACGGGCAACATCCCCATGAACTCACCCGGCACCCCCGGCCAGAACAGCATCGGCAGGAAGGCGCAAAGCGTGGTGGCCGTTGAACTGACCACCGGCCAGAACATCCGCTTGGCGGCTTCGACATAGGCGTGCATCGGGCCTTCACCCTCGGAAATCCGCTTGTCCGCGTATTCCACCACCACGATGGCCCCATCCACCAGCATCCCGACGGCAAGGATCAGGCCGAACATCACGATGTTCGAGACCGCGACACCCATCACCGCCAAAAGCGCAAAACACAACAGGAAGGACGTGGGGATGGCAAAGCCCACCAGAAGGGCCGGTCGGATGCCTAGCGCGGCCAGCGTCACGATCATCACCAGCGCGATAGCCGTCAGGACAGAGCCTTCAAGCTGTTTCACCATGGATTCCACGGTGCGCGATTGGTCGTTCGAGGTGCCGACGTCGACTGCCGCGCGCAGTTTGTCGGGCCAGTTCGCCTCGGCCTTGGCCACGGTCTCGCGCACCAAATCGGCGGTCTCGATGATGTTGAACCCTTTGCGTTTGACCACCTGCAAGGCAACGGTGTTCTCGTCGTTGAACCGCGCGGTGCCCTTGCGGTCTTCGAAGGTCAGGTTGATCCGCGCCAGATCGCCCAGTGTGACCACCCGGTCACCATTGGTTTTCACCGGCAGGTCATAGATGTCGCGGGTCTCGTCGAAGGATGACGGGATCTTGACGGAAAACGCCCCGCTTTCGGTCTCGACTTCACCGGCGGCGATCAGTTGGTTGTTGTTCTGGACCACATTGATCAATTCGCCCGCCGTGACGTTGTAGGCCTCAAGGCGCAGCGGGTCGATCACCACCTCGACCATCTCGTCGCGATTGCCCGCGATCCCGGCCTCCAGGATCGGCTCCAGCCCTTCCAGATCGTCCTGCAAATCCTTGGCCAGCCGCGCCATGGTACGTTCGGGGACATCGCCGGTCAGGTTCACGATGATGATCGGGAACTCGGAAAAATTGATCTCGTTGATGGTATATTTTTCCGCGCCCTCGGGAAACTTGGCCTCGGCCGCGTTCATCGCATCGCGGACATCGGCCATGATCTTGGTCTTGTCCCAGCCGAATTCGAATTCAAGGGCCACACCGGCATAGTTTTCCGCCGCAGTGCCGGTCATTTCCTTCAACCCATCGAGATCGGAAAGCTCGGTCTCCATCACCTTGACCAGCAGTTTCTCGCTATCCTCGGCGGAAATGCCGGGAAACTGCACCGAGACGAAAAGCGCCGGAATCTCGATATCCGGTTCGCCTTCCTTCGGCAGGCTGACATAGGCAAGACTGCCCGCCAGAATGGACAGCACGATAAACGCAACGACCATCCGCGCCCGGGCGGCGGCCCAGTCGACGATGCCGGTCATTGGCCCAACTCCTGATATGTCGGGTCAACCTTGACCCCATCGGTCACGTATTCCTGACCGATGGTGATGACATTCGCCGTATCAGGCAGGCCAGAGAGCCACACACCGTTGGGTGTGTCGCGCAGCAGGGAAACGGCGGCGAACCCGGCTTCGTTCTCGTTTGTCACCAACCGCACGCCCAACGTCCCCTCATCATTCAGGGTCAGCGCCGATTGCGGCAACAGGTGCGCTTTGGTGCCATCGGCGGCGATGGTGATCTCGGCGGTCTGGCCGTCGCGCAGGGTCAAATCGGGATTGGGCACCCGGATATCCACCCGGAAGGTACGGGTTGTCGGATCGGCCTTGCGCGACAGGAAGGTGACTTCGCCCTCCACACGCCCGCCCGAAGCCAGATCGGCCACCGCCAAGGCACCGGTTTCTACCCGCGAAACCTCGGTTTCAGGGACATACCCCACCAGCATCACGGGATCGAGTTGGATTACCGTGGCGCAAAGCCCGCCGGGTTGCAAAAGGCTGCCAAGTTCGGCGGTGTCTGTTTCCAGAAGCCCCGCGAATGGCGCAGTGATGGTCAGCCGCTCAATCTCTTTTTCCGCTGCCGCAACGGCGGCCTCGGCGGATTGGATGGAACTCCGCGTGGTCGCAAGGCCCGAGCGCGCGGTTTCCACCGCTGCTTGTGCTGAACTTACCGCGGCCTTGGTCGCGGCGACACGGGTTTCCGAGGCAAAGCCATCCTGCGAAAGCGCCTGCGCGGCGCGGTCGTTGATCTGTGCTTCTTCCAGACGCGACTGCGCCTCGGTCAGGCGCGCTCGGGCCTCGGGGACACGCGCCTGCGCTTCTGCAAGGCGTGCTTGCGCCTCGGCCAGCGTGGCATCCCGGGTGCCCGGGTCAATCCGACACAGCGTATCGCCTTCGTTGACCATGGTGCCCTTGCGCAGCGGTTCGGAAATCACCTGACCTGAGGTTTCAGCGCGCAGATCCACCTGCCGGAAGGCCTCGGTCTGGCCGCGCAGAACCACTGCACTGTCAATTTCGCGTGCTTCCGATCGGATCGCGACCACGCCCACGGTTTCGAATTCGGGCGCGGCCTCGGGGGTGGCCTCTTGCCCGACATCTGCCTGTGGCGCTTCGTCGCCGCCAAGCACGGCGGTGATCCGCTCGCGCTCGAAAACGAAGGCATAAATCATGCCAATCACCACGAGCGCGGCCAGAATAGGAAAAAGTCGCATCTATCAAACCTTCCGCACATGCAGGCAGGGCCGTGCAGTCTTTGCCGACCTTGCTACATGACATACGCTGAACTGTCCGGTTCAGATTAGCCGTTTCGACCTGATGCTTCAAGTCAGGCATTCCTGCAACCATGCAGGCTGGGCTGTGCGCAGGTGCTGTCATGTTGGCTGCCCCTTGGCAGGGGCGGGGCTTCGCGATAAGAGGGGGCAATATTCGCAAAGGGGGCGCGCGTGAGCGAGACCGACAGTTTTATCGACGAAGTGACCGAAGAGGTCCGGCGCGACCGCTTGTTTGGCATGATGAAGCGCTATGGCTGGATCGCGGCCCTTGCCGTGCTGCTGATCGTCGGCGGCGCGGCCTGGAACGAATGGCGCAAGGCGCAGGATCGCGCCGCTGCGGAAGCCTTCGGTGACTCGATCAAGACCGCGCTGGAACTGCCCGAGCGGGACGCCCGCGCCAAGGCGCTGGCCGCGATCGAAGCGCCCGATGCGGGCGGGCAGGCCGTGGTCGATCTGTTGGCCGCTGCCGAACTGGGCACCGCGAATGCCGCAGAGGCCGCCACCCGCCTTCTGGCCGTGGCCGACCGCGACGGGATCGAACCCGTCTACCGGCAGTTGGCCACGCTCAAGGCCGTGGCGTTGCCCGGCTCTGGCCTGTCGCCTGAGGACCGGCGCAATCGGTTGGATGGCCTTGCGCTCTCTGGTGGCCTCGTACGGCTTCTGGCCGAGGAACAACTGGCGATGATCGAGATCGAAACCGGCGATACATCCGCCGCGATCGACCGCCTGACTCAGGTGGCGCAGGATGCGCAGGCAACGGCGGGCTTGCGTCGGCGCGTTTCACAAGTGATTGTAGCCCTCGGTGGCGACCTGCCCGAAACCGGCTTTGCCGGTCAGGGCGGCACCGAAGGCTAAGGACCACCCGCGTGTCACCCAAGACCGCGAGTGAAAGGTTAGGAACGGGGGCGAAAGCGTTGAAATCCACAGCAATCTTTCTGGGACTTGCCGCAGTTGTGTCGCTCGCGGCGTGTGACAAACGCGAAGCCATCCTTCAGGGTGAGCGCGAGAATATCCGCTCGGTCCTCACCGATGAGGTGGCCGCGGCCACCGACGCGGTGCCGGAAAACCGTGCCCTGCCGTTGTCATTGCCCGCGACTCGCGCGAATGCCGACTGGCCACAGGCCATCGCGACCCCCGCCACCCGCACCGCGCATCCCGCGCTGGGGGCCAATCCGCAACGTATCTGGTCGGTCAACATTGGCTCCGGCGATGGTCGCCGCACCCGTATCACCGCTGATCCGGTGGTGGCCGGAGGCCGTGTCTTCACCCTCGATTCGCAGGCGCAGGTCACCGCGGTCAGCACCGCGGGCGAGGTCCTTTGGACAACCGACCTGACCCCGGCAAATGACAGGTCTTCGGATGCGTCGGGCGGCGGGCTCGCCTATGGCGACGGTAAGATCTTCGTCACTTCGGGCTTCGGTATGCTGACCGCGCTTGACCCCGCCACGGGGGCGCAAATCTGGCAACAGGACCTTGATGCCACCTCCACCGGCGCCCCGACCGTCCGCGATGGTCTTGTCTACCTCGTCGCGGGGGATGAAATCGCCTGGGCGGTGAATGCCGACACGGGCCGCATCGAATGGCGCCTAGGTGCCACGCCTGACATCAACAACGTGTTGGGCGGTCCGGCCCCGGCCGTGACCGACAAATATGCCGTCTTCGCATTTGGCGCGGGTGAATTGCAGGGCGCCTTCCGCAAGGGCGGTTTGCGCCTGTGGGATGCACAGGTCGCCGGCACGCGCGATGGATACTCCAGTGCTCTGGTCGACGACATCACCGGCGCGCCGGTGGTCGATGGGGAAACCATCTATGTCGGCAATCACTCGGGCCGCACCGTTGCCCTCAACATTGCCAATGGCGAACGCCTCTGGACCGCCAACGAAGGCCCGCTCGATCGCGTCTGGCCTGCGGGCGACTCGATCTTCATGGTCTCGGACCGCAATCAGCTTCTGCGCCTCTCCGCCGAAGACGGAAGCCGCATCTGGGCGCAAAACCTGCCGTTCTTCACCAAGAAGCGGCCGCGCCGTCAGACACAGATATTTGCCCACCACGGGCCGGTGATCGCGGGGGGCCAATTGATCGTGGCCTCCTCGGACGAAAAGCTGCGCTTTTTCGACCCGGTGAACGGTGCGCTGCGCCGCGCGGTGGACCTGCCCGGTGGGGCCACCTCGAACCCGGTGGTCGCGGGGCGCACGCTTTATGTCGTGTCGAAGAAGGGGCAATTGCACGCTTTCCGTTGACGCGTCGATGCTGTAACAGGGCGGCTTGATCCGCTCCGGAGCCTGAACCATGAGTTTCACCCTTGCCATCGTGGGCCGCCCGAACGTGGGCAAATCCACGTTGTTCAACCGCCTTGTCGGCAAACGTCTGGCCTTGGTCGATGACCAGCCCGGGGTCACGCGCGACCTGCGCGAAGGTGAGGCGCGCTTGGGTGACCTGCGGTTCACCGTCATTGACACCGCCGGCCTTGAAGAAGCGACAGACGAGTCGCTTCAGGGCCGGATGCGGCGGCTGACCGAACGCGCGGTGGATATGGCCGATGTTTGCCTCTTCCTGATCGACGCCCGCGCCGGGGTGACCCCCAGTGACGAGGTCTTCGCCGATATCCTGCGCCGTCGCGCCGATCACGTGATCCTTGCCTGCAACAAGGCCGAAGGCAGCGCCGCCGATGCCGGTGTCTACGAATCCTATGGCCTTGGCCTTGGCGAGCCGGTGCGCCTGAGCGCCGAACACGGCGAGGGCCTCAACGAGCTTTACACGCTTCTCGCGCCGGTGGCCGAAACCTTCGAGGCCCGTGCCGCCGCCGATGCCCCCGAGGTCGAAGTGGATGTGAACGAGGACGGCGAGGTTGACGCCGACGCGCCCCGCAAACCCACTGTCGACAAACCCTTGCAAGTGGCCGTGGTGGGGCGTCCCAACGCGGGGAAATCCACCCTGATCAACAAGATTCTGGGCGAAGATCGCCTGCTGACAGGCCCCGAGGCCGGGATCACCCGTGACTCCATCTCGCTGACGCTGGATTGGGACGGGATGCCGACCCGGATCTTCGACACCGCCGGGATGCGCAAACGCGCCAAGGTGCAGGACAAGGTTGAAAAATTGTCCGTCGCCGACGGCTTGCGGGCCGTGAAGTTCGCCGAGGTGGTGGTGGTCCTGCTCGACGCCGCCATCCCGTTTGAGCAACAAGACCTGCGCATCGCCGACCTTGCCGAGCGCGAGGGCCGCGCCGTGGTGCTGGCCGTCAACAAGTGGGACGTGGAAACCGAGAAACAGCAAAAGCTGCGCGACTTGCGCGAAGCCTTCGAGCGCCTGCTTCCGCAACTGCGTGGCGCGCCCTTGGTCACGGTGTCGGCCAAGACGGGCCGGGGGCTGGACCGCCTGCGCGCGGCGGTGGAAAAAGCGCATGATGTCTGGAACACCCGGATTTCCACCGCGCAACTGAACCGCTGGCTTACCGGTATGGTCGAGGCGCACCCGCCCCCCGCACCGGGCGGGCGGCGGATCAAGCTGCGCTATATGACACAGGCCAAGACGCGCCCGCCTGGGTTCGTTGTGATGTGTTCGCACCCCGACAAGCTGCCCGAAAGCTATTCACGCTACCTGGTCAACGGGTTGCGGGAAGATTTCGACATGCCGGGCACGCCGATCCGGCTGCACATGCGCTCGCAATCGTCCAAGAACCCCTACAAGAACAAGAAGAAATCAACGCCTTCCCGTTTGCGAAAGCATATCCACGGGCGCGGTGGGGCGCAGGGTTAAGCGGGACGCACGCGCAGGGCGGTGACCACCAAAACGGCGATTCCACCTGCGCATAGCACCAGCACAGCGACATTGGATGTGCCTAGATTGGCCACGATGACGCCGATCAAAGCCCAGATGACCGCGCCTGCATATTCCGGGGCATCGCGGCGCAGCATCGTCACCACCAAGGATATAACTAGGGCCAGCACGATCATCGCCAACGCTGCTAGTTGTGCATTGATGATTCCATGCCCGGCCAGCATCAGCCCCAAGGCCACGCAGGAGGCCGCCGTCAGCCACCCGGCATAAAGCGCAATCGGCGTACGCATCCATATCCTGTCCGCCGCGCCCGCACTGAGCAGCGCCCAAAGGGCGGTGACCAGCATCCCCCAGATCAGCACCGTGGCCCAAAACGGTGACATCTGCGCCACCGGAATCCATGCCGCGCCAATCACGAGACTTGCGATCAAGGGCCAGCGCATCGCGTCCCAGTCCGCCGCCTCGGCGCGTTTCAGCAGGCCAAAGATGGCTCCCGCGATGAGCCAAAGGTAAATCACCCCCCAAATGGCAAAGGCATAACCCGCTGGCTGTACTGGCGGGTCGACTTGCGGGATCGGGAATTGATCGGGACGAAAACCGGCAAACCCATCCGTCATCAAGGGGGACAGGGCAAAGGCCATGGCGGCGGTCACAACGAAGATGGCTTTCATCCGTTCCATGAATGTCATTTGGGCCGCGCTTTGCCCATGGTCAATGCCAAGACGTGATTATTCCCGCTATGCGGGTCTTGCCCCGTCGTCAAAGCGACACATCTGGTGTGTTAGGCCGATGTATTGAAGGGCCTGTCCCATGGTTTCCAATTGCACGAGGCATGCCATGACCGCCAATGAAATCAAAACCCATACCCGCAATTTCGCCCGCAAAAGCGATGCCTTGGGGGCATTCTCGCTGTTGGGCACGTTCGCCACATACATGGCCGCGCTCTGGACCGGGGCGACCTACGTCACCAACCCGCTGATCGCGATCCCGATGGTCGTGGTCCTCGCCTTCGCCTCGGTGCGGCTATACGTTTTGCAACATGACTGCGGGCATTATTCCCTGTTCGCCACGCGCCGCTTGAACGATTGGGCCGGACACCTTCTGTCGCTGCCCTCGCTCACGCCCTACCGGGTGATGCAGTACAATCATAACCTGCACCACGCCTACCTTGGAAATCTCGACCACCGCGAGACGACCGAGGTCTATACAATGACCCTTGCGGAATGGCAGGCCGCGCCTTGGCGGCGGCGGCTTTGGTACAGGCTCTATCGCAACCCTGTCCTGATGCTGGGGCTGGGCGGGGTTTACGCCTATTTCATCGCCTACCGCTGGCCGGTGAATACCCGCAAGGTGGGCGTCTTAGGGGTGGTGCTGCATAACATCGCGGTTTTGGGCTATGTCGCAACGATCTGGTGGGCGTTTGGCTCGGCAGGGCTGGCCATCTGGGCCGCAAGCGCGGTTCTGGCAGGTGCCATCGGGGTCTTTCTCGTCTACCTGCAACATAATTTCGAGGACACCTACTGGGACCGCAAACCCGATCTGGATTTCCACAAGGCCACGTTGGACGGGTCAAGCTCCCTCGACCTGGGCTGGCTGTGGGACCTTGGCACCGGCAATATCGCCTATCACGACCTGCACCACTTCAACCCCGGCGTCCCATCATACCGCTTGCGGGCCTGCCAAAAGGCGCTACCCATGCACCTGCGCCCGCATGAGCCCATTCGCTGGCCCGAGGCGTTGCGCGCGTTCCGCCTGAAGCTTTGGGATGAGGAGGCGGAGCGCTTGGTGCCTTTCCCGAAGAGCCGCGAGGACCAGCACACCGTACCGGCGGAATGAGCTGGGGCAGGGGGCTTTGCCCCCCTACGTTGAAAATCCCCGGATTTTCAACGCTCCCCCCAGGATATTTTTAAAAAGAAGAAGCGGCCTGTCAGGCCAACTCCCCTTCGGCGGTGAGCTTGGTCTTGCCGCGCAGGTAGGGGTGCAGAACTTCGGGCAGGGCGACCGAGCCATCGGCCTGCTGGCCGTTTTCCAGCACCGCAATGAGGCAACGCCCCACCGCAAGGCCCGAGCCGTTGAGCGTGTGCAGGAATTGCGGCTTGCCGCCGCCCTCGGGCTTGAAACGGGCGTTCATCCGGCGGGCCTGAAAGTCACCGCAGACCGAGACCGAGGAAATCTCGCGGTACGTGTCCTGCCCGGGCAACCAGACCTCGATGTCATGGGTGCGCCGCGCGCCAAACCCCATGTCGCCGGTGCACAGCACGATGGTCCGGTACGGCAGGCCGAGCTTTTCAAGGATGCCCTGCGCACAGTCGGTCATCCGGTCCAGCTCGCCGCGGCTGTGATCGGGGTGGGTGATCGAGACCATCTCGACCTTTTCGAACTGGTGCTGGCGCAGCATGCCCGCCGTGTCCTTGCCCGCGCTGCCCGCTTCCGAGCGGAAACACTGGGTATGGGCCACGAAGCGCTTGGGAAGGCTGCCCTCCTCGACGGTCTCGCCATTGACGATATTGGTCAGCGGCACCTCGGCCGTGGGCACCAGCCACCAGCCGTTCGTGGTCTGATAGCTATCCTCGCCGAACTTGGGCAATTGGCCGGTGCCGTACATCATGTCATCGCGCACTAGGACGGGTGTCCATGTCTCGGCCAGCCCGTTTTCCTCGACATGCGTATCAATCATGAACTGCGCCAGGGCCCGGTGAATCCGCGCCACCGCGCCCTTGAGCACCACGAAACGCGACCCCGAGAGTTTCGCGGCCAGTTCGAAATCCATGCCCGGTTTCACACCGTCCAGCTCGAAATGCTCTTTCGGCGTATAATCGAACACCTTGGGCGTGCCCCAGCGGTGAATTTCGACGTTATCTTCTTCGTCGTCGCCGTCGGGGATGTCGTCCATCGGCAGGTTGGGCAGACCCATCAGCATATCGGTGAGCTTTTGGTCCAGCTCCTTGGCCTCACCCTGCATCGCGGCCACCTCGGCCTTTTTCTCGCCCACGAGCGCGCGCAGCCGTTCAAACGCCTCCTCGTCGCCCTTGGCCTTGGCGGCGCCGACCTCCTTGGAGGCCTTGTTCTGCTCGGCCTGTGCGGTCTCGGCGGCAAGGATTTTGGCGCGCCGCGCCTCGTCCAGCTCAAGAATGGGGGCCGAGGCCCCGTCCACCCCACGGCGGGCCATGGCGGCGTCAAAAGCTGCGGGGTTTTCACGGATCGCGCGGATATCGTGCATGGGTCTTGTCCTTGAACCTCTGAGTCGTCGCCCGCCTTATGCACCAGATTTTTGATGAGGTGTAGGGTGTGCGTCATGCCGGCGCAGAGGAGCCGCCCTTTGGGGGGGCTAGGTCGCCGATAAGCCACTGAGGCCAGAATCGCGGGCTGTGCCACATCCCCGCGGAGCATTGTCGTGTGTCGCCGCCCCTTTGGGGCGCTTTCATCAATCCCCCGCAACCTAACCACGAAAACCGCCTCGCGCCCACCCTCGCAACCGTACCGACGCGATACCGACGTTTTACCGACGTCAAACCGACGCGGTTTTCGCACCTTGCAAATACCCCGCCCCGCCCATAGTTTCCGCCACAATCCGGCGGCAGCTCCGCCCCTATGAATTAAGGACACATCCCATGGAAGCCATTGGCCAGTTCATCCCCCTCATCCTGATTTTCTTCATCATGTACTTCCTGCTGATCCGTCCGCAGCAGAAGAAACTCAAGGAACATCAGGCCATGGTCGAGGCCCTGCGCCGGGGCGATCAGGTGGTCACCCAGGGGGGGCTGATCGGCAAGGTCTCGAAGGTCAAGGATGGCGACGAGATCGAGGTCGACCTGGCCGAGGGCGTGCGCGTCCGCGTTGTCAAATCCACCATCGCCCAAGTGTTGTCGAAGACCGAGCCGGCAGAGGGCTGACAGGCCCTTTCCCCATCTCTCAACTTATTGAAAAGGCAGGATAATGCTGCAAATCGACCTGTGGAAACGTGTGGTGATCTGGGGCCTCGTGGCGCTTGGTTTGCTGTTGGCCCTGCCCAATGCCTTTTACCCGCGGGTTGAGCGGTACAACGATGCCACGGCGGCCATCGAGGCCGGGGTGGAAGACCCGCAAGTGATGGAAGATTCTGGCCTCTGGCCCGATTTCCTGCCGTCTGATCTGGTCAATCTGGGGCTGGATTTGCGCGGTGGGGCGCATTTGCTGGCCGAGGTGCAGGTCGAGGATGTCTATGCCGCGCGAATCGAATCCATGTGGCCCGAGGTGCGTGACCTGCTGCGTGAAGAGCGCGATCGTGTCGGCCCCATTCGCCTGCAACCCACTGAAAACGCGGAGCTTCGCGTGCGTCTGGTCGAGGGGGCCGAGGAGGTCTCTTATGCCGCCTCGCTGGTGCGCGGCCTTGCCCGCCCGGTGACCAGCCTCACGGGGGCCGGGGCCTCGGACATCGACGTGACCACGCAGGGCGCCGACATCATCGTGCGCCTGTCCGAGGCCGAGCAACGCGCCACTGACGAGCGTACCGTCCGCCAAGCCCTTGAAATCATTCGCCGTCGGATCGACGAGGTCGGCACGCGGGAACCCAACATTCAACGCCAAGGCGCCGACCGTATCCTGATCCAGGTGCCGGGCATCGGCAGCGCCGCGGAGTTGAAAGACATCATCGGCACCACCGCGCAGCTGACCTTCCAACCGGTGGTCAGCCGCACGCAGAACGCCGACGAACGCCCCGGCGCGGGCAACGAGGTTCTGCCAGCCCTCGATCAGGAGGGGCTTTATTACATCCTCGAAAAGGCCCCGGTGGTGACCGGCGAGGAACTGACCGACGCACAGCCCGATTTCGATCAGAACGGACGCCCCGCCGTGTCCTTCCGCTTCAACCCGGGCGGCGCGCGCAAGTTCGGCGATTACACGGCGGAAAACATCGGCAACCCCTTTGCCATCGTGCTGGATGGCGAGGTGGTCAGCGCCCCGGTGATCCAAAGTCACATTCCCGGTGGTTCGGGGATCATCACCGGCAATTTCACCGTCGAGGAAAGCACCAACCTTGCCGTGCTCCTGCGTGCCGGGGCCTTGCCAGCCGGGCTTGAGTTTCTCGAAGAACGCACCATCGGCCCGGAACTCGGCGCTGACAGCATCGAGGCCGGACAGATTGCCTGTATCGTGGCCTTCGTTCTGGTGCTGGTCTTCATGGTGGCCAGCTATGGCACCTTTGGGGTTTTCGCCAATATCGCCCTGATCATCAACGTCGGGTTGATCTTCGGCCTGCTCAGCATGATCGGCGCGACGCTGACCCTGCCGGGGATTGCCGGGATCGTGTTGACCATCGGGATGGCGGTGGACGCCAACGTGCTGGTCTTCGAGCGGATTCGCGAAGAACTGAAATCGGCCAAAGGGCCGGCACGGGCCATCGAACTGGGGTATGAAAAGGCGCTGAGCGCGATTGTCGATGCCAATATCACCACGCTGATCACAGCCGTGATTCTTTTGATCATGGGGTCTGGCCCGGTGCAGGGCTTTGCCTGGACGCTGATGATCGGGATTTTCACGTCCGTGTTCACGGCACTCTTCGTCACGCGCCTGATCATTGTCATCTGGTTTGAACGTAAACGCCCCAAAACCGTGCTTCAGGGCCGTGCCCTGCGCCTGGTTCCCGAAAGCACAAGCTGGGATTTTTTCCGCCGGTGGAAGGTGTCATTGGGTGTCTCGGCTGTCCTGATCGTGATCGCGGCAGGCTCCTTCATGCTGCAAGGTCTGAACTTCGGGATCGATTTCCGGGGTGGCACCACGGTACGTACGGAAAGCGCCCAACCCATCGACATCGGCCAGTATCGCGACGCGATCCAGCCACTGGACCTGGGTGACATTTCCATCACCGAGGTTTTCGACCCCACCTTCGGCCCCGAGCAAAACGTTTCGATGATCCGCATCCAGGCCCAGGAGGGACAGGAGAGCGTCAGCGCCGAGGTCGTGGCCAGTGTCGAGGCCGCGCTGCAACAGGCGGTGCCGGATATCGAGTTCACCTCGGTCGAATCCGTCGGCCCCAAGGTCTCGGGTGAGTTGATCAATGCCGCCATCATCGCGGTCTCGCTCGCCATCGGGGCGGTGCTTGTCTACATCTGGTTGCGGTTCGAATGGCAGTTTGCCGTGGGGGCCGTGGCCGCGCTTGTGCATGACGTGGTGCTGACCATCGGGATATTCTCGGAACTGCAAATTCAGTTCGATCTTGCCATCATCGCCGCGCTTCTGACCATCGTGGGCTATTCGCTCAACGATACGGTGGTGGTCTTCGACCGGGTGCGCGAGAACCTGCGAAAGTACAAGAAAAAGCCGCTGTCCGAGGTGCTGAACCTCTCGATCAACGAAACCCTCAGCCGAACGATGATGACCTCGGTCACCACCCTCCTGGGGCTGCTGGCGCTCTATATGCTGGGGGGCGACGTGATCCGTGGCTTCGTTTTTGCGATGATCTGGGGCGTGGTGGTCGGCACCTATTCCTCGGTCTTCGTGGCCAGCACCATTTTGCTTTGGCTCGGGGTCAAGCGTGACTGGTCCAAGCCCGACGCCAACGCCGGGAACCAGTTTGCCAACGTGGATGCCTGATGCCCTGATCACGGCCGGGGCCACCCCCGGCCTGATCTTCCTGATGCTTGCCATCGGCGTGGCGGGTATCGTGCGGGGCTTTACCGGGTTCGGGACGGCGCTGATCTTCGTGCCTGTCGCGGGAATATTCTTGCCGCCCGCCGTGGTCATCGGGGTGATGGTCATCACCGGCATCTTCAGCACTGGCGCCCTGCTGCCCCGCGCATGGGGGCAGGCCAGCCGCGCCGAGGTGGGGCTTCTGGCACTGGCCGCGCTGATCACGGTGCCCTTGGGTATCTGGCTTCTGGAGCGGCTGGATGGCCTGACCATCCGCTGGATCGTGGCGGGCGTTGCGGGGCTTACACTGACGGCCCTGATCTCGGGCTGGCGCTTCTCGGGCCGGGTCTCGCGCCCGGGGCTTGCGGGCATCGGCGGCGCGGCGGGGGTCGTGGGTGGCCTGACGGGCCTGACCGGGCCGGTGGTGATCCTCTTCTATCTTGCCGGTCAATCGGCGGCCCAGACGGTGCGCGCCAATACCATCCTGTTCCTTGCCGCGCTCGACGTGGTGATCGCCGTCAATCTTTTCCTGCGCGGCTCCATCGCATGGGAAACCCTCTGGCTGGCCCTGATCCTTGCGGTGCCCTATTTTACCACCACGATGATCGGCCAATCGCTGTTTGACCCGCACCGTGAGCGTCTGTACCGATGGGCCGCCTATGGCGTGATCGGCCTTGCGGTGCTGACCGGCCTGCCGATCTGGGAATAAGGGGGCTGCCATGCAACTCAACGAGATGAGCTTTGAAAACGCGACACCCATCGAGGGCTACGGCCCGGGCTTCTTTCGCGTTGGCGGCGGGATGATCGAAGGCGCGGCACTGGTCACCGTGCATGGTGCGCGGGGCTGGGGCGGCTATGACGACACCGCGCCGCTGTTGGAACTGGCGGAAGAGGTCGACGTGATCTTCATCGGCACCGGGGCCGAAACCGCGCATGTGCCGCCCGCCTTCCGCGATACATTGGAAGAGGCGGGCCTCGGGGTCGAGGCGATGAACTCCCCCGCCGCCTGCCGTACATACAACGTGCTTCTTTCCGAAGGCCGCCGGGTCGCCCTCGCGGCGCTTGCGGTCTGAGAATATTCACCACGGCTTGATTTAGGTCACTTTCCGCCGCCGCACCTTTGGGGTAGGGACATCTGCATGGGATTGAATGTATCCGACCTCACCATCGCGCGCGGCGGGATCAAGGTGCTCGAAGGCATCGGCCTCCGGCTTGAGCCCGGTCAGGCACTTGTCCTGCGCGGCCCAAACGGGGTGGGCAAGACAACCCTTCTGCGCACCATCGCCGGGCTGCAACCACCCCATTCCGGGCAGGTCGAAGCAGACCCCGAAACGCTGGTTTATGCAGGCCACGCCGATGGTCTCAAACCCACCCTGACGGTCGAGGAAAACCTGACCTTCTGGGCGCGGGTCTTTTGCACTCCCGATATTGACCCCGCCATAGACGCCTTTCAGCTCGACGCCCTGCGCACCCGCCCCGCCGGGGCCCTGTCGGCAGGCCAGAAGCGTCGCCTCGGGCTGGCGCGCCTTCTTGTCACCGGGCGGCCCATCTGGATTCTGGACGAACCCACCGTGTCGCTGGATGTCGAGGCGGTGCAAATGTTCGCGGACACGATCCGCAGCCATCTGGGGCAGGGGGGCTCGGCGCTCATCGCCACCCATATCGACCTTGGCCTGCCCGATGCGCAAATCCTTGATGTCGGCCCCTTCCGCGCCCGCGCCATGGACCCCGAAGACTTTGACGAGGCTTTCCTGTGATCGCGCTGCTGACCCGAGATTTGAAACTCGCCATGCGCGCGGGCGGGGGCTTTGGCCTCGGCCTTGCGTTTTTCCTGATCGTGGTCACGCTGGTCCCCTTCGGCGTCGGCCCGCAATCCGAGCTTCTGGCCAAGATCGCGCCGGGTATCCTCTGGCTGGGTGCGCTTCTGGCCTGCCTGCTGTCGCTGGATCGCATCTTTGCACTGGATTGGGAGGACGGAAGCCTCGACCTGCTGGCCACCTCGCCCTTGCCGATGGAGGGCATCGTCACCGTCAAGGCGCTGGCCCATTGGCTGACCACCGGCCTGCCGCTGGTCCTTGCCGCGCCGCTGTTCGGCCTGCTGCTCAGCCTGCCCCCCGCAGGTTACGCTCCGCTTGTCCTGTCGTTGCTGCTGGGCACCCCGGCGCTCAGCGTGATCGGCACCTTCGGCGCGGCGCTCACCGTGGGCCTGAAACGCGGTGGCCTGCTTCTGTCGCTGCTTGTCCTGCCGCTTTACGTGCCCACATTGATCTTCGGGGCCGAGATGGCCCGCCGGGGTGTCGAGGGCCTTGAGACCACAACGCCGCTCCTGATGCTGGCCGGCATCACCTGCGGCACCATCGCGCTTTTGCCTTTCGCCTCCGCTGCGGTATTGAAGGTCAACCTGCGCTAGCCAACGGGAATGCCGATGAACCTGAATTCACTCTGGGAATATGCCAACCCCAAGAAATTCATCCAGACCACCGAAAAGGTGCTGCCCACCATTTCGGTGCTGGCGGTGCTCTGCCTCGTGGTGGGGTTGATCTGGGGGTTCTTCTTCACGCCCGAGGATTACCGTCAGGGCTCTACCGTCAAGATCATCTACCTGCACGTTCCCTCCGCGCTGATGGCGATCAACGCGTGGATCATGATGCTGGTCACCTCGCTGGTCTGGATCGTGCGCCGCCACCACGTCAGCGCACTGGCCGCCCGCGCCGCGGCCCCCGTGGGCGCGGTGATGACGGTGATCGCGCTGGCCACCGGCGCCATCTGGGGGCAGCCGATGTGGGGCACGTGGTGGGCCTGGGACCCACGCCTGACCTCTTTCCTGATCCTGTTCCTGTTCTATCTCGGCTATATCGCCCTGTGGGAAGCCATCGAGAATGACGATACCGCCGCCGATCTCACCTCGATCCTCTGCCTCGTGGGCTCGGTCTTTGCGCTGCTGTCGCGCTATGCCGTCAACTTCTGGAATCAGGGGTTGCATCAGGGCGCTTCGCTCAGCCTCGACAAGGAAGAGAACGTCGCCGACGTCTTCTATTACCCGCTGCTTGTCTCCATCGCGGGCTTCGTTCTGCTTTTCCTTGCGTTGGTTCTGCTGCGCACCCGTACCGAAATCCGCGCGCGCCGGATGCGCGCGCTTCTGGCCCGTGAACGGATGGGATAAGTGAAATGATGCCTGATCTTGGAAAATACGCCGAGGCGGTCCTGTCGTCTTATGCCGTTTCTCTCGCTTTGTTGATCGTGTTGGTCTGGCTCAGCCTGCGGCGCTCTGCCAAGGTGCGCAAACAGCTTGAGGACGTTGAACAGAAGGCCCGCAAACATGGCTAAACTCTCCCCCTTGATGATCGCGCCCCCGGCCATTTTCGCCGGTCTGGCCGCGCTTTTCTTCGTCGGGATGCTGCGTGAAAACCCCGATGAACTGCCCTCGACCATGACGGGCAAACCCGCGCCTGCGGTGCAGGTCACGCCACTGGGCGACAAGCCTGTCTTCACCGATGCGGATATCCGCTCGGGCGGGGTGAAACTCCTGAATTACTGGGCAAGCTGGTGTGCCCCCTGCCGGGTGGAACACCCCAAGCTGGAAGAGCTTGCCGATCAGGGCATCACCATCTACGGCGTGAACTACAAGGACAAGCCGGGCAACGCCTTGGGATTCCTGCAAGAACTGGGTGATCCCTATACCGCCATCGGCGCCGATGAAAACGGCCGCATGGCGCTGAACTGGGGGGTCTACGGCGTTCCCGAGACCTATGTGATCGACGGGCAGGGCAACATCGTGCTGCGTTTCGCCGGGCCGATCACCGATCGCGTTCTGGAAAACCAGATCATGCCAGCGATCGAAAAGGCCAAGGCCGGGGAATAACCTGAAGCGTTTCGCGAAACGCTTCAGTCATCACAATACTGACCCGACTGAGATGAGGGCAGGGGGCAGGCTTGGTCTTGGCCGCTGTCCCCCATGGCGCCCACGACCGCCAGTAAACTCAGGATCGCCGCTTGGAAGATGATCAATGCCGCGCGCATGTGCCTGCCTCTCGTTGTCTTGTTATAAGACCTATCTGGGCAGGACAGCCGCGGATTTTTAGGGGGAAGGTCCCGCGCGCGACATCACGGATGCGCGATGGGCGGAAATCGGATCATCTGCCACGCAAAACCGCGCCGGGGTTCATGATGCCCACGGGATCAAGGGCCGCCTTGATCGCCCGCATCGCCGACAGATGCGCCGGATCACCATAGCGTTCGAGGTCCTCCACCTTCAGCCGCCCGATACCATGCTCGGCACTGACCGAGCCTTCCATCTCATGCACCAAGTCATGCACCACGCGTTTGACCTCATCGCGCAAATCGAGGTGGTCCGCGCGGCTTTCCCCCGGGGCGGGGAAGACGTTGTAATGCAGGTTGCCATCCCCCAGATGCCCGAAACAGTTGATCCTGAACTCCCCCAACCGCGCGATATGGTCGGGGGCCGTCGCGATGAACTCGGGGATCGCGCTCATCGGCAAGGAAATGTCATGCGAACTGATCGACCCGATCAGGCGGTTGGCCTCGGGGATCTGCTCGCGCACCTCCCAGAACTCGTGCCGCTGCGTCTCGTTCTGGGCGATCATGCCGTCGCTCACAAGCCCGGCCTCAAGCGCCTCGCCGAACAGGGTTTCCAAGGCCTCCGCCGGGTCCAGCCCCCGCGCCAGCCCCACGTCGATCAAGACGAACCATTCCGGCATCTCGGCAAAGGGTTGCCGGATGTCGGGCAGGGTCTCTGCCAGAAAGTCCAGCCCCGCCTTGTGGATCAGTTCAAAGGCACTCACGCCATCTCCCATATGATCGCGCGCCATGGACAAAAGCGACAGCGCCGCTTGCGGGTTGTCCACCACCATCAAAGCCGTGCCTTCCCCCGCCGGTCGCGGGGCCAGCCGCAGGCTGGCTGCGGTGATCACGCCAAGCGTGCCTTCGGCGCCGATCAAAAGGTCCTTGAGGTCATAACCCGCGTTATCCTTCCGCAGGCGTTTCAGCCCATGGTAAATCTGCCCATCAGGCAGGACAGCCTCGATGCCAAGGCACAATTCCCGCGCATTGCCATATCGCAGCACGTTGACCCCGCCCGCATTGGTCGAAAGCAGCCCGCCGATCCGCGCGCTGCCCTTGGCGGCAATCGACAGGGGGTAGAGCCTGTCGGCCTCCAGCGCCGCGTCATGCACATCCGACAGGATCGCCCCGGCCTCGACCACCATGGCGTTCTCCTCCGGATATATCCCGCGAATGGCGCGCATCCGTTCAAGGCTCAGAAGAACGGGGGCTGGCCCATCGGAAACGATCTGCCCGCCCACAAGTCCGGTGCCGCCGCCATAGGGGATGACCGGAACGCTGGCCTCATGCGCCAGGCCGATGACCTTGGCCACATCCTCCACGTTGTCCGGCGCCACGACCACGCCCGCTTGCCCCGCCCACCGGCCTCGCGGTTCTTCAAGGTAATTGGGGGTGATCTCACGCAATGCGCCCTCGGGTAGCGTGGCGTGCAAGGTATCGACAAAGGCGGGGGTGACAGGCTTCAGGCTCATACCAGATACCTATCACGTCAGGCGCGATGGTCTAGCGCCAAGCCCGTTCGAAAGGCCTTGGCCCGCAAAAGAAAATGCAGCCCCGAAAGGCCGCCCCTTGCCGGATGCGTTGATGGTCGTGACCATCAAAAGGGCGATCCGCTGCGCCGAACCCGTGTTGGATATTCGGTCGCGAAGGTCCAGCGCGGAATCAAGGCCGCAGGCCGCCGCGCGTCGCCGCACCGCGGCCCGTCGAGGCGCGGCTATTTCAATGTCCGCTCCGCACCCGCAAAGCCGATACTCTGAACGATGGACCCGGCGCCTCGTTCTCTGCAATGGCATTGGTCAATTTAGAACCAAGGCGCGGCAACGGCCCGTCGAACCAACAAAAAAGGGCGGCCCCGAAAGGCCGCCCCTCTATCTTGTCTGATCCGAAAATCAGGCCGCCGATTTGGCAAGGTTACGCAGCACGTAGTGCAGTACGCCACCGTTCTCGACGTATTCCTTCTCCACCGCCGTATCGATGCGCGACTTCAGGGTGATCTCCTTGGTCGTGCCATCGGCATAGGTGATGGTGCAAGGGATCTCGGCCTGCGGTTTCATATCGCCTTCCAGCCCGGTGATATCGAAGCTCTCTTCGCCGGTCAGGTTCAGGGTCGTGCGCGTGTCACCCCCGGTGAACTCGAAGGGAATCACGCCCATGCCAACCAGGTTCGAGCGGTGAATACGCTCAAAGCTTTCGGCGATCACGGCCTTGACGCCCAGAAGGTTGGTGCCCTTCGCGGCCCAGTCCCGGCTGGAGCCCGCGCCGTATTGCTCACCCCCCACCACGATCAGCGGCGTGCCCTGCTCCTGGTAGGCCATGGCGGCCTCGAAAATCGAGGTTTGCTCGCCATCCGGGCCCTTGGTGTAGCCGCCTTCGACACCGTCCAGCATCTCGTTGCGGATGCGGATGTTGGCGAAGGTGCCGCGCATCATCACCTCGTGGTTACCCCGGCGTGAGCCATAAGAGTTGAACTCGCGCACCGGCACCTGGCGTTCGGTCAGGTATTCCCCGGCCGGGGTCGAGGGCTTGAAGCTGCCTGCCGGGCTGATGTGGTCGGTGGTGACCATGTCACCCAGAAGCGCCAGCATCTTGGCGCCCTTGATGTCGGAAATCGTGCCCGGCTCCTTCGCCATCCCTTGGAAATAAGGCGGGTTCTGCACATAGGTCGACTGCGGCGGCCAGTCATAGGTTTCCCCTTCCGAGGTCTCCACTTCCTGCCACTTCTCGTCGCCCTTGAAGACATCGGCGTATTTCGACTGGAACGCTTCGCGCGTCACGGTCTTTTCGACCAGATCGGCGATTTCCTTCTGGGTCGGCCAGATGTCCTTGAGGTAGACGGGGTTGCCGTCCTTGTCCTCGCCCAGCGGCTCGGAACTCAGGTCGATGTTCATGTCACCGGCCAGCGCATAGGCCACGACCAGCGGCGGGGAGGCGAGGTAGTTGGCGCGCACATCGGGGCTGATCCGGCCTTCGAAGTTCCGGTTGCCCGACAACACGCTGGTCGCCACCAAGTCGCCCTCGGCAATCGCTTCCGACAGCTCTTGCTGGATGGGGCCCGAGTTACCGATACAGGTGGTGCAGCCATAGCCGACAAGGTTGAACCCGATGGCGTCAAGGTGATCTTGCAGGCCCGCGGCCTCAAGATACTCGCTCACCACCTGAGAGCCGGGCGCCAGCGAGGTCTTGACCCATGGCTTGCGGTTGAGGCCCAGCTCATGCGCCTTCTTGGCGACAAGGCCCGCGCCGATCATGACGTAAGGGTTCGAGGTGTTGGTGCACGACGTGATCGAGGCAATCACGACCGATCCGTCGCGCAGCTCGTAATCCTCGCCCTTCACCTTTACCGATTTGCGCGGATCGATCAGGGCGTCGGGGGCAGGGCCCTCGGCGGCCATATTGGTCGCGGCACTGGTTTCATCCTCGCCACGGTAGTCCGAGACGACGTCAAAGAACTTGGCCGCGGCCTGATCCAGTGCCACGTAATCCTGCGGACGTTTCGGGCCCGAGATGGCGGGCACGATAGTGCCCATGTCGAGGCTCAGGGTGTCGGTATAGACCGGCGCATAGCTGGCGTCGCGCCAGAACCCGTTTTCCTTCGCATAGGCTTCGACCAGCGCCACGCGATCCTCGTCGCGGCCCGTGTTGCGCAGGTAGCGCAGGGTTTCGTCATCGATCGGGAAGAAGCCACAGGTCGCGCCGTACTCGGGCGCCATGTTGGCAATCGTTGCCCGGTCGGCCAGCGGCAGCTTGTCCAGACCGTCGCCGTAGAATTCCACGAACTTGCCGACAACGCCCTTCTCGCGCAGCATCTCGACGACCTTCAGAACAAGGTCGGTGCCGGTGGTGCCTTCGACCATCTCGCCGGTCAGTTCGAAACCCACGACCTCGGGAATCAGCATCGAAATCGGCTGGCCCAGCATCGCGGCCTCGGCCTCGATGCCGCCCACACCCCAGCCCAGAACGGCCAGGCCATTGATCATGGTGGTGTGGCTGTCGGTGCCGACAAGCGTGTCGGGATAAGCCACTTCGACACCGTCTTGGTCCACATCGCTCCACACGGCCTTGGCCAGGTATTCAAGGTTCACCTGGTGGCAGATGCCGGTGCCCGGCGGCACCACGCGGAAGTTGTTGAAGGCGCCCTGACCCCACTTGAGGAATTGATACCGCTCCATGTTGCGCTCGTATTCGCGGTCCACGTTCATCTGGAAGGCGCGCGGGTTGCCGAACTCGTCGATCATCACCGAGTGGTCGATGACCAAGTCCACGGGGTTGAGCGGGTTGATCTGCTCGGCCTTGCCGCCCAGTGCCACGATCCCGTCACGCATCGCCGCCAAATCCACCACGGCGGGAACGCCGGTGAAATCCTGCATCAACACGCGGGCCGGACGATAGGCGATCTCGCGGGGGTTCTTGCCGCCCTTGGTGGCCCATTCGGAAAACGCCTTGATGTCGTCGACCGACACCGTCTTGCCATCCTCGAACCGCAGCATGTTTTCCAGCACCACGCGCAGCGCGGCCGGCAGTTTCGAGAAATCGCCAAGGCCGGCGTCCTCGGCGGCTTTGATGGAATAATAGGCAAATGTCTTGCCGTTGACGCTCAATTCCTTGCGCGTCTTTGTGGTGTCATGTCCGACGGTGATAGGCATTGTTGGCCTTCCTTTCACGTTCAAGGCAGGAATAGGAATTCGCTGGCCTGCTTCTGACCGATTTGAAAAGACCGATCAAGAGGAGTCAGGCGAAATTGTATACTATTGCACACAAATTGCCGCAGAATCATCGTGAAATCAAGTCTCACCGGCTACTGACGAAACCTTGATTGGCTGTTTCAGCCATGTGTACATAAAACATATGAGGTAGTCAGAACCGTCACGAACACAGGACCCCACCATGCCATATCTGCGCCGCTGGATTGTCGCCATGCTGATGCTGGCCAGCCCCGCTATGGCCGAAGGGCCCGGGCCCGTGGTGGTCGAGCTGTTCACCTCGCAGGGCTGCTCCTCCTGTCCGCCCGCGGATGCCTACCTGCATGAACTGGCGGCGCAAGATGGCGTCGTGGCACTGGCCCTGCACGTGGATTACTGGGATTACATCGGCTGGAAAGACAGCTTCGCCAGCCCCGCCCATACCGCCCGGCAAAAATACTATGCCAAGGCCCAGGGGCATCGCATGGTCTATACGCCGCAGATGATGGTCGATGGTACCTACGGTGTCGCGGGGACCAAACCCGAAGCCGTGGCCGCCGCCATCGCGAAACATCGCGCAACACCCAACCCCGTGAAACTCGACCTGCGCCGCGAGGGCGACACACTGCACATTCTGGCCACGCCCCGTGACCCGTCACCGGGGCGCATGGATGTGACGTTGTTCCGCTATGAACCCAAGGCCAGCGTGGCGATCAAATCCGGCGAAAACGCGGGCCGCACCCTCAGCTACGCCAATATCGTCACCAAGATGGAACCCTTGGGCACATGGAGCGGGGCCAAACCCCTGCGCCTGACATATCCGATCAAGGGCGACCGCCCCGTCGTTGTCCTGATCCAGAAAGCGGGCCACGGCCCGGTGACAGGCGCGGCCAAGCTGGAGTGAGGGCCGGGACCAAAGGCTGGCGGGACGATCCTGTGGGCAAAGCCGATGACGGCTTGGCGCGGGCGGGGCCGACATTGCAATAGCCGCGGCTCAGCGATGCGCGGCGGTCTTCGGCCTTGATTCCGCGCTGGACCTTCAAGATCGAAAGTCCCAACAGGCCTCAAAATCGTCATGTGAAGCACTTCGGCTAAGCGTCAGCCACGCATCCGAAACTCATTCACCCTTCATCAAGCGATCCGCCTTTTTGCGCACCAGAACCGTGCGCAGATCGTGCATCGCCAGCAACAGGGCGTCGGTGATCTCTTCCAATTGCTCGTCCGTGGCGCGCGACTGCGCCCAATGGGTCGTGGTGTTCAGGTAATCCACCGCCCGTAAAATATCGTCGATGTCACGATGGGCGAGGATTTCGGCGCGCTCGGCCATCCATTCCTCGATGGCGGCAATATCGGCTTCGCTCAACTCGCGGTCGCCATGCGGTTTGATCTCGGCTTTGCGGATATTGACCACGGCGATCTGGTCCATGTCGATCCGCCGCTGCCGGTTCTCGGTATCGACACGGAACACGAAGGCGCCGTTCTCGCGGACCCTGAAGTAATATTCCGGCAGGTCTCCGGCCATGGTGCCCCCTGTCTAACGACACGCTTTGTGGCGTGCATCATGCTGTCTTTAGGCCGTTACAATCCACAAATCGGCGGTCTGATCAATATTGCCCGTGCCACGGGGGGCGCTTTTCGCCCCGCCTGCGGCATTCGGATCAATGTAATCCGGCGCGCGCGGCCTTACCGAAGCCCCCCGCAAAACCGCTCGATCCGGGTGCAGGCCTCCTCCAGCATCTCGTCCGAGGTGGCGTAACTCACCCGGAACGCGGGCGACAACCCAAAGGCCGCACCAAAGACCACGGCCACGCCTTCCTCCTCCAGAAGGGCGGTGGCGAACTCCTCGTCAGTCTTGATCGTTGCGCCCCCCGCACTGGTCTTGCCCATCAGCCCCGCAATCGACGGATAGACATAAAACGCCCCCTCCGGCACCGGGCAGGTGATCCCCTCGATGGCATTCAGCCGCGCCAACACCAGATCGCGACGGCGTTTGAAGACCGCGTTGTTTTCGGCAATGAAATCATGCGGCCCGGTCAGCGCCTCCAGCGCCGCCCATTGGCTGATCGTGCAGGGGTTCGAGGTGCTCTGGCTCTGGATCTTGCGCATCCCCCCGATCAACACCTCCGGCCCGGCGGCATATCCGATCCGCCAGCCGGTCATCGCATAGGCCTTGCTGACCCCGTTGCAGGTCAGGGTGCGATCATAAAGCCCGGGCTCCACCTGCGCGGGCGTGCAGAAGTCGAACCCGTCATAGGCCAGATGCTCATACATATCGTCGCTCATCACCCAGACATGGGGATGACGCATCAAAACATCCGTCAGCGCCTTCAACTCATCCCACGCATACCCCGCCCCGGTGGGATTGCTGGGCGAATTGAAGATGAACCACCGGGTCTTCTCGGTGATCGCGGCCTCCAAGGCTTCGGGCGTCAGCTTGAAATTGGTCTCGACCCCGGCCTCGGCAATCACCGGCGTGCCACCCGCCAGCAACACCATATCGGGGTAACTGACCCAATAGGGGGCGGGAATCACCACCTCGTCCCCGGGGTTCAGCGTCGCCATCAGCGCGTTGTAGAGGATCTGCTTGCCGCCCGTTCCAACACTCACCTGCGCCGGGGAATAATCCAGCCCGTTGTCGCGCTTGAACTTGGCACAGACCGCCTCTTTCAACTCGGGGATGCCATCGGGCGCGGTATAGCGTGTCTTGCCCTCTTCGATGGCCCGGATGCCCGCCGCGCGGATATGCTCGGGCGTGTCGAAATCCGGCTCCCCCGCGCTCAGGCCGATCACGTCCTTGCCCGCCCGGCGCAATTCCGCCGCCTTGGCGGTCATAGCGATCGTCGGAGACGGTTTGACGCGCGATAGTGTCGCGGAAAGAGGGTTCATGACAAGCTCCGGTTTGTATCACTTCTTCGAATGTCTTAGAGTCCGCGACAAGACGTATCAAGCACCCTGCACGATCACGCGAAAGGAAACCCGATGAACGAGCAAACCAACGATGGCTGGTTCGACCCCGAGGCCACCACCTTCGGCGACCGCGTCGCCGGGGCCCGCGAACAGGCGGGCATGTCGCAGGCGGAACTGGCCAAACGCCTTGGCGTGAAACTCAAAACCCTCAAAGGCTGGGAAAACGACCTGAGCGAACCGCGCGCCAACAAACTGTCGATGATGGCCGGGTTGCTCAATGTTTCGCTCCTGTGGCTGCTCTCGGGCGAGGGCGAAGGCCCCGACGCGCCCGGCGAGGAAGGCGAACTGTCGCGCGACGTTACCGAGATGCTGACCGAGATTCGCGACATCCGCACCCATATGGCGCAATATGTCGACCGCCTGGGCCGTCTGGAAAAAACCCTGCGCTCCAAACTCAAGGACGAGGCGGGTGCCTGACGAAACCCCCGACATCCGGCTCAAACGGCTCTACATGCGCTCCATTCGGCGTGGCATCAAGGAAATGGACATCATCCTTGGCCGCTACGCCGAAACGCGCCTGCCCGAATTGGACAAGGCCAGCCTCGACACATACGATGCGCTGCTGTCGGAAAACGATCAGGACCTCTACCAATGGGTGACGGGGCAGGCCTCCGCACCCGACGCGCTGGCCCAGATGATCGCCGACATCGCCCGGCTGTCCAACGCAAGCGGCGCCAAATAATTCGGATTTTACACGCTCCCCGCAGGGTTTAACCGATTATTCGGCAATTTATCCCAATGTCCTCCCCGAGCAGTATCGCATGGAGACGGACATGAGTTTGCACACCCCCTTCGAGGCCCCCGCGAACAAGCAGGGTTTCATGACAGGCTATCTTGACGCCCTGGCGCTGGTCGAACGGCTGCACCGGCTCTTGCTGGATGTCATCAAGGATGAATTCGAACGCGTCGGCGTGCTTGAAATCAACGCCGTACAGGCGCTTTTGCTGTTCAACATCGGCGATAACGAGGTGACCGCGGGGGAGTTAAAAACCCGCGGTTACTACCAGGGCAGCAACGTCAGCTACAACCTCAAGAAACTGGTCGAGATGGGCTATATGCACCACCAACGCTGCGAGGTGGACCGCCGCTCCGTTCGGGTGCGCCTGACGGATAAGGGCCGGGGCATCCGTGATGTGGTGGCAGACCTGTTCGAACGCCACGCCGACGGAATGCAGGCCAAGGGTGTTCTGGGCCTCGACGGGATCGATCAGATCACCGGCGCCCTGCGCCGCGTCGAACGCTATTGGACGGACCAAATCCGTTATATCTACTAATCGGGGGCCAAGTGCTCTTGGCAAGCAATGGACGCCTCCGGCGGGGGTATTTACGCCAAGAAAAAGCACCATCGCCCGGTTTTTTCTTGGGTCAAATACCCCGGGGGAGGCGCCCGAAGGGCGGCGGGGGCAGCGCCCCCAAAACCCACGTGCAGCTTATCCGCGCGGCGACCGGGGGATCGCGCCGCCCAGCATGATATCGTTGATCTCGCGATACAGCTTCCGGGTCATGGCATTGCGAAAATCCCCGAACCCGTTGGCGGTCTCGACAAAGGCATTGCGCCCCCGGATCACCTCGTTTCGATAAAAGCCAAGCACCTCGTCGTCATGGCCAAGGATGACAAGGCCGTTCACCGTCACATCCGCCAAGGGAAAATGCCGATAGGCGATGCGTGGCCCGAAGCCCTCGTTGTTCACCCCGTCGCCCGAAACGTCGATCACCCGCCTCTCGCAGGTCGGCGCGCGTGACAGCATCTGCGCGGCATAGCCGATGCCATAACCCATGGCCGTGGGAAATTCGCTCTCGCTGCGCGTTGCCCCGGCCAGTGCATCGACCGCCCGGTCAATATCCGCCTCCGCCTGCAACAGTACCCAGTCCAGCAGCACGGTCTGCTTGTATCGTCCGCTCCACTCATAAACCGACAGCGCAACCGCGCCCGTACCCCCGCGCAGGACAGCATGGCGTACCTCCGGGGCATTCAGTGCCGCGGCCAACCCGATGCGCTGCAAGTCATACTCCACCTCGTCCACCGATGAGGAGACATCCAAAGCCAAGACCAGCGCCAGCCGACAGCCCTCGGCCCCGGCGGGCAGTGCCGCCAGGGCCCAAAGCCAGATCGCGGCGACAAGCCTTACCAATGGCCCGTGTTTTCCATGCTGGCCCAAGGCTCGGCCGGCTCCAGCGCCTCGCCCTCCTGCAACAATTCCACCGAGATATTGTCGGGGCTGCGTACAAAGGCCATGCGCCCGTCGCGCGGCGGGCGGTTGATGGTCACGCCGTTGTCCTGCAAATGCTGACACATCTTGTAGATATTCCCCACCGAATAGGCCAGGTGCCCGAAATGGCGGCTGTCATCGGGCAGGGCGTCATCGCCATCCCAGTTATAGGTCAATTCAACCGGGCACTCTTCCTGTCCCTCCGGCGCCATGAAGACCAGCGTAAAGCGCCCGGCCTCCACATCCATGCGCCGCACCTCTTTCAGGCCCAGCAACTCGTAGAATTCCTTGGATTTATCCAGGTCCTTCACCCTCACCATGGTGTGCAGGTATCTCACGCGCATTCTCGGTTCTCCTTTGCGTTTGCACTTCCACGAAAGGATAGCGGCTCAATTGCGCCTGTCGAGGGAGGCGCGGCGCAGAGACTTCAAAAGGTCGAGCGAAAGCCAATCGACAGGCCGAATTCCCGGCTGTCGAATAGCGATACATTCGACTGGGTGCGCGCGTAATTCAGGCCAAGCGTGGGCGCAAAACTCATGTATTCCAGCTTGGAAAAGGTGAACTCGGCCCCGGCCACGAGTTTGCGGTCGCTGCGCGCCGAGGGACCATAGCGGGCCCGGTCATACTCCCGCCCGACAAGGGCCAGCGAAAACCGGCCCCGCGTCCCCAGAACCTCTGCCTCCGGGGCGTAATTCACCGAGGCCACAAGCGCGTCATGGGCAATCGCCGAGGAGTCCGAGGTCGTCTCCGCCACCGACAGCCCCAGCGTCAGCTTTCCCTTGCCTGCCACCGGCGTTCGCCAATACCCCGAGAACCGCAGGGTTTCGGAGGATCGCGCGCGGATGTCATGGCGCGTCTGGTCCTCGTACGACAGGCCCAGCCCCGTCAATCGCCCGCCGCCCAGGGCCCAATCGCGCCCAAGGTCAAGCCGTGCATATTGCGCAAGCGGGTCATGCCCATACCAGTTGTGCCCGAGTGTCAGGTCAATCGTGCTCTGCGCGCGCCCCGAGGCGTCGGGCAGGGTCGCCCCGCCAAAGACCTCCAGTTCGGTGAAGGCATAATCGCTGGCCTTCGCGGTCGGAACGGCGCTCTTGGCCTCGTCCGACAAGGAATACCGCCGGTCATCCACCGATACCCCAAGATGCAGCTTTGGCGCGGCTTTCGCGGCCGTCGGCGTGATGTCCCGCCGCAATGTCAGGGAACTGCTGTACTCCACCCCGGAGAGTGGCACCGCCGAGGGATCAACAAAGGTGACCCCGCCAATGGTAAAGGTGTTCGAGGTCGGCCCGCCGTTGATATTCGACGAGGGCTTGACCGAAAAGGCAAGTCGCGTCGTCATCGGGTTGGCCGCCCGCACCCGCGCGAACTGTGCCTTGGCCGCACGATCCAGCACGGGCCGGTCCGAGGCCTGCCGGGCCCGCCGCAACCACCATTGCGCGGCGCCATAGCGGCCTTGCCCGCTCAGGGCCTGCGACAGGGTGTAAGCGGCGGCGAATTTCTCGTCCCCCGTGTCTGCCACCCGCCAGGCCCGGCGTGCCGCGATCTCGCTTTTGTCCGGACGGCCCAGTTTCGCCTCGGCCCGCGACAGGATCATCAGGGCGGAATAATCCCGGGCATCGGCCTCCAGCAGGCCAAGGGCCAGGGCATGGGCCGCCATGGGCCGGTCCTGCCGCAAGAACACCGTTGCCAGATCGCGCGCGTCGGGGCGCGTGAGGCGGCTTTCTTCGGCCGTGACTGGGACGGGGGCCACCACCGCCAGCAGGCCAAGGATCAGCAGGCAACAGCGGGCCAACCACGCGCCCATGACGCGGCGCTCGGGCGTCCCCAAGCAAGCTGGCCCAGACCCTATCGGCATTGCCATGCCCCCGCGCGCCCCAGCCCCGCTTACGGTGTCGCCACGACATCGGTGGCAATCACGCCGATCTCCCGCGCCTGCCCGTCGCCGGTGATGAAGGTCGACTTGGTCTCGCTGCTTTCGATCACGGCGGTAGCCGGCAGGTCACTGGTATCGGCCCCCAAAACGCCAAGCTGTATCCCCTGATCGACCTGCTCCTGGATGGCGTCGCGGTTCTGCGCATTCAATCCCGAGATCGTCCCGCTCGTGGTGCGCTCTTCGATGACGGTCAGGCCAGTGTTGCCAATTTCCACTTCGACTTGCTCGGTATTGGTCCAGGTGAGCTCCTCATAGAACACCTCCTGAATTTCACCGGGCCCCTCGATCACCACGCTGGCCGCGATTTCGTTGCCATTCGGACCACCGATGAAGCCCTGATAATCCCCGGTATCGAAATCGCTGCCGTCGCGGGGGTTGCGTGTCACGGCGGTGCCCCCGGTAAAGGTGCCGGTCTGGTTGTCGAAAGACACCCGTTTGAGGACAATCGGCGGCAGATCGGCCCGCGCCGCCCCGCCGGTGGTCGTGCGGGTCCGGCCGGTGACCTCGCCGATGATCGAGCCCTGGATATTCCCGTTGGGATCAAGATCCAGCACGTCCAGCAGCAACCGCGCATCGCCCTGGACAAGCTCGATCCCCGTCCGGTCATTCTTGTTGCGCAACCCGGCATAAGTGCCAAGATAAACGTATTCCCCGACACCCGAGGGCAACTCGTAACTGTCGCGCTTCACGTTCGCGCCACCATAGCCGAAATCCCCCCAATCCCCGAGGGCCGCCGCGGCGCGCACGTCGTCACCGGGGATAAAGACGGCATAGTGGTCGATCTGCCCGGTCGTCGCGGTGCGGCGGCTTTGGAAAATGCGCGTGTTGCCATTCTGCTGCAACAGGTCATACCGGCCCTCGGGCCCGTCAAACGGCAGGTTGTTCACCACCAGTTCGTCGTTCGCCGCGTCGTATTCGACATCATTGAGCGTCAGCCCCTCGTCCGGGGCAAAGGCGAACAGGGAATTCACCGTGGTCGGGTCCGCTGTCTCGACCGTCTCCGTGTCCCCACCGCTTTCAACGGTCACGTCTTCATCGGGATCGAAAGGGTTGCTGCCACCACCGCAGGCCGCAAGAAAGAAAACTTGCAAAAAAACACTACCCAACAACCGTGTCATGATACACCCACCTCAAATAGCACTTGTGATAATCACTCGCCTAAATCGGGAAAATTCTTCGTTTTCGTAGAAAAGTCAATCGAATATCACTCGAAAGTTGCAGGGAATGCCCCGGCTGTGGCATGAGGGTCAGCACCCCGCATATTGTCGTTTTGTCCCGCCATTCCGCGATATATAGTTTGACGCGACTCGCCCCGCTTGACGAAAGGAAGCCCCATGCCCCTCAGCCCCGAACAACAGGCCGAAATCGACGCACAGCGCGGCGCGCCGCAATCCACCCTGCGCACCACCGCGCCGGGCATGGAAAAACACCTCTATACCGCCTACCCGGTGCTCGATCACGGGTTTGTCCGGGTGATCGACTACATGGGCGACGATGCCGCCATCTGTCAGGCCGCCCGCGTGTCTTACGGCAAGGGCACCAAATCGGTCAGCAACGACGCGGGGCTGATCCGTTACCTGATGCGCCACTGGCACTCCACGCCGTTTGAAATGTGCGAGATCAAGCTGCACGTCAAACTGCCCGTCTTCGTGGCGCGCCAATGGATCCGCCACCGCACCGCCAACGTCAACGAATACTCCGCCCGCTATTCGATCCTCGATCGGGAATTCTACATTCCCGCCCCCGATCACCTCGCCGCGCAATCCACCACCAACAACCAGGGCCGGGGTGAGGCCTTGCAGGGCGAGGAGGCACAGCGCGTCCTGCGTCTCCTGCAAGAGGATTCCATGCGCGCCTATGACCACTACGAGGAGATGATCAGCCAAGAGGGCCAACAGGGCCTCGCGCGTGAGCTGGCGCGCATGAACCTGCCCGCCAATGTCTATACCCAATGGTATTGGAAGGTCGATCTGCACAACCTGCTGCACTTCCTGCGTCTGCGCGCCGACCACCACGCCCAATACGAAATCCGCGTCTATGCCGAGGAACTCTGCAAGATCGTCGCCGATTGGGTCCCCGCCGCTTATGGCGCCTTCGAGGATTACCGCATGGGCGGCGCGACCCTCTCGGCCAAGGGCCTCGACTGCATCCGCCGGATGCTGAAAGGCGAGGAGGTGACCCAGGAAACCTCGGGCATGAGCAAAGGCGAATGGCGCGAGTTTCAGGAGTTGTTGGGGTAACTCAGCTTGCCCAACAAACCGACGCTGGGGGGCTTGCACGCCACTATCAACCCACACCGCCCGGCTCTGCCGGGCCACGCCCGACCCTCCCCCCGGGAGGGCGTTTTGCAACGGTTGTAACAGGGAATGTCCGTCTGCCCTAATTAGACCGACACGCATCCAACCCCCGTCCCAATGCCCTCCCAGGCTCGGGCGTGGCCCTCTGTTGCAATACAGCTTCTAACTTTACCGGAGCCGCGCCAATGCCGACGCGCGCGGGGGAGTTTGAATCCGTATGAGCGGCAGCACTTTATCCTAGCCACATCCGAAAAACCTCAATCGGCGCTCTGCAATGGCCAAAAAGCCGCCGCGTCACGCCGGAGGCGTGCCATCATCATGTCGGCGCCCCTTTGGGCCGACGGGGCGCGTCGGTTTTGGCGCGGCGGGCCTGCGACCCTCGATTCCGCGCCGGTGCTTCGCTCCATGGGCAGGGCAAAACCTATGACATCTCGAAACCACATGCCGCCACTCTCCCCGCAATGCGTTAACACCGCCTGACACCACCGTGCGCCGGTCTCGGGGCAGGGCGAATTGGGGGGGAAGGGGCAATCTGTACAGTTTGTACATGCTGCCCCTCAGGTCCCCCGATTTCTGTACAAAATGCGCGTACAAAACGTACGACTCGTACGAAACAGTTTCGGCACCCCCGGATTTTCGTACGAAACTCGGGGGGTAAGCGTACGACTCGTACGAAAATTTGGACGGCGCTACTGTCCGGCTGGCGTGGTCAATAAGACTCACTCGTTCAGATTGTTTCTAAGGTGTCCCCATCCCGGGTCCAAAAGGTTTGACAGGGGCGGGGGATCGGCTACGATTGCTCGCAGTAATTGGATTATTTTCCTGCGTTTTCAAGAGGTTCCACATGCGCTTCACCCTCTCCGCCGCTCTTCTCGCCGCCGTCATCGCGGCCCCGGCTGCCGCCGAAGGCCCGAAAATCTATGCCTTCCAATCCGGTGCCAACTATTGTCCGAACGGCTTGCAGCCGATCACCATGAACGGTGTCATCTGCTGTGGTGAGCCCAATCAAACCCAATCATATCAACAGGTTATGCGCCATCCGGTCGCCAAGCCGCGCCATGTCAGGCGCGCCCGCATGGTCGATACCTGCGCCGAGGGCGTCAAGGGCTGCTACTAAGCCCTTGGGCCGAAATTTCGGTTTGATTACAAGGGCTTGAGGTCGCCAGCCATCTGGCGTCCGTCTTTGCCCTCCACCAATTCATAGCCGACTTTCTGATTGTCCGCCAACCCGGTCAGGCCTGACCGCTCGACTTGGCTGATGTGGACGAAAATATCGCTACCGCCTTGATCTGGCTCGATAAATCCGTATCCCTTCGTGGTGTTGAACCACTTCACGGTGCCGGTGGGCATGCCGTTTCTCCTTCTGATCTTCATCGTCCCCGGATCCTGCCGGGCCAAGCGCCAACCCCCGTAAAGCATTGGCACCCAAGGATGATTACACGGGCAATGTAAAAAGCAAGCGAAACCCCCGTGACTGTTTCCCCGCTGCCCGTTATTGAGGCGGAAAACATGGGGAAATGCGATGATCATGTACGGTTTGAAAACCTGTGACACCTGCCGCAAGGCCTTGAAATCATTGCCGGAAGCGCAGTTCGTCGATGTCCGCGCCGAGGGCGTTCCCGGTGACGTGCTGAATTCCGCTTATGAGGCTTTGGGTGATGCTCTGCTCAACACCCGCTCCACCACGTGGCGGGGCTTGGACGAGGCCACCCGCGCCCGCCCACCCCTTGATTTGCTGGCCGACCACCCGACCCTGATGAAGCGCCCACTCATCGATGTCGACGGCCGCTTCTACCTTGGTTGGGGCAAGGACGTGCAAGCTCAACTGCTTGGATAATCAGGAAAAATGCTTATTTCCGTTGAAACGGTTAGGAGAGTGTGATGCGAAACGCGGCTTTGGTTCTTGGCATTATCGGCGGGTTGCTTGCCTTGTTCGTGGGCTTCTTCAGCTACGGCTACACCGAATTCGTGGACCAATACGGCGAGATCGAAGGGCTTGCCGAACAGGTGGACCGCGTGGGCCTGATCCGCACAGTGAGCTTTTTGTCGCCACTTCTGGCAATCGCGGGCGGAGCCATGGCCAAGATCCGCGCACTTTGGGGTGGGGTGCTTATGCTGATCTCGGCCGGGGCGATGTTTTATGCGTTTGATTTCAATGTCTTCACCATGTTCCCTATTGGGTTCACGGTGTTGGGTGGTCTGCTTGCGATCGCGGCGGGGAAGCCGGATGAGCCCAAGGCGCATTTCTGAGCAAAACCCGATCCAGCGATAGCGGCCCGGCCCCTTTGATCACCAATACCAAAAGCAGGAAGATCCATAACGCGCGTTGATCCATGATCACGGCATCGGGCATCTTGTCGAACCACGCGCCGAGGGTCGATGCCTCGTTGATCACGCCGTGGCCATAGAGATCGGTCAGGGTTTGCACGATGACAAAGCCGATCATGCCGAAGGCGGACAATCGGGTCAGGAAACCGATAACAATCAGAAAAGGCAAAAGAAATTCTGCCCAGGTTCCCGCCAGAACCACCAGCGTGTGAAACAGGCTCAACTGGCTGCTATCATACCCCACGGCCTCCATGGCGCGTGGAAAGATCTGTGCATAGGCCCCCAGCGAAGGCGAGACAATCCCGAACAGGCCATCCCCCAATTTGGTCAAGGCAGAAACCCAGAAGTACACAAGAAACAGCGCCGCAAAGAGGAACCGTGCCACCGTCGGAAGAAGCCATTCGGCGCGCGTTAGCTTACGCGCCGCGGTGTGATACAGGGATAAGAAAAGGGGCATGGTTTAATCCTCCGCCTGAACTTCGGTAATAGAAGAGGTGTCGAGCAGTAGGGTGAGCAGCCCTGCAAGATCGAGGTCTGGTGCATCTTTCACGGCAATCTCAAAGGCGTCCTCCATGGTTGCCCCAGACATGAGTGCCGAGACGAAAGCCCCGCCACCAGAGGAAAGAACGTGGCATGTTGGGTCATAGGCAGGTCTGGTGACAAGAACATCCTGCGCGACATCGTGTGGTTTGGGCGCACCGTCTTCCAGTGTGTAGGACCAGATCGCATGAACGGGCCAGGATGATCGAACCACCCTTAGGGTGGGGGCCAGTATGATACGGGAAGCGGACAGTTTTTCATCCGACAACCCGGACAAGGCCGCGGGGGCGACAGGCGTTGAATCCGCTGCGTGGTAGGATTCGCGCAAGGCTTGCTCTAGCCGCGCGACATCGGCCAAGTATCCGAGGTGCTGTAAGGGCTCGAACTTCTCTAAAAAATCCGAAAAGTTAGCGCCATAGTACATGATCATCGGGCTTGTCGGCGGGTGCTGGCGCAAAAAGAGGCCGGCAACCCTTTTGAAGTTTTCAGGCCCGATGAGTTTGACGACTGCGGGAAAGCTGACTTCGAGGGCTTCAGTCAGGCTTACAGCGACATTGTTGCGATAGACGGAAAAACGCGCCCCCGCGGGCCGGTCTTGCCCGTCGCGCAATCCACTTGGAACGGGACGAGTGTTGTCCAGCAGGGCGTCGTGAAACTGATCTTGATCCACAGTCATGCCTGCACCCTGTCAAGGGCCTTCGCGGCCCGTTTGGCTTCGGCGGCAAGTTCAGGCCACTCGGGAACATTGGCGTCCCATTCAATCAACAAGGGCCGCGGGCCGCTGCGCTCAAGCACATGATCCAGCAAGTCCCAGACCGGGTCGGCCACCTCGCGGCCATGGCTGTCGATGAGAAGGGGGGCGTCATGGTCATCTTCGTCCTCATCATGCCCACCCAGGTGGATTTCACCAACCTTATCAATGGGAAAGGCGTCAATGTAGGCACGTGGATCAAGCTTCAGATTTGTGGCGGAAACAAAGACGTTGTTCACATCCAGAAGCAGGCCACATCCCGTTCTGCGCGACACTTCGGTCAGGAATTCAGTCTCGGAATAGGTGCTTTCGGCAAAGGCGAGATAGCTCGACGGGTTTTCCAGAAGCATCTGACGGCCCAGAACCTCCTGTACCTCGTCGATGTGATCCGCCACGCGTTGCAGGGTGGTGGCGGTATAGGGCAGGGGCAGCAGATCGTTCAGGAAGTGACTATCGTGTGTGGACCACGCCAGATGCTCGGAAAAACTGGCCGGTTGAAGCCAGCTGCACAGATGTTTGAGCCGCGCAAGGTGCTCGGGGTCAAGCCGCCCTTCGCCTCCGATGCTCAGGCCCACACCATGCACGGAAATCGCGAAACGCTCGGCTAGGTGGCGCAGTTGCGCCAGCGGTCGACCGCCGTCGCCCATGTAATTCTCGGCATGGATTTCAAGCCACTCAACGGGGCGGGCATCCTCCAGTATGTCTTTGAAGTGCTGGGGTTTGTAGCCGACACCCGGCGCGGGGGGAAGCTCGGGAAAGCGGGGGGCGGTATCAAGCATGGGGCACCTTTTGAGAAGATGAACTTGAGAAGATGAACATGGGTGCGCCCAACAGGGCGCACCCTGACTGGTTTTAGGACGGCATGTCGCGGTCCAACGGTTCGAGGCTTCCCATGCGATCGCCGGGAAGTTCGATTTCTGTGCAGGTGCCAGCATCAACCAGCGTCCAGGCGTTACCTTGATAATCCACGGTCGAGGTGCCCGCACAAGTGGTCCCGGCTCCGGCCTTGCAGTCGTTCTCGCCAGCCAGTGAAACGCCATAGCATTTCTCTTGCTCTTGAGCGGCGGCAGGCGTGCTGTGCGCGGCCAAGGCTGCTGTCATTGCGCCAGCGATGGCGACTGTTTTCATGGTCTTGGACATAATCGGAATCTCCCTTGAAGGTTTCAACTTTCATCGCTGCCCTGATTGCAGGATCAGCAATGCCGCAAGGGTAAGTTCAGGGATCATCACAGGGCTATTCACGAGCGCGTTAAACACGGCTGCGTCAGGTGACGTGAGGTCGGCGGGAATGGGAAGGTGCTGAAATCAGGTAATAAAATGCCAAAAAGCAAACGGGCCGCGTAATTTGTTACACGGCCCGTTATACGTTTTTTGGATAATGTTACAGAAGATCGGGTGGTGTTGCCTCTTTCGACAAGGCGTCGATCGTGCTGTCGAGAGCCTCGACACTGGTTTTCTTTTCGCCGAGGCGACGAACGGAGACCGTGTTGTCCTCCACTTCCTTCATACCGCAGGCGAGGATCACCGGCACCTTGCCCACCGAATGTTCGCGAACCTTGTAGTTGATCTTCTCGTTGCGCAGGTCGGCCTCGGCACGGACGCCCGCAGCGTTCAACTGATCGACGACGTTCTGCACGTAATCGTTGGCTTCCGACACGATCGAGGCGACGACCACCTGACGCGGGGCCAACCAGAAAGGCAGCTTACCTTCCCAGTTCTCGATCAGGATGCCGATGAAGCGTTCGAAAGACCCAAGGCAGGCCCGGTGCAACATGTAGGGGCGGTGCTTTTCACCATCGGCGGCAATATAGGTTGCGCCAAGGCGTTCCGGCAGGTTCGGGTCAACCTGGAAGGTGCCGCATTGCCAGACCCGTCCGATGGCGTCGGTCAGGTAGAAGTCAAGCTTGGGCCCGTAAAACGCCCCGTCGCCCGGCTCCAGCGTATAATCGCGGCCCACGGCCTTGATCGCGTTTTCGAGCGCGCCTTCGACGTAGTCCCAGCTTTCATCGGTGCCGACACGTTTTTCGGGCCGGGTGGCGAAGCGGATTTCGAACTCGGGGAAGCCGAGCTCGCGATAGACATCCGCGAGAAAGTCGATGAAACGCGCGCATTCTTCCTGAATTTGCTCTTCGGTGCAGAAAATATGTGCGTCGTCTTGTGTGAACCCGCGCACCCGCATGATGCCATGCAGCGCGCCCGAGGGTTCGAACCGCGCGCAGGAGCCGAACTCGGCCAGGCGCAGCGGCAGGTCGCGATAGGATTTCAGGCCTTGATTGAAGACCTGCACGTGGCAGGGGCAGTTCATCGGCTTGAGTGCGTTGATCCGGGTCTGATCCTTGTTCTTGGCCGACGCATCGTCGTTCTCGCCGTCGCGGCTCTCGTCGACTTCGACCACGAACATGTGGTGTTGATACTTGTCCCAATGGCCGGAGGCCTCCCAGAGTTTGCGATCAACGACTTGCGGGGTGTTGATCTCGTTATAGCCACCTGCGCGCTGTTTGCGGCGCATGTAGTCTTGCAGCGCGGTATAGATCGTCCAGCCGTTGGGGTGCCAGAAGACTTGCCCGGGGGCCTCTTCCTGCATGTGGAAAAGGCTCATTTCGCGGCCCAGTTTGCGGTGGTCGCGTTTTTCCGCCTCTTCAAGGAAATTCAGGTATTTCTTGAGTTTTTCCTTCCCCGTAAAGGCAACACCGTAGATGCGTTGCAGCATCTTGCGGTCGGAGTCGCCGCGCCAGTAGGCCCCCGCGACGGACATCAATTTGAAAGCATCTGCCGGGACTTGGCCAGTGTGTTGCAGGTGCGGGCCGCGGCAGAGGTCTTGCCAGTGGCCGTGCCAGTACATGCGAAGGGGTTCATCCCCGGGGATGGCCTCGATCAGTTCGACCTTGAAGGGTTCGTCATTGTCGCGATAGTGCTGGATCGCGCGGTCGCGATCCCAGATTTCGGTGCGGACCTCGTCACGTAGGTTGATGATTTCCTTCATCTTTTTCTCAATCGCCCCAAGGTCTTCGGGGGTGAAGGGTTCATCGCGGTCGAAGTCGTAGTACCAGCCGTTCTCGATTACCGGGCCAATGGTGACCTTGACGCCGGGATAGAGCTCCTGAACGGCGCGGGCCATGATGTGGGCGAGGTCGTGGCGGATCAGTTCGTTCGCCGGCGCCTCATCCTTCATGGTATTGATATTAATGGAAGAATCCTGATCGATCGGCCATTGGAGATCCCAGTGCTGATCGTTCACAGTGGCCGATATGGCCTTCTTCGCGAGGGATTTGGAGATGTCGGCAGCGACTTCGCCGGCGGTGATGCCAGCCTCATAAGAACGCGCGTTACCATCCGGAAAAATAAGGGAAATCTGGGCCATTGGCCTGATGCTCCTCGTCAGTTTGGCGCCCACGGAACGCCCGGTTGCGGGTTGTTTGGTTCGCGGGTCTTTTGGCCTTTGAGCGGCGCCAAGTCAAGCACGGGTATGTCGTACGAGTCGTACGCTGGCCCCCCCATTTTCGTACGAAAATCCAAGGGTGCGCCCGAGATGTCGTACGAGTCGTACGAAACGCGGCCCGATTTTCCGCCATTTTCCACCGCCACCTCGCATCCCGCCATCGGGTGGGCCTGTTTCCGCCTGCGGCGGTATGCAGTGGGGTTCGATAGTGTGCTTATCGAACAAGTTTCTGATCGGAAACAACCTTTTCCACTTTGTGTGCAGCGGTATCCGGGAGGGGGCCGAGGGAGCCGTCCAGATGAGTAGCAACACATTGACGCAGTTGAAAATTTGATCTGGCCGTGTCGGAAACGATGCGTATATTGCCGCATATCACCTATCGAGAACTTCTTGTGAGCATCGCCATCTGGGGGAGCGAGACATGCCAAAGTATAATGAGACATTCGAACTGTCTGTTGAGGATGTGGACTTGATCGAAACCGCCTTGCGCCAAACCAAGAGCGAATTGGCAGGCCAAATGGTTGAGCAGGATGAGGTTGACGAAGAGGTTGATCAGTCGGTTCGGCAGATTCATGATCTTTTGGGCCGCTTGCACAATCAAAAAGTCTTTTACCGCCCGCACCAGCAGCCCTACATCGGTGGTTGACCGATAACGGAACTGCAAAGGGACGAATTTGCCGCATTTGTTCGAACGCCTGACAGGGCGCGAAAGCGACCCTGTCGAGGCTGGCAACGGGGTGCGCCATATCATGGCGCTGAGCCTGTCCAAAACGGCTGACGGTCTGATCAATCCAAAGTTGGTGTTGAGCTGGCTTTTGGGGGTCTTGGGCGTGCCTGCGGCTTTTATCGGGATGCTGGTGCCGATCCGTGAAGCCGGGGCGTTGCTACCGCAGGTCCTGATGGCTGGATATTTGCAATCGATGAGGGAGCGGCGCTGGGTCTGGGTGCTGGGCAGTACAGGGCAAGGGATTGCCGCACTATTGATCGCAGGCGTTGCTTTGGTTGTCGAAGGCTGGGCCGCGGGGCTTGCGGTATGTTTGATCCTTGTGGGGCTGGCGATATCGCGTGCGGCATGTTCCGTGTCCTATAAGGACATTCTGGGCAAAACCGTCGGGCAGGCACGCCGTGGTGCCGTGACGGGAAGCGCGGGGTCGGTCGCCTCGGGCGTGGTTTTCATTTTCGCTTTGCTACTGGTTACCGGAGTGTTGCAGACCAAAACATCCGTTATAGGAGCAATTGCAGTCGCCGGGGTCATGTGGCTTTTGGCAGCGCTGACGTTGGCGCAGTTGCGCGAAGAGGATAGCGAAACCGATGGTCCGGCGGATGTAAGCAGTTATTGGCGCATCCTGCGCGAGGATGTGAACCTGCGCCGCTATATCATGGTCCGGGGGCTTTTGGTGTCGACGGCGCTGGCGCCGCCTTATCTGGTCGTCTTGGGTACGCAGGCGGGATCGACGGCTTTGGGTATGTTGGGGGCGCTTGTGCTGGCCTCCTCGGCGGCCGGGTTTATCAGCGCCTATGTTTGGGGCTGGATGGCGGATCGGTCTTCGCGCCTGATGTTGTTGCTGGCAGGAGTCCTGGGCGCGCTGACCATGGCGGCCGCGATGGGCGCGCATCTTGCGGAGATGACCGGAGAGATTTGGGTGATTCCGACGATCCTGTTCGGTCTGATGGTGGCCTATCATGGGGTTCGGCAGGCACGATCAACCTACCTTGTGGATATTTCGCCGCAAGACCGACGGTCTGTGAACGCGGCCGTGGCCAATACGCTGATTGGCGTGATCTTGTTGCTATCTGGGCTTTTGGGGGGTGCGCTGACGTGGATCGGCCCATTGGGGGCGTTGAGCTGTTTTACGGTCATGTCCCTGACAGGCGGTTTCATGGCCTTGTCGCTCAAGCCGGTGTGAAATGTGTGCAGATGTGCGCGCATGTATGCGATTGTCTATGTAACAGCCTGTCACAAAAAGAGATTTTTCTTTTATGTCAGTTTTGTTAACGCTGGAGATGCCGTGTTTTGCATGGCGTAAATGGCAACAAGAGGCATGAGAGCCCCCGAAATGGCACAGTCCGACAATGGGACAACCCTGACTGAGCAATATGTTCAATTGACCCGTGAAGCGCCGCGCAAGATGTGCGCCTCGGAGGGCGAGAGCAACGGCAACATGACGCAGGCCGCGCGTGAGGCGGAATGGTCGCTCAGGCGGATAGAAGGGCGGGTCGGGTCGATTACCTGACACGCGGCCCTTTGCGGCTTGCATCTGCCCCCTGCTTTCGGCGACGGTTGCGCCGAACGAACAGATTGGGGAGGTAGGAATGACGCAGCCTGAGTTCTACACCTCGCCGCAGGGACGGCGACTGGCCTATCATCAGAGTGAGGGCGAGGGGCCCGGCGTGGTGTTCCTGGGCGGGTTCAAATCCGACATGGAGGGCACCAAGGCGGTGTATCTGGAGGATTGGGCTCGGGCGCAGGGCCGGGCCTTTTTGCGGTTCGATTATTCCGGGCACGGGCAATCGTCAGAGGAGTTTACCGCTGGCGGCATCGGAGATTGGGCCGAGGATGCGATGGCGGTGATTTCGGCGCTGACCGAGGGGCCGCAGGTTTTGGTAGGATCGAGCATGGGAGGGTGGATTTCCCTGCTGTGTGCGCGGGCGATGCCGGAACGCGTGGCGGGCATGGTGACCATCGCCGCGGCCCCTGATTTCACCGAAGATTCCATGTGGGCGGGATTTGATGCCGCACAGCGCGCGACGCTGGAGGCTGAAGGGCAGGTGGCGCTGCCGAGTGACTATGGAGAGCCCTATATCATCACCAAGCGGTTGATCGAGGATGGTCGCGAGAACCTTGTTCTGCGTGATCCGCTGGCGCTTCCCTTTCCGGTTCGATTTTTGCAAGGAACCGCCGATGAAGATGTGGATATGTCGGTTGCATTGCGGCTTTTGGACCATGCCGAGGGAGGGGATATGCGCCTGACCATCGTTGAGGGTGCCGATCACCGATTTTCCGATGCCGACTGCCTGGCCTTGATCGGGACCTCGATCGAGGAGGTGACCACGCGGGTCGGGCACGTGTGACGTGGACGCGCGTCCGGGGTGCAACGCGGCGTTGAGAGTGGTTGAGTGTTGGCAGCCTTTGCTTGACCTGCCGGTGTTCTGTGTCAAGGTGGATGGCGAGGCAAGAGGGCAGTCAGCCCCTATGAAACAAAGGATATTCCACGATGCGTGAGCCGCTGGTGTTCCTGCCGGGCATGATGTGTGACGCGCGGGTGTTCGCGCCGCAAGTGGTGGCGCTCAGCCGTGAGACCATGGTCAGTGTCGCGCCCATCAGTTTTGGGGAGCGGATCGAAGAGATCGCTTCGGGGCTGTTGGATATGTTGCCGCGACGGTTCGCGGTGGCGGGGCTGTCCATGGGCGGGATCGTGGCCATGGAACTCATGCGCAGGGCCCCGGAACGGGTGACGCGGATCGCCTTGATGGATACCAATTCCTTGGCCGAGACACCACAATCGGCGGCGGAGTATGAGCCTCTGATCATCAAGTTGCGGGCGGGACGTTTGGGAGAGGCCGTCGAGGGGCTGTTGCCGCCCGAGAGCCTTGCGCCCGGGGCCGGGCGCACCGCCTTGATGGCGGATGTGCAAGCGATGGCCGCGTGTGCCGGGCAAGAGGTCATCATCCGGCAGATGCGCGCGCTTCAGCGTCGGCGCGATTACCAATCGACGTTGCGGCGCTGCAAGGTGCCGGCGCTTGTGTTGTGTGGGGAGCATGACCAGCTGACGCCGGTAAAACGACATGGTTTCATGGCGGATCTCATTCCATATGCCGATTTTCAGGTGATAGAGGGCGCAGGGCATTTGCCCACGCTGGAGGCGCCGGAGGCGGTGACGCGCGCCTTGCAGGCCTGGCTTGCTCAGCCATTCGTGCTGCAAACCCGGGCCGATGCCTGAACGGGAAAGCGCCGCCAGAGTGCGGCTTCGCCGCATCCGCAGGCGCGTGCAGGTTTGGACCAAGCGGCACATCCCGCCCGGCATGCGCCTGCTATTGGGGCTGATCCTGATGGGCTTTGGTGTTTTGGGTTTTCTGCCGGTACTTGGGTTCTGGATGTTTCCCTTGGGCCTGGCGGTGGCGGCCCTGGACGTGGTGCCGGTTTTGCGTTGGTTGAAGGGGCGAACACGTAAATAAATGTTTGGAATCTTGATTTCTTCTTAAGGTAGAGAGCTTTGCGGTTTCTTCATGGTTGAGTTATGATTCTTCGGGGTGCCGTCAAGTTGTTCGAGGTTACCTGTAAACTTTGAATTTGTTGGCGTAATTCGTCTCTGGTCAAGGTAGTTTGAGAATTGTTGAATGTCTGATCGCAAGCCTCGCTTGAAATCGAATTTGTCATGCCATCTGGATGAACCCCGGATGAGGGCAGTTTATGTCAGTGATGCGCTGGCGACGGGCTGTGCAGAGCAGGTGGCGCAAGCTTTACACGACTTGCATCATTCGGGGCGCCTCCCAGAGGAATCCGCCAGAAACGCCGAGGATTTGACGCTTCGTGATTTGATGGAAATCCTGCGCAATTCCGGGGTGCAATTGGTCGCGATCCGGCGGCCCGACTCGTGATTCACCGGCCCTGATCAGGCAGCTGTGTTCTTGTTCGCGGCTTTCTGCTTGGCTTTGGCTTTGCGCGGCTTCGTGCGGTTGCGCTCTGCTGGGGCCTCGGAATTTGCATCGATGAAATCGAGAACCAGCGGGCGGATGTTGTTGCGCCAACTGCGGCCCGCGAAAATGCCGTAATGCCCGGCCTCGGGTTCGAGGTGGCTGGCTTTTTTCCCGTCGGGCAGGCCGGTGAGCAGGTCGAGGGCCGCCACGCATTGGCCGGGGGCCGAGATGTCATCCTTGGCGCCTTCCACGGTTTTCACCGCGACGCTGGTGATCGCGCCGATATCGACCTTGTGGCCGTCTACGACAAATTCGTTTTTGGCGATCTCGCCGTTTTTGAAGATGCGTTCGACGGTGGAAAGGTAAAACTCGGCCGGCATGTCCATGACGGCGAGATATTCATCGTAGAATTTATTGTGCGGGTCATGGTCGCTGGCTTCGCCGCGCGAGACGCGGGCGATCTGATCCATGAAGGCCTGACCGTGGCGTTCGGCGTTCATCGACATGAAGGAGCTGAGCTGTAGCAGGCCGGGGTAAACAAGTCGGCCCACGCCCGAGTATTTGAAACCGACGCGCTGAATCATGGTTTCCTCGAGTTGGCCCATGGTGACGCGGCGACCGAAGTCGGTAACGTCCGTAGGCGTCGCATCGGGGTCAATCGGGCCGCCAATGAGTGTGAGGCTGCGCGGTTGCGCCTTGGGGTCAAGCTCGGCCAGGTAGGCGGTGGCGGCCAGCGTCAGCGGTGCGGGCTGGCAGACGGCGATCACGTGCAGATCGCTGCCCAGTTCGCGCATGAAGTCCATCAGGTAGAGGGTGTAATCCTCGACATCGAATTTCCCGGCAGAGACGGGGATGTCGCGGGCGTTGTGCCAATCGGTGACATAGACCTCGCAATCGGGCAGGAGCGAGCGGACGGTGGAACGCAGGAGCGTGGCGTAGTGGCCTGACATGGGCGCCACCAGAAGAACGCGGCGGTCCATTTCCTCGCGGCCCGTCACGTCGAAATGGATCAAGTCGCCAAAGGGGCGTTCGACCACGGTTTCCACGTTGACCAGATGATCGCGGCCATCCTCGCCGGTGATCGATTCAATTCCCCAATCGGGCTTGACGACCATGCGCTGGAAAGTGCGTTCCGTCACTTCGCCCCAGGCGGCCATCCATTGCAGCGCGGGGTTTGGCGTGAGCGCAAAAATTGGATAGGATGCCATGGAGAGGGCCGACGCGCCCAACCACTGATTGGTATTGCGGAATGTTTCCATCAGGTCGTAGGTCGTCATATAGCGCATCGTCGTCTCCTGTTTTCCGGGGTCGCCGGATCGTATTGCCGCACTGCGCCCACCGCACGGGCGACGGTATGCTGCATAGCAGAAAGTTAAAAGGAATTCTTTAATATGGCAACGCAAGAGGATGTCGCAGGCCAGAATCTTGAGAAAATGAACGAGAACCTGGCCCGTGTCGAAGAACTGACGCAGCGTTTGGTTCAGGCGTTTTCGGCACGCAATCCGGCGAATCCCGCACTGAACGGTCCCGATCAGGAGTTGTTTGCCAAGGCGGCCAGCTCGCTCTGGGCGGAGATGTTGGAGAACCCCGGCAAGATTTATGAAAAACAGCTTGAATACTGGGGGAAGTCGGTGCGCCATTTCATGGAGGCGCAGCAAGGGTTGATGCAGGGGCAATTGCCCGAGGGCGATGATACGGAGGATGATCCTCTCAAGGGGGATAAGCGGTTTTCCAATCCGCTTTGGGAGACGAACCCGTACTTTCATTACGTCAAGCAACAGTATGCCCTGAACAAGCAGGCCATCGAAGCGGCGGTTGCCGAGGCCGATGACCTGTCGCCGGTCGACAAGCGGCGGCTTGAGTATTTCTCAAGCCAGATCGTCGACATGATGAGCCCGACGAATTTCCTTGGGACCAACCCTGACGCCTTGGAAAAGGCGGTGGCGACCGAGGGGGAAAGCCTTGTGAAGGGGTTGGAGAACCTTGTGGCCGATCTTGAGGCCAACAAGGGCGAGTTGGTCGTGCGGCTGGCCGATGACAGCGCTTTTGAGCTGGGCGAGAATATCGCGACGACGCCGGGTGAGGTGGTGTATCGCAACCGGATGATGGAGTTGATCCAGTACACCCCCACCACCGAGCAGGTGCATGAAACGCCCTTGGTGATCTTCCCGCCGTGGATCAACAAGTTTTACATTCTCGATCTCAAGGAACAGAACAGCCTGATCAAGTGGATCACCGATCAGGGCTATACCCTGTTCGTGGTCAGTTGGGTGAACCCGGATGCCACATATGCCGATGTGCGCATGGACGATTACGTGGACGAAGGGTTCATGACCGCCATTCGGGAGGTGAAGGCGATCTGCGGTGTCAGCCAGGTGAATGCCGTGGGCTATTGCATTGCGGGGACCACCCTGCACCTGGCCTTGGCGCTGATGGCCAAGCGAGGCGACAAGAGCGTGAAATCGGCGACCTTCTTTACCGCGCTGACGGATTTTTCCGAGCAAGGGGAATTCGTACCCTTCCTACAGGAGGATTTCGTGGACGGGATCGAGGACGAAGTGCAGGAGCAGGGGGTTCTGCGATCCTTCATCATGTCGCGAACCATGTCGTTCCTGCGGTCCAATGACTTGATCTATACGCCGGCCATTCGCAGTTACATGATGGGCGAGACGCCCCCGGCCTTTGATCTGCTCTATTGGAACGGGGATGGCGCCAACCTTCCGGGGGCGATGACGATGCAATACCTTCGGGGGCTTTGCCAGAAGAACGCCTTTGTCACCGACGGGTTCGAGATTTGCGGGGAGACGGTGCATATCAAGGATGTCACCGTGCCGTTGATGTCGGTGACCTGCGAGACCGATCATATTGCCGCGTGGAAGGATTGTTACCGTGGGTTCCAGCAGACGGGTTCGAAGAACCGGACCTTCATCCTGTCGCAGTCAGGCCATATCGCGGGGATCGTGAACCCGCCCAGCAAGAAGAAATACGGCCACTATACCAACAGCAATCTGGATCAGGACGCCGACAGCTGGCGCGAGGGTGCGCGGTATCACGAAGGGTCGTGGTGGCCGCGGTGGGAAGCATGGCTGAAGAAGCGGTCTGGCAAGATGATTCCGGCCCGTGAACCGGGCGATTCGGAGCATCCACCGCTTGGTCCGGCGCCCGGCAGCTATGTGCGCAAAAAGGCAAGCCTCTGATAAGGCGTCGATTTTCGGGCGCAGGCCGGAATTTGCTGCGGTGCAGAAAAAAGACTTGAAATGCTGCGCTGCGGCATGCATATTCTTTGCAGACGCAGAAACGCGGGGATCCTCCCGCAGCGAGATAGCAAGGAGCCTGACTCATGGCTAAAGCACAAGACTTCAACACCGTGATGAAAGACATCATGGGTGCCTTCCCCGTCGACACCAAATCGATGGAAGACGCTTTCAAAAACCAGGCTGCTCTGAACGAGAAGCTTTCGGGTGTTGCCCTGGACGCGGCTGAGAAATCGGCTGAGTTGTCGAGCAAATGGACCAAGGAAACCCTGGCCAAGATGTCGGACATGACCAAAGCCAAGGCCGAGCCCGCCGATTACGCCAAGGCGATGACCGATTTCGCATCGGCCAATGCCGAAGTGGCCGCCGAGAACATGGCCGCCTTCGCCGAGATCGCCAAGAAAGTTCAGATGGATACCGTCGAACTGATGATGGCCGCCGGCAAGGACTTGCAGGAAGACGCAGCGAAAGCCGTCAAGAAAGCCACCGACGACGTGCAATCGGCTGCCAAGAAAGCAACCGCTGCCAAGTAAGCGCGAACTAAAACGTATTCCATCTCCTCCCTGAAAAGGATGCGTTTGCGCGAGAGCGAGCCCTGCAAGGCTCGCTCTTTCTTTTTGTGCTGCGGTAGCATAGGCTGTGCTGCAGCGCTGCATATTCTGGGAGGACCGTGCCTTGGCCGAGACCAACAAGCCGCTATTGATCAAACGCTATGCCAGCCGGCGCCTGTATAATACCGAGACGTCCGATTACGTGACGCTGGATGATATTGCCGAGTTCATTCGCGACGGGCGCGAGGTGCAGATCATCGACCTGAAATCGGGCGATGACCTGACCCGTCAGTATCTTTTGCAGATCATCGCGGAGCATGAGAGCCGCGGCGAAAGCGTTTTGCCGATCAACGTGCTGAACGATCTTGTGCGCAGCTATACCTCGCAGGCGACAAGCGTTGTCCCCGAGTTCCTGGCGGCGAGTTTCGAGATGCTCCAGAAGGGGCAGAGCCAGATGATGGAAAACATGAGCAAGGCCAATCCTCTTGCCACTATGCCGGGGATGGATGCCATGCGCGCCCAGCAGGAAGCCTTCATGAAGGCCATGACGGGTGGCATGGGTGGCATGAGCACGGTGCCCGGTGCGACGCAGGGCGCCGAGGGTGACGGCGACAGTGACGGCGATGAAGATCTTGACGAGATCAAGAAGCAGTTGGCCGAGTTGCAGCAAAAACTTTCCAAGATGGACAAGTAAGCCCAGATGGTCGACAGCCCCGGGCGGATCACCCTTTGGGGGATCGAGGTGTTCATGGCCACCGCCGACGAGCGGTCTATCTCGGCTGCGGCCAAGCGGTTGGGGGCCAGTCCATCGGCAGTCAGCCAGCAGTTGACCAATCTGGAAGGCGCGGTCGGCGCGACATTGCTGCAACGCAATGCGCGGCCCGTGCGCCTGACGCCGGCGGGCGAAATCATGAAGCGCCACGCGCAAGTTATTCTGAACGAGGCGACGCAGGCGCGCGCAGAGCTGGCCATGTCAGACCTGTCGCATCTGACGCGGTTTCGCCTTGGCATGATCGAAGATCTGGAGGCGGATGTGACGCCCCGGTTGCTGACCCATATGGCCGAGGAATTGAAGGGCTGCCAGTTCCTTCTGGAGACTGGGGCCAGCCATTACTTGTATGATTTGCTGGATGCCCGCGCGTTGGACGTCATCGTGGCCGCCGAGCTTGGCGCCGAAGATGCATGGGTCGAGGTGCATCCCTTGTTGCGCGAAGGGTTTGTCGTGGCTGCGCCCAAGGGTGAGGTGGACCAGGACGGGGATGTTTTGAGGCAACTCAAGCGGATGACCATGGTGCAGTATACGCAGCGCCATTACATGGGGCGGCTGGTCAATGCGCATCTGGCCAAGCAGAACCTGACCTTGCGGCACCGCTTCGAGATCGACAGTTACCACGCCATTCTGGCGCTGGTCGGGCGTGGGGCGGGATGGACCATCCTGCCGCCCTTGGCACTTATGCGGGCACAGCGTTTTGCCGATCAGATCGATGTTCTGGAACTGCCGTTCGAGCCACTAACCCGGACGATAAGCCTGACTGCACGTAAGGATATCCTGGGCGAGATGCCCGCGCAGGTGGCCGCAACGTTGCGGCCGATATTTCAGGAGCAACTGGTGACGCCCGCGATCGCGCGCCACCCGTTCATGGCCGATAGCCTGACCTTGTTGTGATCAAGTGCCGTAGGCACGTAGCCCGCCGGTGGCCTCTTGCGCGGCGTCCAGCAGCGCATTGGCGATGAAATCCAGCTCGTCGCGCGTCAGGCGCGCGGGCAAGCGGCAATCGCAGGCTTGCATGAGCATGGCACGCGTGCGCGGTAATTCCTGCGCAGGGCCGGGGATGAATTGCCAGTTCCAGAAGGCGCGGGCGTTGTCGGTGCTTTGGCCGAAGACCTGTACCTTGACCCCGCGTGCAGCGGCGGCTTGGGCGAAGGCGAGGGCCTCGGCCTCGGACAGGTCCACGAGGTTGAACTGGATGGAATCCGGGGCGCGTTCTTCCTTGGCCAGTTTCGGCGGTACTTGCAGGAAGGGTGAGGTGTTCAGGCGCTCGGCCACATAATCGTGGTTGGCGCGCCCGTCGCGAACGCGGCGGGGGATTTCGGCCAGTTGCGGGCGGATGATCGCGGCGCTGAGGTTGCTGAGGCGCAGGTTATAGAGCGGCAGTTTGTTCTGCCAGCGGGCGAAGGCGGCTTCGAGGGCGGGGTCGTCACCCGCCATGTGCTTGGCCCAGTTGTGTTCATAAGCACCGGACATGATGACGGCGCGCGCCACGAGGTCGGCGTCGTCGGTGATCATGATGCCACCTTCGCCGGCGTTGACCAGCTTGTAGGACTGGAAGCTGAAACAGCCGATTTTGCCAATCGTACCGATCTTGCGACCGTCCCAGAGGGTGCCGAGGGAGTGGGCGGCGTCTTCGATGACGGGGATGCCGCGCGCATCGCAAAGCGCCATGATCGCGTCCATGTCGGAGGTGTGGCCGCGCATGTGGCTGACAATCACGGCGGAGATGTCGTCATCCAGCCGGGCGGTGAAATCCTCGATGTCGATGCGGTAATCCTCGCCGACTTCGCACAACACGGGCTGGCAATCGGCGTGCACGATAGAGGAGGGAACCGCGGCGAAGGTGAAGCCCGGGATCAGGACGCGTGCGCCGCGCGGCAGGTCAAGCGCCTTGAGCGACAGGAAAAGCGCCGCCGAGCAGGAGGACACCGCGAGGGCGTATTTGCTGCCCATGACGCTGGCGAATTCACGTTCCAGAAGGGACACCGGCGCATCCTGTGGCGCGGTATAGCGAAACAGGTCGCCGGACTGCAGCAGGCGGTCGATCTCGGCGCGGGCGGCTTCGGGGATGGCTTCGGCGTCGTGGACGTTGGGCGCTTGGGTCATGTTTTCGGTTTTCCTGAAGTCATGTTTCGGAAAACCTAAAACAGGTCAGGCCACATCCCAAGTGAAATTTTCGCGACAGTGCGTCGCGCGCGGTTTTCGGGTCACATCCCCAACCGATCACGTAGGGCGTACCATGTCATGGCAAGGGCCAGAAGCGGGCTGCGCAGGGCGTGGCCGCCGGGGAAGCGTGGGGCTGGTACCTTGGAGAGAGTGTCAAAGCCGCTGGCCTCACCGGCTATGGCATCGGCCATGAGTTTGCCCGCATGGGTGGCGGTGCCCACGCCATGGCCGGAGTAGCCCGAGGCCGAGAGCATGTTGGGGGCAAGGCGCGCAAGGTAGGGCATGCGTTTCATGGTGATGGCCAGCGTGCCGCCCCAAGTGTAGTCGAACCGCACGTCTTTAAGGTGCGGGAAGATCTGCGCCATCGGTTTGCGCACGGTGGCGTCGATGTCGGGGAAGCGGTAGCCATAGCTTTCGCCGCCACCGAAAAGCAGCCGGTTGTCGTGGCTGAGGCGGAAGTAATTGACCACGAATTTCGTGTCGGCCACGGCCACGTCTTGGGTCAGGACGCGGGCGGCATCATCGCCCAGGGGTTCAGTGGCGGCGATGAAGTTGTTGATTGGCATGACCCGGGCCGAGACCTGCCGGTCCAGCCCGCCGAGATAGCCATTGCAGGCCAGGATCACGTGATCGGCCTGCACCTTGCCCTGATCGCATTGCAGGGTGGCGGGGCTGCCTTTGGTGATGTCGCTGACCCATGAGTTTTCGAAAATGCGGACCCCGGCGGCCTGCGCGGCGCGGGCGAGCCCGAGGGCGTAGTTCAGCGGGTGCAGGTGCGCCGCCGTCATGTCCAGCGTACCGCCCTTGTAGCTTGGTGACGGGCAAAGGGCTTGTGCTGCGTCGTGATCCAGCTTTTCGAGCGCGGTGTAGCTGTAACGATCGGCCAGATGGTCGGCGTAGGCGTGTTCCCCGGCCACCTCTTTTTCGGTGAAACACATATGCGCCACGCCGGGTTTCAGGTGGCAATCGATCTTGTGCGTCTCGATGAGGGATTTGGTAAGGGCCTTGGCCTCTTCGGCCAGATCCCAGAGTTTCGCGGCATCCTCAGGGCCCATCAGTTTTTCCAGCCCGTCCTGTTCCATGCGCTGGCCGGAGCCCAGTTGCCCGCCGTTGCGCCCCGAGGCGCCGAAGCCGACGCGGTGGGCCTCCAACAGCACCACGTCAAGCCCTCGTTCGGCCAGATGCAGGGCCGCCGAAAGGCCGGTATAGCCCGCCCCCACGATGCAGACATCCGCGCGAATGTACCCGCGCACCCTGTCGAACGGGGGCAGGGTGTTGGCGGTAGCGGCGTACCAGCTGTCGGGGTATTCACCGCGGCGGTCATTCGAGAAGAGCAGGTTCATAAGGGTCACCTGTGGTGTTTTTGGGGGCGCTGCCCCCGACGCTGAAAATCGGGGATTTTCAGCGCCTCCCCCGGGATATTTTTAAAAAGAAGAAGGGGCGGGATGTGTCAGACGTTGAGCAGCAGATGCTCGCGTTCCCAGGGGCTTATGACTTGCAGGAATTCGTCGTATTCGGCGCGTTTGACGATCGAATAGACGCGGGCGAATTCCGGACCGAGGATGGCATGCAGGTCTTCGGCATTGTCGAAAAGTTCGAGGGCAGACCCCAGAACGCGGGGAATGTCAGCCTCGCCCTCGTAGGCATCGCCCTTGAATTCGGCGTCGGGTTTGGTTTCGTTTTGCAGCCCCAAAAGCCCGCAGGCGAGGCTGGCCGCGATGCCGAGGTAGGGGTTGCAATCCATGCCCGCCAGCCGGTTTTCCACGCGCCGGGCCTCGGGCGAGGCAAGTGGCACGCGGATGCCGGTGGTGCGATTGTCGCGGGCCCAGGCAAGGTTGATTGGGGCTGCGTGGTCCTTGACGTAGCGGCGGTAGGAATTGACGTAGGGGGCAAAGATGGCGATGGCATCGGGCAGGTGTTTTTGCAGGCCGCCGATGAAGTGGTAGAAGGCGTCGGTCGCCTCGCCGTCTGGCCCGGCAAAGATGTTCTGGCCGGTGTCCATATCCAGAAGCGAGTGGTGGATGTGCATGGAGCTTCCGGGTTCGTCCTCGATCGGCTTGGCCATGAAGGTGGCGAAGCAATCGTGTTTCAGGGCCGCCTCGCGGATCAGGCGTTTGAAATAGAAGACCTCGTCGGCGAGTTTTACCGGGCTGCCATGGCGCAGGTTGATTTCAAGCTGTCCGGCGCCGCCTTCCTGGGTGATGCCGTCGATCTCGAAGCCCTGGGCCTCGGCGAAATCGTAGATGTCGTCGATCACCGGGCCGAATTCATCGACGGCGGTCATGGAATAGGCCTGTCGCGCGGCGGCGGGCCGGCCAGAGCGGCCCATCATCGGCTGGATTTCATGCGCGGGGTCGAGGTTGCGGGCGACAAGGAAAAACTCCATCTCGGGCGCGACCACGGGTTTCAGGCCGCGTTGGTGATAGAGATCGACCACGCGTTTCAGGACATTCCGGGGCGCGCAGGGGATGGGTTCGCCTTCGCGGTCGAAGGCGTCGTGGATGACCTGTAGGGTCCAGTCCCCCGTCCAGGGGGCGGCCGTGGTGGTGGACATATCGGGGCGCAGGATCATGTCGCGTTCGATGAAGCCTTCCTCGCCCGCAGCTTCGCCCCAATCGCCGGTGATCGTTTGGTAGAATATCGAGTCTGGCAAGTGGAAGTGTTGTTGGCGGGCGAACTTTGAGGCTGGTACGGCCTTGCCCCGGGCGATGCCGGGCAGGTCGGCAATGATGCATTCCACCTCGTCGAGGCGGCGGCCTTCGAGATAGCTTTGCGCCGCGTCGGGCAGGGTGTCTTTCCAGTCGGCCATGTTCAGCGCTCCTGTTTGAAGAATTCGGCGATGCGCCGGGCGATGGTATCACCAGAGGTTGGTGCGGCAAGGCGTGCCTCGGCTTCGGCCAGAAGGTCGTCGGGGACGACACCTTGGCCGCGATGTTTGATCAATTGTTCGACCATGCGGGATGTGAACTCGGGGTGGGGCTGGATGGAGTAGGCGCGGTTGCCATAGAGCAGGGCGGCATTGGCGCAGAAATCGTTGGACCCGATGACCCGTGCTTCGGGCGGGAGGGTGACGACCTGATCCTGGTGCCATGCGTTGAGATCAAGGGGGGCGCCTTCCATCTCATATCTGGTCCGGCCTACCGCCCATCCCCCCTTGAATTTCTCGACGGTCCCGCCAAGGGCCTGTGCAATGATCTGGTGGCCAAAGCAGACGCCAACGAGGGGGCGGCCATCGGTATAGATGTCGCGGATGAAGGTTTCGAGCGGGGGAATCCACGGGTGATCCTCATAAGCGCCGTGCTTGGAGCCGGTGATCAGCCAACCGTCCGCATCGGACGGGGTATTCGGATAGTCTTGATCGACGACATTCCATGTTCGAAAGGTGAAGCCATGCCCATCAAGCAGACGGGCGAACATGGTGTCATAGTCACCCAGCTCCCCCAGTACCATTTCGGGGGCGTGGCCGGTTTGTAGAATGCCGATCTTCATGCTGCTCTCATAATTTGATCAAATTATAGGGTAACGGTTGTTCCGCTATGCGGCAAGACCCTGCTTATGCGGTGTCGAGATAGACGCGCCAATGGGTGTCTTCCGGGCGGCTCGCCAGCAGGCGCAACTCCTGGCGTTTGGTCATCACGAGGTTGCGAACCAGCTCCGGGGGAAGGATGCGGGGCATGAGGGGGCTGGCCTCAAAGCGGTCGATGGCGGTGGACCAGTCGGCGGCCATTTGTGGCAGGTCGTGGTCATAGGCATTGCCGGTGATGGGGGCGGGGGGCGTCATGTCGTCCTCGATCCCGATGAAGGCGGCGCCAAGAATGGCGGCAAACATCAGGTAGGGGTTGATGTCGCCGCCTGCGACGCGGTGTTCGATGCGCCGGGCCGAAGGTGGGCCGCCGGGAATACGCAGGGCCGCGGTGCGGTTTTCATAGGCCCAGCCCGCGCCCGTGGGGGCATGGGCCCCGGGCACAAGCCGGGCGTAGCTGCCTGCATGGGGGGCAAAGATCAGCGTGCTATCGGCCATGGCCGCCAAGCAGCCGGCGACAGCGGCGCGCAGGATGTCCGAGCCGTCATCGCCACCATTGTCAAAGATGTTGCGGCCCGTCTCGTCCAGAACCGAAAAATGCATGTGCATGCCGTTGCCCGCGTCATCGGCGAAGGGTTTGGCCATGAAGGTCGCGGCCAAGCCATACTTGCGCGCCAGCCCCTTGATCAAGGTCTTGAACAGCCATGTGTCATCGGCGGCGCGCAGGGCCTCCTGATGATGCAGGGTGATTTCGAATTGCCCGATTCCTGACTCGCAGGTGGCGGTCTGGGCGGCGATGCCCATGGCGGCGCAGCCGTCATATAGGGCATTCAGAAAGTCGTCGAAGGCGTCGAGTTGCGCGACCGACAGGATCTCGGGGGTTTCAAGCGGGCGGCCTGTTCTGGGGTCTTTTGCCGGGGCCAAGCCTTCACCGCTGTCATCAACGAGGGTGAATTCCAGCTCGGTCGAGGCGATCACGGTCCAGCCATGAGCGGCGTATCGTTGCAGTATATTTTCAAGGGCGTGGCGCGGGTCGCCGTCAAAGGCTGTGCCGTCCTCAAAGTGCATGGTCATGGGGACCAGCGGCGGTGACCCGTCGAGCCACGGCATCGGTACGGGGCCGCGCCCTGTCGGTCGCAAGATGCCATCGGCATCACCGGTTTCGAACACCAATGGCGAGCCATCGATATCGGCCCCGAAAATATCAACGTTGAGCACCGAAAGCGGCATACGCACCGCGCCTTTACACAACTTTTCGGCATAGCTTGCCGGCACGCGCTTGCCACGCATCTGGCCGTTGAGGTCGCAGGTGGCGACGCGGAAGGTAGAGTGGTCTGACAGGTCCATGGGAGCGATCCTTGCGCCTTTTCGAGGCTCAGGCTAATCGCTTGGATCGGACAATGCCACCATAATTTGATCAAAAATATTCTGCCGAACACCGATGTCAGTCTAACGTCTGTAATCTGTCGGTGTCGCGTCGGTGGTTTTTTCTTGGGTCAAATACCCCTGGGGGGAGTCGCCCGAAGGGCGGCGGGGGCAAAGCCCCCATACCGCCGAGCGGTCTACCCCGCGATCGAAGCCTGATAGATGCTGTCGATCGATGCGGCGATGGTCGCATTGAACTCATCATCCGATTGCTGCGCTGAAAGCCCTTCGGTCAGGGCGCGGCTGAAGCTGGCGATCATGCCGGTGTTTTGCGACAGGCGGGTGTTGGCCTCGTCGCGCGAATAGCCACCCGAAAGGGCCACCACGCGCATCACGCGGGGGTGGTCAACCAGCGGTTTGTAGTGATTGGCCGCCTCAGGCAGGGTCAGTTTGAGCATGACCTGTTGATCACCCGGCAGGGCGTCCAGTTGCGCCTTGATCTCGGCCAGAAGAATCCCTTCGGCCTCGGCCTTGTCGGCGATCGAGATGGTCACCTCGGGCTCGATGATCGGCACGAGGCCATGGCCGAGGATCTGTTTGCCGACCTCGAATTGCTGCGCCACCACGGCCTTGATGCCTTCGGCATTGGCGGCATTGATGACCGAGCGCATCTTGGTGCCGAAAATACCGGCCTTCACGGCACGCTCCAGCAGGGCGTCGAGGTCGGGCATGGGTTTCATCATTTGTACACCCTTCTCTTCTTCGGCGAGGCCCTTGTCGACCTTGAGGAAGGGAACGACACCGCGATCTTCCCACATGAATTGCGCAGTCGGTTTCCCGCCCATTTGGCGGTCCATGGTCATCTCGAACAGGATCGCGCCGACCACCTTGTCGCCGGTGAAGGCCGGGGCTTGGGCGATGCGGGTCCGCATGGCGTGGACCAGATCGAACATTTCGCCATCGTTGCCATAGGCGTTTTCCTCAACTCCGTAGAGGCGCAGGGCCTTGGGGGTGGACCCCCCCGATTGATCGAGGGCCGCGATAAAGCCTTTGCCACTGCGTACCTGTTCTGCCTGATGTTCGTTCGACATGATCTGACCTCTGGATTCGGAATAAAATACGTGCGGGCGCACCAGTTGGCCCGCTTCTAGGCGAGGGGGGCGGGCGTTGCAATTCTGGTGGCGCTAACAGCGGTTGCCGCCGTGGCAGTTTGCTTAAGTGTCGTCTTTTCAGGGTGCGCGCGGCGGGCTTGTGTGGCCGGGCGGCCTGTGCGGTGCCCGAAATCTTCAAAAGATTTCGGACCGATTTCTTTTCAAGAAATCGGTGGGCGCTACTGCCGCACCTCCGGATCAGGCCTTGAGCGCGGCCACACCCGGCAGGTCTTTGCCTTCCATCCATTCAAGGAAGGCGCCGCCGGCCGTGGAGATATAGGTGAAATCGCCCGCAGCCCCCGATTTATTGAGGGCGGCCACGGTATCACCGCCGCCTGCGACGGAGATAAGCCTGCCTGCTTTGCTAAGCTGAGCGGCGTGAAGGGCGGCGGCGTTGGTGGCGGCATCGAAGGGCGCGATTTCGAAGGCCCCGAGGGGGCCGTTCCAGATCAGCGTCTTGGCCTTGTCGAAGGCGGCGGTGATGCGCGCCACAGCTTGCGGGCCTGCGTCGAGGATCATCGCGTCTTCGGGGACGGCATGGGCGGGGACGGTTTCGTTCTCGGCCCCGGCGGCGAATTCGCGGGCGACCACCACATCGGCCGGCAGCAGGAGTTCACAGCCCGCCGCGCCGGCCTTGGTCATGATCTCGCGGGCGGTATCGGCCATGTCGTGTTCACACAGCGATTTGCCGACATTCAGGCCCTGGGCCGCGAGGAAGGTATTAGCCATGCCGCCGCCGATCACCAGTTGATCGACCTTTTCCACGAGGTTGCCCAGAAGGTCCAGTTTGGTGGAGACCTTGGCGCCGCCGACGACGGCCACCACGGGGCGTTGCGGCGTGGCGAGCGCGGCTTCGAGCGCTTCGAGTTCGGCCTGCATCAGGCGGCCGGCGCAGGCGGGCAGGTGGCGGGCCAGCCCTTCGGTGGAGGCATGGGCACGGTGCGCCGCCGAAAAGGCATCGTTGCAGTAGATATCACCGAGGCCCGCAAGGCGGGTGGCGAATTCGGGATCGTTGGCCTCTTCGCCCGGGTGAAAGCGGATGTTTTCCAAGAGCAGCACCTCGGCGCCCTTGGCTTCGGCGGTGAGGTTCTCGGCCCCGTCGAGTGTTTCGATGAACTGGACAGAGCGGCCAAGGGCCTGTTCGAGGGCCGGGACGATGGGGCGGAGGGACATTTCGTCGACGACCTTGCCCTTGGGGCGGCCGAAGTGGGCGATCAGCATCGGCTTGCCGCCCTTGTCGAGGATGTCATTGACCGTGGGGGCGATGCGGATGATGCGGGTGGCGTCGGTGACGATGCCGTTTTCGATGGGCACGTTGATGTCCACGCGGGTCAGGACCGTTTTGCCGTCGAGGTCCATATCATCAAGGGTTTTCCAGCTCATGCCCAAGTCTCCGTCTTCCACTTTTACGCCGGCCTCTCTTGGCCTGTTGGGGGCGGGGCGTCAAGGTGGCGCTTGTCCATTGCCGCGCGAGGCCATAGGTATCGGGGAAACTTATCACAGGAGGAGGCCCGAATGGCCGAGATCAAGGACCCTGAAAACACCATTTTGGTGGAACTCAAAGATGGCACCGTGACCATCGAGTTGATGCCGGATGTGGCCCCCGGCCATTGCGAGCGAATGAAGGAACTGGCGCGCAGTGGGCAGTATGACAACGTGGCTTTCCACCGGGTTATCGATGGCTTCATGGCGCAGACGGGCGATGTGGCCAATGCCAACATGGAAAAGGATTACAACCCGCGCATGGCGGGCACCGGCGGCAGCGACCTGCCCAACCTCAAGGCCGAGTTCAGCCGTATTCCGCATGATCGCGGCACCATCGGCGCGGCGCGCAGCCAGAACCCCGACAGCGCCAACAGCCAGTTCTTCATCAATTTCAGCGATAACCATTTCCTGAACGGTCAATACACGGTCTATGGCCGGGTGGTCGAAGGGATGGAGCATGTGGACGCCATTCAACGTGGCGAGCCGCCCGCGAACCCCGACCGGATGGTCAGCGTCAAGGTGGCCGCCGATGCTTAAACTGGCCGCTGTATTGAGTGTCGTGGCAGCACCCGCACTGGCCACGGGGTTGGAAATCGAAGTGTCGGGCGAGGCCAACGGGGTGATCAAGATCGACCTGTTGGAGGACGTGGCCCCCGGCCATGTGGCGCAGATCACCGAACTGGCCGAAGAGGGAGCCTATGACGGGGTCGTCTTTCACCGGGTGATCGACGGCTTCATGGCGCAGACCGGCGATGTGGAGTTTGGCCTGATCGAGGGCGGTGACATGCGCCGCGCCGGCATGGGCGGCAGCGACAAGCCGGACCTCAAGGCCGAGTTTTCGGACATTCCCTTTGATCGCGGCGTGGTGGGCATGGCCCGCAGCCAGAACCCCGACAGCGCCAACAGCCAGTTCTTCATCATGTTCGAGCCGGGGCATTTCCTGAACGGGCAATATACCGTCGTGGGGCGGGTGACCGAGGGGATGGAGGTTGTCGATGCCATCAAGCGCGGCGAAGGCCGCAATGGTGCGGTGATCGGTCAACCCGATGTGATGACATCCGTCACGGTGACGGAATAACAGGTTGGCAGGTCCGACGGGATATGAGCCGCTCAATACCCTCAAGCCTGTGGCTGAGGGCATCTGGCTGATCGACGGGCCTGCCATAACATTCATGGGCTTGCCGTTTTCGACCCGTGCCACGGTGGTGCGCTTGGAGAACGGCGATTTGTGGGTGCATTCGCCCACGCAATTGACCGATGGCTTGCGCGAAGAATTGGAGGCTGTCGGACCGGTGGCGCATCTGGTCGCGCCGAACTGGATTCATTATGCGCATGTCGCCGAGTGGCTGGCGGCCTTTCCCAAGGCCGCCTTCTGGGCAGCGCCCGGTGTCGTGGCGCGGGCCGAGAAGAAGGGGCTGACGTTGCCGAAACCCCGAGATTTGCAGGCCGACAAAGCCGAAAGACCTTGGGCTGGCCAGCTACGGCAGATGATCGTGCAGGGCAGTAAAGCGCATCGCGAGGCCGTGTTTTTTCACAAGGCCAGCAAGACATTGATCCTGACGGACCTGATCGAGGCCTTCGAGTCCGAGAAACTGCCGGTCTGGATGCGGCCCTTGGTCTGGATCGCGGGGATCGACGACAGCGACGGGAAGATGCCGCCCGATATGCGCTGGAGCTTCAGGGACAAGGCGGCATTGGCCCGGGATGTAGAGGCCATGATCGGCTGGGAACCCGAGCGGGTGATCCTTGCGCATGGGCGGTGGTATGAGCGCAATGGCGTGGCCGAGTTGGAGCGGGCCTTTCGCCGGGTGTTGAAGGATCATCGCTGGGACAAATTGGTCAAGCATGCCAAGGACAAGCACGCGGAGCGCTCTGATAAGTGATGGCCTCTAACGGGCCAGCCAAAGACCTGCGACGATGATCTGGACGGCCAGGATCGTGAAGAGATAACGGCGGAACGGCTGTTTGCGGGTTTTGTGTGAAAACCCGTGGATAGCGGCAAAGATGCCCGGCGTGCCGCCAAGGGCCGCGAGCCAGAGCAGGCGGCGTTCCGGGATGCGGCGGCGGCGCTTTCGGGCGGCGCGTTTATCCAATGCCATCCACAAAAATGCCGCGATGTTGATCGCGGTGATCCATATCAGGGCAAATTCAAAGAGATTTGGCATGGCGGGCCTGTGGTTTGGCGAACCTGTGCGATAGCTGCTGATTGGGCCGCTCGCAAGGGTGCTGCACTGCGGCGTGAAATTTTTGTTGATTTTTTCATGGATTCGGTTGAGCGTGAAAAACGGGACGAATTTTTCACGGAAGTTACATGCAGCAAAACGCGATCAGCACGTCACAAACGCTCGGAAAGGACCTGCGGGCCCTGCGCAAGGCGCGGGGTCTGACCCTGTCGGATTTGTCCGAGATTTTGGGGCGGTCGGTTGGATGGCTGAGCCAGGTGGAGCGCGACCTTTCGGAGCCGTCGATCAGTGACCTGCGCGAGATCGCGGCGGCACTGGGCGTGCCGATGTCGATGCTGTTCGGCCATGCGAGCGCGCCGGTGGAAGAACAGGGCTATGTCGTGCGGGCCGGGGCACGGCGGCCCATGGGCGCGGGCGAGGAAGGGTTGGTCGAGGAGTTGCTTTCGCCCGACCTGACCGATGATTTCGAGGTGATCCACTCCACTTTTGCGCCGGGATCGAAAATGCGAGTGCCCGCCAAACGGCCGACGCAGGAGGTGGGTTATGTCATTTCCGGGCAGTTGGAGTTGCAGATCGGAGAGCGGGTGTTTTCGCTTGGGCCCGGCGACAGTTTCCGCTTTCGTGGAGAGCTTTATAGTTGGTCCAACCCGCATGACACCCCTTGCGTGGCGATCTGGGTAATCGCCCCGCCGGTGTATTGAGGGGATGAAATGAGTTTCGAGGCTTGGACCATATTCGCGCTGTTTTGGGTGGTGTTCGTGACCACGCCGGGGCCGAACCATTTGAATTGCCTGCGCAACGGCATGACCGTGGGGTTTCGCCGGGGGCTTTGGGGTGTCTTGGCGATCCTGTGTCAGGCGAGCCTGTTCCTGACGCTGTCGGCGGCGGGGGTGACGGCGCTGATCGCCACTTCGCCTTTTGGGTTTGCCGTGGCCAAGTGGATCGGGGCCGGGGTCCTGATCTGGTTGGGGGCGCGCGGCTGGATCATGGCACGGCGGCCCGTTGCAGAGGAACCCGTCACGCGTGGGTCGGTGTTTTGGCGGGGATTCATGATCGCGACCATCAACCCGAAAAGCGTGGCAGGGTATCTGGCGGCCTTCAGCCAGTTCGTGCAACCCGATGTGCCGATCTGGGAGCAGATGTGGGTTATTTTCCCCACGGCCCTGACCATCACCGCGCTGAGTTACACCGGCTTTACCGCCTTGGGCGCGGGATTGGGCCGGGTGGCGTTGAACGCGGTGTTCAACGTCTGGCTGCGCCGCGCGATGGCCGCCTGTTTCGTGGCCTATGGCGTGGCGCTTGGCGCGGCTTCGGTGCCGGGAAGGGGGTAGGCGATGCTTTGGGATGTTTTGACCGGATTCGAGCCTGCCCTTCTGGCAGGGTTCATTGCCGCCGGGTTGCTTTTGAATATCACGCCGGGGCGGATTTCGTCTTTGTCTCGGCCAGCGGGATGCGGGGCGGGCCGCGCATGGGGATGGCCGCCGCCTTGGGCGTCAATCTGGGCATCGTTGTGCATGTGGCGATGGCGGCTGCGGGATTGTCGGCGATATTGCTGGCGCGGCCGGCGCTTTATGACGTGATCCGCTATGCCGGGGCGGCCTATCTTGTCTGGCTGGCAGTACAGGCGTGGCGCCATGCCGATAGGGTCGAGGAAGGACGCGCCGCGCAAAGCCTGTGGCGCGCGGTACGGCGTGGGTTCGTGACCAATGTGCTGAACCCCAAGACGGCGCTGTTCATCTTTGCCTTCATTCCGCAGTTCACCGACCCCGCGATCGGCCCGCTTTGGGCGCAGATCGTGGTTTTGGGGGCGATATTTACCGGGTTTGGCTTTGCCTTTTCGCTGTGCCTTGGCGCGGCGGCGGGGGGATTTGCCCATGTCTTGCGGGCCCGTGCGGGGCTTTTGAACCGTGTGGCGGGAGTGATGTTTGCCGGGCTGGCGGCGCGGCTGATCTGGGATTGAGGCAAGGGCCCTGGCAAACGGGGCCAGTACAAAGGGAGAAAGACATGGCGGATTTGCCAAACAAAGCAAAGGTTGTGGTGATTGGCGGCGGCGTTGTCGGGGCCTCGTGTCTTTATCATTTGGCCAAAAAGGGCTGGAGCGATTGTGTACTGCTGGAGAAAAACGAGCTGACCGCCGGGAGTACTTGGCACGCGGCGGGCAATGTACCATCGTTTTCGACCTCATGGGCCATCATGAACATGCAGCGCTATTCCATCGATCTTTATGCCCGCTTGGGCGAAGAGGTGGATTACCCGATGAATTACCACCAGACCGGATCGATCCGGTTGGCGCATTCCAAGGAGCGGATGCAGGAGTTCGAGCGCGCCAAGGGTTGGGGCAAGAACCAAGGCATGGATCTTGAAATTCTGAGCGTCGAGGAGATCAAGGAACGCTATCCCTTCATCGAAACCCATGACCTTGAAGGCGCGTTATACGATCCCAACGATGGCGATATCGACCCCGCGCAAATCACCCAAGCCTTGGCCAAGGGCGCGCGTGACATGGGGGCAAAAGTTATCCGTTTCTGCCCCGCGACCGGGGTGAGCCAAGACGGCGAGGGGTGGATCGTACATACCGACAAGGGCGATATTGCCTGTGACTACGTGGTGAACTCGGCCGGGTATTACGCGCAGCGCGTGGGTGAGTGGTTCAAGCCCTATGGCGGGCGGACCGTGCCGATGATGGTCATGAGCCATCAATATGTCCTGACCGAGGAGATCCCCGAGATCGAGGCATGGTCGAAGGCCAATGGCTGTAAGAAGCTGCCGCTTTTGCGGGATGTGGACGTGTCCTATTACTTCCGGCAGGAAAAGCATGGCTTCAACATCGGCCCCTATGAGCCGAATTGTAAGGCGGAATGGGCCGAGTCGGGTGAGGCGATCCCCGAGGATTTCTCGTTCCAGCTTTGGTCGGACGATCTGGACCGGATCGGGGACATCGTGGCCGATAGCATGGAGCGTGTGCCCTTGGCGGCGACTGCGGGGATCAGCCAGATCATCAACGGCCCCATCCCCTATGCCCCCGATGGCATGCCCTTGATCGGGCCGATGCCGGGGGTGAAGAACGCCTTTGAATGCTGTGTCTTTACCTTTGGCATTGCCCAAGGGGGCGGCGCGGGCAAGGTGCTGGCCGAATGGGTGATTGATGGCGGGACCGAGTGGGATATGTGGGCCGTCGATCCGCGCCGTTACACCGATTACACCGATCACGACTATTGCGTGGCCAAGGGGATGGAAGTCTATGGTCACGAATACGCCATGCATTTCCCGCACCACGAATGGCCCGCGGGCCGCGACAAGAAGTTGTCGCCGGTGCACGAGAAGGTCAAGGCGCTGGGCGGTCAGATGGGGGCTTATAATGGCTGGGAGCGGGCCAATTGGTTTGCCAAGCCCGGCGATGACACCAGCGAAGAGGCCACGCAAACTTGGAATCGCAACGGGCCATGGGCCGTGCGCGTCAAGGAAGAATGCGAGGCGGTGCGCGATGCCTGTGGCGTGCTGGATCTGCCCGGGTTCACCCGGCTTAGGGTTTCCGGTGCGGGGGCCGATGAGTGGTTGCGCGGCTTCGTGACCGGTGGCTTGCCCAAGGTGGGGCGGATGAACCTTGTTTACGTGGCCGATGATCGGGGTCGTATCCTGACGGAGTTTTCCTGTATCCGGTTGGAGGAGGACAGTTTCGTTTTGATCACCGCCGCCACGGCCCAGTGGCACGATGGCGAATTGGTGCGTAATGCCTTGCCCGAGGGGTTGGAGTGCTGCGAAACCACCACCGAGCGGGATGCTTTGCTGGTGGCCGGGCCGCAAAGCCGCGAGGTGCTGTCCGGGCTGACCGATGCCGATTTGTCCCTGCCGTGGCTGAGCCATCAGCATTGTACGGTGGCGGGCCAGAAGGCGTTTTTGATCCGGGTGAGTTTCACCGGCGAGTTGGGCTGGGAAGTGCATGCCGAGAACGAGGCCATCCCGGCGATTTACGACGCGCTTCTTGAGGCCGGGGCCAAGCCCTTTGGCATGTATGCGTTGAATGCCTTGCGGATCGAAAAGGGCTATCGCGCGTGGAAAGGCGATTTGTCGACCGATTATTCGATGTTGGAAGGGGGATTGGAGCGCTTCGTGACGTTCGACAAGCCTCAGGAGTTCCCCGGCAAAGCCGCCCTGTTGGCCGAGAGACAGCAAGGCCGCAAAAAGGCCTTTGTGCAGTTGATCGTGGATGCGGGTGAGGCGGATGCGCCTTACATGGCCCCGATCTGGCACGAGGGCCAGATTGTCGGTGAGGTGACCAGCGGTACATGGGGCTACCGTGTCAATGCCTCGGTCGCGCTGGCCATGGTGCGGGCCGAGCTGGCGGTGCCGGGAACCGAACTGGAGGTCGAGATTTACGGTGAGCGGTGTCGCGCCGTTGTGCAACCCGATGCGCCCATGTGGGACCCCGAGAACGAAAGGCTGTGGGCGTGACGAGAGGGGCAACAATGTCAGGTGTCTATCTGACCCGCCACGGCGGGCCAGAGGCGCTTGAATGGCGCGAGGATATTCCCATGCCAAGCCCGGGGCCGGGGGAGGTGTTGGTCAAGGTGCTGGCCGCTGGTGTGAACAACACCGATATCAACACGCGCGAGGGGTGGTATTCGGCGGATGTGACGGGGGCCACTGGTGAGATGCAGGAGGGCGTTGAGGCCGGCGGCTGGGCCGGGGCCTTGCGCTTACCGCTGATCCAGGGCGGCGATCTGTGTGGCCGGGTGGTGGCCCATGGGCCGGGGGCCGGGGCGATTGCTGTGGGCCGCCGCGCGACTTGTCCGATCAACCAGCCGCGCCCTAGCCCGGAAAACCCCGTGGGTTTCGAGGCCTTGGGCTCGGAATACGATGGGGCTTTTGCGGAATATTGCGTGGTGCCGGAGGGCGATCTTTACGATGTCACCGAGGCGCCACTCAGTGATGTCGAGATTGCCGCGATGCCCTGTGCCTTTGGTACGGCGGCGGGATTGTTGGACCGGGTGGGCTTTGGCCCGGGGCAACGGGTGTTGATCACCGGCGCCTCGGGCGGGGTTGGGTTGGCCGCAGTGCAACTGGCCGCGCAGGACGGGGTGGAGGTTGTCGGCGTCGCCTCCCCCGCCAAGACCGATATCGTGCAAGAGGCCGGGGCGGCACAGGTGTTGACCCGCGAGGACACTCCGCCAGCGGAGACCTTTCATGCGGTGATTGATCTGGTGGCCGGTCCGGCGTGGGCGGCCCTGATCGATGCCCTACGCCCCGGCGGGCACTACGCCGTGGCCGGGGCCATCGCCGGGCCTATGGTGGAGGCCGACCTGCGGCGGATCTATCTGCGCGACATCACGATCCATGGCTGTACCTATCAATCGCGAGAGGTGTTCGCGCAGCTGGTCAAGAAGATCAACGCGGGGCAACTGACGCCGAAGGTTTCCAGAACCTATGCGATGCGCGACATCCGTCAGGCGCAGAAAGATTTCATGGCCAAGACCTATGCGGGCAAGCTTGTGCTGCTGCCGCCCGACGGGGCGACGTCGTAAAGGAAACAGCTCGATGACCAGAATAACCCTTCTAGACGGATCGATCGGCCAGGAAGTGGTCAAGCGCGCGGGGGAAACCCCGACCCCGCTATGGTCGACGCAGGCCATGATCGACCATCCGGACTTGGTTGAGCAGGTGCATCTGGATTATCTGCGCGCCGGGGCAACCGTGATCAGCACAAACACCTACGCGGTTTTGCGGGATCGGTTGGCGCGGGTCGGATTGGAGGACCAAATGGGGGCATTGACCGATGCCGCCATCGCCGCCGCGCAGCGTGCAAGGGTCACCTGTGGCCGGGGGCGCATTGCCGGGGTGGTCGGGCCACTGGTTCAATCCTACCGCCCCGACCTCAGTCCGCCTGCACCCGAGGCCGCCCAGATTTACGCCGAGCCGGTGGCCCATTTGAAAGATCAGGTGGACCTATTGTTGCTTGAGACCATGGCCTCGGTCGATCAGGCCGAAGGATCCTTGCGCGCCGCCTCTGGACAGGGCCTTCCGGTTTGGCTGGCCGTTACGGTGGATGATGCCGATGGAAGCAGCCTGCGTTCGGGCGAGCCGCTCGCCGATCTTGCCCCGCTTGTGGCACACTTTCGGCCCGACGCGCTTTTGATCAATTGTTCGCGCCCAGAGGTCATTGCCCCGGCGCTGGAGGTGCTCAAAACCTTCGGCCTGCCCTTCGGGGCCTATGCCAATGGCTTCACCGCGATCAGCGAGGGGTTCCTGCAAGAGGCCCCCACCGTCGATGCCCTCAGCGCGCGGCACGACCTTGGCCCCGAAGCCTATGCGGATTTCATCATGGACTGGATCGCGCAAGGCGCCACGATTGTTGGCGGCTGCTGCGAGGTGGGGCCGGAGCACATTCGCGCCATGGCGCATAAGATCAGGCAGGCGGGCCATGAGATCATCTGATTTACGGGTTTTTTCTTGGCAAAAATACCCCGGGGGTAACGTTGAAAATCCATGGATTTTCAATGTAGGGGGCAGCGCCCCCGACCGGTCGGATCGCGCAAGCGATCCGAGACATGACTTCAAGGCAAAATGAGGAAAACAATGGTTGATCTCCCGCAAAAGGCCCGTGTGGTCATCATCGGTGGTGGTGTGGTGGGTTGCTCGGTGGCCTATCACCTGACCAAACTGGGCTGGCGCGATGTGGTTTTGCTGGAACGCAAGCAATTGACCAGTGGCACCACATGGCATGCCGCAGGTCTCATCGCGCAGTTACGGGCGACGGCGAATATGACCAAGCTCGCCAAGTACTCGCAAGAGCTTTACGGCAACCTCGAAGAGGAAACCGGCGTTGCCACCGGATTCAAGCGGGTGGGGTCGATCACCGTGGCCCTGACCGAGGAGCGGCGCGAGGAGATCTACCGTCAGGCGGCCATGGCCCGCGCCTTTGGCGTGGATGTCGAGGAAATCAGCGCAGCGGAGGTGCAGGCCAAATATCCGCATCTGAATATCGAGGGCGTCAAAGGCGCGGTCTATCTGGACAAGGACGGGCAGGGCGATCCGGCCAATATCGCGCTGGCCTTGGCCAAGGGCGCGCGGCAGAGCGGCGCGGTGATCAAGGAACGTGTCAAGGTCAGCGGCGTGGCGCGCAGTGGGCAACGGATCACGGGCGTCGATTGGCAGGCCGAGGATGGCGGCGCGGGGCATATCGAGGCCGAGATGGTGGTCAATTGCGCGGGTATGTGGGGCCATGAAGTGGGCCGGATGCTGGGCACCAATGTACCGCTTCAAGCCTGCGAGCATTTCTATATCGTCTCGGAACCCATCGAGGGGTTGAGCCAGTTGCCTGTCCTGCGGGTGCCGGATGAATGTGCCTATTACAAGGAAGACGCGGGCAAGATGATGCTGGGTGCGTTCGAGCCCACATCCAAACCATGGGGGATGCAGGGTATCCCCGAGGATTTCGAGTTTGACCAACTGCCCGAAGATTTCGACCATTTCGAGCCCATCCTGGAATGGGCCGTGAACCGGATGCCGATGCTGGGCGAGGCGGGGATTCATACCTTCTTCAACGGGCCGGAAAGTTTCACGCCGGACGATGCCTATCACCTTGGGCGCTGCCCCGAGATGGAAAACGTCTGGGTTGCCGCCGGGTTCAACTCGGTCGGTATTCAAAGTGCCGGGGGCGCGGGCATGGCGCTGGCCCAGTGGATGGAGGATGGCGCGAAGCCCTTTGATCTGGGCGATGTGGATATTGCCCGGATGCAGCCTTTTCAGGGCAACAAGCGCTACCTGGTGGAGCGCTCCACCGAAACCCTGGGCCTGCTTTATGCCGATCATTACCCGTATCGCCAGAAGGCGACGGCACGTGGTGTGCGACGTTCGCCCTTTCATGTGCAACTTCTGGAGCAAGGCGCGGTCATGGGTGAGGCCGCCGGATGGGAGCGGGCCAACTGGTTCGCCGAGCCGGGACAAGAGCGGGAATATGACTACAGTTGGGGGCGGCAGAACTGGTTTGACAATGCCGCGGTCGAGCATGCCGCGATCCGTGGTGGCGTGGGCATGTATGACATGTCGAGTTTCGGGAAACTGCGGGTCGAGGGGCCGGAGGCCGAGGGGTTCCTCAATCATGTCTGCGGCGCGGATATGAGCGTGCCGGTGGGCAAGATCGTCTATACCCAGTTCCTGAATGACCGGGGCGGGATCGAGGCGGACGTCACCGCCACCCGGCTGTCGGAAACCGCCTATTTGGTGGTGACCCCGGCGGCGACGCGGCTGGCCGATGAGACATGGCTGCGCCGGCATCTCGGGGGCCGCATGGTGGTGATCACTGATGTAACGGCGGGCGAGGGGGTGCTGGCCGTCATGGGGCCGCGCGCGCGGGAAGTCATGCAAGCGGTTTCGCCCGATGATTTCAGCAACGCGGGGCATCCTTTTGGCCATGCCCGGCAGGTCGAGATCGGCATGGGGCTGGCGCGGGCGCACCGGGTGTCTTACGTGGGTGAGCTTGGCTGGGAAATCTATGTCAGCGCCGATATGTGCGGCCATGTTTTCGAGACCTTGATGGAGGCCGGGGCCGCGCATGACCTGACCCTGTGCGGGATGCATGTGATGGACAGTTGCCGGATCGAAAAAGGGTTCCGGCATTTCGGGCATGACATCACCTGCGAGGATCATGTTCTGGAGGCGGGGCTTGGTTTTGCGGTGTCGAAAACCAAACCCGATTTCATTGGTCGCGCGGCGGTGGAGCGCAAGCGCGACGAGGGATTGCGCCATCGCATGGTGCAATTCCGGCTGAGCGACCCCGAGCCGATGCTCTATCATAACGAGCCGATCCTGCGGGATGGGCAAATCGTCGGATACTTGAGTTCGGGCAACTATGGCCATCACCTTGGCGGGGCCATTGGGCTTGGCTATGTGCCCTGCGAGGGGGAAAGCGCGGCGGAGGTTCTGGCCTCAAGCTATGAGATCGACGTGGCGGGTACGCGCGTGATGGCCGAGGCGAGCCTGAAACCGATGTATGACCCATCATCCGAACGCATGCGCGGCTAATCCCCCTCGCAATCGGGCTGTGATCGGGCTATGGCCACAGTCAACGGATTGGGAGTGAGAGAATGGAAGACGAGGTTTTGGCGCGTATCTCGGCCTCGCCCGCGCGGCGTGTCATGGGGGTTCTGTCGATGGGCGCCCTTGGGGTGATCCTTGTTTACGTGGGGTTTGCACGTCCGCCCGACAGCTTTGCCTGGCAGATTGTCCTGATCGTTTTCGGGGTGGCCGCGCTGTTTCTGGCGGATCGGATGCGGCGGGCCACGGCGGAGGTTCTGGAATTGACCCGAACCGAGTTGCGCAGCACCGACGGGACGGTGATTGCGCGTGTCGAGGAAATCGAGCATCTGGACCGTGGGTTTTTCGCGTTCAAGCCGTCGAACGGGTTTTTGATGCGGTTGAGCACAAAGAAAAAGGCCCGGTGGGAACCAGGCCTGTGGTGGTGCTTGGGGCGGCGTGTGGGAATTGGTGGCGTCACGCCTGGGTCGCAATCCAAAGCCATGGCCGAGATCATGGCCGCCCTGATGCATCAGCGTTCTGAGTAGCGGCAGCCCCGTCTGTCGGTGTCTAGACCGGCTACAGTGTCATTTGTAGTCGACCTTGGGCACCAAACGCGGTGCGGTGAATATTCTCGTTTCGACATTGAGCGCATCGCCCAAGCCGACCTTGAAGCTGGGTGTGTAGACCGAGACCGCTTCGACGAGAATGATCTGCTGTCCTTCGATCAGTTCCGGCAAGCGATCCGTTTGTTCGTTGATGGACGTATCGTCCAGATCCTCTAATGTGCCAGTCCCGCGTGTATGCGACCAAGATACATGGTATTTTTGAGTGTCTTCATCGTATTCAACAACCGAAACGCGAATTTGGTTTTCGCCTTCATCATTGGTCATGTCATCAAAGACTGTCAGGGTCCGATCCAGATAGTTGGAGGTGATAGCAAATTCTTCGCGCGAAATCATGTCTGCGATGGTATAGGTCGCCTTTTCGCGCGCGCTTTGATAGCGGTGAACTTCGTGAAACTCATACGTGGCCGCCGTGGCCCAGAACAGCATGGGCAGGGCGATCACCGTTTCCACCATGATGCTGCCATGTGTGTCTTTGCGGAAGTCTTTCAGAAGGCGTTTCAATCGTTGAAAAAGCATTTTACTTGGGCTCCTGAACAAATGCCGTCATCGCAACGATGCTAGCGTCGCCGCTTGCGTCTTTCGTGAGTTTGCTGCCCAAAAGCGCCGCCGGGAACAGCGGGCGATATTTGTAGCAGGCCCGCAAAACCATCAAATCATTCTCGCCACCGGTTTGAAATGCGACGGGATTGGTTTCTTCGGCGCGATCGGTGCAGTCGACAGTGTCACTCAGCGACGTATAGTTGCGAATGCTTTTCTGCCGCATTTCAAGGCGAAGCGATTCCTTGCAATGAGCAACCGATAGGGCATTGTCGCAGATCTTGTCCTTGATCTCATCATGCTGCCAGTCCGCGCCGGTGCCGAGACGAATTTCACGGACGGTCATGTCGAGGCCGCGCTCAAGTAGGGCGTAGCGCATGGTGATGAAGCCAAGTTCGACCGCGATCAAGAGCAAGGCAATGAAGACCGGGAAGATGATCACGAATTCCACCGTGACTACACCTTCAGTGTCGTCTCGGAAGCGCCGGAGAAGGGGAAGCTTGAGACGTCTCATTGGGTCAACTTCAAGGCCATGACATTGGAGGCGATGGCGCCGAATGTCTGATTGATATCCAATGTCGTCGAGATGAAGTGATTGGCCGGCGTACTGGCACATTTCTCAAGTTCCTCGGCGGCAGTATCACCTTCGCCCAGTTCGAAGGCGATGGTGTAGATCGTTACCCCCTCATTATCGGCGGCATTGCAGACATCCTCCATGCGCGAGTTCTTTTCATAAGGTGTCAAGCGCGAGGAGGAGCCCGAGTTGTATTGATTGTAAGCGCCCCAGTCACCGCTGATGTCGCCGTATTCATAGGGGGTCATAAGGCCCCAGGCCTCTTCCCAGGAAAAACGCTCGTAGAACTTGTCTTCAGGTTGAGTGAAGTTTTCCTCGACATAATCAAGGGTCTCTTCTGCCAAGTCGATCGTATCCACGGCCACATTGAAACCAGCCGACAAATTGCTCAGATTCCCGTTGTATTCGGTCAGTTCGTCGATTTTGGCGTTGAACTCCGACGTGGAGTATCTATCGCCGTCAGAGAAACCCTGGTCTGGATCGAGCTTGATGTATTCATGCGACGAAGGGGAATAGAGGTAGAAGGACGGTTCGGGTTGCCCGGTCATGTCGGCCCCCACTTCCACTTCGTTGTACTCGCATGTCCAATACCAGTACGCACCGCAGAGCCATTCGCTATAAGACACGTGCCCCCATGGCGTGGTTGCGCGAACGAATACCATTTCCGTTTCCGCCGCTGCCGGTTCATTGAGCAGGTAGAGGTTAGAGTTGGGCCCACGGTAATCGCTGGAGGCATGGCTTTCGGGTACATCGGGATCCAACAGATTGTTCGGATCGCTCAGGAGATAGGTGTTGGAGTTGGCCCCGTCGCCCATGACGACCATGATCTTCATGGCCTTGGGGCTGCTGTAGGATTCGGGAAGTGTCTCAAAATCGGAATCGACGAGCATGGTGTGCGTCGTCGTCAGGTTCCCGTCGTTGTCGACTTCAGGGATGTCCTGTGTATTTGCTTGCAGGGCAGTTGCAACCGGCTGGAATTTCGGGTCCAGCAGGGCGGCGCCCCATTTGACGCCCATGTCAGACGATGTACCGCCCGCCGCGGTCAGTGCATCAATCTTGTCATGCAGATCGGCCTCGTTGCTTGAGTAGGCAAGGATTTCGAAACGCGGATCGGCATAGCAAGACGAGTTGTAGGCGCTTGAATAGCCGTTCTCGATGTCACCGTTGCCGACGGTGCCGAAATCGGCGTTGTTCCAGCTACCGTAGTCGACCGAGGTGTAAATCGTTTGCGCGTAGTCGCGATCGGGATCGATATAAGGATCCGCGAAGTCGCCGTCGTCAAACGAAAGGCAGCGTGTGTAGTGATGTGTCGTGTTGGCGCTCAGCGCATTGTAGATCGCCGCGGGCGGTGGTGCGTTGAAGCTGTAGGGCACGATTGAGAAGGCGACCTTGCCACCCTCGGAATTGTTCAGGATTTGTGTGACGAAGTCTTTCGCGGCATCTTGGAGCGCATCCAGGCGATCACCGGCCATAGAGCCGGACACGTCGAGCACAAGGGCGATTTCAAGCTGTTGAACACTTGTACGCGCGGTCGAGGCCGCGGCGGCGCTCAGGGTCTCGACGCCGGTCAGGCGCATAAGGTGGGTGTCGAGTGTCTCGCTGGCTGATGCCGAGACTTTTGCCGAGGCTTGCGTCACGACAATATCGCCCTCATTGATGGCATGGAGGGCATCTTCGAGGCCGGCTTTCTTGAAGTGATCCTTGAGTCGGTCTTCGGCGTCAGGTGTGTCGGGATCTTCGTCATACGGTACGGTTGCGGCTGACAGCACGGCGGCATCAAGATTGGCCTGAAGCTTGGCGCGGTGCATTTCTTGACGCATGACGTCAACACCGAAGCTGGCGATCAGCAAAATGATAAACAGGAGATAAAGTGTTAAAAGTGTAGCGCCGCCATCTTCATCATGGCGAAACCGTTTTGACGCAATCAGCCGTGTATGAACACCCGCCAACTTTTTGCAGCGCGACTTCAAATTGATCGTTCGCATATGACCACCTCGTAGGACGGACTTCGCCCATTGCCACGGAATAAACTCCGAATTTTATGTACTCCGGAGTTGGCAGAATTAGGGCGAAATTAGGAAAGAAAGTGGCGCACCGGGGCCCATACGGTGACGATACGTATTGTTTTCAAGGATTGTCCTGAAAACTGGGATAATTCGCGCGGCAAGGTAAAACTTGGCAAGTCTTGTTCGCTGTGGGTGGACAAAATTGTCGCATGCTTTAACGATACCTGAACGTAATGATTGCTATCAAAGCTGGCGGCAAGACCAGCCCACACCGGGGAGAAAGACATGACCAAGACCAAGGAACCCACATTTCGCGAAAGCGTAGACTTGATGTTCAACCGCGCGGTTTCGCTGATGGATCTCCCCCCCGGGCTGGAAGAAAAGATCAGGGTATGCAACGCGACGTATACAGTACGGTTCGGCGTGCGCCTGCGTGGTCAGATTCATACATTCACCGGCTATCGCAGCGTGCATTCGGAACATATGGAGCCGGTCAAGGGTGGTATTCGGTACGCGACATCGGTCAATCAGGACGAGGTCGAGGCCCTGGCGGCGTTGATGACCTACAAGTGTGCGCTTGTGGAGGCTCCTTTCGGGGGGTCGAAAGGCGGGCTGTGTGTCGATCCGCGCGAGTGGGATGAACATGAGCTTGAACGCATCACCCGGCGCTTTGCCTATGAATTGGCCAAGCGCGACCTGATCCATCCTTCCCAGAACGTGCCCGCGCCTGACATGGGCACGGGTGAACGTGAGATGGCATGGATCGCGGACCAGTATCGCCGGATGAATACCACCGATATCAACGCGCGGGCCTGTGTGACAGGCAAGCCGGTGAATGCGGGTGGTATCCAGGGCCGGACCGAGGCCACCGGCCGTGGTGTGCAATATGCCCTGCGCGAGTTCTTCCGCCATCCCGAGGATGTCAAGAAGGCGGGGCTGAGCGGTAAGCTGGACGGTAAGCGCGTTGTGGTGCAGGGGCTTGGTAACGTGGGCTATCACGCGGCGAAGTTCCTGTCAGAGCAGGACGGCTGCAAGATCACGGCGGTTATCGAGCGTGACGGCGGGTTGATGGATGAAAACGGCCTTGATGTCGAAGACATCCGCAACTGGATCGCCAAGCATGGCGGCGTGGACGGGTATCCTTCGGGCAAGTACATCCGGGATGGCTCGAAGTATCTTGAGCACGATTGCGATATCCTGATCCCTGCGGCGCTTGAAGGGGTGATCAACCTCGACAATGCCGAGAACATCAAGGCGCCCTTGATCATCGAAGCGGCGAATGGCCCGGTGACGGCCGGGGCCGATGCCATACTTCGCCAGAAGGGTACGGTTATCATTCCCGATATGTATGCCAACGCGGGTGGTGTGACGGTGTCCTATTTCGAATGGGTCAAGAACCTGAGCCATATTCGCTTTGGCCGGATGGGCCGCCGTCAGGAGGAGGCTCGGCACGAATTGATCGTCAACGAGCTTCACAAGCTGGATGAGCATCTGGGCGAAAAATGGTCGATGTCGCCGGACTTCAAGCAAAAGTACCTGCGCGGGGCCGACGAGTTGGAGCTTGTACGCTCGGGCCTCGATGACACGATGCGCACGGCGTATCAGTCGATGCGTGCAATCTGGCACGAGCGCGAAGATTGCGAAGACCTGCGCACGGCGGCCTATCTTGCGTCGATCGAGAAAGTCGCCGCCAGCTACCGCGCCTTGGGCCTTTAAGGGGCCATCGTGGCCTTGACGGTGCGCAAGGCCTGCCGGTGCGGCGGGGTTCAAATGACTTTAGCAGTGCCCGCCCCATCGGCGGGCACGCGCGTGACATGCCATTGCAGGGATTGCCAGACAGCGGCGCAAGCCTTTGGTGGAGGGGTCGATATTCTCAATCCTGCTGGTGGCACAGAGATTTGGCAGACCACGCCAGATCGCTTGTGCTTCGAGCGGGGTGAAGAGCTTTTGGAGATACGGCGGCTTTCGCCCAAGGGGCTTTATCGTTGGGTCGCACGCTGTTGTGATACGCCGATGATCAACACCATGAACAAAGTGCATCTGCCCTTTGCTGGGGTTGTGTTGCGCCAATCAGAGGTGGAGGGCGAGGCGGCATGCCTTGGCCCGTCGCGATGTCTGGCCTTTACCAAGGATGCAATGCCCGGGGCGGGCACCCCTGCGGCCGACCGTGGGTTTTACGGGGCCGCTTTTCAAGTTCTGGGGCGTATGGCCCAGGCTTGGCTTTCGGGGCGGGCGAGGCGCAACCCGCTTGTGGCCGAGGATGGCACGCCGATTGCCCCGGTCAGCGTGATCTCCAGGGAAGCGCGTCAGGCGGCAACTCCAGAGCACCTGCACTAGAACGGATTGGACTGCTTCAAGGGGGTCATGGCGTGGCGCTTGGCGGCCGGGAAAAGGGCGTGGGAAAATAATCGCTTTCCGGCCTTGGCGGCCATTGCCATCGGGCATGGAACTTGGTTCACTCCGCGGCGAAGTATCAGGGAGATGGCGATGCGCTTTTCCGGTTTGCGCGTGTTGAAAGAGGGGTTGACGGGCAACAAGGGCTGGCAGGCGCATTGGCGCGATGCGACGCCAAGAGAGGCCTATGACGTGGTGATCATCGGCGGCGGCGGGCATGGCCTTTCGACCGCTTATTACCTTGCCAAGGAGCACGGGATCACCAATGTCGCAGTGCTTGAGAAGGGATACCTTGGTGGCGGCAACGTGGGGCGCAACACCACGATTGTTCGCGCCAATTACTTCCTGCCCGGCAATTCGGAATTCTACAGCCATTCCCTGAAACTTTGGGAGGGGCTGGAGGAGGACCTGAATTACAACGTCATGCATTCTCAGCGCGGGCAGATCGGATTGTTCCACTCCGATGCGCAGCGGGATGCGGCGATCCGGCGAGGCAATGCCATTCGCAATCAAGGGGACGATGCCGAACTGCTCAGCGTGGCGGACCTCAAGCGGATGCTGCCCTATCTGGATTACGACCAGGCGCGCTTCCCGATCTACGGCGGGTTGTTGCAGCGCCGCGCGGGGACCGCGCGGCATGATGCCGTCGCCTGGGGCTATGCCCGCGGGGCGAGCGAGCGGGGCGTGGACCTGATCCAGAATTGCGAGGTCACGGGGATTGATATCGAGGGTGGTGTGGTCAAGGGCGTGCAGACCACGCGCGGCGCGATCCGGGCCAAGAAGGTGGCGATCATCGTGGCCGGAAGGTCCAGCCAAGTGGCGCAAATGGCGGGCATGCGCCTGCCCATTGAAAGCCATGTCTTGCAGGCCTTCGTGACCGAAGGCCTCAAGCCCTGTATCGACCACGTGGTGAGCTTCGGCATGGGGCATTTTTATATCAGCCAGTCGGACAAGGGCGGGCTTGTGTTTGGCGGGGATCTGGATTTCTATGCTTCCTACGCGGCGCGCGGCAACCTGCCCATGGTCGAGCATGTGATGGAGGCGGGCATGACCCTGATGCCCGCCATCGGCAAGGCCAAGGTGTTGCGCAGTTGGGGCGGCATCATGGATATGACGCCCGATGGCTCGCCCATCATCGACAAGACCGGGGTCGAGGGCCTCTATCTGGATGCGGGCTGGTGTTACGGCGGGTTCAAGGCGGTGCCGGGGTCGGGATTCGGTATGGCGCATCTGGTGGCCACGGACAGGCACCACGAACCCGCGGCGCGGTTCCGTCTGGATCGCTTCCGCACTGGGCGGGGCCTGATGGACGAAGAAGGCACCGGCATGCAGCACAACCTGCATTGAGGCGCGGCATGGGTATCTGGACGAAACGGATGAGTTGGGAGAGCGCGGCATGAGGATCACTTGCCCTTATTGTGGAGAGCGTGACCGGCGAGAGTTTTATTATCAGGGCGATGCTGTCGCGCTTGACCGTCCCGAGCCGGACGCCGGGGAGGCGGCATGGGATGACTACATCCACAACCGTGACAACCCGGCGGGGGTGACCCGCGATTTGTGGTATCACGAAAGTGGTTGTGGCGCTTGGGTGGTTGTCACGCGCAATACCGTCACGCATGAGGTTTTGAATTGCGAGTTGGCGTCAGAGGCCAAGGAGGCGGGCGCATGAGGCTTGCAGGAGAGGGACAGATCGACCGCAGCCGCCCGGTCAAGTTTCGGTTCGACGGGGTGGAGTACGAGGGACTGGCGGGTGACACGCTGGCCTCGGCGCTATTGGCGAATGACATTCGGATGGTGGCGCGGTCGTTCAAGTATCACCGTCCACGCGGGATCATGACGGTCGGGAGCGAAGAACCCAATGCGCTTGTCACCCTCGGGCTTGGCCCGGCGCAGGATCCTAATGTGCGGGCGACCATGGTGGAACTGTCCGAGGGGCTGATGGCCCGACCGCAAAATTGTTGGCCCTCGCTGGGGTTCGATATGCTGTCGCTCAATGACTTGGCCGCGCCGTTCCTTGGGGCAGGGTTCTATTACAAGACATTCATGTGGCCCAAGGCGGCGTGGGAAAAGCTGTATGAGCCGTTTATCCGGCGCGCAGCGGGGCTTGGCGCACTGTCGATGGAGGCCAATGCCGACCGATATGAGAAGGCCTTTGCGCATTGTGATCTTCTGGTGATCGGGGCGGGGCCTGCGGGGCTGATGGCGGCCTTGGCGGCGGGGCGTGCGGGGGCCGATGTGATCCTGTGCGATGAGGATATGCGCACCGGCGGGCGGCTTAACGCGGAACGCCTTGAGGTTGGCGGGCAGAGCGGCGCGGCATGGGCTGAGGCGGTGACCGCCGAGTTGCACGAGATGCCCAATGTGCGGGTGATGACCCGCACCACGGTCACGGGCGCTTATGATCAGGGCACCTATGGCGCGCTTGAGCGGCTGGCCCCGGACGTGGCCATGCGCCCCGGTGCCCCGCGTGAGTGTTTCTGGCGGATCGTGGCCAAGCGCGCGGTTCTGGCGGCGGGGGCCTTGGAGCGGCCCGTGGGTTTTGCCAACAACGACCGGCCCGGCGTGATGATGGCGGGCGCGGTGCGGGCCTATGTCAACCGCTGGCGGGTCAGCCCGGGGCGGAGCGTGGCGGTTTTCGGCAACAACGACAGCGCACATCGCACCGCCGCCGACCTGATCGCGGCGGGCGTGCATGTCAGTGCCCTGATCGACAGCCGCGCGGAGGCGCGCTGTGATCTGGACGTGCCGTTTTATGCGGGCCGCGAGGTGAGCGCCGTGCACGGCGGGCGTGGGGTCGAGGCGATCTCGATCAGTTCCATCAGTGGGGTTGAGAAAATCCAGACCGATACACTGGCCGTGTCGGGCGGTTGGAACCCGTCTGTGCACCTGACGTGCCATATGAACGGGCGCCCGGAATGGAATGAGCGGATCGCGGGGTTCATCCCGAAGGAGGGAGCCATCCCCGGAATGGTGACCGCCGGGGCCTGTCGTGGCGACTTCTCGACCCGTGCTTGCCTTGAGGGCGGTTTGGCCGCCGCGCGTGAGGCGATGCAGGATTTGGGCCGGTCGGTACCGGAAATTGATCTGCCCCGCGCCGAAGATAGCGCTTATGATATAGCACCGCTTTGGGTGGTCCCGGGCAAGGGGCGTAAATGGCTGGATTTCCAGAATGACGTGACAGTCAAGGACGTCAGGCAGGCGGCCACCGAAAACTTTCAAAGCGTGGAGCATATGAAGCGCTATACCACGCAGGGTATGGCGCCGGATCAGGGGAAGAACTCCAACATCGGGGCCTTGGCGGTGTTGGCCGATGCCACCGGGCGGAGTATTCCCGAAACAGGCACCACCACGTATCGTCCGCCCTTCGTGCCGGTGTCGATCGCGGCCATGGGCGCGGGCGGGCAGGGCAAGGGGTTTGCGCCCGAACGGTTCACCTCCTCGCATAAGGCGAGCGTTGCGCGCGGGGCGCCGATGATCGAAGCGGGGCTCTGGTTCAGGCCCAGCTACTTCCCGCAAAAGGGCGAGACCCATTGGCGGCAATCGTGTGACCGCGAGGTGCGCATGGTGCGCGAGGCCGTGGGCGTGGCGGATGTCTCGACCCTTGGCAAGATCGACATTCAGGGGCCGGATGCCGGGGCGTTCCTGGATTTCGTCTATACCAATATGTTCTCGACGCTGAAGGTGGGACGCGTGCGCTATGGCCTGATGCTGCGCGAGGATGGCCACGTGATGGACGATGGCACCACCGCGCGCTTGGGCCAAAACCATTACCTGATGACCACCACCACGGCGGCAGCCGGGCAGGTGATGCGGCATCTGGAATTCGTGCATCAGGCCTTGCGGCCCGATCTGGACGTGCGGTTCACCTCGGTCACCGAACAATGGGCGCAGTTTGCCGTGGCGGGCCCCAAGGCGCGAGATGTGCTGAATGGTTTGCTCGACGCGCCGTTGAACGATGAGAATTGGCCCTTCATGTCCTGTGGCTCGGTCACTTTGGCCGGTGTTGGCGGGCGGCTGTTTCGCATCTCCTTCTCGGGCGAACATGGCTATGAAATCGCGGTGCCGTCGCGCTATGGTGATGCGCTGTTCCGGGCCTTGGTCAGCCGGGCCGAGGGCTTGGGCGGCGGGCCTTACGGGATGGAAGCACTCAACGTCTTGCGGCTTGAGAAGGGCTTTATCACCCATGCGGAAATTCATGGACGCGTCACCGCCTTTGACATCGGCATGGAGCGCATGATGAGCGCCAAGAAGGATTGCATCGGCAAAACCGCCGCCTCGCGTGAGGGTCTCAACGGCCCGGAGCGAGAGCAATTGGTGGGCCTGCGCCCGGCGGGTGAGGTCAAGATGCTGGTGGCCGGGGCGCATTTGTTCAACGCGGATGACGCGGCGGTGCGGGAGAATGATCAGGGCTATGTCACCTCGGTCGGCTATTCCCCGACATTGGAGACCAATCTCGGCCTTGGTTTCCTACGCAATGGCCGGGCGCGGCATGGCGAGGTGGTGCGCATGGTGGACCACCTGAATGATGTGGAGACCCTGTGCGAGGTCTGTGACCCGGTGCAGTTCGATCCAGAAGGAGGGCGGATGCGTGGTTGAGTTGAAAGCAAAAACGCCCTGTGATGGTTTGTTGCCGCTTGAGGTGGGCGCGCTGCGTCTGAGCGAGGTAGAGACCGGGCCGATAACCTCGGTCGCCGCTTTCAAGGGACAGGAGGCCGCGTTGTGCAAGGTCATGCAGGCAGCGTATGGTCTGGACATGCCCGAGCCTAATCGGGTGAATGAGGCTGGCGAGGTGCGCGCAATCTGGTTCGGCCCGCAGATGGCACTTTTGACAGGCGTTGTCGCCGAGGACGGCCTGTCGACCCACGCAGCCCTGACCGATCAGTCGGATGCCTGGGCGGTTGTTCGACTGGACGGCGTGGGGGCCGCCGATGTCTTGGCACGCTTGACGCCGATTGACCTTCGAAAGGACACTCTTGGCCCTGGAAAAACGGCGCGCACGGAAGTGCAGCATATGCAGGCTTCTGTCACCTGTCTGGGCAAGGAAATCTATCAGATCATGGTCTTCCGGGCCTTCGCGGAAACACTTGTGCATGATCTGAAATGCGCGATGCAAGCCGTGGAGGCGCGGCGGGTCTGAGGGGACGCAATGGCGGAGTTTCCCCGGCGCACCCCCTTTCATTCCTTGGCAGGGGCATTAAGTTGAACGCGATGATTCAAGACACCACGAGGTGACCATGACCCGCTTTGCCGTGCTTATTTCTGCCCTTGTTCTTGCCACACCTTTGGCCGCGCAAGACAAGGAAAGCATTTGTTCCACTTCGGCCGGGATCGTGGATGCCGCGGTTGAAGCGCGTACTGAGGGAATGGGCCAGAAAAAAGCGGTGCAGACCATCGGCAATGGCCTTGAGGGCGATGCGGCGATTTACAAGGCTGCCGTTCAGCCGATCGTCAATTGGGTCTACGGCCTTGAAGAAGCGCAACTGAGCGAAGAGGTCGGCGCAACCTACGAGAAGGCCTGTCTGGCGCAGTAAACTCTGCGCCTCACCGGCTTGCTCAATCGGTCGGCTTGCCCATATATGGACGTATGAGCCTGCCCCCCGGATTCCTTGACGAGCTACGCTCGCGCCTGTCGTTGACCGATGTCGTCGGGCGCAAGGTGATGTGGGATACCCGCAAATCCAATCAGGGCAAGGGCGACATGTGGGCGCCGTGCCCTTTCCACCACGAAAAAACCGCCAGCTTTCATGTCGATGACCGGAAGGGGTTTTATTACTGCTTTGGCTGCCATGCCAAGGGTGATGCGATCTCTTTCGTGCGTGAAACCGAGAACGTGGATTTCATGGAGGCGGTGCGTATTCTGGCCGGTGAGGCGGGTATGCCGATGCCCGAGCGTGACCCTAGGGCACAGGAAAAGGCCGACCGCCGCACCCAGCTTATTGAAATCATGGAAATGGCGGTGCAGCATTTTCGCCTGTCGTTGAAGACGGGTGCGGGGGCTGCGGCGCGCGACTATCTGGCCGGGCGGGGTCTTGAGGAGGCTGCACAGGAGCGGTTTGAGATCGGGTTTGCCGCCGATGCCTGGCAGGGGCTATGGGATCACTTGAAGAACAAGGGTGTCGAGGATCAGTTGATCCTCGATGCGGGGTTGGCCAAGCCCAGCCAGAAGGGCGGGCGGCCCTATGATACCTTTCGCAACCGGATCATGTTCCCGATCCGCGATCCGCGTGGGCGGTGTATCGCCTTCGGCGGGCGGGCCATGGACCCCAACGATAACGCCAAATACCTCAACTCGCCCGAGACCGAGTTGTTTGATAAATCCCGCACGCTTTATCATCACGGGCCTGCGCGTGAGGCGGCGGGCAAGGGCCAACCCCTGATCGTCGCCGAAGGCTACATGGATGTGATCGCACTGGCCAAGGCGGGGTTCGGGGCTTCGGTGGCGCCCTTGGGGACCGCGGTGACCGAGCATCAGTTGCAGATGCTTTGGCGCATTGCGGATGAGCCGATCATGGCGCTTGATGGCGATACGGCGGGCCTTCGGGCGGCGTACCGGGTGATTGATCTGGCCTTGCCGCTTCTGGAGGCGGGTAAGAGCCTGCGGTTCGTGTTAATGCCCGAGGGGCAGGACCCGGATGACCTGCTGCGCTCCAAGGGGGCAAGCGCGGTGCAAAAGCAGCTGGATGAGGCGATGCCCATGGTGCAGCTTTTGTGGCAACGCGAGACCGAAGGGCGCGATTTCGATAGCCCGGAACGCAAGGCGGCCCTCGACAAGGCCCTGCGCGAAAAGATCAAGCTGATCCGTGACCCGTCGATCAAGGCGCACTATGGTCAAGCGGTGAAAGACCTGCGTTGGCAATTGTTCAGTCCACGACGCAGTGTTGGGCAGGGGCAACCGCGCACAGGCAAGTGGCAGCCCATACCGACCGCACGCGCGAGTACCAAGTCATCGCTATTGGTCGCGGCAGGTGAAGACGCGCGGACCCATGTCCGCGAAGCTGTCATTCTGGCCAGCTTGCTGTGTTGTCCGCAGCTTTGCGATGAGTTCGAGGATGCGCTTGAAGGGATGGAATGTACCGATCCCGACCACAACCGCCTGCGGGATTTGATCCTGCGGTTCGCGCCCGATGGGGCAGATGTCTTGCATGAAAGAATAGAGGCCACGATGGGGTTTGAGGCTCTTGAAAGGCTCTTGTCCCAGCCCCATGTCGCCATAATCCCCGCCGTGCGTCGCCGCGGCGACACCGAAGCTGCACGCATGACCGTTGCCGAGGAATTGGCCAAGCTGAAGGCCGAGGCGGGTTGGAGTGCGGAAGTGAGTGAGGCCTCGGAAGAGATTGCTGGCATTGCGGATGAAGCCATGACATGGCGGCTTGGGCAGGCGGCGGAAACGCGCAATCGCGCACAGCGCAGCCAGCAAGAAGACAAGGCCGAGTACGAGGTTGGGGATAACGGTGCGCGAATCAGTCGTGACGAACGTGACGCTTTCGAGGCGTTGCTGGAAAGGATCAATTACTCCAAGTCAGGCCATTGAAGGGCTTTTGGCTAGGAATATGTAAGGAAAACAGGGTAAACGGGTGTGCGAATCATGCGAACGCGTTATTGATTCGATTTTAAGAATCACCCGATCGCCCTTTCGTTCAGGAGAGCTCCATGGCCGCCAAGGACACCGACGACCAGAAACCCGAAGATCAGGAGGCCGAAATCTCGCTCGATATGAGTCAGGCCGCGGTCAAGAAGATGATCGGGGAGGCGCGTGAGAAAGGCTTTATTACCTACGATCAGCTGAACAAGGTGCTGCCGCCCGATCAGGTGAGCAGTGAGCAGATCGAGGACGTGATGTCGATGCTCAACGAGATGGGCATCAACATCATCGAGGCCGAAGAGGCCGAGGAAGAGGAAAGCAAGACCACCGCCGTTGCCGAGATCGGCAAGAAGGGTGAGATCACGCTTGGCTCGGGCAAGGAAGAAAAACTTGACCGCACGGATGACCCGGTGCGCATGTACCTGCGCGAGATGGGGTCGGTCGAACTGCTGAGCCGCGAGGGCGAGATCGCCATTGCCAAGCGGATCGAGGCGGGGCGCAACACGATGATCGCGGGCCTGTGCGAAAGCCCGCTGACCTTCCAGGCGATCACCATCTGGCGTGACGAACTTCTGGGGGAAGACATCCTGCTGCGCGATGTGATCGACCTTGAGACCACCTTCTCGGGCCAGATGGGTGATGAGGAAGAGGGCGCCGAGGATAGCGTTGTTGCCGAAGCGGCGAATGTCACCTCCGCGCCCAAGGAGAAATCGGAAGACAGCCAGCCGGAACTGGACGCCGATGGCAATCCGATCGCCAAGGACGATGACGACGAGGAAGACGAACAGGCCAACATGAGCCTCGCGGCCATGGAAGCCGCCCTCAAGCCGCGTGTCCTTGAAACGCTGGATCGCATCGCCGAGGACTTCTCGGAACTCAGCGAAATGCAGGACAGCCGGATTTCGGCCACCCTGAACGAGGACGGGTCATTCAGCGAAGCCGCCGAGGCCAAGTATCAGAAATTGCGCTCGGAAATCGTGGAACTGGTGAATTCGCTTCACCTGCACAACAACCGGATCGAGGCCCTGATCGACCAGCTTTACGGCATCAACCGCCGGATCATGCAGATCGACAGCGCGATGGTGAAACTGGCCGACCAAGCCCGCATCAACCGAAAGGAATTCGTCGAGGCGTATCGGGGCCGCGAGTTGGACCCGACGTGGCTGGACGACATGGCACAAAAGCCCGGTCGTGGCTGGCAGATGTTCATGGAGCGCAACCCCGAAAAGGTGGCCGAGCTGCGCGCCGACATGGCGCAGGTGGGGCAGTACGTGGGGCTGGACATCAGCGAGTTCCGCCGCATCGTCAGTCAAGTCCAGAAGGGCGAGAAAGAGGCCCGTCAGGCCAAGAAGGAAATGGTCGAGGCCAACCTGCGGTTGGTGATCTCGATTGCCAAGAAATACACGAACCGTGGCCTGCAATTCCTTGATCTTATTCAGGAAGGCAACATCGGCCTGATGAAGGCGGTGGACAAGTTCGAGTATCGCCGGGGCTACAAATTCTCGACCTATGCCACGTGGTGGATCCGTCAGGCGATCACCCGCTCGATCGCCGACCAGGCGCGCACCATCCGTATTCCGGTGCATATGATCGAAACGATCAACAAGCTGGTGCGGACAGGGCGGCAAATGCTGCATGAAATCGGCCGTGAACCCACGCCCGAGGAACTGGCCGAGAAGCTGCAGATGCCGCTTGAGAAGGTTCGCAAGGTGATGAAGATCGCCAAGGAACCGATCAGCCTTGAAACCCCCATCGGGGACGAGGAAGACAGCCAGCTTGGCGACTTCATCGAGGATAAAAACGTTGTTCTTCCGCTAGATAGCGCGATTCAGGACAACCTGAAGGAAACCACGACGCGGGTTCTGTCGAGCCTGACACCACGCGAGGAGCGGGTTTTGCGGATGCGTTTCGGCATCGGTATGAACACCGACCACACGCTGGAAGAAGTGGGCCAACAGTTCAGCGTGACGCGCGAACGTATCCGGCAGATCGAGGCCAAGGCGTTGCGCAAGCTCAAACACCCGAGCCGTAGCCGCAAGTTGCGCTCGTTCCTGGATCAATAAGCGCCGGTATGTCCTTGTTTTCCAAGCTTTTTGGCGGCGGAAAGCCCAAGCCTGAACCGGAGGCGGAGACGGAAACCTATGAGGGGTTCCGTATCACGCCTGCGCCGCAAACGGACAAAGAGGGCTTTCGCGTGGCCGCGCGGATCGAAAAGGAGATCGACGGCGAGGTGAAGGTGCATCAACTGGTGCGGGCCGATACCTTGCGGTCTTTGGACGAGGCGCAGGAGTTTTCCCTGCGCAAGGCCAAGCAGCTTATCGACCAGCAGGGCGAGCGGATTTTCCGCTAGGCCCGCAGCCTGCCGATTTCTGTACAGATTGTACGTTTGACCCCGGAGTTTTGTGCAAACCTCCGGGGTTTCGTTCGTGCCTCTGTACAAGTTGTACATTTCGTACGAGTCGTACGCTTGCCCCCGGTGTTTCGTACGAAAATCGGGGGGTGCCGGGCGGGGAACGTACGAACCGTACGAGTCGTACGATTTGAGCGTGCGCGGTGTTTACCATTGCGTAGGCTTCGTAAACGCGCGCCCCGATGCGCCCCTTGGGTTAAGGCTTGGTTGCCCATGCGTACGCAGGCCGAGAGTAAACGGGCCGTGCGCCCTGTTCACGGCATTGAAAGGGTTGGTCCGGGGCGGTTTGCGCGTGCTACACCCGAGCCAAATGACCGTCAGGGAGCTTGCCGGATGCGAAAGACGATCCTGAGTTTTGCGATGCTCATCGCCGCCAGTGGCGCGGCCCGCGCCGAGGGTTGTTTCGGCCCGGGTGTGCCGCTGTTTCATTGCACCGTGGCGGGCGGGGCAAATTCCGTTGACCTGTGTTTGCAGGGCGATGTTGCTTATTACCGCTTTGGTCCGGTGAATGCTGTGGCAGAGATGCTGTTGGCGCGGCCCGTGACCGAGGTTCATATGTGGCCGTGGAACGGCATCGGGCGAACGATCTACGAGGAGGCGGGTTTTACCAACGGCGCCTTCGATTACACCGTGCATTACGCGATTGATCGCATTCCCGAAGGGGGGGAGATGACGGCCGAAATCTCGGGCGGGGTGACGGTGATCAAGGGGGATCAGACCATGGCGCAGATGACCTGCGATGCCGGGTCGGTGACGATCAATGATGTCTATCCGCTGTACGAGGCCAAGGCGGCGGCGGGCCAGTGTTGGGATCGTGAGGCCTTTCAATGGGGGCCATGTTGAGCGCGTCGCAGACAGAGTTTCAGATCGGCACCCGGGGGCAGGGCCTGTATGAGTTTACCCGCGAGGTGCGGAAGTGGGTCGGCCAGCAGGCTGTGCAGGCGGGGCTGTTGACGCTGTTCGTGCGGCATACCTCCTGTTCCCTGATTGTTCAGGAGAATGCCGACCCCGAGGTTCAGACCGATTTGCGCAATTACTTTGCCCGGCTGGTGCCGCCCACGACGGACCCCACGATGGCCTATCTGACACATACCTACGAGGGCCCCGATGACATGCCCGCGCATATCAAGGCGGCGATGATGCCGGTGAGTTTGAGCATTCCGGTCAGCGGTGGCGTGCCCGTGTTGGGCACATGGCAGGGGATTTACCTGTTCGAGCATCGCGATGCGCCGCACAGCCGGAAGGTGGCGGCGCATCTGGCCTGACGGTTAGCCGGTGGGCATGATCGTCAGGTTGCGGACATCTGCGCGCTTGGGCTGTTCCAACGCGAAGATCACCGTTTGGGCCACATCCTCAGGCTTGAGCTTGTCGGGTTTGGGTTGCTCGAAGAAGGGGGTATCGACCATGCCCGGTGCGATCACGGTACAGCGCCCGCCCCAACCGCGCATCTCCTCGCTCATGTTGCCGCCGAAGCCGTGGACGAACCACTTGGACGCGCCATAGACCGAGCCGGGCAGGTGAATTTGCCCGGCGACCGAGCCGGTCAGGATCAGGTGGCCTTTGGTGTCTTTCAGTGCCTCGTAGCTGGCCTTGACCGTCCAGAGCACGCCCATGACGTTGAGGTCCATCATCGCCTGCCATTCGTCCGGGTCGCCCTCGGCCACGCCGGGGGTATCGAGGCCCATACCCGCGTTGGCGAAGACGGCGTCGATCTGGCCGAACTTGTCCTTGGTGGCGGAGACGGCGGCGGTCAGATCGTCGTATTTGGTGACGTCGCCGGTTATGGCGAGGGCGCTGTCGGCGCCCAGCTCCTGCACGAGGGTCTTAAGTTTGTCGGCGCTACGGGCCATGAGGGCCACGCGCCAGCCCTTGGCCACGGCGGCGCGGGCGGTTTCGGCCCCTATCCCAGAGGAGGCACCGGTGATGAAAAGGGTCTTGTCGGTCATGTCATGGCCTTTCTTTTGCTGGCGTTGACCCTGACCTAAGCCGGTTTTCGCGTTCTTAAACCCCCGGTGCCCTGCTTATCTAGCGGTGTAAATTCCCCTCTACCCAAAACCTTGCGGGTGTCCTATAGTGGCTGTGGATAACTGGGCTTGAGACCCATGACCGAAGAGGCAGAGAAGAAAAGGGGGACGGCCCATGCGCTGCCCGTTTTGTGGAAATGTTGACACCCAGGTAAAAGATTCCCGACCGGCCGAGGATCATGTTTCGATCCGGCGGCGGCGGTTTTGCCCGGCCTGTGGCGGTCGGTTCACCACCTATGAGCGCGTGCAGTTGCGCGATCTGGTGGTGGTGAAAACCAATGGGCGGCGCGAGGATTTCGACCGTGACAAGCTGGAACGCTCGATCCGGATCGCGTTGCAGAAGCGCCCGGTGGAGCCGGAGCGCATCGAGCAGATGATTTCCGGCATCGTGCGGCGATTGGAAAGCATGGGCGAGACGGATATCCCGTCGAAAACCGTGGGCGAGATCGTCATGGAAAGCCTGGCGCGGATCGATACCGTGGCCTACGTGCGCTTTGCCAGCGTCTACAAGAATTTCCAGGCGGCCGATGATTTCGACAAATTCGTGAGCGAGTTGCGCCCCGACGAGGCGATCGCCGAAGCCAAGCAATCGGACGAGTGAGCCGGGACACCGACGCGCGGTTCATGGGGCTGGCCCTGTCGCTTGGGCGGCGGGGGCAGGGGCAATGCTGGCCCAACCCGGCGGTGGGTTGTGTCCTGGTGCGCGACGGGCGGATCGTCGGGCGCGGCTGGACCGCGCCGGGTGGGCGGCCGCATGCCGAAGTTGTGGCTTTGGCGCAGGCGGGCGCGGCGGCAAAGGGGGCCACGGCCTATGTCACGCTGGAGCCTTGCGCGCATCATGGAGAAACCCCGCCCTGTGCCGAGGCTTTGGTTCAGGCGGGGGTGGCGCGGGTGGTGTCATGTTTGACCGATAGCGACCCGCGGGTGTCGGGCAAGGGGTTCGATATTCTGCGCGCGGCCGGTGTCGAGGTCGAGACCGGGGTGCTGGCCGAGGAGGCGGCGCGCGATCTGGGCGGGTTCCTGAGCAAGGCGGCGGGCGGGCCGCCGCATGTCACCCTGAAACTGGCCACCTCGTTCGACGGACGGATCGCCACGGCGACGGGCCATAGCCAGTGGATCACCGGGGGCGCGGCACGCCGCATGGTGCATGGGATGCGCGCGCGGCATGACGCGGTGATGGTGGGCGCGGGCACGGCGCGGGCGGATGACCCGATGCTGACGGTGCGCAATATGGGCGCAATACGCCAGCCCGTGCGCGTTGTGGTCTCGCGCCGCTTGGATATTCCCTTGATGTCGCAGCTGGCGCGTACGGCGCGGGAGGTCCCCGTTTGGTTATGTCACGGGCCGGATGCCGATGCGGCGCTGGTCGAGGCGTGGGAGGGCGTGGGTGCGGAGGTGATCCCCTGCGGCTTGACGGGGCGGCAGTTGGATATGGCCTCGGTTCTGGAGCGCTTGGGCGAGGTGGGGCTGACCCGGGTGTTCTGCGAAGGCGGGGGCGCGCTGGCGGCCTCGCTTCTGGCCGGGGATCTGGTGGATGAGTTGATAGGCTTTACCGCGGGGTTGGCCATCGGAGCCGAGGGCCTGCCGGGGATCGGCGCGCTGGGGCTGGAGCGGCTGGACGAGGCGCGGCGGTTTGAGCTGGTCGAGACCCGCGACATTGGCGGCGACGTGATGCACCGCTGGCACCGGCATTAGATCGGGGGCGCTGCCCCCGTCGCCCTGTGGGCGACTCCCCCGGAGTATTTTCAGAAAGATGAAGCTTCATATGTGTCGGGCTTCATCTTTCCCCAAATACTCCCGCCGGAGGCATCCGCCGTTTGCCAAGAGAGATGATGTTTGAGTTGCGTGTTACCGCCAGAGCCAAGCGTGGCTGGCCAGTGCGCCTTGCAGTTTCGCCGTGAGGCGGTTGGCGGGGCCCGGCTGTGGCAAGGGGCCGTGGGCGAGGCGGTCGATCACCAGTTCGGCGGGGCAGGCTGTGTCTGTGACGGGGTCGTAATAGCGGGGATAGTCGATGAGGGTGGCGTGGACCAGCCCGTCGAGGGAGGGCCGGGCGGTGCGGCGTGGGGACGGATTGCCCAGATCGCGGGTGAGGCCCCATCCGGCGTAGAAGGGCGCGCCGGTGGTGGTGACGCGCAGGCCGCGCAAGAGGGCTTCGAACCCCAGGAGCGAGGTCATCGTCCAGACCTCTTGCACGTGGTCCAGCAATTGCGCCGGGTCGGTGTTGGGGAGCACGGCCTCTGCCAGCGTTTTTAGCTTGTCTTCGGGGATCGCACCCGGGCGCAACCCGGCTTCGACATCGGGGTGGGGTTTGTAGAGGATCACCGCTTCGGGGTTGGCCTTGCGGGCGGTTTGCAGCAGGGCGAGGTTGGTGTTCACCTGCCCCGCGCCAAGCCGGATGGAGGCGTCATTCTCGACCTGACCGGGGACAAGGATGCGGTGGCCTTGGGGCAGGTCGGGCAATGGGCCGCCGAGGTTGTATTTCGAGAGTTTGAGATCGATCAGCTTGGCGATGAGCGCCTCGGCGCGGCGTTGTTGATCGGGGCGCAGGGTGGCGCGTTTGGCGATCAGGGTTTCAAGGCGTGAGGGCTGACCGGGGTCGTAGTAGATGCCCAGATCATCCAGCACCAGCGAGAGTGGCGGGATCAGGTCGGCGCCGAGGCCACGTGAGCGCAGGAAGCCATCCTCAAGGCGCAGGGCACCTTCGGGGGCCTCATTCGCGCGGTTGGCCCAGACCATGTGGCGGCGTTGGCCGTTGGCCTTGGAGTTGAAGCTGACCCCGCGCGGTTTGCCGAAGAATTGCTGAAGTGGTTTGCGTTTCCAAAGGCGCATGCCGTGGGCTGCCCAGCCGTGCCTGTCCTCGCGCCATGCACGGGTTTGGGCGGCGAGGGTTTCGATCGCCTCTTCCATGGTGCAGAGCCGGTCGTGGTAGGGGTCGTACCATGTGGGGTAGAGCACCATGGCCCCGGCGAAAAGCTGTGCGCGGCTGAGGGGGCGGCCCCGGCGGGGCAGGGGGGCGGGGTGGTGATCTTGGGTTAGGTCCCATCCGGCATAGAAGGGGTGCCCGAAGACATGCGGTTTGTGGCCCGCGAAAATCGCCTCGAACCCCAGTTGCGAGGTGACGGTATAGACGGCGATGGCCCCGTCGAGCAGCGCCCATGGGCTGACCGGATCGGACAGGAGCGTGATGCGGTCGGTTCCATCGTCGGGCCCGAAATAGCCCGGGCGGTGGCCCGTCATGGTTTCGGGGTGGGTCTTGATCACGATGCGGGCACCGGGGTGGTCGACCTGCGCGGCGGTCAGCATCTCGCGGAAGGTATTGGCATCGGCCCCGCCGTGGGTGACCGAGGCATCGCCGCGGGTCTGGTCGATCACCAGAACATAGCCGGGATCGGGGCAGGGGGTATGGGGGTCGAAGCCGGAATATTTGCTGAGCTGCGCCTCTTGCATGCGGGCGATCCCGGCGCGGGCGCGGTCCATCAGGGTGGTGTCGTCGAAGGGGTGGGTGGCCAGCAGGGTTTCGAGATCGGACGGCGCGCTGGCGTCGAAGTAGATGCCTGTGTGGTCGATGATGAGGCCCAGGGGCGGCTCGCCCTCGCGGCCCGGGTGCAGCGAGCGCAGGAAGGCATCTTCGAGACGCAGGAGGGCGGCGCCGGTTTTCGCGGCCATCGCCTCGCCGCGCTGGGCGTAGGGGCTTTTGCCCCAGACGGCGATCAGGTCGTCCGGGTCGGGGCGGCCAAGGTGCAGCGGCAGGCCCGCAAGCGCCATGATACGGCGGATGCGGGATTGGCGCAGGAAGCCCGCGTTGAAATAGAAAACCCGCCGCGAGGATGTCGCGGCGGGTTGTTTCGGATCGGGTGCGGGCATCAGCCGCCGCCGAGCGCGTCGCTGGCCGTTGTGACGGTGCTGACCGCGCCGAGCGTGCCGGTGAGGGCCGAGATGACTTTGCTCCATTGGGCGAAGGGCGCTTCGGTGACGTAGAGCGTATCGTCGTCGCGCACCGAGAAGTCGCGCGCCATGAACATGCCGTTGGGCTTGGTCAGGTCCAGCACGTAGATCAGGCGTTGTGCGCCCTGAAGGTCGGTGCGGCCCAGAACCTGGTTGGCGATGGCAGCGGGTTCGTTGCGCATGACGAAGACGCCGGTGGGGTCGGAGGCGGTGGCGCTGAGGCCGCCGACCTGTGCCAGGGCCTCGACCGCGCTGAGGGTTTGCGATTCAAAGGGGACACGGGCCTGTGCGCCGGTGGCGCCGAGCGCTGTGAAGGCGCGGGTGTCTTCCTCGACAAGGATACGGTCGCCCGCGCGCAATGCGATGTCGAACTCGGGGTGTTTGAAGAGGTCCTGGAACCAGACCTTGGAGCGCTGATCGCCGCGGATCACGGTGATCTGGGCAATCTCGGGTTCGATGGCGATGCCGCCCGCGTTGGCCAGCATGGCCGAGAGGGTGCGGGTGGGCCGTTCGATCGGGTAGACGCCCTGGCCGCCCACGGCGCCCACGAGGCTGACCGTGGAGCCGTCGCCGGCGAGGCGGCGAACCTGGACCTGCGGATCGGGGGTTTGTTCGTCGAGTTTGGAGGTGATGATCCGGCGGATCGCCTCGGGGGTGTTGCCCGCGGCGCGGATGCGGCCGGCGTAGGGGACAAAGATGAAGCCCGCGCCATCGACCTGTACTTCTTCGAGGACGGTCTGGTTGGCGGCTTCGCCCGCAAGCAACCCATCGTCGACGTTCTCCCAGATCGTCAGGCCGAGTGTGTCGCCCGGGCGGATGGTGTCCGAGCCGAGCCGCCCCGCGTTGCGGAATTCTTCGGTAAAGCCAAGGGCGGGTTGCACGGCGGTGGCGCGCGTCACGCGGTCATTGACGGTGACGACGAAGGCGTCGCCCTGACGCTGCACGGAGCCGGAATAAATCTCGCGCTTGTTGGGGCCCACGCGGGGCAGGATACCACAGGACGAAATCATCGCCACCATGGCCACAAGGGCGACGGACCGCGCCCAACGGTTCGGTTTGGAATTCACTGCTCGGTCTCCTCGACCTATTTCTGCCTCGGTCTTCTTTTTTTGTCACTTTAGCCAAGGTTGTCTGAAAAATCCAGAGTCTTGGCGGGGTTGGCTCAGGTGACCAGCTGCAACTGTTGCCTTGGGGCCGCGGTGCCGGATTTGAGCGCATCGTAGGGGTCTTCGGGGGCCAGCATCATGTCGACGGCTTGTCGCAGGAGTTGCCGACGGCCGCTGGAGGAATAGAAGCCGCCCGCCACCTGGCTGGTTTCCAGGAGGTAGCGGCGGTAATCGGTATAGGCGCGCCGGTCGGGGCGTTCGGCCCCGGCGAAGAAATCGCGCAGGGGTTTGGTGCTGACGAACTCGGGCTTGGCGTAGACGGCGGCGCCGAAGGTCTTGAGCGGGATGCCGCGCCAGAGCACCTGTTGGGCGGCGGTGGAATTGACGGTGACGGCGCTGCGCGCCTCGTTCAGAAGCTGGGCCAGTTTGCCGCCGCGCACGTAATGCACGCGGTCGGCGATCCCGGCGGCGCGGGCCAGCCGTTTCAACTCGGCCCGGATGGGGGCGCGGCCATCCTCCAGCGGATGGGCCTTGATGACGAGGTGATGATGCGGAGGAGCGCCATGGGCGAAGCCGTCGATCACGGTTTCCAGGAACTCGGCCATGGTGGAAAAGGGTGAATGGGCCTGGAAGGAGCTGTCGTGTTCCAGCTGCAGGAGTGCCAGGTGATAGGGGAAGCCGCCATGCCGGATGCGCCATGTGGCGATGCGTCGGTCGATGGCCTGTGCGGGCATCAGGAGCAGGCGTTGCAGGTAGAGCTTGAACTCCTGCGTCACGCTGAGCGCCCGGTGGGGGCGGAAACTTTTGTAGCGCCGGTTCAGGAGCATCACGCAGCCATGGTAGACCGCGCCGTAAAAGATGTGCTGGCGCATGTCGCCCCAACTGGCCGGGGGCAGGGGGGCGTCCATGTCGGAGTTTCGCAGCGCCGCGCGCATCTGCGGGACGGTCATCTCCATCAGCCGGGAATGGCCGTTGGTGCCGCCGCGTTCGTATGTCACCCAGTAGGGGCGCATGTAGCCTTCCTCGAAGACATGCACGCGCAGCCCGCGGGCCTTGGCGGCCTTGACTGCCTCGGCGTGGATCGGGCGGGTGTCGCCGTAAAGCACGAGGTCGGTGACGGTTTTATCGGTAAGCAGGTTTTCAATGGTGTCGGGCCAGTCTTCGTGGCTGCCGAGATAGGGGATGTAGCTGTGCCGGTTGCGCCAGAAGGCCCGATCACCCGCGTTGAACCCCACGCGCCAGACTGTGGCCCCTGCGCGTTCCAGCATACGACCCAGACGCGCGAAGAAAGGCCCGTGGGGGCCTTGCAGGAACATAAATACCCGATTTTCGCCTGTCAGCGTGCTCATGACCGTAATGACCCTTCAACGCCTGCGTATACACCATGCCTGACTAAAGTTTGAATAGGGCAAAAATGTGGCTGTGGCTTTGGCGCGTCCGGTGAAGGATGCTTTGGCAAACACGCATGCCAAAGCCGGGCCTTGGTGGGACGACAGCCTGCCGGATTACCAGAGTTGGTCAAGCATTCGGGGCTCGTGGGTCATGTTCAGGTCCCCAAGCGCACGCAGCCTTGCATGGGCCGCCGCCGAGAGGGCCTGACAATCGGCCAGAGCCTCGGCCATGCGCGCATGACTGAATTCGGTCAGAATCCGGGATGCCAATGCCTCTTCACCCACCTCCAGAAGGCGTTCTGCCGCGCGCAGGGTGTCGGGGATGCGGGCATTCACGTTTGCCTCGATTGCGCGCCAATGTGTCCAGACCTCTGTCAGGATCGGGTCCGGTTTCTGGATGGCCAAGTGCATCAGCCGCTTGAAGTCATGAAAGGCGGACGGTCCGGTCTCGATGCCTTGGGGCACGAGGGACACCGTGTCGGGGTCCTTGTCCTTCTTGCGGCAATCGAGAAACCGATGGCTTTCGCCCGTCGTCAGGTAGCGGTGCTGGCGCCAGGCCGGCGGAACCGTGTCCTGCCCCAGAAAAACCGGCAGGAGCGGCGCGGTGACCGGGCCGACCGGTGCGTGCCACATCATGCGCAATGCGTCATGCGCGGGATGGATCAGCGGGACGACCTGACCATAGCCGGCGGTGTCACCCGTCAGGCGCTCGGTGCTGATGGACCAGAACACGTCTTCCAGCGCGATCTTTTCCGGCCGTTCGGCGCGGGCGCGCATCTCGTCCTCGATCCAGGTGACACCATCCCAGCGATGCTTGCCGTCCCCATAGATGCGGTTGACGTGGAATGGTCCGTCTTCTGGAGACCACCAGCCCTGTTCGCGGGCCGTGTCGAAGAAATGCGATGGGAAAAGGACGTCATCATCCGGGGTCTGAGGGATTTCGCCGATGTACCCCGGGCGCGAGGCGCGGATGCTGTCCGGGCCGAGCCGTTCGGCGCACCACAGGCCACGGCCCCCGGCAAACTCGATCACCACCCAGGCCTCGTCGGGGTCGGCGATCATGTGGGAATTTCCGCCATAGGTGGAATAGCCATGTGTGGCGATCAGTTTCCCGATCAGTTCCACGCCGTCACGGGCGCTACGGGCGCGTTCCACCACGATGCGGGCAAGATCCGAATAGTTCGGCCCGGTCTGGTCCTTCGGTGTCATGGCGATCAAGTCGGCCCGGGACGTTGACCAGATGTCGCGCACCGCGACCCCGCATTCGTTCAGCCCGCCATTGGTCAGCGGCGCGGGCACACCAAGATAGTAACTGTAGTTCACCCGCATGTTGCGCAACGTCTCGGACGCTTGCGGGATCTCGGTGAGGTGGCCGGGCATGTCCGCCTGTGGCGTCACGCCGACGGTGAGTGTCGCGCCCTCGGGGGGCTCTGCGCGGGGGGTGATTTCCAGCCAATGGCTGCTGGGTTCGTCCCCGTAACCGGCCAGATAGGCCGCCCCGTCGGCCGTGTGGTTGCGCCCGATATAAATACCATAACTCATGTGTTTTTGTCTCTTGTTGGGATATGCGCCGTTATTGGCCGAGTGGAAAATGGCAAGCGTGCCGCCGCCCATCCGCCATTGTCACATGTGGCGGTTTCTCGGCGCGGCAAAGGTCTTGTGCGAAGGGGCAGCGCCCCGCGAAATCACAGCCCTTCGGACGGTTGAGAAGGCTTGGCACCTCACCCGAGATCGACACATGCGCGCGGCGCCTGTCTGGGTCGGGTTGCGGCACGCCTTCGACCAGGGCTTGGGTGTAGGGATGCACCGGGCGGGCAAAGACCTCGTCCGTGCGGCCCTCTTCGACGATGCGGCCCAGATACATGATGGCCAGCCGGTCGGCGATGTGGCGCACCACGGGCAGGTTGTGGGTGATGATCAGGTAGCCCAACCCGTGTTCGGCCTGAAGGTCGGCCATCAGGTTGAGGATTTCGCCCTGCACCGACACATCCAGCCCCGCGGTGGGTTCATCGGCGATGATCAGCTTGGGGTTCAACGCCAAGGCTCGCGCCACGCCGACGCGCCGCGCCTGCCCGCCCGACAGCTCATGCGGATAGCGTGACAGGAAGGGCTTGGGCAGGCGTACCATCTCGGCCAGTCGCTCGGCCTCGGCGTCAAGGTCAACGCCGGTGACGCCGTGAATCTGGAACGGTTCGGTGATCAGGGCGCGTATGGATTTGCGCGGGCTGAGCGACCCGACCGGGTCCTGGAACATCATCGCCATGTCGCGCCGCAGGGGTTTGAACCGGCCTTCCGGCATGTTGCGAATTTCCTGCCCCTCGAAACGCACGCTGCCGCCTTGGGCCGGCACGAGGTTCAGCACGCACCGCCCCAGAGTTGTCTTGCCGGATCCGCTTTCGCCAACCAGCCCCACGGTTTCGCCGGGGGCGACCGAGAGGCTGACATCCAGCACCGCGTCCACGTGGCGTTGGTCGATGCCTTTCAGGCGCGCGCGCAGGGGGCCGACGGTTTCGAACTGCACGTTCAGGTCGGAGACCTCAAGCAGTGGTTCGTCGCTTTTCACGCGGGCGGGTTTACTGACGCTGGCCTCGCCTTGGCCCACGGTCATCACGTCCAGTGGCGGTGGCCAGCTTGGATCGTGGTGCGGCCCGTCGAGGAGGTGGCAGCGTGCCAAGCTCATCCCGCCACGGGCGACATCCGGCGGAGTATTTTCGCGGCACACCGGCAGGGCGCGTTGGCAGCGCGGCGCATAGATGCACCCCGAAAGCGCCTTGGTCAGGTCAGGGATGTCGCCGGGGATCACCGGCAGCTTGCGCGAGACATCGTCGATCCGGGCCGGGTCGCATTCCAGCAGCGCGCGGGTATAGGGGTGCTGCGCGTTGTGAAATATCTCATGCACTTCACCGGCTTCGACCACTTCGCCCGCGTACATGACAACGACGTCATCACAGAGTTCGGCAATCAGTCCGAGATTGTGCGAGACCACCACGACCGTCGCATCCAGTTCTTTTTGCAGGTCCTGCAACAGGTGGATGATCTGCGCCTCCATGGTCACGTCCAGCGCCGTTGTCGGTTCGTCCGCCAGCAAGAGTTGCGGCCCGGTCAGCAGCGCCATGGCGATGCCCGCGCGCTGGCGCATCCCGCCGGAAAAGTGGTGGGGATACTGATCAATCCGCTTGTCGGGGTCGGGGATGCCGACCTTGCCAAGCATTTCGACAGCCATGCGCCGTTTCTCGGCGGCCGAGACATCGGGCCGTCGGTACAGGATATCGCGCATTTGCCGACCATAGGTCAGCACCGGGATCTGGCTGGTCATCGGGTCTTGGAAGACGACCGAGATTTCCTCGCCGCGGGTGGCGCGCAGTTGTGTTTCGCTGGCGTGCAGCAGGTCACGGTCGCCAAAGCGGACTTCGCCGCCCATAACTTCGGCGTTCTTGGCCAGAAGGCCGAGCAGCGCCCAGAGTACGGTGGATTTGCCCGAGCCGCTTTCACCCACGATCCCGATGATCCGGTTTTTGCGAATGGGAAAGCTTATGTCGCGCAGCGCCTTGACCCGTCCGCGCGGCGTGCGAAAGTCGACTGACAGGTTACGGACGTCCAGAAGTGTCTCGGGTGTGTGTGTTGCATCCTTGGGCATATCAGCGTCCTTTCCCCATGCGAGGATCGAAAATGTCGCGCAGCGCTTCGCCGAGGAAGGTAAAGCCCAGCGTCGTGAGGATCAGCGGGATACCCCCGGCGATCACCATCCATGGTGCGTCGCGGATCACCAGATACCCCTCGTTCAGGATCGTCCCCCAACTGGCGGTGGGGGGCAGTACACCAAGCCCCAGAAAGCTTAGCCCGGCTTCGACGGTGACCACCACCGGCACGTCCATGGCGGCAAGGATCAGCAAAGGGCCGACGACGTTCGGCATCACGTGATGCAGCAGCGTCCGCGCCATGCTGGCCCCCAGCGAGCGTTCGGCAAGGATGAAATCGGTATTGCGCAGGGTCAGCGTGGCGGTGCGAGCCACGCGGGCATATTGCGGGATCGAGGTGATGATTACGATGGCCAGCACCATGCCAAGGCTTGGCCCGGTCAGTGCCACGGTGGCCAGCGCCAGCACGATGGTCGGGAAAGATCGCACAGTGTCGAACAGCAAAAGCAGCAGGCTGTCCAGCCAACGGGGGCCGAAGCCGGCAATCATGCCGAGGATCAAGCCCACGACCAAAGCGACAGAAACGCCAATGGCCGCGATCTTCAGCGCCACGCGCCCGCCATAGAGGATGCGCGAAAGAGTATCCCGCCCCAGTTGGTCCGTCCCGGCAAGGTGGTCCAAGGTCGGGCCGGACAGCCGTGCAGGAACATCCAGTGCGTTCGGGTCGTACGGCGCAAGCCAATGCGCGAAAATGGCGCTGGCAAAGAACAGGGTGACAAGGATCAGCCCGGTCAGTCCCTGCCAATTGGTCAGGAACATGCGCAGCTTTTCGCGGCGCTCGCGGGCGGCGGATTCACGGACTTCGGCTTCGGTCAGGTGATCGGGAAGCCCCGATGCATCGACTGCCGGAATACCGGTTTCGGATTCAGAGAGATTCTCGGACACGGGGATCAAACCAAGCTATGAGGATGTCGGAAAACAGGACGACGAATATATAGAGGCCGGTGGCCACCAGAACCGCGCCCTGCACGATCGGGAAATTGCGCGCCATCACGGCATCGAAGATCAGCTTGCCGATGCCGGGGCGGGCAAAGATGATTTCGGCAAAGACGGTTGAGGAAATCATGCCGCCAAAGCCCATGCCGATCAGCGTGATGGTGGGAAGGATGGCGACGCGCAGGGCGTAGCCGAAGATGACCCGTCGGGGCCGAAGGCCGAAGGCCCGCGCCGAACGAATGTAATTCTCGCCCATCACTTCAAGCATCGAGGCCCGCACCATGCGCGCGAGATAGCCCACCCAACTGAGCCCGATGGCGAAGGCCGGAAGGATCAGGTGGGAAAGCTGATCGCCGATGTTTCCGGGTTCACCCGCCCCGATGGCCGGAAGCCAGCGCAGTTGCACCGCGAATATCAGCAGCGCCCAGATGGATACGAGGAACGAAGGAACCGCGATGGTGCCGACCGATAAAACGCCGGTGACGCGGTCAAGCCAACTGTTGGGTTTGACCGCTGCAAGGCAGCCCAGGGGAATACCGATCAACATGGCCCATCCCATCCCGGCGCCGACCAGCGCGAGGGTAAAGCCGACCCGCTCCATGATGATCGCCGTCACGGGGCGGTCCGAGAACACATCAAGGCCGAGGTCGCCGGTCATGGCATTGCCGATATAGATCAGGAACTGTCGCCAGACCGGCTCATCCAAGTGCATCTTCGCGGCATACCGGGCGATGGCCTCTTCCGTTGCGCGTGGCCCAAGGGCGATGGTCGCCGGATCTCCGGGGATCAGGTGCAGCAGCGAAAACAGCACAAGCACGACGAGGCAAATCACCACCGCCGACAGTCCCAGCCGCTTTGTCAGATAATAGAGCACAGGGGTCCTCCTCCTTCGCGGGGCCGCATCAGCGGTCGGGCCACACACATTTACGTGGCGGCCCGACCGGTATGGCCACGACGATCAGGTCTTGGTGAAGCGCCGGTAGTTCAATTCGCCCGAGGGCGCGGCATTCACACCCACAGCGGTGCTGTGAACGAAGGCTTCCGGCTCATGGTTGATCCAGACATAGGCGCCGGTGTTCTCCATGATTTCCTGCATCCGCACATAGATGTCGTGGCGCTTTTGCGGGTCGGTTTCGTTGATGCCATCCTGGTACAGGCGGTCGTATTCCTCGTCTGTCCAGCGTTCCCAGTTCCAGATGCCGACCTGGTCCGAAGTGAACCATTGCGTGGCCTCATAGGGGTCGGGCGTGGTGCCGAAGCGCATCAGCCACAGTTCAAGGTCCTGCCATGTGTCGCCCTTGCTTTCCTGCCCCATTTCCCAGAAAGGCCCGCTGTCGAGCGGCAGCACCTTCACGGTGATCCCGATCTGCATCAGGTTGGCCTGGATGATCTGGGCGGCCAGCATCCGTTCCTGGTTGTTCAGGGTTCGCAAGGTCAGTTCAAGGCCGGAGGCGCCAGCCTCGTCCAGCAGCGCGCGGGCCTTGGCGGGGTCATAGTTGTAGCCCGCGCTGTCGCGCTGGCCGGTCAGCCCCGGACAGATGATACCATGGGATTTGGCCGTGGTGCCCGAATAGGCGCCTTGCAGGATCGTATCCACGTCGACCGCGTGCTGGATCGCCTTGCGCACCCGGATGTCTTGCAGCTTGGGGTGCTCGGTGTTCATGCCCATCCACATGTATTGCAGTTCGCCGGCCACGGCGATGCCGGTGCCCTCGGGCATGTCCTTGGTGTAGCGCGCCAATGTGTCGGCGCCGACCTCGGTGCAGTCAAGCTCTCCGGCCTCGAAGGCCAGTTCCGCGGCCTTGACCTCGGTGATGACGTTGCATTCCACCCGGTCAAAGGCCGGTTTCGGCCCGGTCCAGTCGGGGTTTGCCGAGAACACCGCGCGCTGGCCCGGTGTCGCCTCATAGGTATAGGGGCCGCAGACGGCGGGGAACGAGGTCGTGAACTTGCCGCCCGCATCGGCCATGGCCTTTTCGCTCAGAACCGCGCCAGGCCCGTGGCAGAGCGTGATCATGATGAAGGGCGCAAAGGGCTTGTTCAGAACGATGGTGCCCGTGCGGTCGCCGGTCACTTCGACATGGTCCAGCGCGTCGAAGTATCCCGACCAATCGCTGTCTTTCATACGCTCGTAGGAAAACTTGACGTCCGAGGCCATGACCGGGCCGTAGCCGTTCGACCAGACAAGCCCCTCGGCCAGTTCAAAGTCGATGTGGGTGGCGTCGCGCTGTTCCAGCTTGGTGACGAAATAGGTCGGCTCCCAGGTGAAGGTGTCACCGTCGCGGGCGTATTGTGCCAGGAAGGGCAGGCATTGTTTTTGCGCCTCGATCTCGATGCCCCCCGTCATGAACCCGGGGTCCAGCACGTCGTTGTCGCCGTCTATGCGCAGACGCAGCGTACCGCCGGTTTGCGCGAAGGCCGCCGTTGTCCAGGCCGGGGCCAGCCCCAATGCGCCCAGTGCCGCGGTTGTGCCGAGAAAGCCGCGGCGGGTTGTTCCTGTGTGTTTCATGTTTCTGTCCTCCCTAGACAATCCCTGACCGGAGCATGGCATGATGACAAAACCGGTCAATTTCGCATTATTTCGCTATCTGACGCATTTATCGCGCCTTGTTGCTTACATATGGTCGCGCGAAATGCGCTCTTCCCAGTGTTTTTCAATCACCAAGTCATCCCCTTCCCAGGCTCGTAGTTCGGCCGTGATGATGAAGTCATCGACATCGGCGCGTAGAAGAGTCCGGGTTTCGGAGTGCACCGACCAATCGCCACGGCTAAGCCCGTACTGCCATTCGGTGCGCCCCCAGGCCGAGGTTACATCCTCCAGCGTCACGCCGTATGTCTCGTACCCCTGCTTGTGCAGGGTAAGATCATTGGTCAGCAGCCGCGTGATGCCTCCGCCGTCGGCGATCTGCATCTGTATGTCACCCTTCGCCGCGTCCTCGACAATTCGGAAATGGGTTTCGGCCTCGGCAATCTGTTCGGTCGGGGGCGGCGGGCCGGCCACTGGCGGATCGAAGTCAGCCAGAGTCTCGTCCAGAGCCGCAGGTGCGCGCAACGGTAACTCCAGCGCGCTACCTTCTGTATGCACGCGCAAGGTGACCGGCTCGGGCGCGGGCCAGATCATCGGGAAATAGCTGCTCGACAGTGCCAGTCGGAGGCGATGCCCGGCTGGCAGGGCCTGCGCCACATGTTTCATCGGGATGGTCACGTCATAGACCTTGCCCGGCACCAGCAGTTCGGGGCTGTCATGGCCTTGGCGGTGGTTCAGGTTGAATACACCGAAGGACAGGCGTGTGCTGCGGCCATCAGGATGCACATCCACCAGCCGCGCGGCCACCTGTGCCACGGGTCGATCCACGCTGAGGCGCAGATGCAGGTTGGCATCGCCTGCAAAGGCCAGACCGTCCTCGGGGATGTCGATGTCGAAGCACAGGCTGCCGGCGTCCTCTCGCCGCTGATCCACGGGGGCATCCCCCGGGGTTCCGTAGCCACACCATTTGCCCGAGGCCATGCCGACATCCGCGGGGCTGTGGTGGTGGAGAACGGCCGTTTCGGATGGTTTCTCAAGGCTCAATTTGCCTTTCGGCGTCAGGTGAAACGGTGTCCGCGCCACTTGCGGTGAGGGCCAGCTGGGTTCTGCAATCCAACGGCCCGGGCGGGCCTCGTAGTGCCCCTTGGGCGAGACACTGTCCTGCATGTAGAGCCGCAACATCGGCTCTTCCATGATTCCGGTATCGCGCCCCTTCAGCCAATGATCCCACCAGCGCAATTCGTCCTGAAGAAAGCCAATGGCCGGGCCGGGTTCGCCCAGATGCGGGTAGCGATGCGCCCAAGGCCCCACCAGGCCCTTCTTGGGCCCCGGCAGGTTTTCCATGAGGCGAAACACGCTGCGCGGGTAGCCATCGGCCCAGCCCGACACCGCATAAACAGGGATCTGCACCTTCGACCAGTCCTCACAGATTGACCCATGTTGCCAGAAGGCATCGCGCCGCTGATGCTCAAGCCAGTTCTTCAGCCAGAGCCCGCTGCCCTCAAGGCGCTCAAGCCACATGTCGCGCCATTTTTCACCGACATTCGCCGGGTCGGGGGGCAGGGTATTCCGCCCGAACATGATGGAGGCCCAGCTGAGTTGTTCACCCAGCAGGCAGCCGCCCATGTAGTGAATATCGTCAGCATAGCGGTCATCGGTGGAGCACAATGTCACCACCGCCTTGAGCGCGGGGGGTTGCAGGGCGGCGATCTGCAAGCCGTTGAAGCCGCCCCATGAAATGCCGATCATGCCCACGCTGCCATCGCACCACGGTTGTTCCGCGATCCAGGCGATGGCGTCACAGCCATCCTGCAATTCCCGAGGCAGGTATTCATCCACCATAAGCCCTTCGGAATCGCCCGCGCCGCGCAGGTCCAGCCGGATCACCGCATAGCCATGCCCGGCAAGGTAGGGCTGCATCGATGCATCGCGCGCGGTGGTGAAATCGTTTTTTCGATAGGGCAGGTATTCAAGGATCGCGGGAACCGGCGACTCCTCCGCGCCTTCGGGCATCCAGATGCGCGCGGCCAGCTTGCAGCCATCCGGCATCGGGATTTCCATATGGTGGATTTCCCGCACTTTGTGGGGATAGCCATCAACCTGCTCAATCATTTCAGCCCTCCGTTCACCTTGCACCCCTGCGGTGCTGTTGTTGTGCGGAAGTCTACGTGGCGCATGAACAAGAGCAATTTCGCGACCATTCGCGAATTGACGCGCCTATCGCTTCATCTTAACAATGGCGCATGTCTGAAGAACTTCGCCAAAACCTCGCCCTGCTTTGCAGTTACCATCCCTCCATTGCCGAAGTTTGCCGAAGGCTGGAAATCAACCGCCAGCAGTTCAACAAGTATCTCGCGGGAAACTCGCATCCTTCGCGCCGCAACATGCGGCGGATTTGCGATTTCTTCGGGGTCTCGGAGGCCGAACTATTGCTGGACCCCCGGCAATTCGAGGACATCGTCGCGCTCAAACGAAAGCCGATCCAACAGGAGGCGCTGAGCAAGCAATTGCTCCATCTCGACAGGTTGTATCAGCAAAGCCAGGACTTGGAAAAATACCTCGGGTATTATTTCAGGTACTTCTATTCCTTCGGCAATCAGGGAAAAATCATTCGCTCCCTCGCGCTCATCTACAGGGAAGACAACAAGTATTACTGGAAGAATATCGAGATTCTGCGCGACCCCGAAACCGGACGCTCGAATGGGTTGAACAAATACGAGGGTGTCTTGTTCTATCTTGCCGACCGCCTGTACATTCTTGAATATGAGGCGATCGAAGTGAATACGATCACACAGGCAACGTTTTATCCCAGTCACCGAAACCGGATCGGTCTCTTGCTTGGCATCCAGACCGGGGGCCCTACGCGTCGCGGACGCAAACCCGGTGCCTCGAAGGTCGCATTGGAATACCTGGGGCGCGATATAAATGTTCGACAGGCGATGAAGAGGACCGGGCTGTTCGATCCCGGTGATGGCTCGGTACGATCTGAAATCCTATCTTTGATCGAGAACACAATCGAGCCGTCGTCCTTCGTCCTTGACGTGGACGAGCCCTGATACATATGCCGTTCCACACTTGTCGTTCTTTCCCGAGAGCGTTACCTCGGGGTGGAAACAGATCAAGGGGTAAGACGCATGTTCACCGGGATTATAACGGACGTGGGCCGGGTGCAGGCCTTGGACAAGCGCGGCGATCTGCGGGCGCGGATCGGCACGGGCTATGATATGGCGGGTGTCGACATGGGGGCCTCGATCGCTTGTGACGGGGTTTGCCTGACGGTCGTGGACAAGGGCGCGGATTGGTTCGATGTGGATATCAGCGCCGAAACGGTTTCGAAAACCAACCTTGACGGATGGACCGAAGGACGGCGAGTGAACCTTGAGCGCGCCCTCAAGGTCGGTGACGAATTGGGGGGGCATATCGTGTCAGGCCATGTGGATGGTCTGGCCGAGGTTGTCGCCATGGCAGATGAGGGTGACAGCACCCGCGTGACCCTGCGGGCGCCGGAAAGCCTTGCCAAGTTCATCGCGCCCAAAGGCTCGGTTGCGCTGAATGGCACGTCGCTGACGGTGAACGAGGTCGAGGGGTGCGATTTCGGGATCAATTTCATCCCGCACACCAAGGAGGTGACCACTTGGGGCGATGTGGCTCTGGGCGACCGGGTGAACCTTGAGATCGACACGCTGGCCCGGTACGTGGCGCGCCTGAACGAGATGGGTTGACCTGTCGGCGGGGTATATTCCGCCGGGCAACATATTCACAAAACATATTGCGTATCCGGGCGTGGCCCCTATCCTTGGGACAAATCACCAAAGGGAGGGAAATCATGAGCCTGTTGAAACCCACGCGCCGCGAGTTGTTCAAGATGGCCGCCGCCGCGCCGGCCTTTGCCATGCCCATGGCCGTGCGGGCCGAGTTGGGCGCGCCCGAGGGCGGCAACCCCTCGCATTTCAAGTTCTCGGTGGGGGATGCGCGGGTGACCATCGTGTCGGACGGGTATTTCCGTCTGCCGACCAGCGGTTTGGGCGTGAATGCCGACCCCGAGGAGGTGCAGGCTTTCCTCAAGCGGCATTTCCTGTCGCCTGAGTTGGGCTATTCCCACACCAACCACCTGTACGTCGAGGTGGGCGACGCCAAGGTTCTGGTCGATGTCGGGTCGGGCAACCGGTTCATGGAGAATGCAGGCAAGCTGATGGGGAACCTTGAGGCGGCGGGGATCGACCCCTACGGGATCACCCATGTGGTGATCACCCATGCGCACCCCGATCACATCTGGGGTATTCGTGACGGGTTCGACGAGGCGATCATCCCTGATGCCGAGTACCTGATGGGGCAGGCCGAACACGACTACTGGATGCAGGACGGCCTGGTGGAGCGCGTTCCCGCGGAAGATCAGCAATTCGTGTTGGGCGCGGTCAACTCGATCGAGGTGGATGGCGCGGAATGGACGCTGGTGCAGGGCGGGCACGAGGTGGTGCCGGGCCTGACCATGATCGACACGCCGGGCCATACGCCGGGGCATATGTCGTTGCGGGTGGATAGTGGGGACCAGACCCTGATCGCGCTGGGCGACAGCATGAGCCACGCCTATACGAATTTCGCCCATCCCGAGTGGTACAACGGGTTCGACAGTGATGGCGATCAGACCGTGGCGACGCGCAAGCGGCTTCTGGATATGTGCGCCGAGGACCGGATCGCCATTCTGGGCTATCACTTCCCGTTCCCCGGTGTGGGGCATGTGCAGCGGGATGGCGATACCTATCGTTTTGTCCCGGCGCTCTGGCAGTTCTGAGCGGGGCGTGATCTGAGAAAGGAGGGCCGGGGCAGGGCGTTGCCCCGGCTTTCTCGTGTCAGCCGCGCGGCACGGCAGCGCGGTAGATGTACCACGTCGCGTGGCCCAGGATCGGCAGCACGATGATCAGCCCGAGGAAGAAGGGCAGCGTTCCCAGCAACATGAGCATGGCCACGATGAAGCCCCATGTCGCGACGGTCACGGGGTTTTTCCGGGCCACTTTGAGGGATGTGACCACCGCGATCACCAGTCCGACCCGCTGGTCAATGAGCATGGGTAGCGTTGTCAAACTGATGGCCAGCACCAATGCGGCGAAGGCGGCCCCCACGGACATGCCGAGGATCACCATCATCCAGCCCGCGCCGGTGGTGGCCACGTCGAGGACAAATTGCCCGAGGCTTTCGGGTGGCTGAGGGCCGAGGGTCCATTGGTAGATCTGCATGGCTGCAAGTATCCACAGAAGGAAGAGGCCGAGCAGGTAGACTGCCATGACGAGGATTGGCCCGACATTCCGGGCCTTGAGCACCGCAAGCGCAGCGCCCCAGCCCACAGCGTCGTCACGCTCGCCCCGGCGGCTCATTTCGTAAAGCCCGACGGCGGCGATGGGGCCCAGAAGCAGAAAGCCCGCACCAAGCGGAAAAAGCATGGGCAGAAGTGCCTGATGGAAGGCGATGACAGACAGGCAGACCCCGATGATCGGGTATATGATCATGAGGAACATCACGTCGCTTCGGAAGCGTTTGAAATCTTCGTAGCCTTTGCGCAACGCAATGCGCAGGTCGTCTTGGGTCAGGGTCCTGACCTCGGGTGGTTGGGTGATTTCACCGCCCAATGCGCTTGTTGCATCGCCGACGGCGTGACCCGCGCCCGAGAGGCCCTGTGCGGCCCATGACAGCGGGTTTCCGATTGTTTTGACCATAGTGCCCTCCTTTGTCCATCCGGATGAGTGGAACACGCATCGCGGGTAGGGGATGGCGGGCCTTGGCAGGGGGCGGAAGACCCGCCTTCTGAGAAGTGTAACATGCCTTGGGGCGCGGTGTGGTCACGATTTCGGGACTTGCGCGGTGGCGTGCCTCATAAAACCCCGATATCTGCCAATGCGGCGGAAAGATCGGCGGGCAGGTCGTCTTCTTCCTGCCGGTGGGCGGGCAGATCGGCGGGGGCGTCCTCGGGCTTGAGATAGCGCCAGCCCTGGAAGGGGCGTTTGGGGGCGCTGGAGGTGCGGATGACCTCAGTGTCCAGCACGAAGGCGCAACGACGTATGCCGTCGTTGCCGATCACCTCGTCGAACCGCACAAGGCGCTGGCGGCATTGCACGAGACCCTGCACCACCCAGTAGATCGAGCCGCCCTCAAGCAGTTCGGCCTCGCGTTTGGGCCACATGCGGGTGATGTGCCGGGGCAGACCATCGGGGCCCTTGGCGCGGGTCGAGGATTGCCACTGGATCAGGCTGTCGACACTTTCCGATCCGACGCTGAGTTTTATGAGGTGCAGTTTGGCCATGCGATTCCCCCGTTTCAGGGCATATAGGGTAGTGGAAATGTGGGTGGCTTCAAGCTATTGTGGGTCTCCGCCCAAGACAGGATTCGCCCGATGACACGCTTTGCTGCCCCGATTGCCCAGTCCATCTGGGACATGAAATACCGCCTGAAAGAGGCCGATGGCACACCGATTGACGAAACGGTGGAGGATACATGGCGCCGCATTGCCCGCGCCTTGGCCAAGGTGGAAAACGACCCGGACCATTGGGAAGAGCGGTTTTATGCCGCCCTGGAGGATTTCAAGTACCTGCCCGCGGGCCGGATCACCGCCGGGGCGGGCACCGCGCGGAGTGTGACGCTGTTCAATTGTTTTGTCATGGGCACGATCCCCGACGATATGGGCGGCATTTTCGAGATGCTGAAAGAGGCCGCGCTGACCATGCAACAGGGCGGCGGGATCGGCTATGACTTCAGCACCATCCGGCCGAGGGGCGCCGAGGTGAAAAGCGTGGCCGCCGATGCCAGCGGGCCGCTGTCGTTCATGGATGTCTGGGACGCCATGTGCCGGACGATCATGTCTGCGGGCTCGCGCCGGGGCGCGATGATGGCGACCATGCGCTGCGATCATCCGGATATCGAGGATTTCATCACCGCCAAAGCCGACTCGGCCCGGTTGCGGATGTTCAACCTGTCGGTGCTGGTGACGGATGCCTTCATGGAGGCGGTGAAGGCCGATGGGCCGTGGGACCTGCGGTTCGGGGACAAGGTGTACAAGACCGTCGAGGCGCGTGATCTGTGGAACCAGATCATGCAGGCCACCTATGATTATGCCGAACCGGGTGTGATCTTCATCGACCGGGTGAACGCCGCCAACAACCTGAACTACTGCGAGACGATCAGCGCCACGAACCCCTGTGGCGAGCAACCCCTGCCGCCCTATGGGGCCTGCCTTTTGGGGTCGATCAACATGGCGCGGCTGGTGCGTGATCCCTTCGGCGAGGGGGCCGAGTTGGACGAGGCGGCACTGAACGATCTGGTCGCCACCGCCGTGCGGATGATGGACAACGTTGTGGATGCCTCGAAGTTCCCGCTGGAGGCGCAGGCACAGGAGGCCGCGGCCAAGCGGCGGATCGGGCTGGGCGTGACGGGGCTGGCCGATGCCTTGTTGATGGTCGGCATGCGCTATGGCAGCGACGAGGCGGCGGCACAGACCGAAGCCTGGCTGCATCAGATCGCGCGGGCGGCCTACCTGGCCAGTGTGGAGCTGGCCAAGGAGAAGGGGGCGTTTCCGCTGTTCGATGCCGAGGCGTTCCTTGCGTCCGGTGCGATGCAGGAGATGGACGCGGATGTGCGCGACGCCATCGCCGAGCATGGCATTCGCAATGCGCTTTTGACCTCCATCGCGCCCACCGGCACGATCAGCCTTTATGCCGGGAACGTCAGTTCCGGGATCGAGCCGGTCTTTGCCTATAGCTATACCCGGAAGGTCCTGCAAAAGGACGGCACCCGCACCGAGGAAGAGGTGGTGGATTACGCCGTGCAGATGTGGCGCGAGCGGTTCGGCGATGCGGACCTGCCCGAGTATTTCGTGAATGCCCAGACGCTGGCCCCGCAGGATCACGTGAAAATGCAGGCCGCCGCGCAGCGCTGGATCGACAGTTCGATTTCCAAGACGATCAACTGCCCCGCCGATATTTCCTTCGAGGCGTTCAAGGATGTCTACCTTCAGGCCTACGAAACGGGCTGCAAGGGATGCACGACCTACCGGCCCAACGATGTGACGGGGAGTGTGCTGAGTGTGTCGGAAAGCGCGGACAAGGCCCCTGGCGAGGCCCCGGATCAGGTCCGGGGGGCGATGCCGCCCGAGGGGGGCGAGATCGTTTACATGTCCGAGCCGCTGGACCGCCCGACCGAGTTGGAAGGCGCGACCTACAAGCTCAAGTGGCCCGACAGCAACCATGCGATCTATATCACCGTCAACGACATCGTGTTGAACGGCCACCGGCGGCCGTTCGAGGTGTTCATCAATTCCAAGAACATGGAGCATTTCGCTTGGACCGTGGCGCTGACGCGGATGATCTCGGCGGTGTTCCGGCGGGGGGGCGATGTGTCTTTCGTAGTCGAGGAGTTGAAGGCCGTTTTCGACCCGCGCGGCGGGGCGTGGATGCAGGGCAAGTACATTCCTTCGATCCTTGCCGCGATTGGCGGTATCCTGGAGCAGCACATGATCTCGATCGGCTTTTTGGAGGGCGAGGGACTTGGCCTCAAGAGTGATCCGACGCAATCGGTGGTGAACCTAGATGCGCCACGTGGCCCGGCCTGCCCGTCTTGCGGCAGTTTCGACATGCGCATGGTCGAAGGTTGTATGACCTGCGGCAGTTGCGGGCACTCGAAGTGTGGCTAAGGCATTGGGGGTGGCAGGTGTTTGTCGTTACGGGCGTAGTTATGCCAAATCGGCTGATTTTACTGCCACGCGTCGGCGAAAGTTTTGCCAAGGGAGTCTAAGTATCTGTAAAACAGATACTTTTTAAGAACTCCCTTGGCAGGCCCTGAGGAGACATTCTGGTCCAGAATATGACCGGGCTTGGTGGGGGCTGCCGGAAGCGGCCCTCTTGGTGAGGCCGCGTCGGACAGCCCCCACCCCGGCCGGTCTCGCTTACACAAACATCTACACAATCTAACCGGAGCAGGGATCTTCTGACGCGCCCCACGACTGGGCGCGCATTTCCACAAGGAAAGGTGATCCCTTGAAGCATATTCCCGACATCCATGCCCTGCTCCGGCACATTAACAAGCTTGGTGATTTTCTGCGCTGGCTTCGCGCAGAAGGTGACAGTCTTGTCGCCTCGGCCGAGCTGCTCGGTGGCCAGAAATGGGCCGAGCGCGCCCGCAGTATCGTTGCGGTTGTTCAGAATGGCCACGACCTCGGCGCCCGCCGAGGGGAGCTCCTTGCCCTACAAAGGCTATTGAACCTTGATTTCACCACCGCTCTTGGCAGCCCAGAGGCAAAGCGCTTTGCGGCCATCCATCCGGATGATCCGCGGGCCGATGCTGCGCGACGATGCGCAGAGGCGCTTTGCCGAGGCCTGCGGGCGCTTGAGGCCCTGCGTCTGGCTGGCGTCGTCAACGTGCGGGAGGCGGTGTGATGCAGGGCAGTCAATCGACAAAGCTGGCGCAAGCGCGTGTCTTGACGCTCTATGTCGGCCGGTGGCTGGATCTGCTTGATTTCCAGGCCCACCAGGCGGCGCCACCCTTCTCCCCGAGCGTTTCCACCTATCACGACATGCTGGACCCGAACGGGACGGATGCCGCCCGGCTCGCGGCTTGTTGGGCAATGCAACACCATGTTCGACGCCGCGCTGAAGCCGAACGAATGCACGGCGAAGCTGCCTACGCCCGCCTCCGTCCGGTTGATCCCTATGGTCACCGCTGGCGCACCACGCGCGAAGGTGCAGCCCTGGAGACGATTGCTTCTATGCTCTCATCGGCAATCGAGCTCTTCAGTAGCAGCACCAATGAGGCCGCCAGGTGAGAAAAAGTGGGGTCGCAAGGATGTGACCCCACTCTTCTGCAGGAGTTATGTTAAACCCGCAGTTCAGGCTTCAATAGCGCGCTACCGGATGAGGTTCACCCATCGTATTCAAAGAAAAACGCCGCCCGAGGGCGGCGTTGGTCTATCTCTTATGCGTTACGGCTTACGGGGTGCAGTTCTGGAAGTTGGGTGGCGTGAGTGCTCCAGCATTAGCAGCGAAATTTTGACAAAGAGTCACATTCGGATTCACCGTCCATCCGGACAGATTTTGGTTAAAGGCGACGGCATTTTGGAACATGCCGTGCATAGCCGTCACGCTCGATGTGTCCCAAAAACTGATGTCCTGGTTGAACGCGTTGGCGTGACCGAACATACCCCACATCTCCGTGGCACTGGACGTGTCCCAGCTTCCGATGTCCTGATTGAAGGCGCTGGTTTCGAAAAACATTTGGTGCATATCGGTGACGATCGAGGTATCCCAACTGCTGATGTCCTGATTGAATGCGGTGGTATAGGAGAACATTTTACCCATATCTGTCACGCTTGAAGTATTCCAAGCGCTGATATCCTGATTGAAGGCGTCAGTGAAGCTGAACATGCTACTCATGTCCGCTACGCTCGAGGTATCCCAACCGCCGATGTTCTGGTTGAAGGCCTCGGCGTTGAAGAACATAAGGCTCATATCCGCTACGCTCGACGTATCCCATCCGCTGATGTCCTGATTGAACGCCGATGCACTGATAAACATTCCGCTCATATCAATCACGCTCGACGTGTCCCAGTAGCTGATATCTTGGTTGAAGCCATTATCGAGGCGGAAAAGATTTGAAAAATCAGTGACCTGGCCGGTGAAAATATTGCTCTGTGAATTGGCGAAGGTATAGCTGTTATTGTCGGGACCAGTGATCGCGTAACTTTCATCGCCGCCGGCTTCGCTGGAAGCCACCGCGCGCAGCATCGTGTTATCCACGATCAACATGCCCTCGCAAACTGATCCGGTGCCGACGGGGGCGATTGTCCCTACATTGGTCGGATCATAGCACTCGCTGTCAGTCACGGGCTCTGAGCCTCCTGCGGATTCGCTGCCAGCACCAGCTCTACCACCTGCTTCCTTGTTCGCGACCTCTTTGGCCAAACCATCGAAGGTGTCTTTTGCCGTGGTGCCGTATTGGAGTACCGCGCTGATGGCCAAGATGCTGATCAGTCCTACCAGTAGGCCGTACTCTGTTGCACTCGCCGCTCTGTTGTGCATCGAAAGCCTCATCATATTTCCCTTTGTTCTCTTGTGGCTTCTCAGCAAATAGGAACAGGCGGTGCGCGCCAGAAACAGTCTGTTCTGAAAACCCGAACTCAAAAGGCGAGCCATATACCCCTTTGGGTAGCCCGGAATGTTCCGAAGTTTTTGATCTGGATTTCGGGAGATCGCGACCCCACCCAGCGGAACCCCTCGTCTGATTTGACAGCTTCGGTGGCGGGGGCTTCGTTTAACATGGAGCCACCTGGCGCACAGCCCTTGATGGGCCCGCGCCTACGAATGGCGACAGCAGATCAGATTGCCCACAGCGAGCTCTTGTCGCCAGGTCGACTATTCGGGACCTGTTTGAGACTATCCAATGCTGTCTTCGCGTGGAGAGTTCTTGGAATTTACAATCAGAGTTTGCTGGCCGACGCGCGCCGGGTGCCGTCCACAAACACTATCGGTGACACCTGTTCACCTCTTTCGGCCGCTTCATTCTTGATTTGCAGCAGCCGGGCATCTTTCTTGCCCATCTGGCCCACATCGACCACGACATAATAACCGTGAAGGGCTTCTTCTGCAGTCTTGTAGGTCTCCAGCTGCTTCGTGTACCCGCTCACGAGTTTGCCGTTGCGAGACAGCTTGATCTCGACCAGCACGCGGCCCGCGTACCCTTGCGATACCTTGAAATCGACCGGGCCGTTGCCAGTATCCGCCTCGGGCGTGAGGTCCAGATTGTTGGCTTTGCAGTAGGCATGCGCCACAGCGAAAAATAATCGCTGCGCCGCCTTTTCTGGTCGCGGCGCACCCGCATGATATAGTTCTTCAGAGAACCGGCGGTCTTCGATCAGAAATTGAAATTGCTTGATGATCTGCTCGACCACACTCACGACGCCTGCGTAATCCAGGGTCGGTGGCTTTTCGATCGTCATGGGTGCCTGGTCGGCGAGCGTTGTCGCCAACCTGCGCCAGAATACTTCGCCGAGCGGATCGCCAGACAGGTCATAGGGCTGGGGATCCGCCCCTTTTATCATTTCCAGGAAGGTCTCAAACTCGTCTCGGCCATTGAGCGCCCATCGGCGCAATTTGTCCTTGTCCTTCCGGCTCCGGACTTCCCAGAGCGCTGCAATCTGGTCGTTTACCCGGCTTCTGAGTTGCTCGTTTTTCGAGGCTGCGTCAGCGACACCCGACCAGTCCGTTACAACGGGGAGATCGCGCAGGGCATCCGCAGGAACCAAGATAACCGGCTCGCCCTGAGATAGGTGCGGATTGGCGGGCAGTGTCGCCTCAAAGGTCTTGCCGTTGCGAAGGCTTATTTGCATGGGCTTCCCGGCCACGCCCAACTCAGCAAGTACGCGGTTGTTGAATTTCAGCAGATCACCCAGAATGACGTTCGTCGTCATATCGCTGATGCGGTCTGGGCCAACGCCTTCTTCGAACAGTGCCATCGCGACGAAAAGATCGGGGTCCTCCACGCCCAACGAGACGATTTGCTTGGCCGTTTCGATGAAATGACCGGTCATGTGCGCACCCGATCCACTGCCCGACACTGACTCGGCACCGTATCCAAGGCAGCTCCACTTGATCTCAGGGAAGGACAGCAGGCGTTGCGCGCTACGCCAAGCAACATCGTTCGGGCCGGTTGTCCTGCTCAGGAACTTAATGACATTTGTGAAATGCTGCTCGTATGTGCGCCTGGCCCCCTTTGCGATTTCGGGGTGGCGGCTCTTGGCAAGCAGTAGTGGGTCGATGAACAGGCGTGTATCGACATTCAATGTCGGATCAAGCACGCCGGCCTTTACCATCGCTTCCGGAGATATCCTGAAGTGGTCAGAGAAGCGCTCAGGGTTTCTTACCTTACCCATTGATACATCTCACTAAGAACATGACACGGCGCAACCCGATGTACTGGCACAGCCCGCTTCCTTCAGGATTCGCGAACCGTCGTGCGCGGGTGAGACTTGGCATATCCCTTTGATACAAACCGCCCGGATATCGCGCTGCGCGCGCTGCCGGTCGATCCGCCACCCCGTGCTTCTTTTACAGTGGTCTTGGGGCTCTTCTTGCCGTGTTTCGCCGTCACATAGCGACCGCTGATTGCGCTGCGATAACTGCCGCCTGCTGATTTCTTCGCCATCTCTGAGACCTCCATATGATGTGTCCAAGGCTGTGAACTCCACCACATATACCACAAACTGCATGAAGCACAAAGAGTGAACGCCATTCGGTGCCACAAGACAATGCGGGCGGTGACGTCGCGCTGTTTGTCGATCAAGGCATTTGAAGCTGGCGCCTCTGGCACGCAGTGAAAACACTCCGCTGATCCGGGAAATGGCCGACAAGGGTGGGGCTGTCTGACGCGGCCCTCCTGATGAGGCCGCGTCGGAAAGCCCCCACTCCGCCGGTCTCGCTGACACTCACTCTCCTGCGAGGTTTCCCGATGACACGACGCGGCATGCTTTCTCTCACAACCGCCCTGAGCCTGGCTTTCTCGCCTGTGGCCGGACACGCCCAAGATCGCCAATTCTCCTACGCTGCTAACGAAGCGGCCTCTTCCGTAAGCGCAGGGGGCGGAATAAATATCGGCCTTTTCCTGGGCGGCCTTGTAATCGCCGGAGGTCTTGCCGCAACTATGATTGATTACACTATGTTTGGTTACGATAAAGAAGGCGTTAGTTACGACCCGACTCCCCTCCCTGGTCCAAGACCCGGCCCAGGGCCTCGATCGATCGACCCCAGACCCCGCGCGTCTTACGAGACCAACGAGTACCACCGTAATTGGGGGCTCGACTCGATGAATGCAGCGGCACGCTATGCCGATGGCGGGACTGGTCTTGGCAGTCTTATCGCCGTTTTTGACAGTGGCGCAGACGTCAATCATGTTGATCTTGCCGCGAATATCGACGACAGCCTGTCGCATACCTACTATGAAGCGCCCAACAACGATATCTCCGATGTCTTCGATGACAGCGGGCACGGCACCTACATGGCGCATATCATCGCCGGAGCTAAGAACGATGTCGGCAGTCACGGCGTCGCATTCGATGCTGATCTAATGATCCTCCAAGGAATCGCCCACCAAGGGAAGCGACGGGTCCAGCTACACGGTTCATTGGCCCATGCCACGCGGAGCGCGATCAGTGCCGGCGCGCAGGCTATCAATCACAGCTGGATTTTCTTCGACGAAGAAAAACGGACCCGCACGATCGACCGCTACTCCAGCAGATCTCATCTCGAAGGATTTTTTGGTTCTGACGTGATGGATGCGTTTGACACTGCCGTGGAAAACGACCTGGTGATGGTTTTTGCAACCGGAAACGATGGGCTTGCCCAGCCCTCGAACACTGCCGGCATGGCAGTTCTCTTCCCGGAAATGGGTAATCACGTTCTTGGGGTCACTGCGATTGATCGGAATGACCAGATCGCAAGTTCTGCCAATAGATGTGGCGACGCGCGTAATTTCTGCCTCGCTGCACCGGGCGTCGGCATCTACGCCGCCCACGCCGATGAGCAGCGAAACGGAATCTTCAGCGGCACCAGCGGCACCTCGCCCGCAGCCGCGCACGTTAGCGGCGCCGTCGGCGTGATGGCGAGTAACTTTCCTGAGCTCACCGGGGCGGAGATCACGACGATCCTGCGTGATACCGCGCGCGATCTTGGTGCCGCCGGCGTGGATTCCGTCTACGGCCACGGCGCGCTCGATCTGGAGAATGCGGTCATGCCACAGGGGGAAATCACCCTTCAAACTACATCGACGCTGGGGGAGCGCGAAATTGCTGCTTCTGACAGCCATGTCTCCGCTCCTGGCGTGATGGCCGCGGCGCTTTCGCAATCCTTCGGGGATACCAGCGTGATGGTCACCGACGGCTACGACCGTGGCTACACCGCGTCGCTTGGCGCCTTCGTGGGTTCTGGGTTCGACAGTGCGCGCTCCCTTGACCGGATGGATGCCTTTGTCCAAGGACATGACAGTGCATCGCAAATCCGCGGGAACGACACGACCCTGGCGTTCTCGATGTCGAGCGGGGCCGCGCTTCCCGATGATCCCTATGCCGGGCTTTTCGAGACCGCCGGATCAGTTTCCATGGCCGCCGATCTTGGCGCGACTCGGGTCACCGTCGCGTCGGCCTTCGCCGGACGCGACAGTGCCATGGATGGGTATTATGCTTCGCTGGGTGCTGCCCATGATTTCGGCGGGGTCATGCTGGAAACCCGCTTCGGACTGACCCGGGAGCGCGACAGCTTCCTCGGCACTCAGGTGAGTGGTGCTTTCGGTGGAATCGACAGCCAGACCACCTTCGCCTCTCTGGGTGGGCAGATCGACATCGGCGCGGGGGCGGCTTTGAGCGCGACCGCCACGCTGGGTGAGACCTCGTTCGACGGCTCCAACCTGCTGCGCAAGGGTAGCGGGATTGGAACCCAGTCTATCCGCCTGGGTTATGAAGCCCGCGACATCATCGCGGCTTATGACAGCTTCGCTTTCGCGGCCTCCCGCGAGATGTCGTTGACTGGTGGCGAGATGACCGTCGCTCTGCCCACGGCACTCGGTGCCGCGGAAGGGAGCACGCGTTCCTCGGATGTCACGGTCGAAACCCAGAGCATTGCGATGGAACAGGTATCCGCGCCGCTCGACCTGGAAATGCGGTATACGCGCCAGGTGGGCCTGGGGCGCTTCGCCCTCGGCGCCAACTGGCGGCCCGATGTCTCCGGGCACGAAGTCGTGAGTGTCGGATATACCGTTCGGTTCTGACAATGCACCTATTCGAAGATCCGGACCGGCGCTCTCTCAAGCGTCGAGTCCGGTCTTCACCACCATAAGAAATGGTGCCGGGGCGCACCCCTACTGCCACAATAAGGAGGTGAACTGGACCTGCAGGATTTCCAGGCTCAAAAGGCAGCGCCAGCCTTCTACCCGAGCGTTTCCACTTACCACGACATGCTCGACTCAGAAGGCACGGACGCGGCCCGGCTCGCGGCTTATTGGGCAATGCACCAACACATTCTGCGCCGCGTCGACGCCGAACGCTCGCTGGGTGAGGCCACCTACCCGCGTCTCCGTCCGGTTGATCCCTACGACCAACGCTGGCGCACGACACGAGACGGTGCAGCCTTGGAGACGATTGCTTGTATGCTCTCAACCGCAATCGAGCTTTTCGAATCTGGCTCCAACCAATTTAGAGCTTGAAAATGGGTCGCTTTTATACCTGGCCCGTGCCCAGTATTTAGGAATTGCCCACGAGTGGACATCTTTATAGTAAAAAAACAGCCGCCGGGTATTCCGGCGGCTGTCTCAGTTTGCTTGCGTTGTGGAAACCAAAAGGGCCGTTTTTGTATTTTTCTTCGCCCAGTCGTGTTAGGGGGTTGGGCAGGTGCCCCATTGCGGCAGATTAGCGGAGCTGATCGAGGTTTCGAACAAGAGTGGCTCGCTTGGGATATTCGAAACGCACCAGCCACTGATATCCTGATCAAAAGCAAGGGGTCCATCACCTTCGGATCCGTTATCATAGAACATGGTGTCCATATCCGTCACACTTGACGTATCCCACGCGCCAATGTCCTGGTTGAACGAAAGCGCTTCTCGAAACATGGCTCCCATATCGGTAACATTCGACGTGTCCCAGGCTCCAATATCCTGGTTGAAGGCGTCGGTGGCTGTAAACATGAAGGACATATTAGTCACACTCGAAGTGTCCCAGGAGCCGATGTCCTGGTTGAAAGCGTCGGCGCCTATAAACATGAAGGACATATTAGTCACACTCGACGTATCCCATCCGCCGATGTCCTGGTTGAAAGCGATGGCAGTGCGGAACATTTCGTTCATATCTGTCACACTTGAAGTATTCCAGGAGCTGAGATTCTGATTGAAGGTGTCAGCACTTTCGAACATCCGACCCATATCCGTCACACTTGATGTATCCCACCCACTGATGTCCTGGTTGAATTCGTCAAGATAAGTGAACATGCCTTGCATATTCGTGACGCTTGAGGTGTCCCATCCTCCAATATCCTGGTTGAAGAGATCGGCGCTGTAGAACATTCGTCCCATATCCGTCACGTTTGACGTATCCCAGTAGCCGATATACGGGTTTGTGGAATCTGCAAAGAAAAGATTAGAGAAATCAGTTACTTGCCCGGTGAAGACGTTATATTGGGAATCGGCGAAAGTGTAGGTATTGCTGTCAGGACCGGTGATTGCGTAGCTTTCATCGCCACCGGCGCCGCTGGAGGCGGCAGGACGCAGCATTCCGTTATCAACGATTAGCATTCCTTCGCATCCGGTCCATCCGGTGCTACCGATCAGACCAACGTTTGCAGGATCGTAGCAGTCGCCACTGGTAACCGGCGTTGAACCAGCGCCAGCATCAACTCCACCACCTGATTCCTTGTTAGCGATATTTGCCGCCAAGCCATCGAAGGTGTCGCGTGCCGTGGTTCCGTACTCAAACACAGCGCCAATTTACAGGACGCCAATCAGTCCAAGCAGAATGCTGTACTCCGACATGCTTGCGCCCTTGTTGTTCGTCGTAAGCCTCATTGTATTTCCCTTTGTTCTATTGCGGCTTCCCAGCAATTAGGAACAGGCGGTACGCGCCAGAAACAGTTTGTTCTGAAAATCGGCACTCAAAAGGCGAGCTTTATATCCCTTTGGGGTATCCCAGAGTGTTCAAAAGTTATTGCTCTGGATGTCGGGAGATCGTGAGCATACTGAACAAAGAAGGCTTTGCCCTTACTTTGGGTGGCATACGAACTGTTCCATAGATGCTGACTTCAGACACCGTTCCTCGGGAGCGCTCAGCTTTGCTGCGATCGCTACGTCCATCGGCAGAGAGGTCGGACTCCAGTCAATTGCTGCGTTGGGCACGAATGACTGCAAGGCGCAAAATGCAAATTTGCGCGTCCTGATCGATGGACACAGATGATGCAGTGTGGCCGCGTGTCGAGCTTAGACTGTTACTCCGGTATTGCCCCGGCCAGCACGGGCCGTCCATCTTCACGCCATTCAGGAAGACCGCCGTCAAGCCGCTTTGCGTTCAGCCCATGCTTGCGCAAGGCCGCGACTGCCTGATGGGCATAGATGCAATACGGGCCACGGCAGTAGGCGACGATCTCAGCGTGGGGGTCAAGTGAGGGCAGCATACGTTCCAGATCGGCCAACGTGATGTTGCGCGCGCCGGGGATATGCGCACTGGCGTATTCATCCGCGGGGCGCATGTCCAGAACCGTCACGGACCCTTCGGCCAATCGTGTGGCAAGCTCATCTCGGCTGACCGGTTCGGGCGCGTCTTGCCCGTCAGAGAGCCCCCGCAGGATGCGCTCGACCTGCGCCACGTTCCGCTCGGCGACGATACGCAGCAGGTCCATCAGTGCCAGCGTATGTCCGTCGGTCAGCCGGTAGATCACCGCCTTTCCGTCGCGCCGGCTGGTGACAAGGGCGGCGCGGCGCAACTGTTGCAGATGCTGCGAGCAATTGGCGATCGTGAGCCCGGTCTTGTCCGCCAGGGCCTCCACACCGCGTTCCCCTTGCGCGAGTTGTTCGAGGAGCGAAAGCCGCGCAGGTGCCGACAGCGCGCGGGCGACAAGCGCATATTCTTCGAGCAGGGCCGTCTTCGGGCTGGTTGACATCGGGGCTTCTCAACCTTAATCGTTCAAGTGATGAATTGAATGATAGCGATTTCGCCGCTTTCCGCAACCCCAAGGGTCAAACCGATGTCCGAAACCATCCTGTCCGCCGAACCTGCAATCCGGCTCAGCATCTTTCTTGGCGTGCTGGTGGCGATGGCGCTTTGGGAAGTGGCGGCGCCACGGCGGCGGCGGGACATCCCGCGCGTCATTCGCTGGACGAACAACCTTGGTCTCGTGGTGCTCGACACCGTGATCCTGCGACTGACCTTTCCGATTGTCGCGGTGGGTCTGGCCGTGATGGCCGAGGATAGCGGCTGGGGTCTGTTCAACAACATCGATGCGCCCGTATGGGTGGCCATCGTCGCGTCCATGTTGCTGCTCGATCTGGCGATCTATCTGCAGCACGTGATGTTCCACGCGATCCCCGCGCTGTGGCGGCTGCACCGGATGCACCACGCCGATCTCGACTTCGACGCCACCACGGGGCTGCGGTTCCACCCGGTGGAGATCCTCATCTCGATGGGCATCAAGCTGGCAGTGGTCGCCGCCCTCGGCCCGCCCGCCATAGCGGTGCTGCTGTTCGAGGTGATCCTGAATGCCACCGCGCTTTTCAACCACGCCAACATCGATCTGCCGCGCCCGGTGGACCGGGTGCTGCGCCTCATCGTCGTGACGCCGGACATGCACCGCGTCCACCATTCCGTCGATCCGCGCGAGACCAACTCGAACTACGGCTTCAACCTGCCGTGGTGGGACCGGCTGCTCGGCACGTACATCGCGCAGCCCGCCAAGGGCCATGAGGGGATGGAGATCGGTATCGAGCAGTTCCGCACGCGCCGCGATCTCTGGCTCGACCGGATGCTGATCCAGCCTTTGCGCGGACCCGCCAGCGGCCACGCACTCGATCCGCGTATCACCGAAAAGGAACCCGAATGACCTACACCCTCGGCATCCGCGAGAACCTGCGCCCGTTCCTGGAGCAGCTTTTGCAGGTCTTCTTTGTCGGTCTGACCATCGGCCTGCAGCGTACGGTGATCCCCGCTCTGGCCGAAACCGAGTTTGGCGTCGTTCAGGGCTCGATGACCGCGATCTTTGCCTTCATCGTCTCCTTCGGGATCGTGAAGGGTTCGATGAACTTCGTCTCGGGCCGCCTGTCGGAACGGGTGGGTCGGCGCCGCGTGCTGATCTGGGGCTGGCTGGTGGCGCTGCCGATCCCGTTCATGATCCTCTGGGCGCCAACCTGGGGTTGGATCGTCGCGGCGAACGTCCTTCTGGGCGTCAACCAGGGCTTCGCTTGGTCAATGACCGTAACCGCCAAGATGGACATCGTGAAGGGGTCTCAGCGCGGGCTTGCTACAGGGTTCAACGAATTCGCGGGCTATGGTGGCGTGGCGCTCGCGGGCCTCGTGACGGGCTATCTTGCCAGTTATTTCGACCCAAGGCTGAGCCTCTTCGTCTTCGGCCTTGTTGTGATCCTCCTGGCGCTGGTGGCGGGTCTCGTTTCGTTCACCGAAACGCTTCCCTATGCCCGCGCCGAAGCCGCGAGGCACAAATCCGGCGAAACAACCGGGCCGCGCCCGCGCTATGTCGAAGGACCCGAGAACCCGACATCGGGCCATATCTTTGCGCTGGTCACCTGGCGCAACCCGACCTTCATGGCGCTGGCTCAGGCGGGCAGCGTGGAAAAATTCGTCGATGCGCTGATGTGGGCGCTGGTGCCGGTATTCATGGTAGCCAAGGGCGCCAGCCTGATCGAGATCGGCTGGGTCACCGGGATTTATGGTTTTGTCTGGGGCGGCAGCCAGCTCTGGACCGGTCCGCTGTCGGACCTGTTCGGACGCAAATGGCCCACAGTTGCCGGGTTCTTCCTGTGCTCGGGTGGCGTGCTGGCGTTCCCGTTTCTGACCACGGTCAGTGGCTGGGCCGTGGCGGCCGCTGTGACCGGCGTCGGCATGGCGCTGCTTTACCCCACCCTGATCGCCGCGATGGGGGACATTGCCCACCCGTCCTGGCGCGGTTCGGCGCTTGGCGTCTACCGGTTCTGGCGCGATCTGGGCTATGCCATCGGAGCGCTGGCCATGGGGCTGATCGCGGATGCGTCGGGGATGCTCGAGGCCGGGTTCTGGCTGACCGGTCTCGCCATGGCCGGTTCCAGTCTGTGGCTGATCATCGGGATGGAGGAAACCCACCCGCGTCTCAATCCCGCTACCGATCAGGAACCTGCCCATGCGTGATATGCTGATCCGCCGTCTCGGCATCTTGTCTGCCCTCTCGGGCGTCCTGTCGCTTGTGCTGCTGGCCGTCGCGGTCTGGGGGTTCCGGGCAGGCGGCTGGCCTTGGCCACGGGCCTATGACCTTGCCGGTTGGGCCGTATGGGCGGCCCTCGGTGGCGTCATCATGGCCCTTGCCGGGCTGGTGGTCTGGCTTCGCCTCAGGACAGGTGGCGCTGGCGCGGTCCTGCTGGGGCTGATCCTGTCGCTGCCGGTTGCGGGTCTTGGCGCGGCTTTCGACATCGCCGCGCGCACCACGCCGCCGATCAATGACATCTCGACCGATACCGATGATCCGCCGGTCTTCTGGTTCACCGCCACGCCCAGTGACTACCCCGCGCAGAACGCCGCGCCGCAGCGCGCCGCCTATCCCGATGTGCGGCCGCTGGAGCTGCCGGTCTCTGCAGACGAGGCCTTCGCCGCGGCGCTCGCCCTCGTGGAAGAGCGCGGCTGGGAGGTGCTGTCGGCCGATCCCGCGGAGAGCCAGATCGAGGCCATTGCCAAGAGCCGCCTCTTCGGCTTCGAGGACGAGGTGGCGACCCGTGTCACCGAAACGGACACAGGAACCCGTATCGACATGCGCTCTCGCTCGCGCCTCGGCCAGATCGACCGTGGCGCCAACGCCCGGCGGATCGAAGCCTTCCTGTCTGAACTCGAAACGCGCACTCCGAACTGAGGACCGACCATGAAACACCTGATCCTGCTGAACGACCCGCCCTATGGCACCGAGCGCAGCTTCAACGGGTTGCGCATGGCCCACGCACTGGCAAAGAATGACCCCGACGCGGATATCACGGTCTTCCTGATGGCCGACGCGGTGCTCTGCGCCAAGGCGGGGCAGAAGACGCCCGAGGGGTTCTACAACCTCGAACGGATGATCCGCCGTGTCCTCACCGCGAAGGGCCGCGTGCTGATGTGCGGCACCTGCATGGACGCGCGCGGCCTGACCGAAGGCGACATGATGGAAGGGGTGGCGCGCTCCACCATGGACGAACTCGCGCAGGCCACGCTCGCCGCAGACAAGGTGCTGGTGTTCTGATGACCGGCCAAGAAAACAGAAACCGGAACGGAGGAACCCCCGGATGACGCTTAAACAAATACTCGCGGCCACGACTGTCGCACTCGGGCTGCACGCAGCACCCACCCTGGCGCAGGATGCGGCCATTGAGGCCATGCAGGAATACATGATGTTCACGGAATACGAGGCCGGCATCATTCTGCCCCAGCAACTCGATCAGACTGTCTTCGAGACTGCACTCTTCGTAGACACCCGCGACGCGGGCCAGTTCGAGGAGGGCACGATCCCGGGCGCCGTCAACATCGAGTGGCGCGAAGTGCTCGACCGCATCGACGAGATCCCGGAAGATCGTATGACGATCCTGTTCTGCAACACCGGCAGCCTGTCGGCGCAGGCGGCCTTCGCGCTGCGGGTGGCGGGGCGGTCGAATGTCGTGTTGATGCAGAGCGGATACAACGGCTGGCAGCAGGACGCGGCCTACAAGCCCTGACCAGGGCAGAGCGACAGCGGACGGGAGGCGGGGCCATGCGGGACATCTACCTGGATTTCAACGCCAGCACGCCGGTCGCACACGAGGTCGCCGATATCATGCGCCGTGCCCTGGAGACGGGGCACGGCAATCCTTCCAGCGGCCACTGGGCCGGGGTTCCCGCCCGCCAGATGGTGGAGCACGCCAGGACCCAAGTCGCGGATCCTCTCGGCTGCGCGCCGCAGGAGATCGTGTTCACGAGCGGCGGCAGCGAAGCGAACAACCACGCGCTGAAGGGGGTGTTCTTCGCCAGCGGCAAGGAACGGCCGCATTTTATCACGTCGAGCGCCGAGCATCCGGCCATCGTCGCGCCGCTTCGATTCCTCGAGCGCCTCGGCGCGCAGGTGACCTGGCTCCCGGTCGACGGCACGGGGATGGTCGATCCCGATGACCTGCGGCGCGCGATCACGGGCGACACCGTGCTCGTTACCATCATGCATGCCAACAACGAGACGGGAACGATCCAGCCCATCGCGGAATGCGCTGCGATCGCGCGCGAGCACGGCGTTCGCTTCCACACCGATGCCGCGCAGTCGGTCGGCAAGATCCCGACCAGGGTGGACGAACTTGGCGTCGATCTGTTGACGATGGCCGGGCACAAATTCCATGCGCCAAAAGGCGTAGGTGCGCTCTTCATCCGCGACGGCCTGCAACTGGAGCCGTTCATCCACGGCGCCGGGCATGAGAGCGGTCGGCGCGCGGGCACCGAGAGCGCGATGCTCACAGCCGCGCTCGGCGTGGCCGCCAGTCTTGCTTCGGACCTGGGGCCAATGGAGCGGGTCCAGGTCCTGCGGGATCGCTTCTGGGACGCGCTGAAGAATGCGTTCGGCGACCGCGTCGTTCTCAACGGTCATCCGGAACGCCGCCTGCCCAACACGCTCAACGTCGCCTTCGTCGGCCGCGTGGGCGCGGAGATCCTCGTGGCCATGCCGGAGGTCGCGGCCTCGACCGGATCCGCCTGCCATTCGGGGCGGGACCAACTGTCTCCGGTGCTGGAGGCCATGGGCACAGAACCGCAGGTTGGCATGGGCGCAATCCGGTTCAGCCTCGGCCGCACCACGACCGCGAACGAGATTGACCATGTGGTGACGCGCCTGCGCCGGGTGCTGAGTTGACGGAAGCGGAGCGGTCCGGCCCGGATCGGGGCGCGCACGGCCCTGCGCTCGAGGATCTTCCTGACGCCTATGCGGACTGGCGCCGCAGCATTCTGGGCCGGATCACCGATGCGCTCGAAGAGCACCTTCTTCTGGACCGCATCGGCCCGGCACGTGGCATGCTCATCCTCGATGTCGGCTGCGGCGACGGCGTGCTGGCCACCCGGCTCGCACAGGCCGGCGCTCGAGTCACCGGCATCGATGCCTCCGCAGACATGATCGCCGCAGCACGCCGCAGGGCGACAGCCGCAGGTGTCGAGGTCGATCTGGTCAAAGGGAAGGCTGGCAACCTTCCATTTCCCGACGAGCACTTCGATTGCGTCGTGTCGGTCGCCACGCTCTGCTTCGTCGATGATCCGCGCCCGACGATCCGGGAAATGGTCCGCGTCCTGAAGCCCGGTGGTCGGCTGATCTTGGGCGAACTCGGGCGCTGGAACCTTTGGGCCGCGCAACGGCGCATGAAGGGCTGGCTCGGCTCGAAGCTCTGGAGTGCGGCGCATTTCCGGAGCCGGAGTGATTTGATTGCTCTGGCGCATCAAGCGGGACTACGAGACGCTGTCGTCGAGGGTGCAGTCTTCTATCCGCCGCTCGACATTGCGGCCCGCATCATGGGACCGGTCGATCACAAGATCGGCACTTTCACAACAATCGGTGGCGCGTTTCTTGTGCTCACAGCTAAAAGCCCCGTCGAGGCAACGTCCCAATTGCAATAGAGAATTTGAGGGGGCGTAAGAATAACCCGTTGAACCAGAAGATATCGGACATGACAGAGGGAATGAAATGACCCAGAAGAGAACCGGCGACTGGCTGGCTGCCTTGGCAACGACATTTTCTCTCATTGCCTGTTATGGAACGCTTGCCGCGATTGCCGTATTGAGTGCACTTGGTGTGACAATTGCACTGAATGAAGCTGTCTGGGCCAGCGCAATCGTGCTCTTTGCCGCTCTGGCATTTGTCGCATTGTTTTTCCGCTGGCGGAAGCATCGTCGCATTGCACCGATCTTACTGGCCGGCATCGGGTTTCTGCTGATCGCCTTTACCATGATAATTTCCTACGAGCGGCTTATCGAACTCGCGGGATTTGCCTTCCTTTGTGCAGGAACGTTCGTCGATTGGCGCATTGGGCGGGGGCGAGGAAGTGACGTTGCCTGAGAAGCCGCCCATCCTTGCCGACAAACATTACGACGCCCCATCGGCCTTCACGCCCGAAAGCCTGCTGCGCGAGGCGCGCCGCCAGAAGGGTGCAGAGGCCGGTGCGGTGCCGAAGGTCTGCATGCTCGATCCCGACGGCGACATTGTTCGCCAGCTCCGCGCCGAGGATCGCGCGCGGCGGCACGAGGCGTGGGTCTGTTACCACACCGAGATGTGGGTGTTCGACCTTGATGGCCGCGAGATCGGTGTGGTGGGCTGCGCCGTCGGCGCCTCGTTCGCCGTGCTGGCCGCCGAGGAGATGTTCGCCTCCGGCTGCGAGCTCCTGATCAGCGTCACTTCGTCGGGTCAGATCTCGCCGAAGGGCGCGCCGCCGTACTTCATCCTGATCGACCGAGCGCTGCGCGACGAGGGCACAAGCTATCACTACCTTCCGCCCTCGGACTGGAGCACCGCGCCCGATCATCTTCTGTCGCGGCTGGACGGGGCGTTCGAAGGCGGCCCCCGCGTGCTGACCGGGGCGACCTGGACCACCGACGCGCCATTCCGCGAGACGGAGGCCGCCATCGCTGCAGCACGGGCGCGCGGCATTCTGGCGGTCGAGATGGAAGCTGCGGCGCTTTATGCATTTGCCAAGGCACGGGATCGCAACGTGATCTGCCTCGCCCATGTGACGAACCAGATGGGTACCATCGAGGGCGACTTCGAAAAGGGTGAGGTCAATGGAACGTCAGATGCACTCTCTGTGGTTTCCAGGGTCGTAACTTGTCTTACGTGACACGCAAAGCGGTGCCATATGCCACAGTCGCTGTTTGTCCGATACTTTGGAAGATTGAGCAACAATCTTGCAACCGCATTGTTCTGCGGTCCACCAAAACGGCATAGCGGGGATCCTATCATTAGCAGGCTGCTGAAGAAGTGTGTTTGGAAGGACGTTTTTCCGTCTGCCGTGGTTTGAAGGCCGGTCATCCGCGGATGCGGACCCCGGGCTGAGGATGGCTGCCGCGGTCAGTCGGCCAAGAGCTTCGGCAATCTTGTGAGGTTCCAGGCCGCCATGGTCATCGTGAACTGCGTTCTGCGCAACATGCGGCGTCACGACCATCCGCCTGAGCGCGGCGACGAAGTCGGCGCTGTAGTAACCTTTGTCCGCCCCAAGCGTCAGGGTCGGGTCGAACCCGGGGAATACCGATTGATCGTTTCCAGCGACGCCTTCCGCTCGCCGTGGCCGTCGGTGTAGGTGATATCCGCCTGCACGACCAGCCCGTTGCGGCTCTCCATCATCGTGTGGCCCATGACGCACAGCGTCGCCGCAGCACCCGGCGCCTTCTTGTAGAGCCGCGCATCAGGGTTCGTGACCGAGACATGGGTGGCGTTCGAGCGTTTCTCGCCCCGGAAGTTCACTTCGGCGTTGCGGTTTTGGCGGGGCGTGTTGGGCATCGGCTGGGTCTCGGTCTGCTGGGGCTGATGTTCGGTGTCTGCGGCGGTCTGCTGAGTTGGCGGTGGCGGCGGATCGCCTCGATTGTCGTCGCGATTTGGCGGCGCGCCATCCTTCGGCTGGAAACTCTTCATGGAAGCCCACGCCTTGACCAGAGTGCCGTCGACCGAGGAGTGCTCGTCCGACAGCAGTGGCTTGACCTCCGGGTGCGCGAGGATCGCGGCCATCACCTTGCGCGACATGTCGGTCATCAGCAGCCTGTCGCGGTTCTTGGTGAACACCGTGGGGATCCAGACCGGGTCATCGATGCTCAGCCCGACGAACCACCGGAACAGCAGGTTGTAGTCCATCTGCTCAATCAACTGCCGCTCGGACCGGATCGAGAACAACATTTGCAGAAGGCTGGCGCGGATCAGCCGTTCCGGCGCAATGAAGGGCGGCCCTCCCTCGTGTAGAGCGCGTCGAACTTGGCATCCAGGCTCGCCAGCGCTTCATTCACGATCTGCCGGATCTTGCGAAGCGGATGACGCGCCGGGACCCGTTCATCAAGGTCCACATAGCTAAACAACGCTCCGTTGGCTTCGTCAGTCCCGCGCATCATCACCCCCTTCGTGACCTGAATAGGGTGAATCATGTCCTTAAACCCGTGTCGAGGCCGGGTTTTTCAGTAGCCTGTTAAGGCAGACGGTACTTTTGCGATTTATCCACTCTTATCATAATGTTGCGTGCCGAGTGAACCTACAGAAGAAAAGCCTCACACAACTGCAATTTCATTCTGAGCCTCGATCGGAGTTTCACGCCTTTCGGCACCGCAAAGCGCACCTTGCGCATCCTGATCCTCGGGCCAGGTCAGAAGTAAAACCGCACATCCTTTAACGGTATGCTGTGCAACCGTTTCCGCCAGCCTCGCCACCTCAGTGGTCAAAAGCTGTTGACTGGTTTTTGACAAGTTCACTGCTACGTGAACCGGCGTCTGTGCTGGCAAGCCTTGCTGTATGAGCGATTCTGATATCCGAGCGGCTTGCCCGACCGACATATAGAACGCGGTCGTCGTGCCCGGACCGGAAAGCCGCGTGCAATCAGGCATAGGGTCTTTTTCATGACCTGTCCCTGTCGCCAGAACCAAGGTGTTGGCAACCCCGCGCTCGGTCAGGCTTTGTCCGAGGGCCGAGGCCGCAGCCGAAGCAGCGGTCACGCCGGGGACGATTTCAACCGGAACACCTGCGGCCTTGGCCGCTTTAATCTCTTCGCTGGCACGCCCGAATATGGCGGGATCCCCTGATTTGAGGCGCACCACGCGGCGGCCTTTGAGTGCCTCCGCCACGATCAATTGATTTATTCTCTCCTGCGGCCAACTGTGGGAGCCGACATGCTTGCCAACGAAAACCCGTTCGGCGTCGCGACGCGCCAATTCCAGAACCTCACCGTCCACCAAACGGTCATAGAAAATGACATCGGCCTCCTGAAGCCGCTCCACCGCGCGCAGGGTCATCAAATCACGTGCGCCAGGCCCTGCGCCGACAAGCGAGACACACCCCTTTGCTGCGTCTTGTGGGGCCTCGCCTGCGGTGATGGCGGATTTGATTTTGCGGGCCGCTTCGCGCTCTGCCCCGCGCACCCAAAGATCGCGCGGTGCGCCCTTGAACACCCAGGCCCATAGCGCGCGGCGATGTTGGCGCGGCACATGCGTCTCCACACTACTGCGCAACCGCCCAGCCAAACCGGCCAAGCCACCAAGGTTTTGCGGCAGCGTCCGTTCAAGGCGGGTTTTGATATCGCGGGTCAGGACTGGTGCGGTGCCTTCACTACCGATGGCGACAACGATTGGGTCGCGATCGACGATCGCAGGGGTGGTCATGTCGCATAAATCGGGCTGATCCACCACGTTCACCGCACATCCCATGGCCTTGGCCACCCCATGCACCGCTGCGTCGAACCCCGGACAGCCGGTGCCAATGAAAACCATTGCCGCATCCTTGAACACTTCGGGTGACAAAACGGCGATGTGCTCAGCCTTACCGTCTGCGACAATGCCCCGAAGCTCCGGTTCAAGCTGGTCAGCAACCAGCACGATCCGGGCATCGGTTTTCAGCATTAGCCGGGTTTTCTGCGCGGCCTGTTCGCCGCCGCCCACGATGACAACGCGGCGCCCGCTGGTGCGGATGAACATGGGAAAGGCTTTCATGGCGGTCTCCTTTTCAAGCGGGGTGCAGAGGGGCCGTGGCGGTCCAGAGCGCGGCGGCCATATCGGCGGCATCCGAATGGCCAAGCGTGTCAAGCGCCAAGGCCGTGGTGCCAATGATCGTTTGCGTCTCAAAGGCCGGCAGGCTGTGCGGGTGTTGCGCCGCGACCAGCGGCGGGGCTGAGGCCACGGACAACCGCCGGGTTTCCCCGGTCAAGGCGGGCAGCGTCGATTGATACACCCGGCCCCGCCGCAGCCCGAACGCCGAGATCCGTTTGGAGGGGTGGCGTTCGAACTCGCCCCCGCCGCCTTTGATCACGCTCAGGCCGTGCCATCCCAACAAGGCAGCAGCATCGGCCTGCAACAACCGATAAGAGGGATGAAAGACACCCTGTACACTGGCATTTGCGCGCCCGGGATTAAGCATCCGGCAAACCGTGTTAATGCAAGATCGAAGGCCCAAAACCTCGCGCAAGGTCAACAGACGGAACAACGCGGGGTGCAGGGCCTCCAGTGGCAGATAGGCAATGCCATGACGATCCAGAAAGGCGTTGGCCTCGTCCGCATTGCGCGCGGTTTTGATGCCTGCGGTTTCAAGCCCATCGCGCACCTTCCGGTCCGCCCCGTTCCAGCCATGCAGCAAAACCCGGTGTCTCGACCGCGCCACCATGGCGGCGGAAAACAGAAACCACGGGGCACCCCGGGTGCGCCCCGCCGCATAACTGGGCCAGTCCAGATCAACCGCCTCAATTGCAGGCGCGCTTTCCTGCGCCGCGCGGGCCAAGCCGGCGATTTCCTCGGCGGTTTCGCCCTTCATCCGCAACAGCATCAAAAGCGCACCCACCGCCTCGGGCGCGGCATCGCCCGACAGCATCGCGCGCATCGCCTTATTGGCCTCTCTCTCGGTCAGGGACCGCGACCGACCGGGACCACGCCCCAGGGTGCGAACATGCTCTGCAAGACTCATTGCGCCGCCTCCGGATTGTGCAGGTTTTGCAAAAGGGCTGCGATCTCGGGGCGGCAGGACCCGCAGTTCGTGCCCGCCCCCAAGGCCTCGCCAATGGCGTCGACCGAGATCAGCCCCTGCGTCTCGACCGCCTCAACGATGGTATTCACCCCAACGCCGAGACAGGAACACAGAACCGGCCCAGGGTTTGGCACATCTGCCGCTGGCCGCCCCTGAAGCACGCCTTCTGCCGCCGCGCCCGGCAATGTCACCAGATAGTCGCGCATCACCGCGACGGGGCGGGGGGCGACGAAGAGCGCGCCGATCAGAGCGCCCTCCTCATGGAGCGCGATGCGGGCGGTGCCGCGCGCGGCGTCCAGGATCGACATGGCGCTGGCCCCGGGCGCGGCAAAGAGGCGTCTGGCCTCTTGCTCCCAATCGGTGGGGGGCGTATGCCCCGCCATCTCGGCGCGGTAGCCTTGGCCTGTGCGCGCCAGGGCCCAGTAATCTGCGGTCGGGGCCATGGCGTCACGCGACACGGCAAAGCCATACCAGGCGGCTTTGAACCGCGACAGGGCCACGACGCTGGCCTTGCTTTCCGGCTGGCCCGAGACCGGGTCGGTCTCTGCGGCGACCAGCCCGTCGATCCGCGCCGATGGCGCGGTTTCCCCGGTCCAATGCATCGGGGCAAAGACCTGACCAGGCTGCACGCTGTCGGTGATGCGCGCGCGCAGAATGGCGCGCCCATGCGGGCTTTGGACCTGTACAAGGTCGGCAGGCGCGATGCCTTGGGCTGCTGCATCCTCGGGGTGCAGCTCGATGAAGGGTTCCGGCATATGCGCCGCCAGGCGCGGGCTGAGCGCGGTGCGGGTCATGGTGTGCCACTGGTCTCGCAACCGCCCGGTATTGAGCCGAAACGGATAGCGCGGCCCGGTTTTTGAGGCGGGCGCTCGATAGCTCACCGGCACGAAGCGCGCCTTGCCATCAGCGTGGAAAAACCCGCCATCGGCAAAGAAGCGCCCGCCCGCGCGCATCGCCGTGACCGGCCAGCGGACCGGCACAAGCCCGGCATAGGCCGCGTCGGTCATCCGCGCCAGCCCCGAGATATCGAAATCGCGCCCGAACTGGCCCGCAATCCCCGACAACGTGGCGTATTCGCGGAAAATCTCGGCCGGGCTGGCATAGTCGAAGGCCCGGTCAAACCCCATGCGCCGCCCCAGCTCGGCCAGGATGGCCCAATCGGGCCGTGCCGCGCCCGGGGCCGGCAGAACGCTGCGTTGGCGGCTGATCGTCCGGTCGGAATTGGTGACCGTGCCCTCCTTTTCCGCCCAGGCCGTGGCAGGCAGCAACACATCGGCCAGACGCGCCGTGTCCGTGGCGGCGGTGATGTCGCTGACCACGGTGAAATCGCAGCCTGCTATGGCATCGCGCACCGCGTCGGCCTCGGGCATCGACACGGCGGGGTTCGTATGGATGATCCAGAGCGCCTTGATCCGCCCGTCGCCCACGGCGCGGAACATGTCCACCGCCTTGAGCCCCGGCGCATCGGGCATCTGCGGCGCATCCCAGAAGCTGCGCACCGCGGCGCGGTGATCGGGGTTTTCCAGATCGAGATGACAGGCCAGCATATTGGCCAGCCCGCCCACCTCGCGCCCGCCCATGGCATTGGGCTGCCCGGTGACCGAAAGCGGCCCCATGCCGGGCTTGCCGATGCGGCCGGTGGCAAGGTGACAGTTCAGAATGGCGTTGACCTTGTCCGAGCCAGAGCTGGACTGGTTCACCCCCTGGCTATAGATCGTCACCACCTTTTCGGTCCGCATCCACAGCTCGCAGAATGCCTCGATCCTATCGGGGGACAGGCCGGTCACGCGCGCATCGTCGCTGAATGCGGTCTCGATCGCGCGGTCGAACCCGTTGGTCTGGCGCAGATAGCCGGCATCGAGCGCCCCGCCTTCGTAAAGCGTGGTGAGCAGTCGGTTGAACAGCGCCACATCGCTGCCCGGCGCCAGCGCCAGATGCATGTCTGCACTGTCGCAGGTGGCTGTGCGGCGCGGGTCGATCACCACGATCCTGGTGCCGCGGGCCTTGCGCGCCGCCAGCAGGCGTTGATAGAGCACCGGATGACACCAGGCGAGGTTGGAGCCGACCAGGACCACGAGATCCGCCGCGTCCAGATCCTCATAGGTGCCCGGCACCGTATCCGTGCCAAAGGCGCGTTTGTGCCCCGCGACCGAGGACGCCATGCAGAGCCGCGAATTGGTGTCGATATTGGCCGAGCCGATGAAGCCTTTCATCAGCTTGTTTGCGACATAGTAATCCTCGGTCAGCAACTGGCCTGAGACGTAAAACCCGACACTGTCGGGCCCATGCCGCGCGATGGTGTCGGAAAACCGGTCCGCCACATGTTGCAGCGCGCTGTCCCAGTCGCAGTCCCGCCCGTCGACGCGCGGCGCCAGAAGGCGATGCTCCAGCCCGATGGTTTCGGCCAGCGCCGAGCCTTTGGAGCAGAGCCGCGCGTGATTGGCCGGGTGATCGGGATCGCCGCGCACATCCATCCCGCCTTGCCCGTCCGGGCGCAGCAGCACGCCGCAGCCCACCCCGCAATAGGGGCAGGTGGAGCGGGTTTCCGGCAGGCCAGACCCATCCATCACGCTGCACTCCTTGCGGTGAGCCGCGCCCCGTCGATCAGCACGCGGTCGCCTTCGATGCGCAGCTTGTAGGTCGCGATCTGACCATCTTCGCCCTGGGCCTGACCGGTATTCAGGTCAAACACCCAGTTATGCAGCGGGCATGTCACCGATTGGCCATGAACGATGCCTTCAGACAGCGGCCCGCCCTTGTGGGGGCAGCGGTCGGCGGCGGCAAAAACCTCCGTCTCAGAGGTGCGGAAAACGGCCACGCATCCCAGCGCGGTTTTCAGCTTGCGCGCGCCGCGCAGCGGGATGTCGTCAAGCGCACAAATGTCGATCCAGCTCATTCCGCGGCCTCCAGTGTCAGATCGGCCAGCGGCTGGAACCGCTCGGCCTGTTTCGCGTGCTCGGCCCAGGGGTCCTTGCGATAGATGCTCTGCGACAGCTCGAAAGCCGCCACCAGCCGCGCGCGTTCCCCGGCGTCGGCAAGCGTTTCCTTGACCCAGTCCAGACCGACCTTGGCCAGCCATTTATAGGGGCGGTCCAGGTATTTGGCGTTTTCGCGGTAGAGCTGGACAAAGGCCACGGTCCATTCGATGGCCTCGTCTTCGGTGGCCACGTCCACCAGCCGCTCGGTCTCTTTCACATCCATGCCCGCCGCGCCGCCGACACCGACCTGATAGCCGCTGTCGACACAGACGATGCCCACATCCTTGCAGGTCGCCTCGGCGCAGTTGCGCGGACAGCCCGAGACCGCCAGCTTGACCTTGTGCGGGGTCCATGACCCCCAAAGCGCCTGTTCCAGCTTGATGCCAAGCCCGGTCGAGTCCTGCGTGCCAAAGCGGCAATGATCGGTGCCGACACAGGTTTTAACCGTGCGCAGCCCCTTGGAATAGGCATGGCCCGAGACCAGACCAGCCTTGTTCAGATCGGCCCAGATCGCGGGCAGGTCCTCGCCTTTCACGCCCAGAAGGTCAATACGCTGCCCGCCGGTGACCTTGACGGTGGGCACGTCGTATTTGTCGGCCGCGTCGGCAATGGCGCGCAGTTCATCCGGGTTGGTGATCCCGCCCCACATGCGCGGCACCACGGAAAAGGTGCCGTTCTTCTGGATATTGGCGTGTTTGCGTTCGTTGACGAAACGGCTTTGCGGATCGTCCTGATACTCCAGCGGCCAATCCGCCAGTAGGTAGAAATTCACTGCAGGGCGGCAGACATGGCAGCCATTGGGCGTTTTCCAGCCCAACTCCTGCCAAACTGCCGCCTGCGATTTTAGCTCCTGCGATTTGATCAACCGGCGCACATCCTCGTGGGTGAGATCGGTGCAGCCGCATATGGGCTGCGCCGTGGGCGCTTCGAAGTCATCGCCCAAGGTCACCTGCAAAAGCTGCTCCACCAGCCCGGTGCAGGTCCCGCAGGAGGCGCTGGCCTTGGTCTGTGCCTTGACCGCGCCCAGATCGGTTGCGCCACCCTCGATCGCGTCCACGATCTTGCCCTTGCAAACGCCGTTGCAGCCGCAGATCTCCGCATCACGCGGCAAGGCTGCAACGGCTGAGAGAGGGTCCGCCTGGTCACCCCCCTGAAAGGCGGGACCAAAGATCAGCGTCTCGCGCATCTCGTCAATCTCGGTGCCGTCCTTGATCAGACCGAAAAACCAGTTGCCGTCGGCCGTGTCGCCATACATCACTGCGCCGACTAGCCGGTCGTCTTCGATCACCAGCCGCTTGTAGACGCCGCGTGACGGATCGCGGAACACGATGTCCTCGCGGCCTTCGCCATCGGCGAAATCCCCGGCGGAGAACAGATCGCAGCCGGTGACCTTGAGCTTGGTGGCGATATCCTTGACGACGAAGGCGTCGGGTTGATCCATTAGCGCATGGGCCAGCACCTTGGCCTGGTCGTAGAGCGGCGCGACAAGACCGAAAAGATGCCCGTCATACTCGACGCATTCGCCCACGGCGTAGATATCCGGGTCCGAGGTCTGCATCTGCGCATTCACCTCGATACCCCGCGCCACCTCGAGCCCGGCATCCGTAGCCAGCCGGGTTTCGGGCCGGATGCCCACCGCCATGACGACCAGATCGGCCTCGAGCCCGGTATTGTCCTCCAGCATGACGCCTTCGACCCGGTCCTCGCCCAGAATGGCGGCGGTCGAGGCCTGGGTCATGATGGTGATGCCGCGCTTTTCCAGATCACGACGCAGGAGGTATGCGGCGGCCTCGTCCAGCTGCCGTTCCATAAGGTGCCCCATCAGGTGCAGCACGGTCACCTCCATGCCGCGCTCGGCCAGCCCTGCGGCGGCTTCAAGCCCCAGAAGCCCGCCACCGATCACTACCGCCTTTCCGCCCTGTTTGGCGGCGTCGATCATGGCGTTGGTATCGTCCAGATCGCGGTATGTGATCACGCCGGGCAAATCATTGCCCTCAACGGGGATGATAAATGGGGCCGAGCCGGTCGCGATGATCAGCTTGTCATAGGGCACGTGGCCGTTTTGCCCTTCGACCACCTTCATCTCGCGGTCGATGCGCAGCACATGTTCACCAAAGCGGCAGGTCACGCCATGCTGGTCATACCAATCGTCATCATGCGTGACGATCTCCTCATATGTCTTGTCGCCGGACAGCACGGGCGACAGCATGATGCGGTTGTAGTTACCGCGTGGCTCGGCATTGAAAAGCGTGATGTCATAGGCCCCGGCATTTTCTTCGACCAAATGTTCGATCACCCGGCCTGAGGCCATGCCGGCTCCGATGATGACGAGTTTCTGTGTCATGGGTTCACTCCGCTGCCATGGCCTTGGTGGCCGGTTTCTTCGGCTTGGCGCCGTGTTCATACTCTTCAAGGAAATCAAGCACCTCCTGCCGGTAGGCATAGTAATCGGGGTGCTCTAACAACGCCTTGCGTGTGCGGGGACGTGGCAGGTCGACTGATGTGACCTTGCCAATCGTGGCCTGTGGGCCGTTGGTCATCATCACCACTCGGTCCGCCAGCAGGATCGCCTCGTCCACGTCATGGGTGACGCAGATCGCAGTGACCTTGGTGCGTGACCAGACCTCCATCAGCACTTCCTGCAATTCCCAGCGCGTCAGGCTGTCGAGCATGCCGAACGGCTCATCGAGCAGCAGCAACTTGGGAGAGAGCGCAAAGGCGCGGGCAATGCCGACGCGCTGCTGCATGCCATTCGACATGTCGCAGGCGGGCTTGTCCATCGCATCGGCCAGGCCCACGCGTTCGAGGTAGTATTCCACCACATCCTGACGCTCGGCCTGCGACGCCCGGGGATAGACCTTGTCCACCCCGATGGCGCAGTTCTCGCGCGCCGAAAGCCACGGGAAGAGGTTGGGCGACTGGAACACCACGGCGCGCTCTGGGTCGGCCCCCTCCACATGGCGGCCATCCAGCTTGATCGCACCCTTGGAAATCTCGTTCAGACCGGCGGCCATGGTCAGAACCGTGGATTTGCCACAGCCCGAATGCCCGATCAGGGAAATGAACTCGCCCCGGTCGATCTTGAGATCGAAATCCTCGACCACGGTCAGCGGCCCCTTGGGTGTCGGGTACACCTTGTGCAATTGCGAGAAATCCAAAAAGCGCGACTCGATTAGGCCCTTTTGCGCGTCCTGCACTGCGGTCGGTACGCCATGAATGGGCGTCACATCCGGCAATTGCCGAGTGCCTTCCACCTTGGCCTCGATCCCCACATCCATCAGGTATTTCGTCACCTCTGCACGCAGCCGTTTGAAGGTGTCATCGGTGTTCATTGCGCTGCGGTCACGCGGGCGCGGAATGGAGACGGCGAATTCCTCGCCCAGCGTGCCATCCGGGTTTAGAGCGATGATCCGGTCGGCCAGGATGATCGCCTCGTCCACATCATTGGTGATCAGAACGCAGGTCTTCTTGTCGGCTTCCCAGATATGCTCGATCTCGTCGGCCAGATTGGCCCGCGTCAGGGCATCCAGCGCCGAAAGCGGCTCATCAAGAAGCAACATCTCGGGGCTCATGGCCAGCGCGCGGGCCACGTTCACCCGCTGCCGCATCCCGCCCGACAATTCCGCCGGGCGGCGCGTGGCGGCATGGCTCAGCCCCACCATATCCACGTAATGCGCGACCTTTTCGGCCTTTTCGGTCTTTCTGAGGTCAGGGAAAACCGTATCCACGGCAAGGCCCACGTTGCCACTGACCGTCAACCACGGCATCAACGAATAACTTTGAAAGATCACCCCGCGTTCCGGTCCCGGCCCGGTGATCGGCGCGCCCTTGAAGGTCACCGTGCCCTTGGTGGGGCTTTCCAGCCCCGCCATCAGGTTGATCAATGTGGTCTTGCCGGTGCCCGAGAAACCAAGGATCACGAGGAACTCGCCTTCCGCGACCTCAAGGCCGACGTCCTTGAGGACATCCGTCTTATGGGTGCCTTCGCCGAAGGATTTGCTGACGTTATCGAACTTCAAAATGCTCATGGCGCTCACCGGTTATTCGAGAAGGTGAAAAGCGATTGCAGCGCATACATCACCCGATCCAGCAAGAAGCCGATGATCCCGATGGTGAAGACCGCAACCATGATCTTGGCAAGGCTGGAGCTTGAGCCGTTCTGGAATTCATCCCAGACGAATTTGCCAAGCCCGGGGTTCTGGGCCAACATCTCGGCAGCAATCAAAACCATCCAACCCACACCCAGCGACAGGCGCAGCCCGGTAAAGATCAACGGCAGGGCTGAGGGCAGGACCAGCTTGGTGATCTTGGTCCAAGTGTTCATTTTCAGAACCTTCGAGACATTGACCAGATCCTTGTCGATGCTTGCCACGCCCAGCGCGGTATTGATCAGCGTCGGCCAAAGCGAACACAGCGTCACGGTGACCGCTGAGATGATAAAGCTCTTGGCGAACAGCCCGCCTTCGGTCGCCGCCAGCGCCGAGACGATCATCGTCACGATGGGCAACCATGCCAAAGGCGAGACTGGTTTGAAGATCTGGATCAGCGGGTTCAGCCCGGCATTCGCGGTGGGCGAGAGACCGGCCAGAATGCCCAGCGGCACCGCAACCACCGTGGCCAGGAGAAAGCCAAAGAACACGGTCTGGATCGAAGTCCAGATTTGCTCGTAATAGCTGGGGGCGCCGGTGTAGGCGCGCTCCTTGGGTTCGCGGCCATTGGCAATCAGGCGTTCGTTGAGCTGATCGACTTTGGCCTGGAATGCGACGCGTTTTTCGGCCTTGGCATGCGCGTCTTCATGCAGGTTCACCGCCTCTGTCCAAACCTGCGCCGGTCCGGGCACCGCGCCCAGCGATGTTTCCACCTTGGGGGCCAAGCTGCCCCAAAGAAGCAGAAAGGCACAAATAGCAAGGAGGGGCACCGCCAGAAGGCGCCAGATTTCCTTGGCCTGGGCTTGTGGGTTGTCACCGGCCACGGCCTTGAGAACCGGGGTCATCCAGCTCAGGCCAAGCACCTGAAACCATTTATCGGCGGCGTTGATGCGGGTAAAGACACGGGCCCTGCGGGCCTCTCGTGCCTCTGCATTTGCGAAATCGGGGTCGACGGTTGTCATGGGAATAGTCCTTGATGTCAGGTATCGGGTGCACCGCGCCTTTGAGGGCAAGGCGCGATGCAACGCTTTGGTCAGCCTTCGACCTCGGTGCCGACAACGCGCTGTTCGCCCTTCAGGCCAATCGGCAAGCTGTCGAGATAGGCGTTGGGCGCGCGGCCGTCGTAGGGGATACCGTCAATGATATCCGTGGCAGGCGTCGCGGCCTTGTAACCATCGCTGTCCCAAGGAAAGTCCGTTTCATCCGCCAGCCCCTCGTCAACCAGCATTTTTGCTGCTTCAAGGTAGATTTCGGGCTTGTAGACTGACTTGGCGACCTCGTCATACCAACTATCGGACTTGGGTTCGGAAATCTGGCCCCAGCGGCGCATCTGCGTCAGGTACCAGATGGCGTCCGAGTAGAACGGATAGGTCGCGTTGTACCGGAAGAAGACATTGAAATCGGGAATGTCGCGCTTGTCGCCCTTCTCGAATTCAAAGAACCCGGTCATCGAATTGGCGATCACCTCGTAATCGGCGCCGACATACTCCGGGCGGCTCAGGATCTCGACCGCCTCGGGGCGGTTGGCGTTGTCGTTCTCATCCAACCACTGCGCGGCACGGATCAGCGCCTTCGTCAAGGCCAGCGTGGTGTTCGGGTTTTCCTCAGCGAACTCGGCGGTGATCCCAAAAACCTTTTCGGGGTTGTTCTTCCACAGCTGGTAATCGGTGATCACCGGAACACCGATCCCTTTGAACACGGCTTGCTGGTTCCAAGGCTCGCCCACGCAATAGCCGTGGATTGTTCTAGCCTCCAAAGTTGCAGGCATCTGCGGCGGCGGCGTCACGGACAGAAAGACATCGGCATTGATCTGGCCGCTAATGTTTTCCTGACTGTAATAGCCCGGGTGCAGCCCGCCGGCCGCCAGCCAGTAGCGCAGCTCGTAATTATGGGTCGAGACCGGGAAGACCATGCCCATGTTGAAGGGCTTACCTTCGTTTTTGAACTCTTCGACCACCGGGGCCAGTGCCTCTGCGCTGATCGGGTGCTGCGGACGGCCATCCTCCATCTTGGGGATATGCGGCAGCATCTTGTCCCAGACCTCGTTAGACACGGTGATGCCGTTGCCGTTCAGGTCCATGGAAAACGGCGTGATGATATGCGCCTCGGTGCCGAACCCGATCGTGGCGGCCAGTGGCTGACCGGCCAGCATGTGCGCGCCGTCCAACTGGCCGTCGATCACGCCATCCAGCAGCACTTTCCAGTTGGCCTGGGCCTCCAGCGTTACGAACAGGCCCTCGTCGAGAAAGTAGCCCTTTTCATAGGCCACGGCGAGCGGCGCCATATCCGTCAGCTTGATAAACCCGAAGGTCAGTTCGTCTTTTTCCAGCTCCAGCATGTCGGCGAAGGCTGGGCTCAGCAAAGCGGTCGAGGCGGCCAGCCCAAAAAGAAGGTTTTTCATCGTTTTTCCTTTCGTTGCTCCCGGGTCGGAAGGAGGAGGCCCGGGCAAACGCAAAAAAGGCCACTGCACAGCCCACTGAAAACCAGTGGTGCGCGAGCGGCCTTGCTCATGAAGTCCCTGTCGGTGGGAAAATTCGGATCAGCTCACCCCGTTGTGTGCTGATGCAACCATCATGCGGCAGCGCAGCATTCTGGCAAAGCAAAAATCGCGGAAAGCTTGAAAATCGGGCCCGGCACAGTGACGTCGCAGCGGCGTTTGCTTAAAAAATCATCAGTCAAATTCGCTTGGATCAAAAGTTTGGCCATCGAAAAACGCATCCGGCAACAGGCTGATCCCGCCTTTCATCGACGCAACGGCGGTTGTACGACGAATCGCGCCTTCCAGTTTTTCCGACGCCCCGGGCAGATCCGCACCGGTCGCGTCCAAGTGGCGGCGGTGCAGGTCGCTGCGGAATGCAGCCGCCGCTTGCGCCAACGAGATCGCATCAATTACCTTGTGCCGTTGTTGCAGTTGATGGGCAATCCACTTGGCCTGACTGCGCCACGGAAAAGTTGCAGCTCCGGCGTGGAACTCGATGAAATGCGCGACTTCGCGTTGCTCGCCGCTCCCTGACACCGTCAAATGGCCCGAAAGCGCCCGGTCGATCAATTCCGCCGGAACATCCAAATAGGCCTTGCGCGACAGGATTTCGCCCGCCGTGCTCCGGCTGTCCGGGTGGCCAAGCCAGCGCCCCGCGCGCCATACAGCCCGCATCAGGCGGCCCAACAGGTTGGGTTCGGTTTCGGCCCAATCGGTGCGCACGGCCAGAACCTTTTCCGGCGCAAAGCCCCAGATCGCCTTTCCGGGCAGCAAAAGCGCCCCAAGCCCCCGGTCCACCGCGACCGATCCCCAAGGCTCGCCCACGCAAAAAGCGTCAATATCTCCGGCGGCCAGCGCTTCGGCCATCAAGGGTGGCGGCACCGTGCGAATATCAATGCCGTCGTCGCCCAAAGCCGTGTGCGCACACCAGTAGCGCAAAAGCTCCACATGCATGGAAAACGGAAACGGTACGCCAAAGGTGATCGGCCCCTCGCGCACGCAGGATAGCGCGGCGGCGGCCTTCACCGGATCATTGAAATCAAAATCATATCCTGAGGCGCGCAAAGTCTCTTCCATGGCGCGTCCAACCCCCAGAACATTGCCATTGGCCGACAGGATCGACACCGCCGAAATCGGCGTCGACACCCCACCAAGACCCAAGGCCATGGCCACCGGCACCGGCGAGAGCAGATGCGCAGCGTCCACGCGTCCAAAGGCCAGCATATCGCGCACTGATGACCATGACGGCGCGGCAATAAGGTCCAGCGAAGTGCCTTCGGTTTCGGCAAAACCCATTTCTTGGGCAACGATCAAGGGGGCGGCATCCACCAAGGGCATATAAGCCACGGAAATATCGACTGTCTTCATCGCAATAGCCCCGATGCCGTCACGAGAGCCTCCGCCACGTCCGCCACGCGGCGCCCTTGGTCCATTGCCGTTTTGCGCAACAGGGCATAGGCCGCGTCTTCATCAATGCCCTTGGCCTTCATCAAAAGCCCCTTGGCGCGGTCGATTACCTTGCGCTCTTCCAGCGCCCGCCGGGTTTCGGCCAGCTCGCTGCGCATCTGTCGCACCATGCTAAACCGCGCGATGGCGGTATCCATTACGGGCTTTATGCGTTCGGGCGATAGCCCGTCGACCACATAGGCCGAGACCCCCGCCTCGATCGCGGTCTGGGCCAGTTCGCCCGCTGCGCCCGACACGAACATCGCCACCGGGCGCTCCAATGGGCCCGAGGCGAGCGTAAGTTCTTCCAGCATGTCGCGCGTTGGATTGTCTATGTCGATCAGTACAATATCGGGCGCATGCGCCGCAATTTTGCGACCAACTCCCGTGGCCCCAGAGATCACGAAGACATCGCAGTCCAAACTGTCCTTCAGAGCATCGATGATCGCGATTGCGCGCTCTCGATCCTCTTCGACAACGACGATTGTTAGCTTTTCACTCATTCAAGTCGGAATGACAATTTGGTGGCCTCTGAGCAAGAAGCGAGCATGCAAATTGGCGCGCAAATCTATAGTCTGACGCGAAAGTCACCTGGGTGATCAGAAAATGGGCGCATTCAAAACCTAACGCGGGTCGATCACACGTAGCAGTCATTCAGGTATGGATCCGGACATCTCTTATTTGGCCCACGAAATACAAATGGCTTTTTGCCAAACCCTCACGCTCGGCTCGAGTAGGCCGCTTCGTGGCGGAAACTCAGCCGCTGTGTACAAAGAAAAACGCCGCCCGAAGGCGGCGTTGCTCTGTTTTGTATGCATTCCCTCTTACGGGGTGCAGTTCGAGAAGCCGGGCGGTGTGAGTGCATCGCTGTAATCGGCGAAGGTCCAGCACGCGGTCACGTTCGGATTGACAGTCCACCCAGACAGGTCCTGTTTGAAGGATTCAGCGCTGTTGAACATACCGCTCATCGCCTTCACACGCGACGTATCCCAACCACTGATGTCCTGGTTAAAAGTGGTCGCTTCTCTAAACATGAAAGACGTACGCGTCACGTTCGAGGTATCCCATCCACTGATGTCCTGATTGAAGGAATTGGCCAGTTGGAACATACCGAACATATCAGTCACGCTTGATGTGTTCCATCCACCGATGTCCTGGTTGAAAGAGTTGGCACGCTGGAACATGCCGATCATATTGGTCACGCTCGATGTATCCCAATCGCTGATGTCTTGATTGAAGGATTCAGCGCTTTCAAACATGTTGGACATATCCGTCACGCTCGACGTATCCCAGTAGCCTATGTCGTCGTTGAAATCCGCGTCACGCTGAAAAAGAGCGGCGAAATTCGTCGCCTGTCCGGTGAAGACGTTGTACGCGGAATCGGCGAAGGTGTAGGCGTTATGGTCGGGACCAGTGATTGCATAGCTTTCATCGCCGCCTGCTTCACTGGACGCCACTGCGCGCAGCGCTGTGTCGTCAACGATGAGCATGCCATCGCAAATGCCGGCATTACCGACCAACCCCACAGAGCCGGCGTCATAGCAGTCGATGGTCGTGATTTGTTCTGAACCGCCTTCGGTTTCGCTATCAGCACCAGCTCCTTCGGCCGTGGTCCCGTATGAAAACACAGCGCCGATTGCCACTATGCCGATTAGTCTGGCCATACGGCCGTACTCTGTTGCACTCGCAGCCGTGTTGTTCGTCAAAAGCCTCATAATGTTTCCCTTGGTCGCTTGTTTCTTCCCAGCAGGTGGGAGTAGACAGAAAACGACAGAAGCCAGCTGGCTTGGAAACGCACTGCGCAAAAGGCGAGGTACATACATCTTTGGATAGACCGGTGCGCTCAAAAGTGACTGATCGGGATTTCGGGAAACTGCGAACTCGCCGAACAGAGCCCCTCGTCTGAATCGATCGTGTTATCGGCGGAAGATTTCGAAGTTGCTGCCTTACCCCACGCACTTCATGCATAGGGCCTTGTACGTGGCGGCAACGCATTCCCTACGGTGGGCGATTGATCAGGTGTCGGCGCGCATCTTCTCCACGACGACCTTTCCCGAACGCGGCACAACGACACGGAAATGCCGGGCCTTGAGCACGTCCTGAACCCGGCTGGGTCGGTAGGACACCCAGTTCACACCGCCCGAATGACGCACGCTGTCATAGGTGATCCCGTCATGCGGACCCGTCCTGACGGACCGGCTGAAGACCTGGCTCGCCGGATAGTTCGCAGGGTCCGGATCGTGCAGGTCGGGGCGTGTGCCGCGGATATCTACGAAGCTGCCTTCGAGGCGCGCGGTGTATTCGCGCAACTCTTCGGTCTTCTGCTCCAGTGCGCTTAGCGCGATCTCGCGGCGAATGCCGCTCACCACCTCCAGGACCGAGGTCTCAAGCGCGCTTGACGCATACCAGGCGCCCAGGTCGGGTCCGGCGAAGCGGGTGCCCTGCGGGGCGCCGTGCAGGAATGCGGCCATGACAACACTGGCATTGGCGCGACCGTAAACCCATTCCGATTTCGGAAGCCGCTTGAGCCGCGGCGCCACGAGGCGGTCGTTGGTCCAGCCTTCAAGCTCGAGGACGGGCTCGAGATCGCCCGCGCTCGTCACCGTTTCAAACGCATCGATCGGCGGGAAGCGCGACGGGATCAGGCGGTGCGTGCGCTCCGGCGCATCGGAAAGGCGCGTCACGTGAACACGAGGTCCGTCTCAGACACCGGCTCGATATCCGCGCCTTCGCCGGGGCCGCCGCGCAGCCCGCCACGCCAGCCATCGAGGTAGCGCCGAACCGTAAGAATGCCGTCGAGGCCACCCTCGATCATTACCTCGACCGGGGCTTGTCCGCCGAAAACCTCACCGCGGTGCGGCCCCTTGAGCCAAGTCATTGCCTCGGCCTCTACGGGGAAAATGATGCCCAGAGCCTTGTGAATGCCCAAAATGCCGGAAATCCGGGTCAGCGTGTCGAGCGGCAGCGCCAGTGGCGCCTCTGCGAGGGCTTTCTTAACCCACTCGTGATAGGTTGAGTTCGAGGGCTCGCCCAAGAGGATTACCCGGTCGCGCGTCGAGATGCCGTAGCGGTCGGTTATCGCCAGAAAGGTCCGCAAGCCCGGGCCGCTCACGCGTCGGCGCGCCGTGGCGTCGATTGACTGCGGGACAGGCTCCGCTCCAGCCTGCTCGGGAAGTTTAAGAATGGTCATGGCTGGCCTCCGTTCTGATCTGGATATATAGTCCAAATCCGGACATTCCACAAGGGGGGTGAGATCAATCCGCCGTTCTCGGCAACTCTTGGCAGATGGACCCGGGCGCTCGAGAAAAGTGGCCTTACTTCAAGCCTTTGCAATTTATCCGGGTGACGGATAACGTCTCGATGACAGTCTTTAATTCGTTTGTTTTCCGGTTCTGTCCTACCTCGTGAGGATCAACCGACCAGGAAGTACCGCCCATGAACCCGTCTGAAGTCTCCGATGCGCTCGAAGAGCTTGTTCTCACACCGTTCGACTCGGAAGAATTCGCCTATGGCTTTGCAGCCGCTACAGGCAACGCAAAGGCAACAGTATCGAAGCTCCGCCCTGGGAAGCGCTCTCTGAACCGCTCCAAGTTGCCGCGCGCTGTTCTGCTAAGCAAGAAGTTCTACTACGCCCCGGCCGAACTCGGCGATTTCGAAGGGGCTCTCGAGCAGCTTCGCGCGGACAAGAACACCGCGAAGCATAAACCAGCCATCCTGATCACTACAGACGGTGTGGATCTCGTAGCCGAGCATCTGGCATCAGGTGAGACGCTGCGATGCCCGTACAGCGAAATGCATCATCATTTCGGGTTTTTCCTGCCAGCGGCCGGTATGACCCGATACAAGGCAGCTGAAGAAAACGAAGTCGATGTCAAAGCGACCGGTAAGCTCGCCAAGCTTTATGACGCTCTACTGAGGAAAAACCCGGGTTGGGCGGACGAGGCACGCCGCCACGACCTCAACCAGTTCATGACCCGTTTGGTCTTCTGCTTTTTTGCCGAGGATGTTGGGATCTTCTCAAAGGACCAGTTCACCCGTCTTGTGGTGAACCACGCAGGCGAAAAAGGCGCAGAAGCACATATTGCGATTGTTCATGCCTTCGAGGCGATGAACCTCCCTCGCGATGCACGCGAGGACCTCCCGACCTGGACCCATGAGCTCGAGTACGTGAACGGCGGTCTTTTCTCCGACCACATCGACTGCCCTGAGTTCGACAAGATCGCCTGGGGGTATTTCCAGGATGCCGCGCGGCTCGACTGGCAGGAGATCAATCCGGACATTTTCGGATCGATGATCCAGTCGATCGCGGACCCAAAGGCCCGCGGCGAGCTTGGAATGCACTACACCTCAGTGCCGAATATCTTGAAAGTCCTGGGTCCGCTCTTCCTCGATGACCTGGACGCTTCCATCGAGAAGACTTGGGATAAACCCAACGCCCTGAAAAAGGTCCTCGAAAGACTTGGCCGGATCCACGTTTTTGATCCCGCCTGCGGGTCTGGGAATTTCCTTGTCGTTGCTTACCGCCAGTTGCGCGAACGGGAGATGAGAATCCTTGCTCGGCTGGGAGATTTGAGTGGCCAGACGCAGGTGCAGATGTGGTCATCAATCTCTTTGGCTAATTTCCATGGGATCGAACTGACCGATTTCGGCGCCGAGACTGCGAAGCTCGCGCTTTTCATCGCAGAATATCAATCCAATGCGGCCATGGCTGAGCTGTTCGGGGCTGCAGCCGAAGCCCTCCCATTACGTGACGGGGGTCATATCGTTCGTGGGAATGCTCTTCGTCTCGATTGGGAAGAAGTATGCCCACCTCCGAGAAAGGATGAAGAGGTTTACATCGCCGGGAATCCACCCTTCCTTGGAAAGGCACAACAAGAACCTCATCACAAAGCTGACAAAGACTATTTGTTCAGTAGCGTAGGCCGAAATTACAAGGCTTTCGACTATGTCGTTGGTTGGTTCTACAAAGCCGGTCAGTATATCGAAGAACGCTCTGCGCAGGCGGCGCTGGTGGCAACGAATTCGATAGCTCAGGGTGATGCGGTTTCAACAATATGGCCACTAATTCTCGAAAGATCTCGGGAAATTGGATTTGCTCATCGAACATTCAAATGGCGAAATAATGCAGCTGCTAATGCCGCGGTTATGTGTGTCATAGTAGGTATTCGCAATAAATCCCAACAACCAAAGAGGTTATTTAACGGAACTCTGGAAACCAAAGCATCAAACATTAACAGTTACCTGTTAAATATGCCCGAGGTGTATGTGAAAAGGTCATCCTCATCCATCTTCAATCTACCGGAGATGAAGTTTGGCAATATGCCTGGTGATGGAGGAAATCTAATTCTCTCACGGGATGAAGCAGAAGCGCTCATAAAATCCGACTCCTCTGCCAAAAAATATGTTCTTCAATTTATGGGGTCGCAAGAGGTAATTCGGGGTATTGAAAGATATTGTCTTTGGTTAACGGAGGATACAAAGCAACTATGGTCTCGTAATAAAGAGGTAAATGCCAGGCTGCGCGCGGTAAGAGATTTTAGAAAAGCAAGCACAAGGAAAGACACACGGGACTTGGCAGATGACCCGTATAAGTTCCTTTTCGAGTCGGGTAGGCAGAAAAATCATGCAATATTTGTTCCCAGCGTGACCTCAGAGCGCCGACCATATTTGCCGTTTGAGAGAGTTGGTCAAAATACGATCGCGTCAAATCTGAATTTTGTTCTTTATGATGCTCCTGACTGGTGCATATCTTTGATAGCTTCACGTTTACATATTGCTTGGATTGGAGCGGTATGTGGGAAGCTAAAATCTGACTTTAGATACTCCAGTACATTGGGCTGGAATACGTTCCCTATTCCGCGCTTCACGGAAGAGCAGCTGGAAGCCTTGAATGCGTCAGCGCGCGCGATCTTAAAAACAAGGTGGATGCATCATCCGAAAACCATCGCCGAGCTTTATGATCCTGATAAGATGCCAGAAGATTTGCGCGAGGTGCATCGCAAGAACGACGAGCTACTCGAAGCGATGTATATTGGCCGGCCATTCAAAAATGACACCGAGCGCCTGGAGAAGCTCTTCAAGCTCTATGCCGCCCGCGTCGAGAAACTGAAAACGGAGGCGGCGTAATGGCTGACCTGATCCGCATGACTTATGGCTCCTCTGGAAGCGCCCAGTCTAATGCACTGGGAATGCGCCCGATGCAGGCGCGTGTTTACGACGCAAGGGCAGCACAATTCATGCTCCTTAAGGCTCCGCCGGCCGCGGGGAAATCCCGAGCCCTGATGTTCGTGGCGCTCGACAAGCTCGAGAACCAGGGTGTGCGAAAAGTGATCGTTGCTGTTCCCGAGACATCGATTGGCAGCTCTTTCCGATCCACTGATCTGAAAAGCTATGGGTTCTATCACGACTGGGACGTCGAGCCGCGCTGGAACCTCTGCCTGTCGGGAGAAGAGGCGAAGGCGAACGCGCAGAAGGTGAAGACCTTTGAGGCTTTCATGGAATCCGATGCACGGATCATCGTCTGCACACACGCCACCTTTCGTTTCGCTTTCGATAAGATCGTGAGTGAGCAAGGCGTTGAGGCTTTCGATGATTGCCTCCTGGCGATCGACGAGTTCCACCATGTCGCCGCCGCCGATGATAATCGCCTGGGCGAAATCTTGCGCCGGGTTCTGACCCGCGAGCGAGCCCATGTGATGGCAATGACGGGATCCTATTTCCGCGGCGACAGTGTTCCGGTCCTGCGGCCCGAGGACGAGGCGAAGTTTCGGTCGATCACCTACTCGTATTACGAGCAGCTCGAGGGCTACAAACATCTCAAATCGCTGGGAATATCCTACGCCTTCTATCGTGGGCGGTACATATCGGCGATCAAGGATGTGCTCGACACGAACCAGAAAACCATCATTCATATCCCGCATCGTGGGTCCGCCGAGGCTTTCGATGATAAGCACAATGAGGTCGGACAAATCCTTGATGCCATCGGCGCGCATATCGGCCAGGATCCAGAGACCGGTTTCGATCTGGTGCGCCGCAACGACGGGACCGTTTTGAAGGTCGCCGACCTCGTCGATGACGGGGACGGCCGGAATGCCGTGAAGGCAGCGCTCCAGCGCGAGATCACGGGCTCCGATGGGAAACGGGATGATGCCGCGGACCGGGACAAGGTGGATATCATCATCGCCCTCGGGATGGCGAAAGAGGGCTTTGACTGGGTCTGGTGCGAGCACGCCCTTACCATCGGATACCGGAACAGCCTGACTGAGATCGTCCAAATCATCGGCCGCGCGACCCGCGATGCGCCGGGCAAGAAACACGCCCAGTTCACGAACCTGGTGGCCGAGCCCGGGGTGGAGACAACCGTAGTTGCAGACGCCGTCAACGACATGCTGAAGGCGATCTCGGGAGCACTCCTCATGGAGCAGGTGCTGGCGCCGAACTTTAAGTTCTACCGCCGCGAGGACGGTGATATACGCGAACCGGTTCACGTGGATAGTGAGGGCCGGGTCAACATCGGGATTGGTGGGCTGATGGAGCCACCGACGCCCCGAGCCCAGGCGATCGTCGAAAACGACATGCAGGATCTGGTGGCTAAGGCCTGCCAGGCGATGGACCGCCGTGTTGTCGGCGACGATGTCGCCCCGGAGGTCGCAACTCAGATGGTTCTAACCGAGATCGTCGAGTCGAGCTATGAGGACCTCGATGATGATGAGACCGAGGCTATCCGTCAGGATCTTGCAGCGCGCATGAATATCATCGGAATGGCGAAGCGCGATGCTGAATCTGCGACGCAGGAAGAAGATCCGAACAAGACCGAAACGGATGATGAGGCCAAGGAAAATCTCTCTCTGATGGACATGGTGAAGCGCTTCGTAAACGTTCGGGAAATCGATATCGATTTGATCGACTCGATTAACCCGTTCAAGGAGGGCTTCGATGTTGCCTCGCGCGCGCTCGATACACCGCTCCTGCAGACCATCCAGAACGCGATGATCGCCCAAAGGGTTCAGATGACCGAGAAAGAGGCGCTTGCGCTCTGGCCTCGCATCAAGCGCTTCAGGGCACAGGAAGGGCGGCCACCGAATCCGAATGCTGAGGATGGTCTGGAAAAGCGCCTGGCCGAAGCGCATGCCTACGTTCGCAACAAGAAAGCGGAGCACCTGCGCGCTCAGGCAGCGGGTGAGTAGAGGGGGCAAAGCCGAATGCCGCGATACCGGAGCCTCGAGGATATCTTCGATGAAGAGGATGAGTTCGGCCTTCTTGATGTGAAGCCACGTGCGTCGGGTGCGGCGCCGCCCGATGCACTCAACGCCGAGATCGTGGCAGAGGTGAATACGTTCTATGAGACACAGGGGCGTCTACCGAACGGCAACAGCCATGATCTCGAAGAGATGAAACTGGGAACGATCTGGCAGAGTATCTGCAATAGCCCCACCGATGCCATGATATCGGCTGATCGTAACAAGCTCTTGGGCTACGGCCACGCGATTCTTCCAAGTCAGGGCGGCGAAGCGCTATCTGACGAACCTTCGGAGGTGGCACGCGACTGGCGCGAGGATCCTCTCGAAGACGAGATACCGCAGAGTCTTGAGGACATTTTCGACGAAGATGATGAGGAATTGCCGGAAGCAGCTGTCGCCCTGCGCCATGTAACCCCAGCAGCTGAACGCGAGCAGCCTGCGCACCGGGCGGACATGTTCCCATGCCGCGACTTCGACCTTTTCGAGCAGGGGTTCTTGGATATGCAAGAACGCCTCGACAGTGGTGAGCGGACTGTTAGTCCGATTGAAGACCGGCAGGAGTTGCGGATTAACGAAGGCGATTATTTCATCCATCGTGGTCTTCTGGCCTATGTTGCCGAGAAGACAGAGCTCTCGCGACGGGGTGGCAAGCCGGATCACCGGCTTCGTCTGGTTTTTTCAAATGGGATGGAAAATGACCCGCTTATGTCTTCGCTAAGGAAGGCCCTCGCTGCGGACAAGACGGCTCGATATGTACATCGCCCTGGGATTGGACCTCTGGATCCTGACTGGCAGGCTGACGCCCTCGAACTGACTGGGACGATTTATGTGGCCCGGAGCAAGTCTGACCGTCCTGAGGTCAAGGAGGTCCGAAACATTTTGCACAAGATTGGCGTCACATCCCAGAACGTGAAACGCCGCGTAGCGGATGCGCGGAATGATCCGACTTTCCTGCTGGCCGATGTCGAAATTGTCGCGACCTATGATCTTAAGAATCTTAGCCGCATGAAGATCGAGGATCTACTGCACCGGTTTTTCGATTCCGCGAGGCCAGCAAATCTAACGATTACTGACCGGTTTGGTAAGAAAGTTCACCCAAGAGAATGGTTTTACATACTGCCAGAGCATGTGCGCGAGGCAGTTCAACTAATTCAAAGCGGCACGCTGCACCTTTATCAGTACGACCCAAGTAGCCAAAGGATTACCCGGAAATAAGAGTGATCAGATCTGCTGATAAATGTGCGGCAGAGAAGGCTGTCTATTCCAGAATCGTGATCATTTTTCGCGGTTTGGGGGAAGGCGATCCAGAGTATTCAGTCGGGACCGTGAGAACGGCGACCAGTCGTCAGCCTTCGACTATCCCAGAGGCCACATCGCCTTCATCTTCTTGTAGCACATCTTCCTCGATGCTCGCGGGGCGGGACTTCACGGGCCTCGGCGGTGGCGCCCGCCAGGCCCGCAGGTGCTGTCCGACGAGATCATAGAAGTCGGGCACGATGCGTTCGATATCCTCGATGAATGTGCGGCGGCCGGCAAAGCGCTTTCCGAGGCTCTCCACCAGGAGCACCTCGAATGCGTGCGGCGCAGCATCTTTGTTCTCTGTCTGAAGTGAGTCCGGGTTCTCACGCAACACGGACAGGGACTCCTGCGTCGCTGGAGCCCGCCCCGGCCAATGAGCCCGAATAATGATCCGGTCATCCTCCTCCTTGAGCATTCTCAGGAGCCAATTGACACGCGCTTTCGTGGATTTGCGGTCAAGAGGTGCCTTGATCTTCATACCCGCGGACACGGTCTTGCGCGTCAGGTCGGCTATGACATCAATGTCGGCTGCACTGTCGGGTATCCGGTAGGTGGACGCGAGGCACTGATCATCCACAAGCTGCGAAATGCCAGCCTTGAGACGCGCGACTGGGTCATCTTTCAACTTGCGCTCGATGATGGTCTCAACAGGTTGTCCGACATGGCGGGATAGGTGAAGGCTCAGGTCGCGTTCTTCTTCGAACCAGCACCCAACGCCTTCCTCGACCTCTGCGGCCGTCTTCTTGAGCGTTCCGTTGTTGGTGACGGCCTGGACGAGATCCTTCCATCCCGATCCCATCTGTGAGAAGCGCTCGACACCCGTTCCGGGGTGGTTCAGGAAGCGAAGCACCTCGTTGAGAAGGAATGTTTGTTCGCGATCCTCGACAGTTTTTTGGACGGCCAATATCTCGCATTGTGTCGCAAGCCAGGTCCAGGACCAGTGGTATAAATCAGTCTTGCGGAGAAGATTCTTCGGAATCGAAACTGGCGAATGATCAGCCCGTGCAACAAACTCG